>NZ_JBSPTN010000013.1:0-182452 GCF_053850495.1 Pseudomonas sp. CFBP 5748
TTGAAACTCAAGGAGTTTTCCGTTTCGACTGCGCCGGAAGTGGGGCGAATTATAGACGTCCAGAATTTGCCGTCAACCCTTAATTACGCTTTTGTTGCAGATTGAACCTTGCGCCCCTTTAAACGCGGGATTCGGCGCATAACCGGCGGCACCCTCAGCATCAACAGCACGAAGCCTATAAAGGCGTAAATAGACCACTCTTTCAGATCCGCCCGCACAATCCACAACATATGCAGCAACCCAAGCCCCAAAATCAGATAAACCAGGCGATGCAACTTCTTCCAGCGCACACCCAGTCGCCGCTGACTGTAGCGATTGGATGTGATCGCCAGCGCGAGCAGACCGAGAAACCCAAGGGCCCCGACAATAATGTAAGGTCGCTTGCTCAGCTCAACGCCCAGTTGCGACCAATCGAACCCCAATATGAAAGCTGCGTATCCACTCAGGTGCAGCACCACATAAGCAAAACACCACAACCCCAACTGACGCCTGACCGCGATCCACCCCGCCCACCCCGTCAGTTTCTGCAGCGGCGTCATACTCAAGGTGATCAACAGCAAGATCAGCGTACCCAATCCGAGCCGATCCACCAGGACCTTGCCCGGGTCAGGCCCCAAGGTGTTCATCAACGCTTCGTAAAGCCAGAACAACGGCCAAACCGCCGCGGCGACAAAGACGCCAATTCGCCAGACTGGAAAACGCATCAGTAGTCCTTCCTCAAGTCCATCCCTGCATATAAAGAAGCGACTTCATCCTGATAGCCGTTGAACATCAACGTATCGCGAACATTGGGACTGAATAACCCGCTCGGCAAACGGCGTTCGTGCGCCTGGGTCCAGCGCGGATGATCGACCGTCGGATTGACGTTGGCATAGAAGCCGTATTCATCGGACGCAATACTTTGCCAGGTCGTCTTCGGCTGCTCGCTAACCAGGCTGATACGTACAATCGACTTCACACTTTTGAAACCGTACTTCCACGGCACCACCAACCGCAACGGCGCGCCGTTCTGGTTCGGCAACTCCCGTCCGTACATCCCAACCGCCAGGATTGCCAGCGGGTTCATTGCCTCGTCCAATCGCAGGCCCTCGACATAAGGCCAGTCGATCAAGGCGAAGCCGGAGCGCTGCCCGGGCATGGTTTTGGGATCCTGCAGGGTTTCGAAGCGGATGTATTTCGCCTTGGAGGTCGGCTCGATCTGCTTGAGCAGTGCGGAAATGGGAAAGCCAATCCACGGGATGACCATCGACCAGGCTTCGACACAGCGCAGTCGATAAATCCGCTCCTCCAACTGATAGGGCTTCATGAAGTCTTCCAACCCATAACGCCCCGGCTTGCCCACCTCCCCGTCCACCACCACGCTCCAGGGTTCGGTTTTCAAGGATCCGGCATTCGCCGCCGGGTCGCCCTTATCGGTCCCGAACTCATAGAAGTTGTTGTAGTGGGTGGCGTCTTTGAACGGCGTAATGGGCTCATTCTTGACCGTGACCGCGCCCCATTGAGTGGACGGCAGTTTCTCGGCAAACCAGGATGGTGCCTTGCCGGGCTCGACATCGGCATACCGCGCCGCGTCGGCAGCACTGGCCCAACGCGGCAGGCTACTCACGGCGAGGCCGGCCATGGTCGCACCCAGCATTTGACGACGAGATAGATAGAGGGATTCGGGCGTGACGTCCGATTCACGGCAGTCGGACGACTTGGGGATCTTGATCAGCATGACAACTCCGCAGTATTGGAGGGCAGGTGCACCAATAGACTGCGGAGTATGGGGGAAATTACATCACTCGGCGCTTTTGTGGCGACGCAGGTGCAACAGGTATTGAACCGGGCCGGACGCCGCGTAAGCGAGGAATACCAGTAACAGAATTCGCGGCGGATCACTGAAGACCACCGCGAACACCAGCACCACCGCCAGAATCGCAACGAATGGCACACGCCCCTTCAAGTCCAACTCCTTGAAGCTGTTGTACTTGATGTTGCTGACCATCAGCATCCCGGCCGCCGCTACCAGCAACGCCACCAGGAACGACATTTTCGAACCCTGGATGCCATAGTCGCTGAATGCCCAGACCACACCGGCCACCACACCTGCAGCTGCCGGACTGGCCAAGCCGATGAAGTAACGCTTGTCAGCCTTGCCTACTTGGGTGTTGAAACGCGCCAGGCGCAACGCCGCACCGGCCACATAGATGAAGGCGACCATCCAGCCGACCTTGCCCATGTCCCCCAGCGCCCAGCCGAAAGCTAACAAAGCCGGCGCCACGCCGAAGGCCACCATGTCGGACAGCGAATCGTACTCGGCACCGAAAGCGCTCTGGGTATTGGTCATGCGGGCCACGCGCCCGTCCAGACCGTCGAGCACCATGGCAACAAAGATCGCAATGGCAGCGAAGGCGAAGTAACGACTCGCCCCAGCACTGTCACCGGCGCTCAACGCGGCCTGAGCGCTCATGGAACTGATGATGGAATAGAAACCGGCGAACAGGTTCGCGGTGGTGAACAGATTCGGCAGCAGATAGATGCCACGATGCCGGACCTTACGGCCTTCAGCGTCATGGCCTTCTTCGATGTGCTCATCGATGGGTAGCAGGCTTTCGGCGTCAGGAGCCTGGTTTGGCTCGTCGGGACGTTCGCTCATGGACAATACCTTGCAACGGTGTGAAAAAATTCGACAGGTGTCTGGGACGACGGTTCGACCGCAAACGATGCAGCTTTATACCAGAAGCCACCGCCCAAACGAAAAAACGCGGCCAAGGCCGCGTTTTTCGATCAAGCTCGCGACTTAGTTCTTGGCCTTGTCGACGATCTTGTTGGCACCGATCCACGGCATCATCGAGCGCAGTTGCTCGCCGATGATTTCAATACCGTGGGCGGCGTTGTTACGACGCTTGGCGGTCATCGAAGGATAGCCGGTGGCGCCTTCACTGATGAACATCTTGGCGTATTCGCCATCCTGAATGCGTTTCAGGGCGTTGCGCATAGCCTGGCGGGACTCGGCGTTGATCACTTCCGGACCGGTCACGTATTCGCCGTATTCAGCGTTGTTGGAGATCGAGTAGTTCATGTTGGCGATACCGCCTTCGTACATGAGGTCAACGATCAGCTTCAGTTCGTGCAGGCACTCGAAGTAGGCCATTTCTGGCGCGTAGCCCGCTTCAACCAGGGTTTCGAAGCCGGCTTTGACCAACTCGACGGTACCGCCACACAGAACGGCTTGTTCGCCGAACAGGTCGGTTTCGGTCTCGTCCTTGAAGGTAGTTTCGATGATGCCGGTACGACCGCCGCCGACGCCAGCTGCGTAGGACAGGGCCACGTTCTTGGCATTGCCGGACGCATCCTGGTAGATCGCGATCAGGTCAGGGATACCGCCGCCTTTCACGAACTCGGAACGTACGGTGTGGCCCGGGGCCTTCGGCGCGATCATGATCACGTCGAGGTCGGCGCGTGGCACAACCTGGTTGTAGTGGATCGCGAAGCCGTGGGAGAAGGCCAGGGTGGCGCCTTTCTTGATGTTCGGCTCGATTTCGTTTTTGTACAGGGCAGACTGGAACTCGTCCGGGGTCAGGATCATGACCAGGTCGGCGGCAGCAACGGCGGAAGCCACGTCGGTGACTTTCAGGCCATGGGCCTCAGCCTTGGCAACGGTAGCCGAGCCCTTACGCAGGCCAACAGTCACGTCAACGCCGGAGTCTTTCAGGTTGCACGCCTGGGCGTGACCTTGGGAACCGTAGCCGATGATGGCGACTTTCTTACCCTGGATGATCGACAGGTCGCAGTCTTTATCGTAGAAAACTTTCATGAATTTCCCCTCTATCCGGCCTTTCAGGCCATTCGCTAATTTGGTTTAGATGCTCAGTACTTTGTCGCCACGGGCAATCCCGGTGACGCCACTGCGTACGGTTTCCAGAATCGAGGCAGTGCCGATCGATTGAATGAAGCTGTCGAGCTTGTCGCTGGTACCGGTCAACTGAACGGTATAGACGCTGGCGCTGACATCGACGATCTGCCCACGATAAATATCGGTAGTGCGTTTGATCTCGGCACGCTGTGCGCCGGTGGCCTTGACCTTGACCAGCATCAGTTCGCGCTCGATGTGAGCGCTTTCCGACAGGTCCACCAGCTTGACCACCTCGATCAGCTTGTTCAGGTTTTTGGTGATCTGCTCGATGATTTCATCGTGGCCAACAGTGGTCAGCGTCAGACGCGACAGGGTCGGGTCTTCGGTTGGCGCCACGGTCAGGCTTTCGATGTTGTAGTTGCGCTGCGAGAACAGGCCCACTACACGAGACAGAGCACCCGGTTCGTTTTCCAGAAGCAGGGAAATAATATGTCGCATGATTAGGTACGCTCCGTCTTGCTCAGCCACATATCGCGCATGGAGCCGTCTTTGATCTGCATCGGGTAGACGTGCTCACTGGTGTCGACCGCAATATCGATCACCACCAGGCGGTCCTTCATGGCGAACGCTTCCTCCATCTTCGACTTCAAATCTTTCGATTCGGTGATGCGTACGCCGACGTGACCGTAGGCCTCTGCGAGCTTGACGAAATCAGGCAGCGATTCCATGTAGGAATGCGAGTGACGGCTGCCGTAGCTCATGTCCTGCCACTGGCGAACCATGCCCAACACACCGTTGTTCAGGATGACGATCTTCACCGGCAAACCGTATTGCAGGCAGGTGGACAGTTCCTGGATGTTCATCTGGATGCTGCCCTCGCCCGTGACACAGGCAACGTCGGCATCCGGAAAACTCAACTTGATGCCCATGGCCGCCGGAAAACCGAAGCCCATGGTGCCCAGGCCACCGGAGTTGATCCAGCGGTTGGGCTTGTTGAACTTGTAGTACTGCGCGGCGAACATCTGGTGCTGGCCCACGTCGGAGGTCACAAAGGCATCGCCCTTGGTCACTTCGCACAGGGTTTCGATTACGGTCTGCGGCTTGATTATGCTGCCGTCGCCCTTGTCATAAGGGAACAGGCCACGATCGCCACGCCATTCATCAACCTGCTTCCACCAACTGGCCACGGACTCCTTGTTCGGAGCCTCGCCGATTTCCTTGAGGATGGCGACCATTTCGGTCAGCACGCTCTCTACCGGACCGACAATCGGCACGTCTGCCTTGATGGTCTTGGAGATGGACGCCGGGTCGATGTCGATGTGGATGATCTTGGCGTTCGGGCAGAACTTCGCCGGGCCGTTGATGACACGGTCGTCGAAGCGCGCGCCGACTGCCAGGATCACATCGGCATGGTGCATCGCCAGGTTGGCGGTGTAGCTGCCGTGCATGCCGAGCATGCCGATGAACTGGCGATCGGTGCCCGGGTAGGCACCCAGGCCCATCAGGGTATTGGTGACCGGCAGGTTGAGCATTTTTGCCAGTTCAGTCAGCGGCGCTGAGCCACCGCCAAGGATCACACCACCGCCGGAGTACAACACAGGGCGCTTGGCCGCCAGCAGCATTTCAGCTGCCTTGCGGATTTGCCCGGAGTGACCGCGTACGGCCGGACTGTAGGAACGCAGCTTGGCTTTTTTCGGGAAGATGTATTCGAACTTCTCGGCCGGGTTGGTCATGTCTTTTGGGACATCGACCACGACCGGGCCCGGACGACCGGACTCAGCCAGGTAGAAGGCCTTCTTCATGACTTCCGGGATTTCCGACGCGTGCTTGATCATGAAGCTGTGCTTCACGATCGGCCGGGAAATACCGATCATGTCGGTTTCCTGGAACGCATCGGTGCCGACCATAGTGCTAGGCACCTGACCGGAGATGATCACCATCGGGATAGAGTCCATGTACGCCGTGGCGATACCGGTGATGGCGTTCGTGGCGCCTGGACCGGAAGTCACCAGTACCACGCCGGCCTTGCCGGTGGCACGGGCATAGCCGTCAGCCATATGAGTGGCCGCCTGCTCGTGACGAACCAGGATATGGGTCACTTCCGGTTCTTTGAACAGGGCATCATAGACATGAAGAAGAGCACCACCGGGGTACCCGTAGATATATTTGACGCCTTCGTCACGCAAAAAGCGGACGAGCATCTCACCGCCAGATAAAAGCTCCACGTTGTTCACCTCTAAAACGCCAGAATACCGACCCACAACAAGGGGACGGGTCTTAATAGGTTTACTTCTCGGCAGAGCATGAGCGACGGTGGTCGCCGACTACGTCAGCACTGACTGAGCAAGTATTGGGATCGTCCCAAGTGTTGCGGGCCTTTCCCACCCAGCGCGAGGTAACGCGTTGCGGGTGTAACAGGTCGGCGCGGATGTGCGCCTCATGATCTGCCGAGTGGGTCTGCTTCTGGCAGTCCCTCTACAGCGGACTTTGGATTCTTCTGTTTCGTCTTCTGCAAGTCAAGTCGTCAATGTACTTTATTCGAAGTAAGCGCATGAGAACGCAAGAAAAAACCTTTAAACGGCAACTGTGTTAGCTTCAATTGCGCAACCCACGACAAGGAAACAGCATGCGAATGTTCTTCTTGATGGCCAGCTTGCTGGTTGGCCTGAGCCCGACGTGCATGGCCGGTCAGGTCTACAAATGGGTGGACGCCCAAGGCGTGACGCATTTCGGAGCCCAGCCGCCCGAAGGCGTGCAGACCACGACCGTGATCAAGTCCTCGCCGTCCGTCGCTAAACCACCAGCGCCCCCCTCTGGTGGAGTCATTGGCGACCAGAAGGCTATCGATCAACAGGTAAAGAAACAGATCGCAGAACAGCAGGCCCAGCTCAAGGTGTTCTGCGATCAGGCCCGGACCAACCTGGCGCAATTGCAGAACAACCCGAGGGTGCGTGAGGACGTGGAAGGGGAAATGCGTCGCCTCACCGATGAAGAGCGACGCCAGCGGATCGATGAGACCCGCAAGCAGATCGAAGAACATTGCCAGTAATAGCGATCAACCGACGTCGCTGATCAACTGGTCAAACTGCGACAGCAGCCGCTGCAACTCGATGCCCTGCCCTGGCCGCTGGGCATAGACCATTTCAGCCATGGCGAGGATGCCTGAGGCGTTGGGCAGCGGTAGGTCATTTTCCAGGATGGCTTTCATCCGTGGCAGGAAAATCCATTGCAGCCATTGCTCGAAGTCCAGGGTATCCACCGCGAACGGCTCGACGCTGGCCAGCGCTTCGACGGAAGGCGAAACGCTGCTCCACCAGCCTTGGACCCTCAACTCCCGCTCGATCAGCAGCAACTGCTCGGCAATCTGGGGAAAACGCGTATCCATCAGAGCGAAACCTTAGCCTTCTGACGGGCCAACGCCGCGCCAGCGGAATCGCCTTGTTTCTCGCGAGCCTGGGCGATCAATTCCCACAAGCTGGCCTGAAGCGCCGGACGACCGCTGGTGAGTGTCAGGCCGCGACGGGCGAGTTGTTCGGCTTGCGGCGCATCGCCCTGGGCCATGCGCACCTGGGCCAGGCGATAAAGCACCTGCGGTTCACGCGGTGCTACTCGCTGAGCACGCTCCAGGCTGGAGGACGCACCATTGAGGTCGCCGCCGGCCTGCTGCTGTTGCGCGGTAGTGAGCAGGGCCAGCACCGGACCGTCCAATTGCTCATCGGCGGACAAACCACCCGAACTGGCCGACGGAATGCGGCTCGGCGTCGAAGGCATGCTGTAGCTGCCCTGATCGATCGGCGAGGTCTCGATAGGCCCCGGGGTAATGGGGCCCGGCGTGATCGGCGTGCTGCTGATCGGCGCCGAGGTCGTAGCGCCACCACCCGGCACCATCACCACGACACCGGTGTCGCCTTGAGGGATCGCCTGAGGCTGGCCCTGCACCGGCCGCTTTACCGTCGTTTGCCGGAAACCGCCGTTGGCCGAGATCCGCTCACTGTTGGAAACAGCGGTGCCGGAATCAACGACCGGAATCGAACCGCGCTGTACGGTAGAGCAGCCACTGAGCAAAGCCACGGCCGTTACCGCTGGAATCAACCACTTGTTCACTTGAAACCCTCTTTGCTTAATTCACCCAATCCTTGACCCAATCCATCACCGACTCGGCGGGACTCGTGCTGCCACAGGCAGCACCGGGTGGCGGCTCGCTGCCGCGAATATACGGCATCTGTACAGCGCCCGGGCAATTGGCGTCGGAACCTTGTCCAGTGCGCGAATCGACCCAGGCCTGAACGATATTGTCCGGTTGTGGCATGTCCAACGGCAATGGGTCAGCCTTGCGCATGAAACTGGTCCAGACCTGCAACGCCCCCGTGGCGCCGGTGAACGGGGTCTTGCCGTTATCATCACGTCCAAGCCAGACCACCGCCAGCAGATCCTGGCTGAAACCGGCAAACCAGCTGTCGCGCGAATCGTTACTGGTACCGGTCTTGCCCGCCAGGTTCAAGGTCCGGGGCAGCACGTTATAAACCGAACTGCCGGTGCCTTCACGCATGACCCGCTGCATCGCGCTCTGGATCAGATAAATGGAAGCCGGATCAAAACGCTGCTGGATCTGGAACGGGTAACGCTTGAGCGGTTCGCCATCGGCGGTCAGCACGCTACGGATCCCGCGCATCGGCGTATTGAAACCACCGTTGGCCAGGGTCTGGTACATGGCCGCCACTTCGATTGGCGTGAGACCACCAGCCCCCAGCAGCATCGATGGGAAAGCCGGGAATTCGCGGCTTACCCCCAGGCGCGCCAGGGTCTTGAGTACGTTCGGCACGCCGATTTCCAACCCGAGGCGAGCCGTCGAGAGGTTGTAGGAATGCGCCAGCCCCTGGTACAGGAACACCGTCCCGTGGGAGCGGCGATCGTAGTTCTGCGGTTTCCAGACCTGCCCATCCGCCCCTTTGACCGAGAACGTTTCGTCCGACAGCCAACTGGTCAGCGTGTACTGGCTCGGTTTCTCCAGCGCGGTAAGGTACACCGCCGGCTTGATCAGCGAGCCGATCGGCCGCACAGCGTCCAGCGCCCGGTTGAAACCGGCGAAGCTGGCCTGGCGGCTGCCGATCATGGCCTGGACTTCGCCGGTTTCCGGGTTGGTCACCACCATGGCGGCTTCGACTTCGTCAGCGCCCTTGCGCCCGCCCAGCCGTTTGAAGGTGTCCTCGACCGAGGCTTCGGCCTTCATCTGTAGGATCGGGTCGAAACTGGTGAAGATGCGCAGACCTTCTTCGGTCAAGTCTTCGTCGCGGTAGTCTTCACGCAGCTGGCGCTTGACCAGGTCCATGAAGCCTGGGAACGAGCTGTCCGCCAGACTGCCGCGCTTGGTCACGCCCAGTGGCATTTTCTTTGCCGCTTCAACCTGCTCGGCGGTCGCCACGCCTTGTTGTTGCAACAGGTCGAGCACCAGATTGCGCCGCTCGAGGGCACGCTCCGGATTACGCCGCGGGTTGTAGGAAGACGGCCCCTTGACCATGCCCACCAGCAACGCCACCTGATGCAGCTTGAGCTCGGACAATGGCTGGCTGAAGAAGAACTGGCTGGCGAGACCGAAACCATGCACCGCCCGCTGACCGTCCTGGCCGATAAACACCTCGTTGAGGTACGCCTCCAGGATCTCCGGCTTGTCGTAGTGCAGCTCCAACAGCAGCGCCATCATGGCTTCGGTGAGCTTACGAGACAGACTGCGCTCGTTGGTCAGGTAGAAGTTCTTGACCAACTGCTGGGTCAGGGTACTGCCGCCCTGGCGCATATGGCCGGAGGAGGTGTTGACCCAAATGGCCCGGGCAATCGACTTGGGCGAGACGCCGAAGTGATGGTAGAAGTCGCGGTCTTCGACGGCGATCAGCGTATCGAGCAGGAACGGCGGAACCTGGTCGATCTTGATCAGGATCCGGTCTTCAAGGTTCTTGGGGTACAGGCCACCAATCAACAGCGGCTCGAGGCGCACCACCGACAAGCTCGCATTGTTGGCGCCAGTCAGCGCAGCTACATAGTCGCCAGAGAAGCGCACCCGCACCGGTTGCGCCTGCTCCATGCCTTCATAGAACTGGAAACCGCGGGTATTGAGGTCGACGGTATTGCCATTGACCGAGGCCGCACCCGGACCATTGGCCACGCTTTCACGGCGATAACCCAAGGCATCGAGTTCGGTCAGGAAATCATCCTTGCTCAGCTTCTGTCCGACGAACAGCTCCAGCGGCCTGGCGTAGACCTTGGCCGGGATCGTCCAGCGCTTGCCGGAGAACTTCTCCTGGACCACGGCATCGAGATAGACCGCAAAACCGGCGAGCACGACAAGGCCCACCAGGCTAAGTTTAAGGGCCCAGCCCAGCCAGGGCCGCAGGCGGCTGGCGGGTGGTTTCTTGGGGGTACGGGGGGATCGGGTACGAGTCATGGCGGCGGATTATACGCACTTTGCGGCGGTTCAACATGAGCCCGACGAGGTTTGCGTTAACGTCGCTTGCGGCCATAATGACGGCCTTGAATTTTCCAGTCTCTGAAGGACCGCCCGTGAGCCAATCCCTGATCGCCGCCCTGCAAAACCCGGCCCTCTACCCGCATCCCGTCGAAGGGTTCCAGGTCATCGAAACCCACATTTCCTGGGTATTGCTCACCGGGCCATACGCCTACAAATTCAAAAAGCCGGTGAACTTCGGTTTCCTCGATTTCACCAGTCTCGAGGCGCGCGAGCATTTCTGTGGCGAAGAGCTGCGCCTTAACCAGCGCTTGACCCAGGACCTGTACCTGGAAGTCCTGCCAATTACCGGCAGTGCCGAAGCGCCGCAATTGGCGGGCGACGGCCCGGCCATCGAATATGCCCTGAAGATGCGTCAGTTCCCCCAGAGCCAACTGCTCAGCACGCTGCAAGCCAACGGTGAACTGACCACCGCCCACATCGACGAAATGGCCACGCAGATCGCCCAGTTCCACCTTTCCACGCCCAAAGTGCCAGCCGACAATGCGGCCGGCACCCCGGACAGCGTGATGGCGCCGGTGCGGCAGAACTTCGAACAGATCCGCCCGTTCCTCAGCGACAAAGCTGACCTGTTGCAACTCGAAGCGCTGCAAGCCTGGGCTGAAAGCAGCTTTGATCGCCTCAAGTCGCTGTTCATCCAGCGCAAGGCCGAAGGTTTCATCCGCGAATGCCATGGCGATATCCATCTGGGCAACATCACGCTGATCGACGGCAAAGTGGTGATTTTCGACTGCATCGAATTCAACGAGCCCTTCCGCTTCACCGACGTCTACGCCGACACCGCGTTCCTGGCGATGGACTTGGAAGACCGTGGCCTCAAGTCGCTGGCGCGGCGATTCGTCAGCCAATACCTGGAACTGACCGGCGATTACCGGGGCCTTGAACTGCTGAACTTCTATAAGGCCTATCGCGCCCTGGTCCGCGCCAAGGTTGCGCTGTTCAGCATGCCGGCCGAAGCCGATCCGGTGCAGCGCGCCACCACCCTTCGCCAATACCGCAACTACGCCAACCTGGCCGAAAGCTACAGCACCATTCCGTCACATTTCCTGGCCATTACCCACGGCGTTTCGGCCGTAGGCAAAAGCCACGTCGCCATGCGCCTGGTGGAAGCACTGGGGGCGATTCGCCTGCGTTCGGACGTAGAGCGCAAGCGCCTGTTCGGCGAGCAACATGTGCCCAACGATCCACAAGCCGGTATCTATAGCAGCGACGCCAGCAGCGCCACCTACGCGCGCCTGCATGAGATCGCCGACATGATCCTGCACGCCGGATTCCCGGTGGTGGTCGACGCCACCTACCTCAAGCGCGACCAGCGCGATGCAGCAGCGAAAGTGGCCGAAGCCACGGGCGCACCATTCCTGATTCTCGACTGCAACGCACCGCAAGCGGTCATCGAAGCCAGACTCGCGCAGCGTCAGGCCGATCAGAAAGACCCTTCGGACGCGACTCTGGCGGTCATCGCTGCACAACAGGCCAGCCGTGAAGCCCTGACCCCGACGGAAATCCTTTGCAGCAAACGGGTCCAAACCAACGAAAGCGGTACCCTCGACGTCGTGGTTGCGCAGATCCGTCAGCGCCTGCCAGGCCTGTAGAAAACTATTTCGGCCGTGAAGCGAGACCCGGCTTCACGGCCGCCAAATAGTGGCACTATACTGGCGTCATAAAACCAACAGGTGCTATGAAATGAGCCTCCCCAAGCTTCTCAATACCCCGCTTTATGCCTTGCTGCGCAAAGACGATATTGCAGGTTTCAACAGTGAGCGCCCTCAAGGTCCGGTCGACATGCGCGGCGGTGATTTTCGTGGCCTTGATCTGCGGGAACTGAACGCCGACGACGTTGATTTCAGCGACGCTTACTTCCGCTCCGCTGATTTGCGCGGCATCGATTTTCGCAAAGCGTCACTGGAAGGCGCGAGCCTGGCCCACGCGCAGATATCCGGCGCCTACTTCCCGCCTGAGCTGTCTGCCGACGAGATTCTGATGTCGATGAACTTCGGCACCCGGCTGCGTTACCGCACCCGCTGATCCTGTGGAAACCGGGTAGGCCAAGATGCGGCCGCCCCGCCACAGACCGACCCGAACTCCAGCGCCCCCGCCCGCGCTGGAGGACGTATCGTGCGGCACCTTCCCTCCGCATCGTGCGTAATGCATTAGAAGCTTTTGCGTCGAATCCCACCAAAGAATCACGCTTTTCCTACTGACCGCTACACTGCTCAGAAGCTTGCCCAATGCACCAATCGGCCGTCGCAAGGAGGCTCGATGAATGATGAGTTGCAACACCTGAAGAATCTCGGCAAGACATCAGCCCAGTGGCTGCATGCCGTCGGTATACACAGCGCCTCGGATCTACGCCGGCTTGGCGCGGTGGACGCCTATCGGGCCGTGCGCACTCGCGGCTTCCGGGCTTCCAAGGTGTTGCTGTATGCGATCGAAGGCGCATTGATGGATGTGCACTGGAACGACCTCCCCGCCGAACGCAAGGAAGCCCTGAATCAACAACTGGACGCTATCTCGACGCGGCATAAAGCCTGACTACCCTCGTTTTGCCGACTGACGTGGTAACCGTTCAGGTTATTTCGGGAAATCGAAAAACAATGTTTGACATGGTAATGAGAATCGCTATGATTACCACATCCGGTCGCGAGACTGGTCGATATTTGAACAGCCCTTGGTTCGGACTCTCAGATATCTCCTCATCAGGCTAATCACGGTTATTTGACCCGGCTTTTGCCGGGTCTTTTTTTGCCTGGAAAAAGCCTCTCTTCTTTAGCGCGATCTCACCCCTTGGTGTGTTCACGCATCTGTGCGCAGTAATCCTGAGGCGGTGTGGCCGGGGTGTACCACACATAGTCGGCCATGGTTGATGTCACGTCGCTGCCTTCCTCGGCCAGCATCAAGACGATCGGAGCTTCGCTGGCCCCAAGATCCAGCGCATGCAGCGGCACACCAACATCCTTTCGCCCATGCCAGGCGCCGGCGAACAACAATGCGGGGGTGGGCGCGTCCAGTAGACGTTCAGCCATGCGCCGGTCACGCTGCTGCTGGACCGCCAGCATCGCCGGCATTTGCGATTCAGGCAGCAGGCCGCAGTGGGATTCACGGATCTGTCCCAGCAGTTCCCCCTTCACAACCGTCGCATTGGTGCGAACGCCGCTCAAGCCCGGCGCTTGCCGATAGAAACGCTGGATCTCGGCGGCGTCCAGATTGGCCGCCAGCAAAGGATAAGGTTGCGTCAAGACGAACTCGATGACAGGCCCATACAGGCTCCAGTCCCAGCCCGGCGACCAATCCAGCGCACCGGGCAGGTCCTTCGGCAAGGTCGATAACTGGCGAACGGCAGCAATCCGTGGTTGCTGCTGCGGCGTCAGCATTTCCAGCAACAGACTGCCTTGAGCCCGCCTCTCGGCCAAGGCCTGAAGCAGCCATAGCTGTAGCGCGTGGTGATCGCGATTGTCGTGTTTTTCACCCACCACCACTCGAGACGCTGTCGCCAAACGCTCGACCAGCGCCTGGGGCGTGACGACCTGACCAGTGTGCAAGTCTCGGATCCGCCCGCTGACCGGGGGCGGCGCAATGCTCTGACAAGCCGTCAAGACACTCAATGTCAGGATCAGGATCAGCCGCACGTCTACATCCTCAAGAAACCCTCAACGGGCAATGATCAATGGATGCCCGCGCTCCGGATGGGACTGCACCAGCACTTCCAGGCCAAACACCGCTTTGAGCGGTTCCGGGCGCAGCACCTGCTGCGGCGTGTCCAGGGCCACGGGCCGGCCAGACGCAAGCAGCAACAGACGATCACAGTAACGCGCCGCCAGGTTCAGGTCATGCAGGATCACCAACACGGCAGCGCCGCGATCGGCGAATTCACGCACCGCCTGCAGGATGGTGTGCTGATGCAGTGGGTCGAGCATCGAGGTCGGCTCGTCCAGCAACAAAGTTTGACCCGCCTCACCCGGCCACAGTTGTGCCAACACCCGCGCCAGATGCACCCGCTGACGCTCGCCCCCGGACAACGCCAGGTAACTGCGTCCGTGCAGATGCGCCGCGTCCGCGGCTTGTAGCGCCGAGGCGACGATTTGATCATCGCGTACCCGGCCACTCTGATGCGGCAGGCGCCCCATGCCGACGACTTCCTCGACACGGAACGCAAAGTCCAGGGTCGAGGACTGCGGCAAGACCGCCAGGCGGCGAGCGCGCTCGGCACCGTCCCACTGGGCCAGCGGTCGATCGTCGAGCCAAACCTGGCCCTGGGCCGGACGCAATTGGCCGCACAGGCCGGCCAGCAAGGTACTTTTCCCCGCGCCATTGGGCCCAAGCACGCCGAGCACTTCACCGGGATTGAGTTGCAGATCGACGTCCGCCAGCACGCTTTGCCGACCACGATGAATGTGCAGGTTCTGCGCTCGCAACATCAGGCGCGCCCTCGCAACAATAAATAAAGGAAGAAAGGCGCCCCGATAAAGGCCGTGACGATACCAATCGGCAGTTCCGCCGGGGCCAGCGCCAAGCGTGCCACCAGATCGGCGAACAGCAGCAGGCTGGCACCTGCCAACACTGAAGCTGGCAGCAACACGCGATGGTCGGGGCCCGCTATCAGTCGCACCAAATGCGGCACCACCAACCCGACAAAACCGATCATGCCCGCTGCCGCCACCGCCGCGCCAACGCCCAGGGCCGTGCAGAACACCAATTCACGCTTGAGGCCTTCAACATCAACGCCCAAATGGGCCGCTTCGGACTCACCCAACAACAGCGCATTGAGCGCTCGGGCCCGACGTGGCAACCAGAGCGCCACGCCGGCGCTGACCAGCAACAACGGCCACAACCGCGCATAGCTGGCGCCGTTAAGACTGCCCAGGTTCCAGAACGTCAGGGTGCGCAGGGTCGCGTCGTCCGCCAGGTAGGTGAACAGGCCGACCGCCGAACCGGACAACGCGGTCAGGGCGATGCCGGCCAGGAGCATGGTCGCCACGTGGGTCTGGCCGTTGCGCCGACCGAGGCGATAGACCAGGGCCGTGACCCCAAGCCCGCCAAGAAACGCACACAACGACAACACATAAGGGCCGAACGCTTCGGGCAACCCACCCAGCGCCGAACCAGCGACAATCGCGAAGGCCGCCCCCAGCGCCGCGCCGCTGGACACGCCCACCAGCCCCGGGTCGGCCAGCGGGTTGCGGAACAGGCCCTGCATCGCCACACCGGACAATGCCAGCACTCCACCCACCGCCAACCCCAGCAAGGTGCGCGGCAAACGGATCTGGCCGAGGATCAGCTCAGCCTGCTCCAGACCATCGGCAGCGACCGGCAGACCCAGCAGGCGCAACGCGGCGCGCAAGGTGTCGAACAGCGGCAAGCTCACCGGCCCCAGGGCCAGGGACAGCCAGATCGCCAACAGGCACAGCAGGCTCAGGCCGATGAATAAGGTGCGCGGCTTGACCACCGGCCTCATGGCGCCTTGGCCGACGCGGCCGGATAGAACCCATCCGTCAGTTTCACCAGGCTTTGCGGCAACCGTGGCCCCAGCCCGCCCACCAACAACGTCGGGTCAAGTTCCATGACGCGTCCATCCCTGGCGGCCCGGGTCGAGGCAAGGATCGGGTTTTCCTTGAACAATGCCGCGCGGGCTTCTTCACCCTTCAAGGCACGGTCGGCGAAGACCAGCACCTCAGGATTCAGCCCGGCGAGGTTCTCCATGGAAAATGGCTTGTAACCGCTATGGGTCGCCAGATTGTGACCACCCGCCTGCTGCAACAGCCAGTCGGCGGCGGTGCCCTTGCCGGCAACCAAGGGTTTGCCGCCGGCGCCCCCGATCAACAGCAACACGCCGGGCGTCTTTTGCTTGAGTTGGATTTCGCTCACCCGGGCTTTTTGTTGGGCAAGCTGCTGTTGATAACCGTCGAACAGCTGCGCGGCCAGGGCCTCGGCCCCCAGCAATTGCCCCAGGTGCCGCAAATTGCCTTGCAGGGTCGGCAGATCCGGCGTGGCCGAGAACAGTTCGACCTGTACGCCGGCGCCGCGGATCTGCGACAGCACCGGGGGCGGCCCCATTTCTTCAGTGCCCACCAGGATCTGCGGGCGCAGGCTCAGCACGCCTTCCGCCGACAGCTGACGCTGATAACCGATACTCGGCAGGGCCCGCAAGGATTCGGGATGCTGGCTGGTGGTGTCCACACCCACCAGTTTCGATTCACCACCCAGCGCGCTGACCCACTCCGACAAGGCACCACCGGCGCTGACCCAGCGCTGCGGCAAATCGGCCGCAGTGGCCCACGGGCTGGCCAGCAGTGCGACACACAACCAAACAACACGGATATTCAGGCGCATCAGGCAGCTTCCTCAAAGAAGTTGTTCACAGGACCGGGCATGGACGTGCCAGGCCAAGTATCCTCAGTCACCTGCGAAGAAGGCGCCATTTGATAATTGTTTTCATTTGACCGTCAAGCATGAACCTTTTGCCACACGAAACCTGTGGGAGCGAGCTGCTCGCGATAGCGGTGTGTCAGTCACTGAAGTGTTCAATGTGGCGCCGTCATCGCGAGCAAGCTCGCTCCCACAGGGGCTCTTCAACACAAATATCGAGACACACATGAAGCTTCTTTGTACCGCTGCCCAATTGCCTGACAACGGCAGTCGTGGCTTCGACATCAATGGCCGCAAGGTGCTGATCGTGCGCCGCGCAGGCCGGGTTTATGCGTACCTCAACCGCTGCCCGCACCGCGGCGTGCCACTGGAATGGCAACCCGACCAGTTTCTCGACCCCAGCGCCAGCCTGATCCAGTGCGCCACCCATGGCGCACTGTTCCTGATCGAGGACGGTGAGTGCGTGGCCGGTCCCTGCGCCGGTCAATTCCTGGCGGCGTTAGACAGCCGGGAGGACGAACAAGGGATCTGGGTCGAGCTGTAGCGGTTCGAGCAGTACCGGCAATGGACGGTCCACCCACATCTCCTCCGGCGTCAGGCTGACCCCATAAGCCAGCACCTCGACACCTGCCGCCACCGCGTCGCGCAAGGCGGCCGCATACAGCGGGTCGATTTCCTGCGCCGGACGCACGGCCTCAATGCCGCTCAGGTTCACGCAATACAGCTGCACCGCCCGCACACCTTCCCGGGCCAGGCAGGCGAGTTCGCGCAGATGTTTGGCCCCGCGCTGGGTCACCGCGTCGGGAAACGCCGCCACGTTCGTGCCATCGAAACCCAGCGTGACACTTTTGACTTCGACCCAGGCCGAACGGTTGTCGTAGTCCAGCCGGAAATCGATACGGCTGTTTTCCTGACCATAGGCCACTTCACGCTTGAGCCCGGTAAACCCGTTCAATTCGGCGATGATCCCGGCGCGCAAGGCCTCTTCGATCAAGGCGTTGGCCCGCGCCGTGTTGATGCAGGCGAGCCGCCCCTGAGGGGTTTCGCCGACTTCCCAAGTACCGGGCAGCTTGCGCTTGGGATCACTGGAGCGACTGAACCAGACTCGCGCACCCTCTGTCATGCAATTAAGCATCGAGCCGGTGTTCGGGCAATGAATGGTCAGCAGTTCGCCATGAACGGTCTCGATATCGGCGAGAAAGCGCTTATAACGTCGAATCAGACGCCCTTCTTCCAACGCAGGAGAAAAACGCATCAGCCTTGCCAGCTCCGCAGTCCGCGCTCGATTCGCGCCACCGCTTCCTGTAGCCGCGGCAGGCTCTGGGTGTAGGCGAAACGCACATGGTGGCCGGCCTGATGGCGGCCGAAATCCAAACCTGGCGTAAAGGCCACATGTTCGGTTTCCAGGAAATACTGGCAGAACGCAAAGGCATCGCCGCCGAACGCGCTGATATCGGCGTAGAGGTAAAATGCCCCTTGCGGCTCCACCGCAATACCGAAGCCCAACTCACGCAAAGCCGGCAGCAGAAAGTCGCGGCGCAACGCGAACTCGGCCCGACGTTGCTCGAAGATCTCGATGGTGGCGGGTTCAAAACAGGCCAGGGCCGCGTACTGGGCCATGCTTGGTGCGCTGATGTAGAGGTTCTGCGCAAGCTTTTCCAGCTCGCCGACGGCGGCCGAAGGCGCCACCAGCCAACCCAGTCGCCAGCCGGTCATACCGAAATATTTGGAAAAACTATTAAGAACAAAGGCGTCGTCGTCGACTTCCAGCACGCTGGCGGCGTCGGTGCCGTAGGTCAGGCCGTGATAGATCTCATCCACCACCAGATGGCCGTTGTGCCCGCGGATGGCCTTGGACAACCCGGCCAGTTCGTCCCGGGTGAGGATCGTCCCGGTCGGGTTGGCCGGCGAGGCCACCAACGCGCCCACGCTGTCCTGGTCCCAATAACGGTTCACCAGGTCCGGCGTCAGTTGGTAACGCACATCCGGGCCCACCGGCACCAATTGCGCCGCGCCTTCCACCAACCGCAGGAAGTGACGGTTGCACGGATAGCCGGGATCGGCCAGCAACCAGTGCTTGCCTGGGTCCACCAGCAGGGCGCTGGCCAGCAGCAACGCGCCGGAGCCACCCGGGGTGATCAGGATACGCCGGGGGTCAATGTCCACCCCGTAGCGCTGCTTATAGAAACCCGCGATAGCTTCGCGTAATTCGGGAATGCCACGGGCCGCGGTGTAACGGGTCTTACCCGCTGCCAGCGCTGCCTGGCCGGCCTGGATGATCGGCTCGGCGGTGGTGAAGTCTGGCTCGCCGATCTCCAGGTGGATGACGTCGTGCCCGGCGGCTTGCAATTCATTAGCGCGGGCCAGCAGCGCCATCACATGGAAAGGTTCGATGGCGCGGCTGCGCGCACTATAGGGCTGAGCCATTAGCCTTCCTTACGTAAGAAAAAGAACCGATTCTACCCAAGCCGGGAACGAGCGCGAACCTAAAGAAGTCAGAGCCCTCGGATTGCTGGAAATGACTCCGGCGATTGGCCCAGGCTTGACTAGAATCAAGCATTGAGCAGGATTACATCTGCACCGAACCGAACCCGACCACGCTTTACAAAGCCCCCGACGGCCGCAGGCTCGACAACCGGGAGTAGCGCGGCCCGATTTGATCTGGTAAGTTCGCCCGCTTGCAGCCGCAGGGCCGGCAGGTGTCGGTGATGGAGCAATCCTGCGTAGTGGATTACAAGAGTAGAGGCGGTCCATTCATGCCCACCCAAGCAAAGCAAAACCCAAATAACACGCTCAGCGGGTTTGAGCCTTACGTCTCGCAACCTGGCGAAGAGTACATGGGCGCCCCCATGCGCGCGCACTTCACCAAGATCCTGAATAAGTGGAAACAGGACTTGATGCAGGAAGTCGATCGCACTGTGGATCACATGAAAGACGATGCAGCGAACTTCCCCGACCCGGCCGACCGTGCCAGTCAGGAAGAAGAATTCAGCCTCGAACTGCGTGCCCGTGACCGTGAGCGTAAGCTCATCAAGAAAATCGACAAGACGCTGCAACTGATCGAAGACGAAGAATACGGTTGGTGCGAGTCCTGTGGCGTCGAAATCGGCGTCAAGCGACTGGAAGCCCGTCCGACTGCCGACATGTGTGTCGACTGCAAGACCCTGGCGGAAATCAAGGAAAAACAGGTCGGCAAGTAATTGCCTGGGCTGTAACGAAAACGGAGCGTTCACACGCTCCGTTTTTGTTTCTGGCACTTTCTATGCGCCCGGCGAATCCCTTGTGGGAGCGAGCTTGCTCGCGATAGCGCAGTGTCAGTCAACTTAATACTGGCTGATCCGACGCCTTCGCGAGCAAGCTCGCTCCCACAGGGGATGGGTTTCGTCATCAAGATATGTATTCCTACCGCTCGGACTCAGTAACATTCTCCCCATGACTGCCACCACCCCCTACATCGGCCGCTTCGCCCCCACCCCCAGCGGCCACTTGCATTTCGGCTCGCTGGTCGCTGCGTTGGCGTCATACCTGGATGCCCGGGCTGTCGGCGGGCGCTGGTTGCTGCGCATGGAGGATCTTGACCCGCCCCGGGAAGAGCCGGGCGCGCAAGCGGCGATTTTGAAGGCACTGGAAAGCTACGGGTTTGAATGGGACGGCGAGATGGTCCGCCAGAGCGAGCGCCATGACGCTTACGAGCAAGTCATCAACCGCTTGTTCAGCCAGGGCCTGGCCTATGCTTGCACCTGTTCGCGCAAGCAACTGGAGGCGTATCAGGGCATTTATCCGGGACTGTGTCGCAACGCTGGGCATGGCACCGAAAACGCCGCCATCCGCCTGCGCGTCCCTGAGCTTGAGTACCACTTCACTGACCGGGTACAAGGCGAGTTCCGCCAGCATCTGGGCCGCGAGGCCGGTGACTTTGTGATTCGCCGTCGTGACGGGCTCTACGCTTATCAACTGGCGGTGGTGCTGGACGACGCCTGGCAAGGGGTCACCGATATCGTGCGCGGCGCCGACCTGCTGGACTCCACGCCGCGCCAGTTGTACCTGCAAGAACTGCTCGGGCTGCCACAACCGCGTTACCTGCACGTGCCGCTGATCACCCAGCCGGACGGGCACAAGCTTGGTAAGTCCTATCGCTCGCCACCGCTGGCGGCCGATCAGGCCACGCCGCTGCTGTTGCGGGCGTTGCGCGCGCTGGGCCAGCAACCGGGCTCAGAGCTGGCCGACGCCAGCCCACGGGAGCTGCTGGATTGGGGCATTCGCCACTGGGATGCGGCCAAGATCCCGCGCACACTGAGCCTGCCCGAAGCGCAAATACGTTGACGGCCCTTGCAGCTTGGCGCCCATCCGTTACCATCGCCGCACGTTTTCGGGCACGCGCATAAATAAGAGAGGCCGGGATGTATATCTATCGCTTGGTCCTGCTCCTGGTAGTGGGGATTTACCTGTTCTCCCCGGCGATCATGGATTGGTGGATCGATGCCACGGGTGCCTGGTATCGGCCGTATCTGCTCTGGCTGATTCTGATTGTCGTGACCTTCATCCTGCAGAGCCAAAAAGATGCCGATGAGCTTTAGCCTGACCCAGATGATCCTGATCAGCGCCGCCTACTTGGCAGTGCTGTTTGGTGTAGCCTGGATCAGCGAACGGGGCATGATCCCCCGGGCGATCATCCGCCATCCGCTGACCTACACCCTGTCGCTGGGCGTCTACGCCAGCGCGTGGGCGTTCTATGGCACGGTCGGGCTGGCGTATCAGTACGGCTATGGGTTCCTGTCCAGTTACCTCGGCGTGTCGGGCGCGTTCCTGCTGGCGCCGGTATTGCTCTACCCGATCCTGAAAATCACCCGCACCTACCAACTGTCGTCCCTGGCCGACCTGTTCGCTTTTCGCTTTCGCAGCACCTGGGCCGGCGCCCTGACCACGATCTTCATGCTAGTGGGCGTATTGCCGCTGTTGGCCTTGCAGATCCAGGCCGTGGCCGACTCCATCAGCATCCTCACCCGCGAACCGGTGCAGCACCGGGTCGCGCTGAGTTTCTGCGCCTTGATCATCCTGTTCACGATTTTCTTTGGCTCCCGGCACATCGCAACCCGGGAAAAACACGAAGGCCTGGTGTTCGCCATCGCCTTCGAATCGGTGATCAAGCTGATCGCCATCGGCGGCGTCGGCCTCTATGCCCTGTACGGCGTGTTTGATGGTCCGCAACAGCTTGAGCTTTGGCTGCTACAGAACCAGACCGCCCTCGCCGCCCTGCATACGCCCCTGCAGGAGGGACCGTGGCGCACGCTGTTGCTGGTGTTCTTCGCGTCGGCGATCGTGATGCCGCACATGTACCACATGACGTTTACCGAAAACCTCAACCCGCGCTCGCTGGTCAGCGCGAGCTGGGGCCTGCCGCTGTTCCTGCTGCTGATGAGCCTGGCGGTGCCGCTGATCCTGTGGGCCGGGTTGAAACTGGGGGCCAGTACCAATCCAGAGTACTTCACCCTCGGCATCGGCATCGCCGCCAACAGCAAGGCCCTGGCCTTGCTGGCGTATATCGGCGGCCTGTCGGCGGCCAGTGGCCTGATCATCGTCACCACGCTGGCGCTGTCGGGGATGGCCCTCAACCACCTGGTGCTGCCGCTGTATCAGCCGCCAGCTGAAGGCAATATCTACCGCTGGTTGAAATGGACCCGGCGGGCGCTGATCGTCGCGATCATCATGGCCGGCTACGGGTTCTACCTGATGCTGGGCGACGGCCAGGACCTGGCCAACCTGGGCATCGTCGCATTCGTTGCCACCTTGCAGTTCCTGCCTGGCGTGTTGTCGGTGCTGTATTGGCCGACCGCCAACCGTCGCGGCTTTATCGCCGGCCTGCTGGCGGGGATCCTGGTGTGGCTGGTGGCCATGCTCCTGCCGCTGCTGGGCAACTTGCAGGGTTTCTATATTCCGCTGCTGAACATGATCTATGTGCTCGACGACACCAGTTGGCACATGGCAGCCATCGCCTCCCTGGCGGCGAACGTGCTGATGTTCACCCTGATCTCACTGTTCACCAACGCCAGCAGCGAAGAGGCCAGCGCCGCCGAAGCCTGTGCGGTGGACAACGTTCGTCGCCCGCAGCGCCGCGAGCTGCACGCCGCCTCGCCCCAGGAGTTCGCCACGCAACTGGCCAAGCCCCTGGGCGCCAAAGCTGCGCAAAAGGAAGTCGAACAGGCCCTGCGCGACCTTTATCTGCCCTTCGATGAGCGCCGCCCCTACGCCCTGCGTCGCCTGCGGGACCGGATCGAAGCCAACCTGTCCGGCCTGATGGGCCCCAGCGTGGCCCAGGATATGGTCGAGACGTTCCTGCCTTACAAGGCTGGCGGCGAGAACTACGTCACCGAAGACATCCACTTCATCGAAAGTCGCCTCGAGGATTACCACTCGCGCCTCACCGGCCTGGCCGCCGAACTGGACGCCTTGCGTCGCTATCACCGCCAGACCTTGCAGGAACTGCCGATGGGCGTGTGTTCCCTGGCCAAGGACCAGGAAATCCTGATGTGGAACAAAGCCATGGAAGAGCTGACCGGGATCGCTGCCCAGCGCGTGGTCGGTTCGCGCCTGAGCACCTTGGGCGAACCGTGGAAAGGTTTGCTGCAAGGCTTCATCGACCTGCCGGACGAGCACCTGCACAAACAACACCTGGCCCTCGACGGTCAGACCCGCTGGCTGAACCTGCACAAGGCGGCGATCGACGAGCCGCTGGCACCGGGCAACAGCGGCCTGGTATTGCTGGTGGAAGACCTGACCGATACCCAGATGCTCGAAGACAAGCTGGTCCACTCCGAACGACTGGCGAGCATTGGCCGGTTGGCCGCCGGGGTCGCCCACGAGATCGGCAACCCGATCACTGGCATCGCCTGCCTGGCGCAGAACCTGCGCGAAGAGCGCGAGGACGACGGCGAACTGACGGAAATCAGTGGCCAGATCCTCGAACAGACCAAGCGCGTGTCGCGTATCGTTCAGTCGCTGATGAGCTTCGCCCATGCCGGCGGTCACCAACATAACGATGAGCCCGTCTGCCTGGCCGAAGTGGCCCAGGATGCCATTGGTCTGCTGGCGCTCAACCGGCGCAATTTCGAAGTGCAATTTTTCAACCTGTGCGACCCGGATCATTGGGTCGACGGCGACCCCCAGCGGCTCGCCCAGGTGCTGATCAACCTACTCTCCAACGCGCGGGACGCCTCACCGGCCGGCAGCGCGGTGCGGGTCAAGAGCGAAGCCAGCGAACACACGATCGACCTGATCGTCGAAGACGAAGGCAGCGGTATCCCACAGAACATCATGGACCGATTGTTCGAACCCTTCTTCACCACCAAGGATCCTGGCGAAGGCACCGGTCTGGGCCTCGCACTGGTCTATTCCATCGTTGAAGAGCATTATGGACAAATCACCATCGACAGCCCGGCCGATGTACAAAGCCAACGCGGCACCCGTATCCGGGTCACCTTGCCGCGTCATGTCGAAGCGACGTCCGCTGTGAACTGAGACCGTCGAGAGAATCGAATCAATGCCGCACATTCTGATCGTCGAAGACGAAACAATTATCCGCTCCGCCTTGCGCCGCCTGCTGGAACGCAACCAGTACCAGGTCAGCGAAGCCGGTTCAGTGCAGGAAGCACAAGAGCGTTTCAGCATCCCGACATTTGACCTGATCGTCAGCGACCTGCGCCTGCCCGGCGCTCCCGGCACCGAGCTGATCAAGCTCGGCCAGGGTACGCCGGTGCTGATCATGACCAGTTACGCCAGCCTGCGCTCGGCGGTCGACTCCATGAAAATGGGGGCCGTGGACTACATCGCCAAACCGTTCGACCACGACGAGATGCTCCAGGCCGTGGCCCGCATCCTGCGCGACCGACAAACGGCAACCGGTAACCCATCGGAACCCGCCGGCAAGGCCCCTGCCTCCGCGAAGGTCGGCGCCAGCAACCATAACGGCGAAATCGGCATTATCGGTTCCTGCCCACCCATGCAGGACCTGTACAGCAAGATCCGCAAAGTGGCACCAACCGACTCCAATGTCCTGGTCCAGGGTGAGTCCGGTACCGGTAAGGAGCTGGTGGCCCGCGCGCTGCATAACCTCTCTCGTCGGGCCAAGGCGCCGATGATCTCGGTGAACTGCGCGGCGATCCCGGAAAGCCTGATCGAGTCCGAGCTGTTCGGTCACGAGAAAGGCGCGTTCACCGGCGCCAGCGCCGGACGTGCCGGGCTGGTGGAAGCGGCGGACGGTGGCACGCTGTTCCTCGATGAAATCGGTGAGTTGCCGTTGGAAGCCCAGGCGCGATTGCTGCGCGTGCTTCAGGAAGGCGAGATCCGCCGGGTCGGGTCGGTGCAGTCGCAGAAAGTCGACGTCCGCCTGATCGCTGCGACCCACCGTGACCTCAAGAGCCTGGCGAAGATCGGCCAGTTCCGCGAAGACTTGTATTACCGCTTGCACGTCATCGCCTTGAAACTGCCGGCCCTGCGCGAGCGTGGCGCGGACGTCAACGAAATTGCCCAAGCGTTCCTCGCCCGCCAGAGCGCGCGGGTCAACCGCACCGATCTCAAGTTCGCCCCGGACGCCGAGCAGGCCATTCGTCATTACGCCTGGCCGGGT
This sequence comes from Pseudomonas sp. CFBP 5748, assembly GCF_053850495.1. NCBI lineage: Bacteria > Pseudomonadati > Pseudomonadota > Gammaproteobacteria > Pseudomonadales > Pseudomonadaceae > Pseudomonas > Pseudomonas sp. CFBP 5748. The sequence goes on from NZ_JBSPTN010000013.1 coordinate 25,345, forward strand.
AACGTTCGAGAGCTGGAGAACGCGGTCGAGCGGGCGGTGATCCTGTGCGAGAGCCCGGAAATCTCCGCCGATCTGCTGGGTATCGACATCGAACTGAGTGACCTGGACGACGAAGAGTTCATCGGCCTGGCCCCACAACAGGGCGGTGCGGCCAACAACACCAGCCACGAACCCACCGAAGACCTGTCCCTGGAGGACTACTTCCAGCATTTCGTCCTGGAGCACCAGGACCACATGACCGAGACCGAACTGGCCCGCAAGCTGGGCGTAAGTCGCAAGTGCCTGTGGGAACGCCGCCAGCGCCTGGGTATCCCGCGACGCAAGACCGGGGTGGCCAGCGAAAGCTGATTTGTGGGAGCAAGCTCGCTCCCACAGGAGGACAGGCTCGAAGAGCCATGAATGTGAAAAAACTGTTACCTCAGCTTTTTCACGTAACAGAAGCCGGGGTTTACGGTAACGAAACCCCGGCTTTTTTTCGTCCCGAAAAAACCGACATATCCTTAGAACCCCCGGTTTTTCTAGCCTTCGCAAAAGTTGGCACGCACCCTGCTATAGCTTTGGTACAAGAACAATAACAAGCAATGCAAAAGACAATAAAAATAAGACGAATCGACTCACGCACAATAAAAACAAGACGGCGAGAGGCGCAGCTAACTGATTCTTTTGGAGAGGCGTTGTATTTGGGGCTAGCCCCACAACCAGGCCGAGAACAATAAAAACTGTCTCAAGACAGGTGCCTGAACTGGTTGGATCGATTGATCACTGCAACACAGCGACCAAAGCAATCCGTTTGCTCTTGACTCCCGATTGGGAGGGTCACGAAGGGAAAACCTCGTGGCGCGGGCACTCAACAAAAACAAGAAGCCCGAAACCAATAATAAAAATAGAGCACGTAACTAATTCTGGGGGAGCTTCGGCTCCCCTTGTGGTTTCTGTCTTTCCCACCCGAAAGCCTACAAGGCTTGTGGCGCAAGCCTGCAGCTCAAAACTGCTCCGTCCTACACCATCCCTCGACTAAATGCTAGAATCCCCGCCCATCTGCGGTCATTCTTCGTTTTTGGCCGAATATTCCTTCAAACAGTGCATCCCATGCTGAAGAAGCTGTTCCAGTCATTCCGTTCTCCCTTGCGTCGTACGCAACACATTCGCAGCACGCCTGAAGTGCTCAACAGCGGCCAGCATTCGCTGCAAAAGGCCCAGTTCAGCCGTTATGCGGTGAACATCGTCGAACGCCTGCAGAACGCCGGTTACCAGGCCTACCTGGTCGGTGGCTGTGTGCGCGACATGCTGCTCAACATCACACCCAAGGATTTCGACGTTGCCACCAGCGCCACGCCGGAACAGATACGGGCCGAATTTCGCAATGCACGGATCATTGGCCGGCGCTTCAAGCTGGTCCACATCCACTTCGGTCGCGAAATCATCGAAGTGGCGACGTTCCGCGCCAACCACCCGCAAAGCGAAGAAGAAGACAGCAACCAGTCTTCTCGCAACGAGAGCGGGCGTATCCTGCGCGATAACGTCTACGGCACGTTGGAAGAAGACGCGCAACGCCGCGACTTCACCATCAATGCCCTGTATTACGATCCGGTCAGCGAACGCATCCTCGATTACGCCAACGGTGTACATGACATCCGCAATCGCCTGATCCGCCTGATCGGCGATCCGAAGCAGCGTTACCAGGAAGACCCGGTGCGGATGCTGCGGGCCGTTCGTTTCGCCGCCAAGCTGAATTTCGGTATCGAAAAACACAGCGCCACGCCGATTCGCGAACTGGCGCCAATGCTGCGGGAAATCCCTTCGGCCCGCCTGTTCGAAGAGGTGCTCAAGCTGTTCCTGTCGGGCCACGCGGCAGATACCTTCGAGATGCTGGTGGACCTGCAACTGTTCGACCCGCTGTTCCCGGCCAGCGCCGAGGCGTTGGAGCACAATCCGACCTACACCCACACCCTGATCAGTGAAGCGCTGATCAACACCGACTTGCGCATCAAGCAGAACAAGCCGGTGACCCCGGCGTTCCTGTTCGCCGCATTGCTCTGGCCGGCCCTGCCGGCCCGGGTGCTGCGCCTGCAAGACCGAGGCATGCCGCCGATCCCGGCGATGCAGGAAGCCGCCCACGAGCTGATCGCCGAACAGTGCCAGCGCATCGCAATTCCAAAACGTTTCACGATGCCGATCCGCGAGATCTGGGACATGCAGGAACGCCTGCCACGGCGCAGCGGCAAACGTGCCGATCTGCTGCTGGACAACCCGCGTTTCCGCGCCGGCTACGACTTTCTACTGTTGCGCGAAAGCGCCGGCGAACAGACCGATGGCCTGGGCGAATGGTGGACCGACTATCAGGACGCCAATGACAGCGAACGCCGCGACATGATTCGCGAGCTCAGCAGCAAGGAGGACGGCACCACCGGCCCACGCAAGCGGCGGCGCAGCAGCGGTGCCAAGCGCAAACGCGCCGGGGCACCGAGCGCATCGGGCGAGTAATCGATGGAGCGCATCTACATCGGCATGGGCAGCAACCTGGCCGAACCCGCTGAACAATTGCGCTGCGCCGTCCAGGCGCTGGCGCAACTGCCCGACACCCGGTTGGCGGGCGTTTCAGCGTTCTATCAAAGCGATTCCCTGCTGCCCGGCCAGCCGCGCTATACCAATGCGGTGGCAGCGCTGGACTGCCGACTGGCGCCGCTGGTCCTGCTCGATGCGCTGCAAGCCATCGAAACCGGGCAAGGTCGCGAACGCCTGGAACGCTGGGGCCCGCGCACGTTGGATCTGGACATTCTGCTGTTCGGCGATCGCCTGATCGACGAGCCCCGCCTCAAAGTCCCCCACTACCACATGCAGGCCCGGGCCTTTGTACTCTATCCGCTGGCCGAGCTGGCCCCCGCCGACCTGCGTCTGGCCGATGGGCGCCTGCTCAAGGATTTGCTTGCGGCGTGCCCGTTTGTAGGCCTGGAACGCTTGCCTGCGAACTGATGCAAATCCCCCCTGTGGGAGCGAGCAAGCTCGCTCCCACAGGTTCCAGCACCGGGCAGTCATTCTGGGACGCTCATCTACGCTGAAACGCATCAGTAACCCCGGTAACACCCAGCGGTAACACATCCAATTGACTTCCCGAGAGCTCCTCACGACTATAGGCGTCCCGTTGCCGCCAACGCGGCGTTGAAGGGCGCAATCCAGGCCTTACAAGCACCACACATAGAGGGTGCGCCTGTGTAAATGACGAATCATGCGCGTTACTCGCAGTAGTTCACGAGCGCCTAATGAGGACTTTTTCATGCCAGCTATTACCCTGACCACACTGCAAGGTCTCAAGCAAAAAGGTGAGAAAATCGCCATGCTGACCTGCTATGACGCGACCTTCGCCCACGCCTGCAACGAGGCCGGTGTCGAAGTGCTGCTGGTGGGCGATTCCCTCGGCATGGTGCTGCAAGGTCACGACAGCACGCTGCCGGTGACCACCGCCGAGATGGCCTACCATGTGGCCGCCGTCAAACGCGGTAACACCGATGCGCTGATCCTCGCCGACCTGCCATTCATGTCCTACGCCACCCTCGAACAAACCATGACCAACAGCGCCATGCTGATGCAGGCCGGCGCCCACATGGTCAAAGTCGAAGGCGCACTGTGGCTGGCCGATTCGATTCGGCTGCTGGCCGAGCGCGGCATCCCGGTGTGCGCGCACATGGGCTTGACCCCACAGTCGGTAAACATTCTCGGTGGCTACAAAGTCCAGGGGCGCAATGAGAACCAGGCACGGCAGATGCGCGCCGACGCCATTGCACTGGAGCAAGCCGGTGCAGCGATGTTGCTGCTCGAATGCGTGCCCAGCGAGCTGGCGGAAGAAATCACCCAGGCAGTGAAGATCCCCGTGATCGGGATCGGCGCCGGCAACGCCACCGACGGCCAGGTGCTGGTGTTGCACGACATGCTCGGGCTGTCGATCACCGGCCGAGTGCCCAAGTTCGTGAAGAACTTCATGGCTGGGCAAGGCTCCATCCAGGCGGCCCTGAGCGCTTACGTTGCCGAAGTCAAAGCAGCGACCTTCCCAGGCGTTGAACACGGATTCTCTGCATGAACACCGTCAAAACCGTACGTGAACTGCGGGCTGCCGTAGCCCGCGCCCGCGGTGAAGGCAAACGCATCGCCTTCGTGCCGACCATGGGCAACCTGCACAGCGGCCACGTGGCGCTGGTGACCAAGGCGGCACAGCGCGCCGACTTCGTGGTGGCGAGCATTTTCGTCAACCCGCTGCAATTCGGCGCCGGCGAAGACCTGGACAAATACCCCCGTACCCTGGCCGCCGACCAGGAGAAACTGCTCCAGGCCGGCTGCCATCTGCTGTTCGCCCCCAGTGTCGAAGAGATGTACCCCGACGGCATGGCCGGACAGACGCGGGTCAGCGTCCCGCAATTGTCCGAAGGCCTGTGCGGTGCCAGTCGGCCAGGGCATTTCGAGGGCGTGGCGACGGTGGTCAGCAAGCTGTTCAACATGGTCCAGCCTGACCTGGCAGTGTTCGGCCAGAAGGACTTCCAGCAACTGGCAGTGATCCGCGCGCTGGTCCATGACTTGAACATGCCGATTCAGATCATCGGCGAACCCACCGTTCGCGCCGAGGACGGCCTGGCGCTATCGTCGCGCAACGGTTTCCTCAGCCCTGAACAGCGCGCCGTCGCGCCGGTGGTCTATCGCGGCCTGAGCCAGATTGCCGAGGCCATCAGGCAGGGCCAACGGGATTTCCCGGCGTTGGTTGCCGAGCAGCTCAAGCAACTGGAAGCCGCCGGCCTGCGTCCCGATTATCTGGAAGTCCGCCATGCCCGGACCTTGCGTCCGGCCACAGCCGAGGATCGTGACCTGGTGATACTGGTGGCTGCATTCCTGGGTACAACGCGCTTGATCGACAACTTGCACCTGGACCTCGATACGCCCGCCTGACCCCTCACCTCCCCCTGTGGGAGCGAGCTTGCTCGCGAAGACGCCGGCACATTCAACATTGATGTGACAGACACACCGTCTTCGCGAGCAAGCCCGCTTCCACAAGGGGACTGCAGTGTTATTGCCGCTTCGGTAGCCTTCGGGCAAACTGCCCGCCGTTCGGACCCGACCAGAGGAAACACTCATGCACGCCATCATGCTCAAGGCCAAGCTGCACCGCGCCGAAGTCACCCACGCGGTGCTCGATTACGAAGGCTCCTGCGCCATTGACGGTGAATGGCTGGACCTGTCGGGGATCCGTGAATACGAACAGATCCAGATCTACAACGTCGACAACGGCGAACGCTTCACCACCTACGCCATCCGTGGCGAGGAAGGCTCGCGGATGATCTCGGTCAACGGCGCCGCCGCCCATAAAGCCAAGGTCGGTGACCGCGTCATCATCTGCGCCTACGCCCATTACAGCGAAGCCGAGCTGGTCAACTTCAAACCCCGCATGCTGTACATGGCACCGGGCAACGAACTGAGCCACACCAGCAATGCCATCCCGGTTCAGGTTGCCTGACCAAACCCGCGAACTCCCTGTGGGAGCGTGCTTGCTCGCCAAGGCGATGTGTCTGTCACATCAATGTTGAATGTGCCGCCGCTTTCGCGAGCAAGCCCACTCCCACAGTTGATCAGCAATATCCCCAGCACCTCCGTCTGTCGGACCATTCCTGGCCTGTTTGTATAAAAAAGTACCAGGAACCGGTCTGACAAAGTCAAGACAGATCGCAACGCGAGGTTTACTGTAGTCGCCCTGCGCCCAGAGATCGTGTCGACGCAGTTGTCCGGACGCCTACCTAGGGCCGCGCCGGAATTTTTAGTGTACAAAAGGTCGTTCAAGTAAAAAGGAAACCCGCAGCGATGGCGTATTACCGAACCCCTCATGACGTGACCGCTCTGCCTGCCTGGCAAGCGCTGAATGACCACCGCAAAGCCATGCAGGATTTCAGCATGCGCGAAGCGTTCAATGCCGATCCGCAGCGTTTCACCCAATTCACCCTGTCGAGCTGCGGCCTGTTTCTCGACTATTCAAAAAACCTGATCAACGCCCAAACCCGCGACCTGCTGGTGGGCCTGGCCAATGAAGTCGAGCTCAAGGGCGCGATCAAGTCGCTGTTCGAAGGCGAAATCGTCAACGCCTCCGAAAACCGCCCAGCCCTGCACACCGCCCTGCGTCGGCCGGTGGGCGACAAGTTGCTGGTGAACGGCGTCAACGTGATGCCGGACGTGCACAAAGTGCTGAACCAGATCACTGACCTGGTGGGCCGCATTCACGACGGCCTGTGGCGTGGCTACACCGAAAAGCCGATCACCGACGTGGTGAACATCGGCATCGGTGGCTCCTTCCTCGGCCCGGAGCTGGTGTCCGAAGCGCTGTTGTCCTACGCGCATAAAGGCGTGCGCTGCCATTACCTGGCGAACATCGACGGCAGCGAGTTCCACGAGCTGACGATGAAGCTGCGCGCCGAGACCACGCTGTTTATCGTCTCGTCGAAATCCTTCAACACCCTCGAAACCCTGAAGAACGCCCAGGCTGCCCGTGCCTGGTATCTGGCCCAGGGCGGCTCCGAAGCGGAGCTGTATCGCCATTTCATCGCGGTATCGAGCAACAACGCCGCCGCCGTGGCCTTCGGCATTCGCGAAGAAAACATCTTCCCGATGTGGGATTGGGTTGGCGGACGTTACTCGCTGTGGTCGGCCATCGGCCTGCCGATCGCCCTGGCCATCGGCATGTCGAACTTCAAGGAATTGCTCTCCGGCGCCTATTCCATGGACCAGCATTTCCAGAGCGCGCCGTTCGAGCAGAACATGCCGGTGCTGCTGGCGCTGCTGGGCGTGTGGTACGGCAATTTCTGGGGTGCGCAAAGCCATGCGATCCTGCCGTATGACCACTACCTGCGCAACATCACCAAGCACTTGCAGCAACTGGACATGGAATCCAACGGCAAGAGCGTGCGCCAGGACGGTACGCCGGTGTCGACCGACACAGGCCCGGTGATCTGGGGCGGCGTCGGTTGCAACGGACAGCACGCTTACCATCAGTTGCTGCACCAAGGCACCCAGTTGATCCCGGCTGACTTCATCGTGCCGATCGTCAGCTTCAACCCGGTTTCCGACCATCACCAGTGGCTGTACGCCAACTGCCTGTCCCAAAGCCAGGCACTGATGCTGGGCAAGACTCGCGCCGAAGCCGAGGCCGAGCTGCGGGACAAGGGCGCGAGCGAAGAAGACGTGCAGAAACTGGCATCGCACAAAGTGATCCCCGGCAACCGTCCGAGCAACACGTTGGTGGTTGAACGCATCAGCCCACGTCGCCTTGGCGCACTGGTGGCGTTGTATGAACACAAGGTATTCGTGCAAAGCGTGGTCTGGGGCATCAACGCCTTCGACCAATGGGGCGTCGAGCTGGGCAAGGAACTGGGCAAAGGCGTCTACAACCGCCTGGTGGGCAGCGAAGAAAGCCCCGCCGACGATGCTTCGACCCAGGGCTTGATCAACTACTTCCGTGGGCGTCATCGCGGGTGATAGTCTGACAGGGCGGCTCACCCGCCCTGTCGCTTTTCGTTTAAGACAGTTCCTACGGCTCGGGTCACCCGCAAACCGTGGAGGGCATGGCACCTACGAGGGTCGTGTAGCTCCCCTCTTGTCGCAAAAACAAGAATAAGGAACCGTCATGTTCGATATCAGCCAGTTCCCCCAAGCCGATGCCGTCCGCCGGGCTGCGCAACTGAGCCAGGACGAGTACAAGCGACTCTATAAAGAATCCATCGAACACCCCAGCGCCTTCTGGGCCGCACAGGCCACGCGCTTTCTCGACTGGATGACGCCTTGGCAAACCGTCCAGCGCTATGACCTCAAGAGCGGCGACGCGACATGGTTCGCGGGTGGCAAGCTGAACGTCAGCGCCAATTGCATCGACCGTCACCTGGACACGCGCGGCGACCAGACGGCAATCATCTGGGAAGGCGATAACCCCGCCGAATCGGCAGAAATCACTTACAAAAAACTTCACAACCATGTTTGCCGCCTGGCCAACGTGCTGAAAAGCCGTGGGGTGAAGAAAGGCGATCGGGTCTGCATCTACATGCCGATGATTCCGGAAGCCGCCTACGCCATGCTCGCCTGCACCCGCATCGGCGCAGTGCATTCGGTGGTGTTCGGTGGTTTCTCGCCGGACTCTCTGCGCGACCGGATTCTCGACGCCGATTGCCGCACCGTGATCACCGCCGACGAAGGCGTGCGCGGCGGGCGCTTCATCCCGCTCAAGCGCAACGTCGACAAGGCCCTGGAAAGCTGTCCGAACGTCAGTACGGTATTGGTGGTCGAGCGCACCCAAGGCGAGATGGGCTGGGTTGAAGGGCGTGACCTGTGGTACCACCAGGCCATGCACGAAATGAGCGACGACTGCCCGCCCGAACCGATGGACGCCGAAGACCCGCTGTTCATCCTCTACACCTCCGGCAGCACCGGCAAACCCAAGGGCGTGCTGCACACCACCGGCGGTTATCTGCTGCAAGCGGCGATGACGTTCAAGTACGTGCTCGATTACCGCGACAACGAAGTGTTCTGGTGCACCGCCGACGTCGGCTGGGTCACCGGCCACAGTTACATCGTCTACGGCCCGCTGGCCAACGGCGCCACCACGCTGATCTTCGAAGGCGTCCCGAGCTATCCCAGCAGTTCGCGTTTCTGGCAGGTGATCGACAAACACCAGGTCAACATCTTCTACACCGCGCCGACGGCCCTGCGTGCGCTGATGCGCGAAGGTCCCGGACCGTTGCAGGAAACGTCGCGCAAAAGCCTGAGATTGCTCGGCAGCGTCGGTGAGCCGATCAACCCGGAAGCGTGGGAATGGTACTTCAACGTGGTCGGCGAACAGCGCTGCCCGATTGTCGATACCTGGTGGCAGACCGAGACCGGCGGCATCATGCTCAGCCCTCTGGTGAGTGCCCCGCGGCTCAAACCCGGCTGCGCTACCCAGCCGATGTTCGGCGTGCAACCGGTATTACTGGATGAAACGGGCAAGGAAATCAGCGGTGCCGGCAGCGGCGTACTGGCGATCAAATCCAGCTGGCCGGGACAAATCCGCAGCGTCTACGGCGACCATCAACGCATGGTCGATACCTACTTCAAGCCCTACCCCGGCTATTACTTCACCGGCGACGGTGCTCGTCGCGACGAAGACGGCGATTATTGGATCACCGGGCGCATCGACGATGTGATCAACGTCTCCGGGCACCGCATCGGCACTGCCGAAATAGAAAGTGCCCTGGTGTTGCACGACAACATCGCCGAAGCAGCGGTGGTCGGTTACCCCCATGACCTCAAGGGCCAGGGCATCTACGCCTTTGTCACACCGATGAACGGGGTCGAGGCCAACGACGAATTGAAGAAAGAATTGCTGGCCCACGTCAGCAAGGAAATCGGCAGTTTCGCCAAACCGGAACTGATCCAGTGGGCGCCAGCGCTGCCCAAGACCCGTTCGGGCAAAATCATGCGGCGAATCCTGCGCAAGATCGCCTGCAATGAACTCGACAGCCTCGGTGATACCTCGACCCTGGCCGATCCGAGTGTGGTGGAGGGGTTGATCGACAAGCGCCTGAATCGCTGAGCCAAACACAGACCCCGTGGCGAGGGCGCTTGCTCCCGCTGGAGTGCGTAGCGCTCCCAAAAATCATAGGGCCGCTGCGCAGCCCAGCGGGAGCAAGCGCCCTCGCCACAGGAGCGTATCTGGTTCGCAACCTTATGCGACCTCAAACCTGATCCTTCATAACTGCTAAACTCCCGCGCCTCATTTCCTTAAGGCGCGCTCGGCATGTCTTCCTTGAATCAGGCGCTGCGCGCCGCCCTCGACCAACGCCAGGACCTGCTCGGCCAGTTGCATCAGCAAGGCACCGATTGCTATCGCCTGTTCCACGGCAGCCAGGAAGGCGCCCCCGGCCTGACCATCGACCGCTACGGCCCGCAACTGCTGGTGCAGAGCTTCCATCAGTCACTGGAGCGCGATGCCTTGCTGCAGCTGCACGGCATCGTCAACGAGCGCCTGGGGCTGGAAACCCTGCTGGTCTACAACGATCGCGCCCGGGGCAATTCGCGCATCGACCGCCAGGACACGGTGTACCAGGCTGACGAAGCCGCCTTGCAAGACCTGGTCGGCCATGAATGGGGCCTGAACTATCGCGTTCGCGGGCGCCATGCCGGACAGGATCCCCTGCTGTTTCTCGATCTGCGCAACGCCCGGGGCTGGGTCAAGGAACACAGCCGAGACAAAAGCGTGCTGAACCTGTTCGCCTACACCTGTGGCGTAGGCTTGAGCGCCGCAGCCGGTGGCGCGCGCGAGGTGTGCAACCTGGACTTCGCCGAAGGCAACCTGGCGGTGGGGCGCGAGAACGGCCTGCTCAACCCCGCTTTGCCGCCCATGGAATTCGTGCAATCGGATTACTTCCCGGCGATCCGCCAACTGGCTGGCCTGCCCATCAGCCAACGCCGCGGGCAGAAACTGCCCAGTTATGTGCGCCTGGAACAACGCCAGTACGACCTGGTGCTGCTCGATCCGCCGGCCTGGGCCAAGAGTGCTTTTGGCACCGTCGACCTGTTGCGCGACTACCAGAGCCTGCTCAAACCGGCGCTGCTGAGCACCGCCGACAATGGCGTGCTGATCTGCTGTAACAACCTGGCAAAAGTGCCCATGGACGACTGGCGCGAACAAGTGCTGCGTTGCGCGGAAAAGGCCGGCCGACCGGTGCGTGAATGGAGCGTGCTGACACCCGGCGACGATTTCCCCTCCCTGGACCAGCAGCCGCCGCTCAAGACGTTGATCCTCCAGCTCTAAGCCGGCGCCTGAATTCTCATGCACAAAACAGACAAATCTCATAAATCACAGTGGCTTCGGAACCGTAAACGCATGCCATACTCCAAGGCACTCCGAATTCACACTAGATGAAGCCACACATGCCCAAAGGATTGATTCGCGCTTTCGGCGCCCTGTTGACCGCACTGGCCCTCTACAGCCTGTTGGGTTTTCTGATATTGCCGGGCATCGCCTTGCGGATCGCCAATCAGCAACTGGCCGAGTACGCGACGGTGCCGGCCCAGATCCAGCGTATCGAACTCAATCCTTTCAGCCTTGAAGTCAGCCTTTGGGGCCTGAACATCGGCGAACCGGGCAAAGAGCAGGTCGGCTTCGAACGGCTGTACGCCAACCTGCAGCTCGACAGCCTGTGGTCCGGCGCCCTGCACCTGGTCGACATCGAGCTGGACAAGCCCAAGACCGAGGTGATGTTCACCAAGGACGGTCAGTTGAACCTGCTGGGCCTGTTCAAACTGCCGGCCAGCGAACCGACCCCGGCCGATCCCGAAGCCAAGCCATTCCCCCTGCGGGTTGATCGCATCAAACTCGCCAGCGGTTATGTACATTTCCAGGACCTGCGTCCCAGTGAGCCCATCGAGTTCCTGTACGACACTCTCGATTTCGAGCTGAAAAATCTCAGCACCCTGCCCGATGACAACGCCGACATGACCCTGGTGGCCGCCGGCCCCGCAGGCGGGAAAATCGACTGGACCGGTAACTTCAGCCTCACGCCGATCGCCTCCGAAGGCACACTCAAGGTCACCGGCGGCCAGATGAAAGCCTGGTGGCCCTACGTGCGCGACGCGGTGCCGCTGGTATTGGAAAACGGCGTACTGAACCTCAGCACCGACTACAAGCTCAACCTGTCCAAGGGCACCGAGCTGCTGCTCAACAATGTCGCTGTCAGTGTCGCGCCCTTCTCCATCAAGGCGCCCGATGGCCGTCCGCTGGTGAGACTCGAACGCCTGGATGTCAGTGAAACCACGGTGGACCTGGCCAAGCAGCAAGTCATCGTCGGCAAGATCCGCAGCCAGAAGCTGGAAACCTGGGCTGCACGCGAGGCGGACGGGCAACTGGACTGGCAGAAACTCTTCGCCAGCCAGCCGAGCAAACCGCAAGTCAAGGTCGAGCCGGCCTCCGCCCCGGCCGCCGCCGACTCGCCGAAACCAGCAGCTGAAACGGCCAGCAAACCGTGGCAGGTGTTGTTGAAGGACGTGCAGTTGCGCAATTATCAGGTGCACCTGGCCGACCGCCAGGCACAACCTGCCGTGGCACTGGAAGTCGGCCCGCTGAACCTTGACCTGCAAAACTACGACACCCTCAACGGCTCGCCTTTTACCCTCAAGCTGGATACCGGGGTGGGTAAGCAGGGCAAGATCCTCGCCGATGGCGAGGTGAACCTGAACCCGATCACCGCCCGGCTCAAGGTCAAGACCCAGGACATTGACCTGCGGGTCGCCCAGTCGTATATCAACCCGTTCATTCGCCTGGAGCTGCGCTCCGGGATGCTCGGCAGCGATCTGGCGGTGGATCTCAAAAGCACCGAACCACTGGCATTCGCGGTCACCGGTCGCGCCCAGGTCGATCAACTGCATACCCTCGACACCCTCAAGACCCGCGATTTCCTCAAGTGGCAGCGCCTGGTACTCGACGGTCTCAGTTATCAACACGGTGACAGCCTGTCCATCGACAAGGTCAACCTGTTCCAGCCTTACGCGCGCTTCATGATCAACGACGATCGCACCACTAACGTCGATGACCTGCTGATTCCGCAACCGGCCGACAGCGGCGCGAAGAAAGCCGCGGCAAAACCGGCTTCTCAGGAAAAACCGCTGGGTATTCATATTGGCGGCATCGCCATCAACGACGGTTCGGCCAACTTCGCCGACTTCAGCCTGACGCCCAATTTCGCCACCGCCATCCAGCAGCTCAACGGCCAGATCGGTACCATCGACAGCCGCGAGGCCAAGCCAGCCAGCGTGGACATCAAGGGTAAGGTCGACCGCTACGCGCCTGTCACCATCAAAGGTGCGCTCAACCCCTTCGACCCGATGGCCAGCCTCGATATCGCCACCAGTTTCAAACGGGTCGAGCTGACCACGCTGACGCCGTATTCCGGCAAGTTCGCCGGCTATCGCATCCGCAAGGGCCGGCTCAGTCTCGACCTGCATTACCGGATCACCAAGGGCAAGCTCCAGGCAGAAAACAAGGTGGTGGTCGAACAACTGCAACTGGGAGAAAAAGTCGACAGCCCGGATGCCGTGAGCCTGCCCCTCAAACTGGCGGTCGCCCTGTTGAAGGATTCTGAAGGCAAGATTTCCATCGAGCTGCCGGTTTCCGGCGACCTCAACGATCCGCAATTCAGTGTCATGCCGATTGTCTGGCAAACCTTGCGCAACCTGGTGGTACGAGCAGCCCAGGCGCCGTTCAAACTCATCGGTGGGTTGGTGGCCGGCGGCGGTTCGGAAGATCTGGGCAGCGTTTCGTTCGCGGCGGGTTCGAGCGATCTGAGCAAGGAGAACGAAGGCACGCTGCTCAAACTGTCCGAGGCCCTTGGCAAACGCCCGGAGCTGCGCCTGGAGATCGAAGGCACCGCTGCCGAGAGCAGCGACGGGCCGCTGCTCGCCGCCCAGCGCCTGGAGCGCGAATACCAGTACAACTACTTCAAGATGCTGCAGCGCCGGGGCGACAAAGTACCGGCCCAGGCCTCCTTGCTGCAGGTACCCGAGGATGAAAAGCCCCCGCTGCTCGAAGGCATCTACCGCACCCGTCTCAAAACCCAGCCGCCGGCCGAATGGACGCAACTGGATAAAAAGGCGCGTATCGAGAAACTGCGCGAAGGCGTGATCAAGTTCTGGAGCGGCAGTGACGTGCTGTTGCGCCAACTGGGGCAGGAACGCGCCAGCAGCATCAAGGACTTCCTGGTGGACAAAGGGCAATTGGCCGACGACCGTGTGTACTTCATCGACGCCAGCCTCGGCCAGGCTGAGAGTGACGGACGCGTAATCACTCCCCTGCATCTGGATGCTGAATAAGATGAATAAGATGAAGCGTCGGTGGGCGTTCAGCCTGGGTCTACTGCTCGCCGCCAGCCAGGCATCGGCAGCCAATACGCTGCGCTGCGGCAGCCAGTTGATCAGCGTCGGTGACCGCGCGAGCGAAGTACTGCAAAAGTGCGGGGAGCCTGCGGCGCGGGATGACCTGGGCTATAAACGCAGCGTCAATCGCCGGGAAGAATACCCGGTGGAGGAATGGACCTACGGCCCCAACAGTGGCATGTATCAGTACCTGCGTTTCGAGCAGAATCGGCTGGTGGAGATCACCAGCAAGCGGGGGCGCTGAGTCGTCCATGACCCTGTGTGGAATGTACCCCCGCCATCGCGAGCAAGCTCGCTCCCACAGGTGATCGAGTTCTTTCAGGAGGAATGCAATCCAATGTGGGAGCGAGCTTGCTCGCGATGGCGGCAACTCCGAGCCAGAGCCTGACCCGCAAATTTAGCCATCCCGGAATAGAACAGGCCCCCGGCACGAATGCCGGGGGCCTGTAATGGCCACGTCCGTGTGGCCTTTCGCATGAACTGCAAAGCAACGGCAAACGTATGTCTTGGCCCGCTTGCCGTGCCCTCTCCCAGTCCAGGCGAGAAGTCGTAGCCTTACTCGGACTTCAGGCCATCAGCCGATACGGCTTTCACACCTTTGATCTTTTTGGCGATCGCCACGGCGGTGTCTTTTTGCGCATCAGTGACTGCGGTAGTCGAAGACAGGGACACAACACCTTTGTTGGTTTCGACTTTGATGTCGGTACCTGGAATGCCTTTTTCGGTAACCAGGTCAGCTTTGACCTTGGTGGTGATCCAGGTATCGGAAACGTCTTCTTTGGCCTCTGTCACTTCGCCAGCAGCCAGCATCATCGGCGCCTGGGTCGCTTGAGTGGTCTCGGCGAATGCGCTAGCCATGGTCAGGGTCAGTGCGGTAGCAGCGGCGGCAGTGATAGCGAACTTCTTCATACGAGTAACTCCTGTTTTTCTCAAAAACTGCCGGAGGTGAATCCCGGCAGGGTTATCAGGAGTAGTGCGAACGCTGTGCCAGTTTTGAATCATCGACTAATTCGTTATAAATCAAACAGTTAAGCGAAGCTGTTATTTTCGCAATCATGCAAAATGCATGAAGCGTTGATTCTGGACATGCAACTTGCGGTTTTTCGCATTTCGCTAAGCCGCTGAATTGTCGGACTTTTATTCAACGACACAATAAGCATTTTCTTGAACAAGTCGTGCCGCCATGAACACGCTGGGGCACGATACAAAAAACCCCGCTGTGTTAAGGCGGGGTCGATCATTTCAAGCCTTGTTACTAACCAGCAGCGGCAGCAGCACCGGTACAGCCGGCGGGCAGATACTCTTGAGCGGCATTGGAACCGCACGTCCAGGCACCCGCAGCTGTGCGAGAAAGAGTGATCGTCTTACCGGCTACGGCAGCAGGGGCGTTGGTGAGGGTACAGACGATAGTGCCTGCACCCGCTGCGGCGGTACCTGTGATCGTAATTGTGCAGTTACTGGTAGGCGAGGTTATGTTCATGTTAGCCACAGAGGGATCGGTACCTTGATTCATGGCGTCCTCATACGGCACCTTCAACGCAGAAATCTCCGCCAACCCGGCGGTGGCCTTGGCCCGCGCCTGGTACTTGGAATACTGCGGCAACGCGAACGTCGCCAGAATGCCGATGATCGCCACGACGATCAGCAGCTCGATCAGCGTAAAACCCTTCTGCTTGTTCATAGACATCTCCATAGCATGAGGTGAAATCTCATGTCCTGATACGGCCGTTGCACGGCACATGCCAACCTCCCCGGCCCCGCAGGCAGAGGGTTTCAACCGTCACAAGCCCGACGTCCTACCCAAACAACCGCACTATCTGACGTTTTTTGTCACCCCTCCCCGCTGGTTTGGCGTCGATGCTTGACTAGGCTATAAGTCATGAACTGTCAGCCGCCGGTATTCCCATGAATGACATCGCCCTCAGCGGCCTGACCAAGCAATTGGTATTGGCCGAACTGATCACCGAGCAAAATGCGCAACAGGCGTACCAACAGGCCCAGCGCAGTCGCATGCCCCTGATCAGTTATCTGGTGCAAAACAAACTGGTCCAGAGCCGCCAGGTTGCGGAAATCGCTTCGGAACATTTCGGCGTCGCCCTGCTGGACCTCAACAGCCTGGACAAAGACACCCAACCCAGCGGCCTGGTCAGCGAAAAACTGGTGCGCCAGCATCACGCCCTGCCGTTGTGGCGACGCGGCAACAAGCTGTATGTGGGCATTTCCGACCCGACCAATCACCAGGCCATCAATGACATCCAGTTCAGCACCGGCCTGACCACCGAAGCCATCCTGGTGGAGGACGACAAGCTCAGTGACGCCATCGAGAAGTTTTTCGAGTCCAGCAGCACGGGCCTGGAAGGCATGGGCGACGTCGACCTCGACGGCCTGGACATCGAGTCGATCGATGAACACAAGCAGGACTCCATCGCCGGCCAGGACACCGACGATGCGCCAGTGGTGCGCTTCGTCAACAAGATGCTGCTGGACGCGATCAAGGGCGGCTCTTCCGACCTGCACTTCGAACCCTATGAAAAAATTTACCGGGTGCGGGTGCGTACCGATGGCATGTTGCGGGAAGTGGCCCGGCCTCCGATCCAGTTGGCCACCCGTATCGCCGCACGCCTCAAGGTGATGGCCAGCCTCGATATCTCCGAACGACGAAAACCCCAGGACGGACGCCTGAAAATGCGCCTGTCGAAAAGCAAATCCATCGACTTCCGAGTCAACACCCTGCCCACCCTCTGGGGCGAAAAAGTGGTGATCCGGATACTCGACCCGTCCAGTGCGCAAATGGGTATCGATGCCCTGGGCTACGAACCGGATCAGAAAGACCTGTACATGGCCGCCCTCAAACAACCACAAGGGCTGATCCTGGTGACCGGGCCGACCGGCTCGGGCAAGACCGTGTCGCTCTACACCGGGCTGAATATCCTCAACACCGTGGACATCAACATTTCCACCGCCGAAGACCCGGTGGAGATCAACATGGAAGGCATCAACCAGGTCAATGTGAACCCGCGCCAGGGACTGGATTTTGCCCAGGCCCTGCGCTCGTTCCTGCGCCAGGACCCGGACGTGATCATGGTCGGCGAGATCCGCGACCTGGAAACCGCCGAAATCGCCATCAAGGCCGCCCAGACCGGGCACTTGGTACTCTCGACACTGCACACCAACAGCGCCGCCGAAACCCTGATCCGCCTGCAGAACATGGGCATTCCGGGCTTCAATATCGCCACGGCGGTGCACCTGATCATCGCCCAGCGGCTGGCGCGCAAGCTGTGCAACCACTGCAAGAAAGCCATCGAGATCCCCGAGGAGACCTTGCTCAAAGAAGGTTTCCCTCGGGAACGCATCGGCACATTCACGATCTATGAGCCGGTCGGTTGCGAACAGTGCAACCACGGCTACAAAGGGCGCGTGGGGGTTTACGAAGTGGTCAAGAATACGCCTGAGCTGCAACGGCTGATCATGGCCGAGGGCAACTCGCTGGAAATCGACCTGCAAATGCGCAAGGACGGTTTCAATGACCTGCGCACATCGGGGCTGCTCAAGGTGATGCAGGGCATGACCAGCCTCGAGGAAATCAACCGGGTCACCAAGGATTGAACATGGCGGTCAAAGCAGTCAAAACCGATGTCTACACGTGGGAAGGCAAAGACCGCAAAGGCACAAAAATGACCGGCGAACTGACCGGTCAGAGCCCGGCCTTGATCAAGGCTCAGTTGCGTAAACAGGGCATCAACCCGGAGAAGGTGCGCAAGAAGTCCACCTCGATATTCAGCAAGGGCAAGCGCATCAAGCCGTTGGATATCGCCCTCTTCACCCGCCAGATGGCCACGATGCTCAAGGCCGGCGTGCCTCTGTTGCAGGCGTTCGACATCATTGGCGAAGGCTTCGACAACCCCAACATGCGCAAGCTGGTGGACGAGGTGAAACAGGAAGTCGCAGCCGGCAACAGCTTCGCCGCATCGTTACGCAAGTGCCCGCAATATTTCGACGACCTGTACTGCAACCTGGTGGACGCCGGTGAACAGGCTGGCGCCCTGGACACGCTGCTGGATCGCGTTGCGACCTACAAGGAAAAGAGCGAAGCGCTCAAGGCCAAGATCAAGAAAGCCATGACCTATCCAGCGGCCGTGGTCCTCGTCGCTGCGGTGGTCACGGGGATCCTGCTGGTCAAGGTCGTGCCGCAGTTCGAATCGGTATTCTCCGGATTCGGCGCACAGCTGCCAGCCTTCACGGTGATGGTCATCGGTCTGTCGGAATTCATGCAGCAATGGTGGTGGGTGGTGCTCGGCGGGCTGGTGGGGGCGTTTTTTGGCGTGAAATACGCCCTCAGGCGCTCCGAGGCCTTTCGCGACTGGCGCGATAAATGGCTGCTCAAGCTGCCACTGATCGGCACTTTGATGTACAAATCCGCCGTGGCCCGCTACGCCCGCACGCTGTCCACCACCTTCGCGGCCGGCGTGCCGTTGGTGGAGGCACTGGATTCGGTGTCCGGCGCCACCGGCAACGTCGTGTTCAAACGCGCCGTGCAACGCATCCGCCAGGATGTCTCGACCGGCATGCAGTTGAATTTCTCCATGCGCGCTTCAGGTATCTTTCCGAACCTGGCGATCCAGATGACCGCCATCGGCGAAGAATCCGGTGCGCTGGACGACATGCTCGACAAGGTGGCGAGTTTTTATGAGGCCGAAGTGGACAATCTGGTGGACAACCTCACCAGTCTGATGGAACCCTTCATCATGGTGGTCCTGGGGGTGGTCGTCGGTGGCCTGGTGGTTGCCATGTACCTGCCCATCTTCCAACTCGGCTCAGCGATCTGATATGCCCCTGACTGACTTCTTCGTGCTGTATCCACTGGCCTTCGTGCTCACTGCGTTATTGCTCGGATTGATCGTCGGCAGTTTCCTCAATGTCCTGGTGTGGCGCCTGCCAAAGATGCTCACCCGCGAATGGCGCCTGCAAGCCCACGACCTGTTGGGACTGCCGGCCGAAGCACCCGGCCCGATCTACAACCTGATGCTGCCCCATTCCCAGTGCCCTCACTGCGACCATCGCATCCGCGCCTGGGAAAACATCCCATTGTTGAGCTACCTGATATTGCGCGGTCGCTGTTCCAACTGCACCGCCCCCATTGGCAAGCGTTACCCGCTGACCGAACTGGCCTGCGGCGCCTTGTCAGCGTTCGTCGCCTGGCACTTCGGCTTTGGCTGGCAGGCCGCGATGGTGATGGTGTTGAGCTGGGGCCTGCTGGGCATGAGCCTGATCGACGCCGAGCATCAGTTGCTGCCCGATAGTCTGGTATTACCGTTGTTGTGGCTGGGCTTGATCGTCAACAGCTTCGGCCTGTTCGTTTCCTTGAACCAGGCGATGTGGGGCGCGGTGGCCGGCTATCTGACGCTGTGGTCGGTGTTTTGGGTATTCAAGTTGCTCACCGGCAAGGAAGGTATGGGCTACGGGGATTTCAAGCTGCTGGCGATGCTGGGTGCCTGGGGTGGCTGGCAGATCCTGCCGCTGACCTTGCTGCTGTCGTCGCTGGTGGGCGCGGTTATCGGAGTCATTGTGCTGCGCCTGCGTGATGCCCCTGGGTCGACGCAGATCCCCTTCGGACCTTATCTGGCAATTGCCGGCTGGATTGCCTTGCTCTGGGGTGGTCAAATAACCGACTTCTATTGGCAGTCTGTCGGTTTCTAATGTCGATGTTTATGAATAGCTCCGTGAAACAACCCTGGATCCTCGGCCTGACCGGTGGCATCGGCAGCGGCAAAAGCGCGGCAGCCCAGCACTTCATCGACTTGGGTGTGCATGTCATCGACGCCGATCACGCGGCGCGCTGGGTGGTCGAACCGGGGCGCCCGGCGCTGGCTGAAATAGCGGAACACTTCGGCCCAGGCGTATTGCAGGCCGACGGTACGCTGGACCGAGCGGCGCTGCGCAAACTGATCTTCGAAAATGCCGAAGAACGCCGCTGGCTCGAGGCGCTACTGCATCCATTGATCGCCGAGGAAATCGTTCATCATCTGGCCCAGGCACAATCGCCCTACGCGATTCTGGTATCGCCGCTGTTGATCGAGTCGGGGCAGTACGCCATGACGCAACGAATCCTGGTGATCGATGTGCCGGAACAACTACAGATCGAACGCACCCTGCAGCGCGACCAGATCAGCGAACAGCAGGTCCAGGCGATTCTCAAGGCCCAGTCCAGCCGCCAGGACCGCCTGAGCCATGCCGACGACGTGGTGGTCAACGACCGCGACCTCGCCTGGTTACACAGCGAGGTCGAGCGCCTGCATCACTTTTACCTTACTTTGCGTGGAGGCCAGTCATGAGCCAAACCCCAACCGTTGATTGCCCAACCTGTGGCGCCCCTGTCGAATGGAGCCCGGAGAACACGTTCCGGCCGTTCTGCTCTGATCGCTGCAAACTGATCGATTTGGGCGCCTGGGCGTCGGAAGAACACAAGATCCCGGTCAGCCCCGATGCCGAGGATGAGCTGTTCAGCGAAGATTTCGAGCCTCGCTCACACCACTAAGGCCGCATGAAGCCGTAATCCTGTTCATCGTCGAGGTTTTCCGCCAGGAAGCTCAATTCATCGGCCAGGTCTTCAACACTGCGCACGGTCTTGCTCTGCTGCACGATCGCACTGAGCAAGGCCCGCAGGCTCAAGCCCGGGTCGAAGCCAATTTCCATAGCGGCGTCGTGGCTACGCCTGATCTCTTGTCTCGCCCACTCATAAACACTCATGGTTGTGCTCCTGGAAGTTTTCCAGAGCATGAAGGGGGTGTGATTGTGCAGCCTTGACGTGAATCAAGGCTTGTCGTCATCGTTCCAGGGCGCCGACAGATAGCGCGTGCGGTTGAACGTCTCCAGCCATTCGGGGCTGAACACCACCAGGGCACTGACCACCATTCCGTTGATGAAGGCCTCGGGAAAGATGATCAGCCAGAGGTAGCCGATGAAGTCTTCCAGCCAGTAAGGCATGGCGAATACACCGTCGTACCACAGCAAACCGAGCCCCAGCAGCAGGCACAACAACGCCGACAGCGCCGCGGCGAGAAACCCCGAGCAGAAGATATACACAAACAGATTGCGCGGCCGGGCACGCTCCACCAGGATCGCGCAGCATTCGGTGACCAACACGGGCAAGAGAATCAACAGCGTACCGTTGACACCCACCGCCGCCATGTCCTGACGGCCCAGCAACACCAGCGCGAACTGGGCCAAGAGGCCGCCGAGAATCGCCAGCGGCCAATCCAGCAGCAGCGTCACGGCGGTCATGCCGATGAAGTGATACGAAACGCCCGTATCGAAATCCCGTCGCACCAGCCACAACATGAACAGCGCCAACACCGTGCCGAACAGCAAATGCTGGCGACGGCTGTCGGTGAACAGCTCAACCCACGGCGCCCGCGACACCGCCCAGAGCAGCACCGGCACATAAATCAGCCAGCCGCCTGCCAGGGTCTGCGGTGAAAGCAGTTCGGCACCGATCATGGACTACTCCTGCGAGAACTTGAAAACGGTACTGCGCTTATTCAAGCGGCCGGCCTCAAAACGCAGTTCGTTCGCTACTCGGTCGCGACACTCCCTGCTTGTTGTACCAATGCCATTGCAAACTTACCAAAGCCCACCGACCAATCCGAATAGTCATTCTCATGCATGAAGATGAAAACGTCCTGCGGGCGAACCTGAGCCTGGACACCGAGATTGTCAGCAATTTTTTTGTAGAGCTCCCGCTTCATCGCATCACTGCGGCCTCTACGCATCGTAATCTCAATCACGATCAAATTGTCGGAACGCGCCACACCGTTAAAAGTGCGGCTGTAAAAAAACTGCTCCGGATCATAGTCCGCGACCAAGTTGAACAATTCATCCTCGGGCATACCAATGCTCTCGACCAACGCTTGGTGTATGGCATCGACAATGCGCTGGCGTTGTTGCTGGCTGGTGCCTTTGATAACGGCGGTACGAACGAATGGCATGTGAGGTGCTCTCAATTTGATTTGAAGTGTTCCTCAGTTCTGGCGACCCTGAACCGTCAGCAGATACTTGGTTAACCAAGGAATTCTGCAAAATCCGGACGGTGCCTGATACCGATTTATACGCCCCATGTAATTGAGTTAAAGTCACTTCATGAGACGTCGACTCCCCCCACTGAATGCACTACGTACCTTCGAGGCGGCTGCCCGACTGGGAAAAATGACGGCTGCCGCCGAGGAGCTGTCTGTCACGCCCGGCGCTGTGAGTCGCCAGGTACGTCAGCTGGAGCTGAGTCTTGGCGTGGATCTGTTCGAAGGCCCGAAAAACAAACCGCAGCTCACCGCTGCCGGAACAGAGCTCCTGCCGGATTTGACGGCCGCGCTGGATCAGATCGAGGCTGCGGTAGGCAGAATCCGAGACACTGCGACAGGCACCTTGGACGTCTCCTGCTTCAGCACGTTTACGGTCAAGTGGCTGATACCCCGTCTTTTCGACTTCAATACGACTTACCCCGATATCAAGATTCGCTTGAGCTCCCCGGTCCACACGACCGATCCAGGTCGAGACCGATATGACGTGATGATCACGGCTGAACAGGGCGTCGTTGGAGACCCAAAAAACACCGTCCTGCTGTTTCCTGAACGGCTGGGCATCGTTCTGTCGCCCACATTATCCGCGCGTATTCAATTAACTGACTTGAACTCGATTTTCAGCCATCCCCTCCTGCATACAAAAACCCGTCCAGATGCCTGGATAAACTGGGGGGATGCGATTGGATACCGGGGCACTCCGCCGACCGGATTGGAATACGAGCACTATTACTTTACGTTGGAGGCAGCGATTGCCGGCCTGGGGATTTGCGTCGCCCCATGGCACCTGGTGGCCGACGACATTCGCCTTGGTCGTCTAGTGGCACCGTTCGGATTCCACCCAAGCCGCTACGCCTATATCGCAAAGCGAAGTGCCCAACACAGCAAAAAACTGGAGCTATTCTGCGCCTGGTTGGTGCGCCAGGCTGAACAGGACGGGCTAGCGGGCCCTACCTGATCGAAATTTTGCCCTTTCACGGCAAGCTTTATTTTTTATGATCACATTTGGACGCTAAGCTTGGGCTCATGGATGACTCCGATTATTTACGCCTGCTGACCATCGCGGCCGAGCAAGCCAACGCCTTTCTCTCCAATGCCCGCAAATGGGAGCGTGAGCGTTGGGTTTGCCAGCGCCTGCTCCAAGGGCTGAACGTGCCCTATCGTGCCGACGAGTTCGCGCCCGCCGGGGAGCCGCCGGACGTTTTGTTTCGGGACGCCAACTTCGAGGTGTTTTTCGTCCTCGACGAAGGTCGTCGCCTCAATGACGAATGGCGCGACGAACTGCAACGCCGCCGCAGCGCGTTCTCCCTCAGCCAACTGGTGCGCCGTGAAGCCAAGCCCCGGCGGATCCCGGCCAACGAGTTCCTGATGCGGCTGGCCCCGACCCTGCGCAAAAAAGCCCACAACTACACCGAGCGCGGCATGGACCTGGGCGACCTGGACATCATCGCCTTCGCCAGCCTCAAGCGTGAAGTGCTGGACCTCAACAGTCACTTCCCGCCGCCGACCGAATACCTGCGCCAGGGTTGGCGCTCGCTGTCGCTGGTGGGGCCGACGTTTGCGCGGGTATTGTTCGCCCATCCCGACGCGCCGGACTTTCTGCGCAGTAACCTGGGGCGCAGCATTGTGTTCGATGTCGGGATCAGCCTGTGAGTCCCTTGCAAGAACTGATTGCCGCAGTGCCCCAGCAAGGCCGCGTACGCTGGATCGGCGTGCGCCCCCAAGGCCATGCGCCAATGATCGAACTGGACGCCGTGGAGGCCCGCCTGGAAGCCGGCCTGACGGGGGATCATGCCCGCCCCGGCGTGCGCAATGCGCGGCAAGTCACCTTGATTCAGTGGGAACACCTGGCCGTGATCGGTTCACTGATGGGCCGCCCGGCGGATCGCCCCGTATTGCCGCAAGAGCTGCGCCGCAACCTTGTGATCAGCGGCATCAACCTGTTCAGTCTCAAGGGCCGACGCTTTCGCATCGGCCAGGCCCTCTTCGAAACCACCGGCTGGTGCCAGCCGTGCGCGCGACTGGAACGCAACCTCGGCGAAGGGACATTCCAGGCCGTACGCGGCCATGGCGGAATCACTGCACGGGTGTTAAAAAGTGGAATCATTCGCCTGGACGACAGCTTGCGTGTCGAACCTGTTCCGGCGAGCGGCTACGCTGCTTTCAATGCCGGATAGCCGGACGCTGTAGCGTCTACACCTTTCGCAACGTCTACCTGACGAGGCCTTTATGACCAGCCGCCTGAACCCAGATGACCAGAAGCATGTCGAAGAGTACCTGCAACTGTCCCAGCACCGAGTCGAGCGCCGGCCTTTCCGGCCGTGGATGCTCCTGGTGGTGGTACTGGCCATCACGATTGGCCTGGGCCTGTTGAGCCGATTGATCAGTTACCTGACGCTATGAGTTGCATTGCACTCGCTCGGGTAACGGCACCGATTTCCTTTAGCCTTGCGAGATATCCCCATGACTCATCGTATTGTCATCGTTGGCGGCGGCGCCGGCGGTCTGGAGTTGGCTACCCGTCTGGGTAAGACTCTGGGCAAGCGCGGCACGGCCAGCGTGATGCTGGTCGACGCGAACCTGACCCACATCTGGAAACCGCTGCTGCACGAAGTGGCCGCCGGCTCCTTGAACTCCTCCGAAGACGAACTCAACTATGTCGCCCAGGCCAAATGGAACCACTTCGAGTTCCAGCTCGGGCGCATGAGTGGGCTGGATCGCGAGAGCAAGAGAATCCAACTGGCCGCCACCTATGACGAGGCTGGCCTGGAGCTGTTGCCAGCCCGGGAACTGGGCTACGACAGCCTGGTGATTGCCGTCGGCAGCACCACCAATGACTTCGGTACCGAAGGCGCGGCGCAACATTGCCTGTTCCTCGACACTCGCAAGCAGGCCGAGCGCTTCCACCAGCAACTGCTCAATCATTACCTGCGCGCCCACGCCGGCCAGACCGATGTGGTGGAGCGCATCAGCGTCGCCATCGTCGGTGCCGGTGCGACCGGTGTCGAACTGGCGGCCGAGCTGCACAACGCCGCCCATGAGCTGGCGGCCTACGGCCTGGACCGGATCAAACCGGAAAACATGCACATCACCCTGATCGAAGCCGGGCCACGGGTCCTGCCGGCATTGCCCGAACGCATCGGTGGGCCCGTGCACAAGACCCTGGAGAAACTCGGGGTCAATGTCATGACCAACGCCGCTGTTGGCCAGGTAACGGCCGACAGCCTGATCACCGTCGATGGCAAGGTCATCGACGCGAGCCTGAAAGTCTGGGCCGCCGGGATTCGCGCACCGGATTTCCTCAAGGACATCGACGGCCTGGAGACCAACCGAATCAACCAATTGCAAGTGTTGCCGACGCTGCAAACCACCCGCGATGAAAACATTTTCGCCTTTGGCGACTGCGCCGCCTGCCCGCAACCAGGCAGCGACCGCAATGTTCCACCTCGTGCCCAGGCAGCCCACCAGCAGGCATCGCTGCTCGCCAAGTCGTTGAAACTGCGGATCGAAGGCAAGGCACTGCCCGAATACAAATACACCGACTACGGCTCGCTGATCTCGCTGTCGCGCTTCTCGGCGGTAGGCAACCTGATGGGCAACCTGACCGGCAGCGTGATGCTCGAAGGCTGGCTGGCGCGGATGTTCTACGTGTCGCTGTACCGCATGCACCAGATGGCGCTGTATGGCATGTTTCGCACGGCGATGCTGATGCTGGGCAGCAAGATTGGGCGTGGGACTGAGCCTCGGCTGAAGTTGCACTGAGGGCGAACCGCTGACGACTGCGGTGTATCAGCAACATTGACACTGAATGATCTACCGCAATCGCGAGCAAGCTCGCTCCCACAGGGTGACCGCGATCAACTGTGGGAGCGAGCTTGCTCGCGATGACGGCGGCACAATCAATACTTAAGCTCGGACAGAATCTCTGTCCGAGCTATCCATCAATCAAACCTGAAACCGCTGCACCATAGTGCGCAACGAATTCGCCAGTTGCGACAACTCATGGCTGGACGCGCTGGTCTGGTCCGCGCCGGTGGCCGAGCGCACCGACAAATCCCGAATGTTCACCAGATTGCGATCAACCTCACGGGCCACTTGTGCCTGTTCTTCGGCGGCGCTGGCGATCACCAGGTTGCGTTCGTGAATCTCGTTGACCGACGCCGTGATGGTCTGTAGCGCCTCCCCCGCCCGCTCCGCCATCGCCAGGGTGCTGGCGGCGCGGCTGGAGCTGGCCTGCATGGAGTCCAGCGCCTGGGTGGCGCCGCTGCGCATGCCCTGGACCATCTGCTCGATTTCCTGGGTCGATTGCTGCGTGCGGTAAGCCAGCGCCCGCACCTCATCGGCCACCACCGCAAACCCACGACCGCTTTCGCCGGCCCGGGCCGCCTCGATGGCCGCGTTGAGGGCCAGCAGGTTGGTCTGCTCGGCGATGGCCCGGATCACATCCAGGACCTTGCCGATATCCTGTGATTGATTGGCCAAGGACTGCACCAGGCCACCCGTCACCTGCACATCGCTGGCCAGGGCACCAATGGCGTCGACCGTGTCGCTGACCCGCTGCTGCCCAAGGGACGCCGATTCACTGGACTGACGCGTGGCATCGGAGGTGGAAACGGCATTGCGCGCGACTTCCTCCACGGCAGTGGTCATCTCGGTGACGGCGGTGGCGGCCTGTTCAATTTCGTTATTCTGCTGTTGCAGGCTGTGGGTGCTGTCGAGGGTGACGGCGTTCAGCTCATCGGCGGCGGTCGCCAACTGTGTAGCCGAGCCGCTGATGCCCTGCAGGGTTTCACGCAAGTTCTGCTGCATGGTCGCCAACGCCTTGAGCAAGCGGCTCACTTCGTCGCTGCCGTGGGCCTGGATCGGTCGGGTCAGGTCGCCTCGGGCGACGTTCTCTGCGGCATTCAACGCCTCGCCCAAAGGCTTGACGATACTGCGGGTGAGCAACATCGCCAGGGCCACCGTCGCCAGGGCGGCGAGCACAATGAACAGGCTGACGATCATCCGGGAATTGACGTAGTGCTCCTGGGACTTCTGGCTCTCGATGGAGACTTGTTTGGAGAACAGTTCCGCCAGGTCGTTGAGTTGTTTGCCGGAACCGTCCACCACGGTCTTCATGTCCACCAGCAGCAGCTTGATCAGCTCGTCTCGACGCCCCTGCTCTGCCAGGACGAAGGATTGGGCGATGCCCGTGCGGTAAGCGGCGAAAGTTTGCTTGAACTGCTCATAAAGCGCCTTGCCTTCAGGCGTGACGACGAGCTTTTCGTAACTGGCGATTTTTTCGCTCAGCTCTTTGTCGCGGGTGTCCATTTGCCCACGGTACACCGGGATATTCTTCGGATCCTGGTCCAGGGCCATGCGCAGGGAAATCGTGCGAATGCGCAACATCCATTCACGGATCTCGTCACCGCCGCGAATACTGGGCAGCCACTGGGTTTCTACCGCGACTTCACTGTCACGGATACTCGACATCTGTCCCAGCGCAAACACCCCGAGCAACGCCACCAGTACGGCGATCAAAGCGAAACCCAATGCGGCACGGGGGGCGATATTCAGTTGACGAAGAACCATAGGGAGCGCCTTTTTTATTGTTGGCCTGAGATGGGGCCATGCCCCTGTTGGCGGGTTATCGGCAACTTGTACGATGACTTAACACTGTTTGCTTTTTCGCAGGCAAAAAAAATCCCCGTATCTTTCGATACGAGGATTTTTAGTATGGTCGGGGTAAGGGGATTCGAACTCCTGACATCCTGCTCCCAAAGCAGGCGCGCTACCGGACTGCGCTATACCCCGGTAAAAAAAAGGCGACCTTCGCAAGTCGCCTTCTCGATCAGCGCTTTTGGCCTCTGATCTTAAGATTCGATTCCAGCGAGCTGGTTTCAAAAATGGTGGGTCGTGTGGGATTCGAACCTACGACCAATTGGTTAAAAGCCAACTGCTCTACCAACTGAGCTAACGACCCAAAAATGGTCGGGGTAAGGGGATTCGAACTCCTGACATCCTGCTCCCAAAGCAGGCGCGCTACCGGACTGCGCTATACCCCGATTGAAATGGCTCCGTG
The DNA here is from genome assembly GCF_053850495.1 of Pseudomonas sp. CFBP 5748. NCBI lineage: Bacteria > Pseudomonadati > Pseudomonadota > Gammaproteobacteria > Pseudomonadales > Pseudomonadaceae > Pseudomonas > Pseudomonas sp. CFBP 5748. The sequence continues at coordinate 53,404 of NZ_JBSPTN010000013.1, forward strand.
ACCAGGACTCGAACCTGGGACCCAATGATTAACAGTCATTTGCTCTACCGACTGAGCTATCACGGAACTGATATTTCAAGTTACAACGTTGAAGCTAGCTTCAACCTCTTCTACCCTTACGCATCGCTGCGTTCGTGTGTCTGAGGCGCGCTATTCTACAATCTTAAAAACCTCTGTCAACCCCTTAAATTGCTTTCAAGACAATGATTTGCAACTTATTTTGGGTTTCTTCTCACCGAGAAGTGCCCCTTGGGGGTGACGTACTGCGGGGCGCACTTTACAAGCCTTTTCCTTTGAGTTCAACGGCCTGATGAAAAAAATGGCCTCGCAGTGCGAGGCCATTCCAATCACCCGATACGCTGGCTTTCAGTTGAAGACGATTTCATCGTTCTCCACAGTGCCCGTCACGGTTTCGCCTGGCATGAAGCGACCCGACAGAATCAACTGCGCCAGCGGGTTTTCGATCCAGCGCTGGATCGCCCGCTTCAGCGGCCGTGCGCCATAGACCGGGTCGTAACCCACTGCGATCAACTTGTCCAAGGCCTCGCTGCTCAACTGCAGCTTCAGCTCCCGTTCGGTAAGGCGGCTGCGCAGGCGACCCAACTGGATCTCAGTGATGCCGGCGATCTGATCACGGGCCAACGGCTCGAAGATCACCACTTCGTCGACCCGGTTGATGAACTCCGGCCGGAAGTGGGTGGAAATCGCATCCATCACCGCAGCGCGTTGCGCCTCGCGATCACCGACCAGCTCCTGGATCTGCGCCGAGCCCAGGTTGGAGGTCATCACGATCACGGTGTTGCGGAAGTCCACCGTGCGCCCGTGGCTGTCGGTCAGGCGGCCATCCTCCAGCACTTGCAGCAAAATGTTGAACACATCCGGATGGGCCTTCTCGACCTCATCGAGCAGGATCACCGAGTACGGCTTGCGCCGCACAGCCTCAGTCAGGTAACCGCCCTCTTCATAGCCGACATAGCCCGGTGGCGCACCGATCAGCCGCGCCACGGAGTGCTTCTCCATGAACTCGGACATGTCGATGCGCACCATGGCCTCCTCGGTGTCGAAGAGAAACTCGGCCAGCGCCTTGCACAACTCGGTTTTACCGACACCGGTCGGGCCGAGGAACATGAACGAACCGCTCGGACGATTGGGGTCCGACAGCCCGGCACGGGAACGGCGTACGGCATTGGACACCGCCACCACCGCTTCTTCCTGGCCAATCACGCGCTGGTGCAGCAGGCTTTCCATCTTCAGCAGCTTGTCGCGCTCGCCTTCGAGCATTTTCGACACTGGAATGCCGGTCCACTTGGAGACCACCTCGGCAATCTCTTCTTCAGTGACCTTGCTGCGCAGCAACTGGTTTTCGCTCTTGCCGTGCTGGTCGACCATTTGCAGGCTGCGCTCCAGGTCCGGGATCACCCCGTACTGCAGCTCGGCCATGCGGTTGAGGTCACCTTTGCGGCGGGCCGCTTCCAGTTCCTGGCGGGACTGTTCGATTTTCTGCTGGATTTGCGCCGAACCCTGGACTTCGGCTTTCTCCGAGTTCCAGATTTCCTCAAGGTCGGAATACTCGCGCTCGTGACGAACGATTTCTTCCTGCAACCTTTCCAGGCGTTTCTTCGCCGCTTCGTCGCTTTCTTTCTTCAGGGCCTGGGATTCGACCTTGAGCTGGATCAGGCGCCGTTCCAGACGATCCAGCACTTCGGGCTTGGAATCGATTTCCATGCGGATGCGGCTGGCAGCTTCGTCGATCAGGTCGATGGCCTTGTCCGGCAACTGACGGTCGGTGATGTAACGGTGGCTGAGCTTGGCCGCCGCGATAATCGCGCCATCGGTGATCGCCACCTTGTGGTGAACTTCATAGCGTTCTTTAAGGCCACGCAGGATGGCAATGGTGTCTTCTTCGCTGGGCTCTTCCACCAGCACTTTCTGGAAGCGCCGCTCCAGTGCCGCGTCCTTCTCTATGTATTGGCGGTACTCGTTGAGCGTGGTCGCACCAACGCAGTGCAACTCGCCACGGGCCAGCGCCGGCTTGAGCATGTTGCCGGCGTCCATCGAACCCTCACCCTTGCCCGCGCCGACCATGGTGTGCAATTCGTCGATGAACAGAATGATCTGTCCTTCCTGCTTCGACAGTTCATTGAGCAGGGACTTGAGCCGCTCTTCGAACTCACCACGGTACTTGGCGCCGGCGATCAACGCGCCCATATCCAGGGACAGCAGCCGCTTGCCCTTGAGGCCGTCCGGCACCTCGCCGTTGATGATGCGCTGTGCCAGACCTTCGGCGATGGCGGTTTTACCCACACCAGGCTCACCGATCAGCACCGGGTTGTTCTTGGTGCGGCGTTGCAGCACCTGGATCGTGCGGCGGATTTCGTCGTCGCGGCCAATCACCGGGTCGAGCTTGCCTTCCTCGGCGCGCTTGGTCAGGTCGACGGTGTATTTGTCCAGCGCCTGACGGGACTCCTCGTGATTGGCGTCGTTGACCGCTTCGCCGCCACGCAGGTTGTTGATGGCGTTTTCCAGGGCTTTCTTGCTGACGCCCTGGCCGAGCAACAATTTGCCAAGCTTGCTGTTCTCATCCATGGCGGCGAGCAGCACCAGCTCGCTGGAAATGAACTGATCACCTTTTTGCTGGGCCAGGCGATCGGCCTGGTTGAGCAGCCGCGCCAGGTCCTGGGACATGTTCACGTCACCGGTCGGATTCTGGATCTTGGGCAGTTGGTCGAGTTCCTTGGCCAGCTCTTTGCGCAGGCTGTTGACGTCAAAGCCCACCTGCATCAGCAGGGGCTTGATGGAACCGCCCTGCTGCTCGAGCATGGCCTGCATCAAATGCGCCGGTTCGATACCGGGATGGTCCAGGCCGACGGCCAACGACTGGGCATCGGACAGGGCCAATTGTAATTTACTGGTTAAACGGTCAATACGCATGGGTCACCTTCCTTTTGAGCAGGCCGGACCTAAACACATCCTGAATGAAGAAACCTGCCAGATACCGTTATAGATGTGGTCGATTCTGGGAGTTTCAAGCAGTGCGCTATTGATACAGGTCAGAGAAGTCTAGCGTTCGATCCAGATCAGGGAGGCGAAGCGACCGGTGCGCGGATTGCGCCGGTAGGAAAAGAAGCGTGGATCAGTCACGGTGCACAGACCACCACCGTAGACCGCCGTGACCCCACGCGCCGCCAGCCGCAGACGGGCCAGCGCATAGATGTCGGCCAGGAACTTGCCCGCGTTGTGGCTCGGCACAAAGGCTTGTGCCGCCTGGGGCAGTTGCGCGATGAACGCATCACGCACCTCAGGCCCGACTTCGAACGCTTGCGGGCCGATGGCCGGGCCGAGCCAGGCGAGGATTTCGTCGGGCGGAACCTGGAGACTGTCGAGAGTAGTTTCCAGCACGCCGTTCGCCAGCCCGCGCCATCCAGCATGAGCCGCCGCGACACGGGTGCCGGCGCGGTTGCAGAACAGCACGGGCAAGCAGTCCGCCGTCATCGCCGTGCAGGCGATTCCCGGCGTGGCGGTCCAACTGGCATCGGCGGTCGCCACCTGGGCCGGGTCGGCTTCGACCACGGCAACCCCATGGACCTGCTGCAACCAGGCCGGGCGTATGGCAAACCGATCGGTGAGACGGCGACGGTTCTCGGCGACGGCCACGGGGTCGTCGTCAACATGATCACCAAGATTGAGGCTGTCGAACGGCGCCAGGCTGACGCCGCCCGCACGGGTGGTGACGCAGGCCTTTACCCGGGCCGGCGCGGGCCAGTCGGGTATCAGCCAGTCACTCATCCGATGAACGCCTCGCGGTCCTGCTTGAGCAGCGTCAGCAGCCAGACAAAGTCATCCGGCAACGGCGACTCCCAGCTCATGCGCTTACCGGTGGTCGGATGATCCAGTTCCAGAAAACGCGCGTGCAGCGCCTGGCGCGGGAAATTCTTCAGCGATTCGACCATGGTCTGGCTGGCAGCCGGAGGAATGCGGAAGCGACCGCCGTAGGCCGGGTCACCCACCAACGGGAAGTTGATGTGGGCCATGTGCACGCGAATCTGGTGAGTCCGGCCGGTTTCCAGCTTGACCCGCACATGCGTGTGGGAACGGAAACGTTCGAGCACGCGGTAATGGCTCACCGCCTGCTTGCCGCCCTCCATTACCGCCATGCGCTGGCGCTGCTGGCCGTGACGGCCGATGGGTGCGTTGATCTTGCCACCGGCGGTGACCACGCCGATCACGATGCACTCATAGATGCGGCTGACGCTGCGGCTTTGCAACTGCGTAACCAGCTGTGTCTGCGCCTGGATGGTCTTGGCCACCACCATCAGACCGGTGGTGTCCTTGTCCAGACGGTGCACGATGCCGGCGCGCGGCACATTGATGATGTCCGGCACATGGTGCAGCAGGGCGTTGAGCAGGGTGCCATCGGCATGACCGGCCGCCGGATGCACCACCAGGCCCGCAGGCTTGTTGATCACCAGGATGTCATCGTCTTCGTAGACGATGTCCAGGGCAATGTCCTGGGCGACCCATTCTCCCTGGGCCTCCTGCTCGGCAGTCAGCTCTAGGATGGCGCCGCCGTGGACGATGTCGCGCGGGCGAATGACCGCCCCATCCACAGTCAGGCGGCCGTCCTTGATCCAGGCGGAAAGGCGCGAGCGAGAGTGCTCGGCGAAGAGTTGTGCGGCGACTTGATCGAGGCGTTGGCCGCCCAATTCGGACGGCACCTCTGCGCGAAGTTCTATTTTATCGGACATGCTCGGACTAGGCGTCGGCACAGCCTTTGGTTTCGGCTGCGCGCTTGTGGTTAAATACGGCGTCTTTTGCCCCGAGGCTTTTCAACGGGGCGCTCATCATAACAGGACGGCCCCGCCCAAGACAGCGGCCGTCATAGGGACGCAAGCCGCCATGCAAGTGAAACACCTGCTGCTGATCGCCATCCTCGCATTGACTGCTGCTTGCTCGTCGAAGGAAGTCGTAGACGAAAACCTGAGCGAAGTCGAGCTGTACCAACAGGCGCAGACCGACCTGGACAACAACAGCTACACCAGCGCCACAGCCAAGCTCAAGGCCCTGGAGTCGCGGTATCCGTTCGGTCGCTACGCCGATCAGGCTCAACTGGAGCTGATCTACGCCAACTACAAGAACGCCGAGCCGGAAGCTGCAAAATCCGCCGCCGAGCGCTTCATTCGTCTGCACCCGCAGCACCCGAACGTCGATTACGCTTATTACCTCAAGGGCCTGACCTCCTTCGACCAGGACGTCGGCCTGCTGGCGCGCTTCCTGCCGCTGGACATGACCAAGCGTGACCCGGGCGCCGCGCGCGACTCCTACAATGAGTTCGCCCAGCTGACCAGCCGCTTCCCCAACAGCCGCTACTCGCCGGACGCCAAGCAGCGCATGATCTACCTGCGCAACCTGCTGGCCGCCTACGAAATCCACGTGGCTGACTACTACCTGACCCGCCAGGCCTACGTCGCCGCCGCCAACCGTGGCCGCTACGTGGTGGAAAACTTCCAGGAAACCCCATCCGTGGGCGACGGCCTGGCGGTGATGACCGAAGCGTACCAGCGTCTGCACCTGGACGATCTGGCCGCCACCAGCCTGGAAACCCTCAAGCTGAACTACCCCGATCACCCGTCCCTGGTCGATGGCCAGTTCACCCCACGGGTTGACGAAGCCGACAACCGTTCGTGGCTGAGCAAGGCCACCTTGGGCCTGATCGAGTCCCGTCCCCCCCTGCCGCCGGGCGAAACCCGCGCCAACCAGGACGTGCAGCGTCAGTTCCAGGATGCCAAGGAAGCCATTCCAAACGAGCTCAAGCCCAAGGACGAAAATGGCGACGTGATCGAAGAAGAAGAGCCTGAGAGCGAATCCACCGATCGCTCCTGGTTCAGCTACATGACCTTCGGCATGTTCGACTGAGGCCAAGGCATCAGCAAAAAGGGAGACCCAGCGGTCTCCCTTTTTTGTGCCTGGCTTCTATTGCGCTGTGCGCCGTTCCAGTCCTTGGCTAAACTGCCTGATCACTCGCCAAAAAGCCGCCCATCATGCTTCGTCTATTGATTTTGTTCGCCGTCGTTGCCTCCGCCATATGGATCTTTCGCGGGATGAAAAACAACGGTCGCACCTCACGCCCTACCCAAGAACAAGACGCACCGCCCATGGTCCGTTGCGCCCATTGCGGCGTACACCTGCCCCGTGACCGGGCCCTGGCTCTCGAACAACAGTGGTATTGCAGCCAGGCTCATCTCGAGCAAGGCCCGGGCAGTCGTGATCGCTGAGGCCTCGAGCCCCCGCGTCAAACAGGCGCAGCGCCTGCTGCGCCTCTATCACCTGTATCGCCTGAGCATCGGCATCACCCTGGTGCTGTTGATCTCCAGCAAACTGGACAATCGTCTGCTGGAGTTCGCCAACGACGACCTGCTGCGCAGCGGTAGCTGGTTGTACCTGGTGCTGAACATCCTGCTGGTGGTGTTCCTTGAGAACACTCGCCGCCCTGCCCGGCTGTTTGGCCTGGCACTCACCGACGTGCTGTTGCTCTCGTGGCTGTTCTTCGCCGCCGGCGGCGCCCCCAGCGCCATCGGCAACCTGCTCATTGTTTCGGTGGCCATCGGCAATACGCTACTGCGAGGTCGCATCGGCCTGTTGATCGCCGCTGTCGCCACGATCGGTATCGTCGGCTCGAGTTTCTTCCTGGACCTCGGCGATTCGAACCGTCCCAGCAGTTATCTGCAGGCCGGAACCCTGGGGGCGCTGTGCTTTGCCGCGGCCCTGTTGGTACAAGGCCTGACCCGGCGACTGGAAGCCAGCGAAACCCTGGCCGAGCAACGCGCCAGCGAAGTGATCGGCCTCGAAGCGCTCAATGCGCTGATCCTGCAACGCATGCGCACCGGCATCCTGGTGCTCGACCGCCAGCGTCGGGTGCAATTGGCCAACGAGAGCGCGCTGAACCTGCTGGGCATGCACGATCTGGTCGGCCAGCAGCTCGACGATTACTCCATCGCCCTGGTCGAAAGCCTGCAACTTTGGCGCAACAACCCCAGCCTGCGCCCGCCCAGCCTGACCGTTACCAGCACGGGCCTGACCCTGCAACCGAGCTTCATCGCCTTGGGCCACAACGAGCAACATCAGATCCTGGTCTTTCTCGAAGACCTGGCCCAGGTTGCCCAGCAGGCCCAGCAACTGAAACTCGCCTCCCTCGGGCGCCTCACCGCCGGCATCGCCCACGAAATCCGCAACCCCTTGGGCGCCATCAGCCACGCGGCGCAATTACTGCGCGAATCCGAGGAACTGAACGACGCGGATCGACGTCTGACGCAGATTATTCAAGATCACTCCCAACGAATGAATCGCGTCATTGAAAACGTCCTGCAGCTGTCTCGCCGCCAGCAAACCACGCCGCAGCGCCTGGACTTGCGGGCCTGGCTCGAGCAATTCGTGCGTCAGGCCCAAGAAAACGCAAGCGAGCACCAGCAGTTGCACGTGAGCATCGACCCAGGCGACTACACCACGCTGATGGACCCCGACCAGTTGACGCAAGTGCTCGACAACCTGCTACGCAACGCCTGGCGCCACAGCGCGCAGGTCCATGAACAGGCCGAGGCCTGGCTGAAACTGTTCATCGATCCCCATAGCCAGTTATCCACGCTGGACATCATCGACAACGGCCCTGGCGTGACGCCGGACCAGCAGGTGCATTTGTTCGAACCCTTCTTCACCACCAGCAGCCAGGGCACCGGCCTTGGGCTCTATCTGTCCCGTGAGCTGTGCGAAAGCAACCAGGCCCGCCTAGACTTCAAACCACGCCAAGGCGGCGGCTGCTTTCGCATCACTTTTGCTCACGGACGGAAACAGATTTGAATACTCGCTCACGGCAACGAATCCTGATCGTCGATGACGAGCCGGACATCCGCGAACTCCTGGACATCACCCTGGGCCGGATGAAACTCGACACCCGCAGCGCCAAGAACCTTACCGAGGCCCAAGCCCTGCTGGCGGGCGAAACCTTCGACCTGTGCCTGACCGACATGCGCCTGCCCGATGGCACCGGCCTGGAACTGGTGCAACACATCCAGCAGCGTTACCCGCAACTCCCCGTGGCAATGATTACGGCCTACGGCAGCCTGGAAACCGCCATCGACGCCCTCAAGGCCGGGGCCTTCGACTTCCTGACCAAACCGGTCGACCTGGGTCGCCTGCGAGAACTGGTCACCAGCGCCTTGCGCCTGCCGCCGATCGCCACGCCGGTCGCCACCATCGAGCGCTGCCTGCTGGGCGATTCCCCGCCGATGTGCAGCGTACGCAAACAGATCGAAAAACTCGCCCGCAGCCAGGCACCGGTGTACATCAGCGGTGAGTCAGGCTGCGGCAAGGAACTGGTCGCCCGGCTGATCCATGAACAGGGTCCCCGTTCCAACCAGGGGTTTGTGCCGGTCAACTGTGGGGCAATTCCCACGGAGCTGATGGAAAGCGAGTTTTTTGGCCATCGAAAAGGCAGCTTCAGCGGCGCCATCGAAGACAAACCCGGGCTGTTCCAGGCCGCCCACGGCGGGACGCTGTTTCTCGATGAAGTGGCCGACCTGCCCTTGGCAATGCAGGTCAAACTGTTGCGAGCGATCCAGGAAAAGGCCGTGCGCGCCGTCGGCGGCCAGCAGGAAGAAGTGGTGGATGTACGCATCCTCTGCGCCACCCACAAGGACCTGGACGGCGAAGTGGCCGCCGGGCGCTTTCGTCAGGATCTGTACTATCGGCTGAACGTCATCGAACTGCGCGTCCCGCCCTTGCGTGAGCGTCGCGAAGACATCGAACCGCTGGCCAATCACATGCTCCAGCGGCTGGCGGCCAACACCGGTAGCCCACCGGCCAGGTTGCATCCCCAGGCGTTGGACGCTCTGAGGAACTACCGCTTCCCGGGCAACGTGCGGGAACTGGAAAATATGCTCGAACGTGCCTACACCCTTTGCGAACAGCAACAGATTGAAGCTGACGACCTGCGCTTGGCCGAGAGCAGTAGTGCTATCGACGCCGGCAACCCCGATTTGATGCAGGTCGACAACCTGGAAGATTACCTGGAAGACGTCGAGCGCAAGCTCATCCTCCAGGCCCTGGAGGAAACCCGCTGGAACCGCACGGCGGCGGCGCAGCGGTTGAAGTTGTCGTTTCGGTCGATGCGGTATCGGTTGAAGAAGTTGGGGTTGGATTAAAGCGCGGTCCTGAAGCCCCTACTTACCCTGTGGCGAGGGAGCTTGCTCCCTCGCCACAGGTTTTGTGGTTGCCTTGGCAGCTCTTCTAGCCTTGCGCCACCGGCACCTGTTTATCCAGAACTCGATTGGCCAACAACTCGCTCAGCTCAATCAACTGCTGCACTCCCAAGGCAACATGTCGCCGCGAGCCTTCGAGCTCGAAGGCCAGGTCGCTGACCGTTGCGTTGGCAGAGGCCAGGGTTTCGCTAAGGTTGGTGAGGAGGCATTCGGTGTCGATGCTGTCCACGACAGTGAATAGCTGGTTTGAGGCGGGTTTCTTTTTGGCTTCAGGTTTTGGGCCGAGGTAATAGTCGAGGGCACGCTGGGCGGCTTCATCGAGTTTTTGAGAATCGAGCCCGCCATGGGCTGACGAGGGATCGGTTTCGGGGGGATTGGGTGTGACTTTGATCATCGTGCATCTCCAAGTTTTGGAGCTGCCACCGATCGCCGCGACGCGATTGGGAGTGGCAGCTGTACGCAGGTTCGCGGACCGAACTTGGAGCCTCCGGCATACCCGAAGGTATCCCACGCACAGCCAGCCATGACGGAACGACAAATACCGAAGCACTGTCGTCGACTGGAATTATGCACCAAGTTAGCGGGCCGCGACGCCCGGACGCTGAATTGGCAGCGACGGAAAAAGGTTAACGAGAGACCTTCCCACCCGGCAACCGCCAGAACTCGTCGGAAAATTCGGTTTGAATTAGGACCTTGTCCGACCATTCCCACAAAGTCTGGTCAGCTGTAAGGGCGGTGTGTATATCCGTTTCTGCGGTAACGGCTGCTGACGGTTCCGCCCTTACGGCGGCTCACTTTTGAGAAGCGCAAAAGTAAGCAAAACGCTTTATGCCCCACCACTCGGTGCCTCGCTTAGGCTCGGCATGCCCGAACGAAGGCATTGCTCCGTGGGCCCGCCGCGAAGGGCCATCCATGGCCCAGCGCGGCTATCCCGGCATCCATGCCGGGATGCCCACTACGCAATGCCTGCGTTCGGCCATCGTGGTTAACGGGGCGCCAAAATCTACGTCCTCCGCGAGGCGGCCTTATAGCCGACCTGACTCTTGGTGAGACCGCGTTTCTCCTGTGGGAGCCAGCCTGCTCGCGATAGCAGTGGATCTGCTTGCATCAGCGTTGGATGTGCCGCCGTCTTCGCGAGCAGGCTCGATCCCACAACTGGATCTGAGTATAGAACCTTACAACCGCCCCGCCGGCGCATAAGGCACAGGATCAATCACCGGCTCACGCCCCAACATCAGATCAGCAAACAACCGACACGACGCCGGCGCCAACACCAACCCATTGCGATAATGCCCACAGTTCAACCACAGCCCCGCAAACCCCGGCACCTCGCCGATATAAGGAATACCTTCAGGCGATCCAGGCCGCAACCCAGCCCAGTGCCCAACCACCTCAGCCCCCGCCAGCGCCGGAATCAGCTGCTGGGCCGAAGCCTTCAGACTCTCCAGCGCTTTATCGGTCGGGGTCTTGTCGAAGCCTTCACGCTCCAGCGTGCTGCCGACCAGAATATGCCCGTCACGACGCGGGATTGCATAACGCCCCTTCGCCAGAACCATGCTCGGCAGAAAATCCGCCGCGCACTTGTACAAAATCATCTGGCCCTTGACCGGCTCGACCGGCAACTTCAGCCCCAGGGTCTTGAGCAGCTCACCACTCCAGGCACCAGCCGCCAGCACCACCTGATCGCCACGAATCTGTCCCGCCGAGCTATTCACCCCAACGATACGCTCGCCATCGCGAATGAACCCACTGACTTCACAGTGCTCATGCAGCGTGACATTGGGCAGCGCCTGCAACGCCGCCTTGAGCGATTTCACCAGCCGGGGATTACGCACATTGGCCACGTCAGCCATGTAGATCGCCCGGGAAAAACCCGTACCCAGTACCGGCACCGCATCATGGACGGAGGAGATATCCACAGCCCGCAATGGACGCCCTTCCCGTTCGGCCCAGGCCAACGCCTCGACTTGATCGTCAAGGTCCAGCCAATACAGGCCGGTGACGTGCACCTGCGGATCGATACCGGTAGCTGCGAGCAGACGCTGCCCCAGTTGTGGATAAAAATCCTGCGACCAGTGGGCCAGCGCAGTGACCGCCGGGCTATAGCGCCAGGGATATAGCGGCGACACGATACCGCCGCCGGCCCAGGACGACTCCTGGCCGACACTGGAACGGTCCAGCAGCACCACGCCTTGCCCTTCGGACGCCAGATTGAACGCCGTCAGCAGGCCGATGACTCCGCCGCCGACAATCACCACTTGCTGTTGCCTGGTCATGTTCTGATTCGACTCATAAGACAGAGGGTGCAAGCGTGCACCCGAATAAAAAACTCAGCGGCCCCAGCAATCCTTGGCGGTCAGCCCGGCGGCCTGGTTGACCATGTCTCGCGTGCCCGTGTTGTTGATCCTGAAATCACCGCACTTGTCCGTGGCCATGGACGAACCGCTCTTGCGCACGGCGGTCAGGGTGAAGCTCTGGTCCGCCAGTGTCTGGGTAATGGTATAGAAATCGTTGCCGCTGCTCAGGCCGGTGGCGTTGGTGTAGACGTTGTTCTTCGAGTAGTAACGTTCGAGAATCTGCGCCTGCTCCGACAATAGCCCGGCAACTTCAGCGCGTCGGCCCTTCTTCATGTACTCGGTCAGGCTCGGGTAGCCGATGGTGATCACGATACCGATGATCGCAATCACGATCATGATTTCGATCAAGGTGAAACCCCGGTTGGATCTGCGCATAGCTTACCTCTCACTGTATTTGCCGCCACATGATACGACGGCTGCCACCCACGGATTTTTCCAGCAGGTCGGTGATACCACCACCGGAGTCATTCACGATCATGTTGGTGGCCCCGCTGGCGCTGACCACAGCGCTCAAGGTCGGGATACCACCGGTGAAAACCACCCCGCTGGAAATCGTGTCGGCGCTGTTGAGCGTGCCATCACCGTTGGTGTCGAGCACGGCATAGTTGAGCATCTTACCGTTGAACGCATCCAGTTCGATCAGTTTGCCGGTACCAAAGCTGGCACACGGGTCAGTGGTGTCTACAGCGGCCGTAGTAAAGACCACGCGCCCGAGCACCAGATTGGCCGGATTGATCACCCGCTCCCCGGTCAGCACATTGTTGTACACCAAGGGCAGGTACCAACCTTTCTTCGATGGATAGTTCACATCGGTCTGGCTGGTGGTCACGAATTGCCCCGTGCTGCCCGAGAACACCCCCGTAATGGACTGGGCCTGCAAGCTCGACACCGTGATTTGCCCCGCCCCGCCAGTGGCATCCCAGATTGAGTAGAACCCCTGCAGATCCTTGTTGAGTTTATCCGCCGTCTCATTGAATTTACCGGTGCCGAAAAAGACCTGGGTGCCGCCCTGGGGGTTGTTCGCCAGCAGCGGTTGAACGGTGATCGGCTGGGTCGCGCCACCGGGCGCCGTGAACAATGGCTGACCGGAAAACGCTACGCCCCAGGCGGTTGGAGAAGTGCCGCTGAGGTCAAACTTCCACATCCGTCCTTTCAAGTCGCCACCGTACGCAGCCTGCACCACGTTCTGGGAGTTGACCCGCAGCTTGACGGACGACAAGCCATTACCGGTCTCGCTGCTGTTGATCACGATTTTCCTGATCAACGAACCGTCGCGGATATCCACCACGTACAACGCCGCCACACCGCTGTTGCTGCCGTAGCCATTGGAGATGAACGCAGCCCAGCGGCCGTCCGCCAGGCGGGCGACTTCAGGGCGGGCATAGGCGTAGCCCAAATCATTGAAGGCATTGGCGGTGTTGGCAACCGTCGGCGCGCTGATTTCCCACAACGCCCGCAACACATCGCCCGCCGCCGCATCGAACAGCTGAACCGCATAGAACGTTTTGCCCCCGGCACCGGTTCCGCCCAGGGCCACCGTTTTCCAGGCACTCCCCGACTGGGTATCGAATACACCGATCTGTCCATCCACTAAAAACTTGTGGCTCACGCCATTGATGTAGTTGGTGTCGGCAATGTCCTGCAATGACGGCAGCACGCTTGACGGCATGTAGGCGTAGCGCCGGGTACCGTTGGCGCTGTTGATGACACTGAAAAAACCATCGTTGGCGTTCACCACCAGGTTGGTGTCCATGTTCGCCGCCTTGGTCGTCAGGTAGGTGCTGTAGCTGGTGTCGTTCAGCAAATCCGCAGCGGTCTGCTCATTGGGCGATGCCAGCACCAGCGGCGAATTGATGATGTCCCCCAGCAACACGCTGCGTACCTTCAAGCCGGTTTTATTGACGCCCTTGCTCCACTCCACCAAGTCGTTGCCGGTGATCCCCGTGGGCAGGTTCTGGCTGAGGCTGGTTTGCTGGGCGGGTGAAAAATTACCGTAGGCCAGTGTCACTGGCGCGTTGGTCGCCGTGTTCCAGGATTGATAGATCGGCGCCGTGGCGCCGGGCACGATCACGGTGTCGGTAGTCCATTGCACCGCGGCCCTGTCGACCGTGCCTGCCGGGGTGAAGCCAAACGCCCGGACAGTGCCGCGCCAATCCTTGGGGTCATAGGTGGTCTGGTAGTAACTGGAGGTGCTGGACACCGTGGCGGCGTTGGTAGTGCCAGCGCCGCCGGACCCGGCCTTGGAGGTGATGTCGCTCAAGGCAGATGACAGGGCATCGTTCAGGCCTGCGCTGTCGCTCGCCGGATAATACTTGCCCGCGCCGTAGCGGGCAGCGTCGGACAGCATCGTATTAGTGACGGCAAACCCCACCGTGTAGGTGTTGAGGTACTGGCGGGGAAAATCCGCAGCGTTCCAGCTTTGGCCGGTGGCGTCGGTACCGGTGGAGCGCATGTCGATGTCGAAGGCGAACTTGGCGATGTCGTCCAGGTAAAGCGTGTCGCCCTCCGCGTCACCGTTACGGTTAGCACCGTCGTTGGTGCTGATGCCATCCCAGTTCGGCAGACGGGAACCGCCTAACGGGTCGTTGGTGGGAAAGGTGCGGTCATAGGTGGGCAAACCGTCGGTGATCACCACACCGAAGTTTTTCTGGCAACGGTACTGGATCGGGCTGGTGTAGGTACTCGGTGTGCCGTTGTAGTACGGCGCCATGCCCCTGAAGTATCGAGTGACCTCGTAATAGCTCTCGGCGAGCGGCGTATTCGCGACAGCGCCCAAGGCGTTAATCGCGTTGATCAGCGCACTGTAGTTGCTGTTGGCCTGGGTCTGGGTCACGCTACCGCTGACCGGCGACAGGTCGCTGACGGCACGGGCAATGTAGCCCCCTGGGCCGGAGTTGCTGAAGTTGGGTGGGTTGAAGGTGGCCAGACCGATGCGCAAAGCGCGGTTGTTGGCGACCAGATCGTTGGAGACGTCCCGTGCCACGTTGATTCGATAGTCGGTGGGGATCGAGCCGGTGGTGAAATCCCGGTTCGAGCCGTTGGCCAGGGTCACCAGATACGCCAGGTACTTGGCGGTGTAACGGGTATCACCGCTCCCCACCGGGTCCGGCAGCCGCAGACAGATTCGGCCAAGGTTGGGCCGGTAGAAACCGTACCAGCCAGACGAGCAGCCACCCCGAAACAGACTCAATAACAAAATGTTCGAGTCTTCCGGATCCAGCTCATACCTATCGTTGCAATTGTTATTGGCGTTGCATGCATAAGTGCGCGTTTGCGTCACCGTCGGATCAAACCCCGCCGCCCAAATAATGTTATTCATACTCCCCGAGTCATCGATCAGCAGCATCACGTTCGGCGTAACGGCGCCGGCACTCAGCAGCGGCGAGTCCGAAGGCGTGAAGGCATAGGCCGGGGCCATCAGGTAAAGGCTGAGCAACGCCCCCCACACCATCTGCATCCAGCCACGGCGCACCTCAGTATTTCGCATAAATACTCTCCACCACGCTGCGCTGGTTATTCCCCACCACAGCCACCGCCGTGATCCTGTACAGCGTCGCCGAGGTATTGCTGGGCACATTGACCGCCGCGAGCGTGGTGCCTATGTTCTGCACGCCATAAAACCCACCGGCGGCGGCAACCCAGAGCACACCCGAAGATGAACGTCCTGCAGCGTTAACGGTCGCCGACTCAGGCGGCGGCGCGCATTGGATCGTGGTGGTACAGACTGGCAAGGAATAGGTCTCGACCTGCACCGCGCTCTCACCGATCCTCAACGCCGCCTCGGCCACCTGGAAAGACTGGTTGCGCAACATGACGCTGCTGGTCATTTTTTCCTGAAGGGTGGCGCTCTGCATCGATGACAGGCCAATCAGCGTCAGGAGCAGCAGGAAAACCAGGCTGACCAGCAAGGCCATGCCACGCTGGCTGTGCTTGATAGGCGTCGAATTCATCAGTCGCCCCTCACAAAAGCCGGTTGCGCAAAGCGGCAACCACGTTGAAGGTCTGCTCACGCACCGCGTTCTTCGGATCAAAGAGCGTCAGGGTCAGGCGCACGCTGCGAATCAGCGCCGGATCCGTTGGATTGCTGCTGTAACTCGACGCCGCGATGTCCGTCGCGCTGCTGGCCACACCGAACGTCACATCGAAGGCTCGGACGTTGTCCACCAGCACCGCCAAGGTCGGGTTACCGGCACCTGTGCCCATCGACAACTGGTTATTACTGAAGCTGTAGATCAGCCGCCGTATCGGAAACGCCATCTGCCCGGCCGCCGGTACCCGTACCCCGGTGTAGGCCGTTGCCGAGGTGCGGCAATCGGAGACGACGGTCCAGGTCGGCGCGCCACCGCCACTGCCGACATCCGTCGTCACCAGGGTCAGTTTCAGGTTGGCGTGATCCCAGCGGATCGGGGTGATCTGGCTGGCATTGAAATCATTGGCCGTGGAAGCATCGGTAATGGTCCCCAGGCAACCGAACATGCCCACCATGCGAATCTCCTGGACCATTTTGCTCAGGGCAAACCGTGCGTCTTCCTGCATCACCGCCGCCGCACCCTGGCTGATGTAGGTGTTCTTGGCGGCAATGAAAATCTGCACCACGCCCAAGATGACGATCAGGCTGAGCACCAGCGCGATCATCAGTTCGATCAGGCCGAAACCCCGGCAATGCCTGTTCATGGCGGCGTCCCCACCGGGTCGACGGCGACGCGGCTGGTCAGCACAAAGCTGCGCCGCGCCTCGGCTGCGTCGGCCGTGTTGGCGGCCCGGGCATCGTCCCAGGAAATGGTGATGGTATAGACCCGCTGGTTCAACCCGATGGTACCGGTGGCCGTGGCGCCGCCGAAGGCAATGATGTTGGTCTTGAAGTCGTAGAGGTCCTGGTCCCGGGCGACGCTGAGGTTTGGCGAATTGGGTGGCGTGACGGTGTAGTCGGCGCCGGAGTTGGCGCGGATGCGGTCCAGCATGTCATAGGCGATGAAACTGGCCTGGCTGGTCATGCGCGAGCTGTCGGTGTACTTGAGGGCATTGAGTTGGATCATCGCCGCCCCCAGCAAACCCACGCCGAGGATCAGCACGGCCACCAGCACTTCGATCAGTGTCATGCCCTCCTGCGCCCTTTTACTGCAATCCTTCATCCGCAACTTCCACCCAGTACGATTCTTCCATTGAGGCAAACACTCAGCGTCCTGCTCTGCGCCCCCCTTACATAATTGAAACTCACCGGCGTGGCCGGGGCCGACAACCCGCCAAGGTTGTTGAAGTCTATGTTGGTCACCTCTGAGGTTAGCGTCAGAGTGACGCCACTGCCCATCGCTGGAACAACCCGCAATACATTGGTCGGGGTGGCCGGGTTGCCAGTGTTGTCATACACCATCAATTCACCGCTCCAGGCACCGCCCTGGGCCGTGGGTCGAATGCGTGTGGTGATACCTCGGTCGATCGCCTCCATCCGGGCAAAGTTCAGCGCTCTGCGCAGATCGCCGATCTCGGTATCGGCCTTGGTGCTCTGCATCGACCCGGTAAACGCCGGCACCGCCAGGGTGATCAGGATCAGCAGCACGCCAAGGGCCACCAACACCTCGATCAGCGTGAAACCTTTTGTACGAAGACCCATCGGTGCCCTCCGTTGCCGTCGGCTATACCTGCTTGTACACGCTAGAACAAACCCTCGCCACAACAAGCTCTCCAGGGAGGAGACGTTATGTATCAACAAGGCTTCAGCCTGATCGAACTGCTCATGGGACTGGCAATTGCGGCAATTGTTCTGCCGTGGGCCGGCTCCGGCTACAAAGCGCTGATCGAATCCACCGAACGCAAAGACGCCGCGCTGCTATTGGCCAGCGGCTTGCGCAGTGCCCGCAGTGAAGCCATCACGCGCAACCGAACAGTCGTGATCAGAGGGATAGACAATGATTGGGGCCGGGGCTGGCGGATCACACTGGACGACGATGAGAAGACATTGCTGATGGAGCGCAGCGGCCGCGCCCGGGTGATTGGCAACTGGCCGGTGAAACGTTCGGTGAGGTTCAGCAGCCAAGGCGAAGCGCTACTGCCCAGCGGCGCGTTCCAGGCCGGCACATTGCATGTCTGTGCCAAACGCGAGCCGCTCAGCCACCATCAGGTGGTGCTGGCGCGCACCGGACGCATCAGCCTGCGCAGCGAGAAAGCCGAGCAGGCCGTGTGCGAAAAAGGACTTAAAGCAGGGAACGGACGCGTAGCTCTTTCGGCATCGAGAAAGTGATGTTCTCCTCGCGACCGGCCAATTCATCGGCACCGGTTGCGCCCCAGGCCTGCAATTGCTGGATCACACCACGCACCAGCACTTCCGGCGCGGAAGCTCCGGCGGTGATGCCGATCCGCTCGACGCCGTCGAACCAGCTGCGCTGCATGTCCTCGGCACCGTCGATCAGGTAGGCCGGGGTGGCCATACGCTCGGCCAGCTCACGCAAGCGGTTGGAGTTGGAGCTGTTCGGGCTGCCGACCACCAGGACCACATCGCATTCGTTGGCCAGTTGCTTGACCGCGTCCTGACGGTTCTGGGTGGCGTAGCAGATGTCGTCCTTGCGCGGACCACCGATGGCCGGGAAACGAGCACGCAGGGCGTCGATCACCCGACTGGTGTCGTCCATGGACAGGGTGGTCTGGGTGACAAAAGCCAGGCTCTCGGGATTACGGACCTGCAAGGCCGCAACGTCCTCCTCGTCCTCGACCAGGTAGATCGTCCCGCCATTTTTGGCGTCGTACTGGCCCATGGTGCCTTCGACTTCCGGATGACCCTCGTGACCGATCAGGATGCACTCACGACCGTCACGGCTGTAGCGCGCGACTTCGATATGCACCTTGGTCACCAGTGGGCAAGTCGCGTCGAATACCTTCAGGCCACGGCCGGCGGCTTCGGTGCGCACCGCCTGGGAAACCCCGTGGGCGCTGAAAATCACGATGACGTCGTCCGGGACCTGGTCCAGTTCCTCGACGAAGATCGCCCCGCGGCTACGCAGGTCTTCGACGACGAATTTGTTGTGGACCACTTCGTGACGCACATAGATCGGCGGCCCGAAGACTTCCAGGGCGCGGTTGACGATTTCGATCGCCCGGTCCACGCCGGCGCAGAAGCCACGGGGGTTGGCGAGTTTGATTTGCATGCTGTGCCTCGTGTCTTGCGCGCAAGAATTGCCTGTTGATCGAACCAAGGGCTCGGAAAACATGGAGATCGAATGTGGGAGCGGGCTTGCTCGCGAAGAGGGCCTTACATTCAACATTGATGTTGGCTGACACTCCGCCTTCGCGAGCAAGCCCGCTCCCACACTAAACCGCATCCGGTCAGTTACAACGCCTTCACTTCGATGATTTCCACCTCGAAGCTCAAGGTCTTGCCCGCCAGCGGGTGATTGAAGTCCACAGTCACCTGGGCGTCGTCGAAAGCCTTCACCACACCCGGCAGCTCGGTATTGGCTGCATCGTTGAAGATCACCAGCAGGCCCTGGGACAGTTCCATGTCCTGGAACTGGGAGCGTGGCATGGTCTGCACGTTTTGCGGGTTGGGCTGACCAAAGGCATTTTCCGGTGGAACCACTACGGTGCGCTTGTCACCGGCCTTGAAACCGAAAATCGCCGCTTCGAAGCCTGGCAGCAGGTTGCCGTCGCCGACCTTGAACACGGCCGGGGCCTTGTCGAAGGTGCTGTCGACGGTGTCGCCGTTTTCCAGGTGCAGGGCGAAGTGCAGCTTCACTTCAGTGTTTTGAGCGATACGCTGCTCAGTCATGGACGGTTTCTCCGGTTTTCTTGCTCTTGAACATGTCCAGGGCGAGCATCACCGCGCCCACGCTAATAGCACTGTCGGCAAAGTTGAACGCCGGGAAATACCAGCGGTTCTGCCAATGCACCAGGATGAAATCGATCACATGGCCCAGGGCAATCCGGTCGTAAAGATTGCCCAGCGCGCCGCCGAGCACCAACGCCAGCGCCACCGCCAGCCAGGTCTCGTCGCGGCCCAGGCGCTTGAGCCAGACCACCAGCACGCCGCTGACCACAATGGCGATCAGGGCGAACAACCAGCGCTGCCAGCCCGAACTGTCGGCCAGGAAGCTGAACGCTGCGCCGGTGTTGTAGGCCAGGGTCCAGCTGAAGTAGTCAGGAATGACCACGATCTGCTGGTACATGGTCAACGAGCTTTCGAAGTAGAACTTGCTGGCCTGGTCGATGACCAGTACCAGCACGCTCAACCACAACCAGCTCAGCCGTCCGAAACGGCCCGCTGTATTAGGCGCCACATTAGGCATAGTGACGAACCTCACCGCTGCCGCTGATGTTGTCGACGCAACGACCGCAGATTTCCGGATGCTCCGGGTTCACGCCGACGTCTTCGCGGCAGTGCCAGCAACGGGCGCACTTGGTGTGGTTCGACTTGACGATCTTCAGCTTCAGGCCGCTGACCTCAGTGACCACCGCATCGGCCGGTGCCTGCACCAACGGCGCGAGACTGGCGGTGGAGGTGATCAGCACGAAACGCAGCTCGTTGCTCAGCTTGGCCAGATCGGCGCTCAGGGCTTCCTCGGCGTAGAGGGTCACTTCGGCCTGCAGGTTGCCACCGACGGCCTTGGCCGCGCGCTGGATCTCCATTTCCTTGTTGACCGCCACCTTGACCGCCATGATCCGATCCCAGTAGGCACGGTCCAGTTCGAAGCCTTGCGGCAACTCGGTCAGGCCTTCGTACCAGGTGTTGAGCATTACCGATTCGTTGCGCTCGCCCGGCAGGTACTGCCACAGCTCGTCGGCGGTGAACGCCAGGATCGGCGCGATCCAGCGCACCAGCGCTTCGCTGATGTGGAACAGCGCGGTCTGGCACGAACGGCGCGCCTTGCTGTTGGCGCCAGTGGTGTACTGGCGGTCCTTGATGATGTCGAGGTAGAAACCGCCCAATTCCTGCACGCAGAAATTGTGGATCTTGGAGTAGACGTTCCAGAAGCGGTACTCGCCGTAGTGTTCCTGTAACTCGCGTTGCAGCAACAGGGTACGGTCCACGGCCCAACGGTCCAGCGCGAGCATTTCTTCGGCCGGCAGCAGGTCGGTGGCCGGGTTGAAGCCGGTCAGGTTCGACAACAGGAAGCGCGCGGTGTTACGGATCCGCCGGTAGGCGTCCGCGCTGCGCTGCAGGATCTGGTCGGAAACGGCCATCTCGCCGGAATAGTCGGTGGACGCCACCCACAGACGCATGATGTCGGCGCCCAGGGTGTCGTTGACCTTCTGCGGCGCGATCACGTTGCCCAAGGACTTGGACATCTTGCGGCCGGACTCATCAACCGTGAAACCATGGGTCAGCAGCTCGCGGTACGGCGCGTGGTTGTCGATGGCGCAACCGGTCAGCAACGAGGAGTGGAACCAGCCGCGGTGCTGGTCCGAACCTTCCAGGTACAGGTCGGCACGCGGGCCGCTTTCGTGACCCATCGGGTGCGAGCCGCGCAGAACGTGCCAGTGGGTGGTGCCGGAATCGAACCAGACGTCCAGGGTGTCGCTGATCTTGTCGTACAGCGGGGCTTCGTCGCCCAACAGTTCGGCGGCGTCCATCTTGAACCAGGCCTCGATGCCTTCGACTTCGACGCGCTTGGCCACCTCTTCCATCAGCTCGACGGTGCGTGGGTGCAACTCGCCGCTTTCCTTGTTCAGGAAGAACGGGATCGGCACGCCCCAGTTGCGCTGGCGCGAGATGCACCAGTCCGGACGGTTGGCGATCATCGAATGCAGGCGCGCCTGGCCCCAGGACGGAACGAACTGGGTGTCTTCGATGGCTTTGAGCGAACGCTGGCGCAGGGTGTCGCCAGTGGTTGGCTGCTTGTCCATGCCGATGAACCACTGCGCGGTGGCGCGGTAGATCAGCGGGGTCTTGTGGCGCCAGCAGTGCATGTAGCTGTGTTCGATGATGGTGGTGTGCAGCAGCGCGCCGACTTCGGTCAGCTTATCGACGATGGCCGGGTTGGCTTTCCAGATGAACTGGCCGCCAAAGAACTCCAGCGACGGCACGTACACGCCATTGCTCTGCACCGGGTTGAGGATCTCATCGTTGACCATGCCGTATTTCTTGCAGGTCACGAAGTCGTCAACGCCATAGGCCGGCGCGGAGTGAACCACGCCAGTGCCCGCACCCAATTCCACGTAGTCGGCCAGGTACACTGGCGACAGGCGGTCATAGAACGGATGACGGAAATTGATCAGCTCCAGCGCCGAACCTGGCGCGGTGGCCAGCACCGAGCCCTCGAGGTTGTAGCGGGCCAGGCAGGATTCGACCAGCTCTTCGGCCAGCACCAGCAGCCTGTCGCCGACATCGACCAGGGCGTAGTTGAATTCCGGATGGACGTTCAGTGCCTGGTTGGCCGGGATGGTCCACGGGGTGGTGGTCCAGATCACGATCGACGCCGGTTTGCTCAGCTTGCCCAGGCCAAACGCGGCGGCCAGCTTGTCTTCATCGGCGATAGGGAACGCGACGTCGATGGTCGACGACTTCTTGTTTTCGTACTCGACTTCCGCCTCGGCCAGGGCCGAACCGCAATCGAAGCACCAGTTCACCGGCTTGAGGCCCTTGAACACGAAGCCACCCTCGACGATTTTCGCCAGGGCACGGATTTCGCCGGCTTCGTTCGTGAAGTCCATGGTCTTGTACGGGTTGGCGAAGTCGCCCAGCACGCCGAGGCGGATGAATTCGGACTTCTGCCCTTCGATTTGCTCGGTGGCGTAGGCACGGCACAGCTCGCGGGTCTTGTCCGCGCCCAGGTTCTTGCCGTGGGTCACTTCGACCTTGTGCTCGATCGGCAGGCCATGGCAGTCCCAGCCCGGAACATACGGCGCATCAAAACCCGACAGGGTCTTGGAGCGGATGATCATGTCCTTGAGAATCTTGTTCAGCGCGTGACCGATGTGAATGGTGCCGTTGGCGTACGGAGGGCCGTCGTGCAGGACGAACTTCGGACGATCCTTGCCAATTTCGCGCAACTTTCCGTACAGGCCAATGCTGTCCCAACGCTGCAGAATCTGTGGTTCGCGCTGAGGCAGGCCGGCCTTCATAGGGAAGGCGGTGTCCGGAAGGTTTAGCGTGGCTTTATAGTCGGTCATTTAAGGCTCTTCATTAGCGATTGGCGCTGGTTGCGACAAGGGCACGGGCGGCGGCGATATCTGCATGGATCGCCGTCTTGAGCGCCTCCAGAGAGGCAAAACGCTGCTCTTCACGCAGCTTTTGGTGGAAAACCACCGTCAAACGCCGGTCATACAGATCGCCGGCAAAATCCAGAACATGTACTTCGAGGTGGGCCTTGCCATCCCCCTGGACCGTGGGCCGTACGCCGATATTGGCGACACCGGGCCAGGTCTTGCCGTCGATCTCGACACTCACCAGGAACACCCCGGTCAGCGGCACACGACGACGCTTGAGTTGCACGTTGGCGGTCGGCGTGCCCAATTGGCGCGCCAGTTTCTGCCCGTGCAGGATCCGCCCGGCAATCCGGTACGGCCGGCCGAGCAAGCGCTCGGCCAATTCGAAGTCGGCCGCCGCCAGGGCATTGCGGACCTGGGTGCTGCTGACACGCAGGCCATCCATTTCGACAGTCTGCGCCGCTTCGACAGTGAAGCCCTGGGCGATACCGGCCTGTTGCAGGTAATCGAAATCCCCTGAGCGGTCGCAACCGAAACGGAAGTCGTCGCCGACCTCCAGATGTTTCACGTCCAGACCGTCCACCAGGATGGTGTCGACGAACTCGGCCGCGCTGAGCTTGCTCAGGCGCTGATTGAAGGCCAGGCACAGGACCCGGTCGACACCTTCGGCGGCCAGCAATTGCAGTTTGTCCCGCAACCGGGCCAGACGGGCCGGTGCGGTGTCCGGGGCGAAAAACTCCCGCGGCTGCGGTTCGAAGATCACCACGCAACTGGGCACGCCCAATTCCAGCGCACGCTCGCGCAGCCGCGCCAGGATAGCCTGGTGGCCACGGTGAACACCGTCAAAGTTGCCAATAGTGGCGACACAGCCCCGATGCTGGGGGCGCAGATTGTGGAGGCCTCGGACCAGCTGCATAACGCGCTTCTTGCTCATAAAGTGGCCGATTATAACCACACCCGGCGGCCGACGACAGGCAACACCGTCACCCAAAGTGATCGAACCGACAAAACCGCTGCCCGGCCCGGGATTATCGAGGGCCGAGCCTCAGCCCAAGGCCTTGCGATTGAAGTCGCGCAGACGGAAACCCATCAGCAGCAACATACCGAAATACGCCACTACGCCAGCGACGACCAGCACGCCCAGGCGCAGGAAACGCTCGAGCATCTGCCCTTCGCCCCAGGCCGGCATGAAATGCATCGCCCCAAGCAAGACCGCCGACATTACCGCCACGGCGACCAGCAGCTTGAGGCCGAACTTGCCCCAGCCCGGTTGCGGCTGATACATCTTCTGCTTGCGCAGTTGATAAAACAGCAGCCCGGCGTTGAGGCAAGCGCCGGCACTGATCGCCAGGGCCAGGCCGGCGTGCGCCAGCGGACCGATCAGCAACAGGTTGAACAACTGAGTCATCACCAGGGTAAAGATGGCGATTTTCACCGGTGTGCGGATGTTTTGCTGGGCGTAGAAGCCTGGCGCCAGCACCTTGATCACGATGATCCCGAGCAGGCCCACCGAATAGGCAATCAGCGCGCGCTGGGTCATCGAGGCGTCGAACGCATTGAATTGACCGTATTGGAACAGCGAAACCGTCAGCGGCTCGGCCAGGATCCCCAGCGCCAGGGCGCAAGGCAAGACCAGCACGAAACACAGGCGCAGGCCCCAGTCGAGGATGCGCGAGTACTCCTGGCGGTCCTGGCTGGCGTAGGTCTTGGCCAGGGTCGGCAACAGGATCGTGCCCAGGGCCACGCCCAGTACGCCGGACGGCAACTCCATCAGGCGGTCGGCGTAGTACATCCACGACACCGAGCCGGCCACCAGGAACGAGGCGAAAATGGTGTTGATGATCAGGGAAATCTGGCTCACCGACACCCCAAGGATGGCCGGCAACATCTGCTTCATCACCCGCCACACACCACTGTCACGCAGGCTCAGCCGCGGCAGCACCAGCATGCCGATCTTTTTCAGGTGCGGCAGTTGATACAGCAACTGCGCCAGGCCACCCACCAACACCGCCCAGCCGAGAGCCATCACCGGTGGGTCGAAATACGGCGTCAGGAACAGCGCGAATACGATCATGCTGACGTTGAGCAGGGTCGGCACAAAAGCCGGCACGGAAAAACGGTTCCAGGTATTGAGGATCGCGCCGGCCAGGGACGACAGGGAAATCAGCAATATATAAGGAAAGGTCACCCGCAGCAGGTCCGAGGTGAGCTGGAATTTCTCCGGGGTATCGGTAAACCCCGGCGCCGTGGCCCAGATCACCCATGGCGCGGCGAGCATGCCGGCGGCCGTGACCAAGGCCAACACCAGCGTCAGCAGACCGGTGACGTAGGCAATGAACGTGCGGGTCGCCTCGTCGCCCTTCTGGCTTTTATATTCCGCCAGGATCGGTACGAAAGCCTGGGAAAAAGCGCCTTCGGCGAAGATTCGTCGCAACAGATTGGGCAATTTGAAGGCGATGAAGAAGGCGTCGGTGGCCATTCCGGCACCGAATATCCGTGCGATCAGCGTGTCGCGAACGAACCCCAGGACACGGGAAAGCATCGTGATAGAGCTGACGGCAGCCAACGATTTGAGCAGATTCATGAAAAGAGTTTTTGCCTGTCGATAAACAGCAGGCGAACAACGCGCCCACTTATGCGATACTCCGCGCCGCTAAACAGTGCAGAGCCAAAGTCCGCGAGTTTACAGGTCGCACGCCGGAAAGAAATCCTTCGGTGCGCTGCACCTGCCATTCAGCGGAACGCGTCACCCGCCCTTGACAAGACCTCAACTCATCGGCATGATTCGCGGCCTATTTTGTTTGCTATTTCCTAAAAAGTCTTTCGAGGAGCTCGACGGTGGCCAACACACCTTCCGCCAAAAAACGTGCAAAACAGGCTGAGAAGCGTCGCAGCCACAACGCCAGCCTGCGTTCCATGGTCCGTACCTACATCAAAAACGTAGTTAAGGCCATTGACGCAAAAGACGCTGAAAAAGCTCAAGCTGCTTACGTTCTGGCTGTGCCAGTTATCGACCGCATGGCCGATAAAGGCATCATCCACAAGAACAAAGCTGCTCGCCATAAGAGCCGCCTGAATGGCCACGTAAAGGCCCTGAACGTTGCCGCTGCTGCCTAAGCGACGCGCTCGTTAAAAAACCGACCCCAGGGTCGGTTTTTTATTGCCTGGGATTTAACACCTTTCCTTGCGGGAGCGGTGGGTCAGCCGGCATCCATGCTGGATGTGATGACTTCTTCGCGAGCAAGCCCGCCCCCACACTGGATCTTTAGCGGGCACAAGCTTTGTGTTCGGCACAGCCCCTTGCGGGAGCAGCCCCGCTACTCACCAAAATTGAAAACCACTGGCTTGGGCGGAGGGCAACCACCAGGTGGTGGGAAATTCTGTACACCGACCTCATCGTAGCCGGTGTAACACCCCACTATCTTGTCATCCTTGAAATTCATGCGACGCTCAACCACGCCCGTCGGGTAGTAGTAAACCGTCTCACCTTCACGCTTGGCGTATGAGTAATCCTTGTATTCCTTCCCCTCGACCGTTATCAGACGAAAGCCCTGCTTGGCCTCGGAGAACTTTAACTGACCGTCGGGGTAGTACTCCCTGTGAATGACGCGATCATCCGGCTCCAGCAACACCTCACGGACATTACGCCCATCCTGGGTGTGGCGAGCACTTTGCTCGTTTCCGAACAGGTACTCGCTCTCAGAGTCGAAATGGCCGTTGTTGAAAGCCCCTCGCTGCCTGCCGCAGCGCTTGATGCTGGTGTACTTGCCATCAGGCACATGGCAGTAGTTCCTGTCAGCGATCAGCACGCCATTCGCATCAAAGGATTGCAGATTCCCAATGGGCTCACCACCCTCGTAGGTTGCCACCGTGTCGGGCTGGCCATTGGGGTAATAGAGGCGAAACGGCCCCTCTTTCGAACCATGCCGCCACGAGATATCCGAAAGCAGCACCGCACCGTCGTCACTGTAGGTCAGGGCACGCCCTTCGATCTGGCCATTGGCATAGTTGGCCGAATAGGTGAGCTTGCCATTCGCTGCGTAGGTTTGTTTCAAGCCATCCAGCACACCCGCGCGGTAATGCTCGACGAGCCGCAAGACACCTGCGGCATCCACTTCGCGCAATTCGCCTTGCTTCTTATCAGCGACGAAATCCACAGCCTGGACACCACCACCCTCTACATTCAATTTCCAACGACCCTCCCGCACACCCCGCACGTAATGCCCCTCACCCCAGGGCATTTTCCACTCCCCGTGCTGCCGGCCCGCCACGAAATCTCCACGCTGGACAACCACCCCCTGACTCACGCGCTCGGAGGGCCCATCAAAATCACCGTGCTTGTAAGTGTCGAAGCCCGACATCTGCTCATCATCGTGCGCCTCGATCGTCCAGCGCCCCTCGTAGAAATCGTCGACGATCATGCCCTTGGAAACCGTACTCCCATCACTGACGACCCACGGCCCCTGGCGCAACCCATCCACATAGGCACCGATGGACTCGTAGCCCGACTCGTCGAATTCAGCCCACTTACCCGACCGTTTACCCTGAACATACGAACCCAGCGCCCAGAGCCGTCCATCACCCAAAGCCGCCCACGGACCATCCTCGGAGCCCTGGTACACCTTTGGATTGGTTTCCCAAGCCATCCGACTGACACGGTAGGCAGAACCCACATCCTCGTCCTGGGGAGGCACGCGCTCATAAGTCAGCGTGAGCCAGCGCCCTTCGCGTTGCTGGAAAGTTTTCTTGTAGGTGTCGCGATGAGGATCCTCTGCCGACTGCCCCACTGAAGCCGGGACACCATCGACACCAAAGTAGCCCACCAGCGTGCCACTCGCGGGCTCCAGTGTGTCGAACTCGGCGATGCCGGTCTTGGGTAACACAGCGCTGTAATCGTAGGGCGGTAACTTGCCCAGCTCTTTCTGAACCAGTGCGGCAGTGAGGGCCTTGTGATCAGTGGCAATACAATCCAATACCGGCTGCAGCGTCTCCAGCCGGCGATACCGACCAGTGGCCGGCACGAAGCGATAACCGTGAAGTGCGGACTGCCCCTTGGCGCGGGACAGCACGATCAACGTCTGCAGATCGCTGTCGAGACTGGCGTAGAACACCGACTCGATGCTCGCATCGCCATACGTGTCGAGCGCTTGCGGGACACCGTCCGGCGAATCGCACAAGCATGAATAGCCGACGACACCCTGCGCCTCGCGGATAAAGGCCAAGGTCGCACCACTCTCCTGGGAGACCTTGATCACCGGATGAGCCAAGGGCTTTGCGTTATAAAACGGTTCCGCCAACGCCTCGACGCAAACCGAACAACCCAGCACAAACAACAGCAAAAACCCACGCATACGAATCCCTTCGCGCCTGAAGCACAACACATTCATAGAGTTTGAAAGAGCGAGCCGATCGGCTCGCCCATTATTCGAGACTTAACGCCACGGCAAGATCGGAATGGCCGTCACCGCATTCTGCGGGCTGCCTTCGATCACGCGGTCGCTATAGACCAGGTACACCAGCGTGTTGCGTTTCTTGTCGAGGAAACGCACTACCTGCATGGTCTTGAACACCAGCGAAGTGCGCTCCCTGAACACCTCTTCGCCGTCCTTGAGTTCACCCTTGAAGCTGATGGGCCCAACCTGGCGACAGGCGATGGACGCCTCGGCGCGGTCCTCGGCCAGACCCAGACCGCCCTTCACGCCGCCGGTCTTGGCTCGCGACAGATAGCAGGTCACACCGTCGACCTTGGGATCATCGAACGCCTCGACCACGATCCGGTCGTTCGGCCCGACAAACTTGAACACCGTCGATACCTGGCCGATTTCTTCGGCCGAAGCCAGCAGCGGCAATGCCAGCAGCAAACCGATCAATCCTTTTGCCAAACCCATGATTTTTCCTTAGACGAGGATCAGGTTGTCACGGTGAACCAACTCAGGTTCAGCCATGTAACCCAACAGACCGACAATCGCATCAGACGACTGACCGATGATTTTCTGCGCTTCCAACGCGCTGTAGTTGGCCAGGCCACGGGCGATCTCTCGACCATCCGGCGCCACGCACACCACCATTTCGCCACGACGGAAACTGCCCTGGACCAGCTTCACACCCACCGGCAGCAGGCTTTTGTTGCCCTGGGCCAAGGCCGACACGGCACCAGCATCCAAAACCAAAGTGCCACGGGTTTGCAGGTGGCCGGCCAGCCACTGTTTGCGCGCCGCCAGCATGCCGCGCTCAGGCGAGAGCAAGGTACCAATGCGCTCGCCCGCCTTCAGACGATCCAGCACACGTTCCAAGCGACCGCCGACAATGATGGTGTGAGCCCCGGAGCGCGCCGCAAGACGCGCGGCACGCAGCTTGGTCTGCATACCGCCACGACCCAGCGCACCGCCGGTACCGCCCGCCACCGCATCCAGCGCCGGGTCATCGGCACGGGCTTCGTAGATCAGCTTGGCGTCGGGGTTGTTGCGCGGATCGGCGTCGAACATGCCGTCGCGATCCGTAAGAATCACCAGCAGGTCCGCCTCCACCAGGTTCGCCACCAGCGCGGCCAGGGTGTCGTTATCGCCGAAACGGATTTCGTCGGTGACCACCGTGTCGTTCTCGTTGATCACCGGGATGACTTTGAGCTCAACCAACGCCCGCAAGGTGCTGCGGGCATTGAGGTAACGCTTGCGGTCAGACAGGTCATCATGGGTCAGCAGGATCTGCGCCGTATGACGACCGTGCTCGGCAAAGCTCGACTCCCAAGCCTGCACCAGCCCCATCTGGCCGATGGCGGCAGCGGCCTGCAATTCGTGCATCGCGCTGGGTCGCGACGTCCAGCCCAAACGGCTCATACCCGCTGCCACAGCCCCCGAAGAGACCAATACCAGCTCGACGCCAGCCTCATGCAAGGCCACCATCTGCTCGACCCACACCGCCATCGCCTGACGATCCAGGCCCTTGCCATCCGCTGTCAGCAGTGCGCTGCCGATCTTCACGACCCAGCGCTGCGCACCCGTCACCTTGCTCCGCATCATCTTCAACCTTTGCCAGCGAACGGCGCGACCCAGCGCCGCCCATGGGATTATTCGTATTTGCGTTTTACAGATACCAAAACGCCGCTCGAATGAGCGGCGCCTTGGAAACCGGCTGGCTGCGATGATAACACCGCGCCTCGCCGGATGAACTGTCATCGCGGGCAAGCCTTGCTCCCACAGGAGCTCGACTTGCCGCAGAGTCAGTCGCGAACGTAGATGATTTCCGGACCGTCTTCGTCATCCACATCTTCTTCGTCCCAATCGTCGTCACCGATGTCATGGACCGACTTCACGCCGCTGCGACGCAGGGCACGCTGGTCATCCAGCGCCTGCAACTGGGCACGGGCCTCGTCTTCGATACGCTGATCGAGTTCGGCCAGCTCTTCCTTGTAGACCGGGTCATTGGCCAGGCGATCGGCGCGATCTTCCAGGTAACGCATGATGTCGTGGCACAGGCGCTCGGTGCCTTCTTTGGCAATGGCCGAGATCACATAGACCGGACCTTCCCATTCCAGGCGATCGACGATCTCCTTGACCCGCTCCTCGTGCTCTTCTTCGAGGATCTGGTCGCACTTGTTCAGCACCAGCCAACGGTCACGCTCGGCCAGGGCCGGGCTGAACTTGGTCAGCTCGCTGACGATGACTTCAGCAGCATCGGCGGCATCGGTGTCATCCAGCGGCGCCATGTCCACGAGGTGCAGCAACAGGCGAGTACGGGACAAGTGCTTGAGGAAGCGAATCCCCAGGCCGGCACCGTCGGAAGCACCTTCGATCAGCCCCGGGATGTCCGCGACCACGAAGCTCTTCCAGCGATCGACGCTGACCACGCCCAGGTTCGGCACCAGGGTGGTGAACGGGTAATCGGCGACTTTCGGCTTGGCTGCCGACACCGAGCGAATGAAGGTACTTTTACCAGCGTTCGGCAGGCCCAGCAGGCCCACGTCGGCCAACACCTTCATTTCCAGCTTCAAGTCGCGCTGCTCACCCGGCTTGCCTGGGGTGGTCTGGCGCGGCGCACGGTTGGTACTGGATTTGAAACGGGTGTTACCCAGGCCGTGCCAGCCGCCATGAGCGACCAGCAGACGCTGGCCAGCCTTGGTCAGGTCGCCAATGACTTCCTGGGTGGCGGAGTCGATCACCGTGGTGCCGACCGGCACGCGCAGGACCAGGTCTTCACCTTTTTTGCCGGTGCAGTCGGTGCTGCCGCCGTTGGAGCCACGCTCGGCATCGAAGTGCCGGGTGTAACGGTAGTCCACCAAGGTGTTGAGGTTTTCGTCGGCGAGCATGTAGATCGAGCCGCCATCGCCCCCATCACCACCGTTCGGACCACCATTTTCAATAAATTTTTCCCGACGGAAACTCATGCAGCCATTGCCGCCGTCGCCAGCCTTTACTCGAATCGATACTTCATCAACAAACTTCATGACACACGCCTCTCGCCATACGGACGAGCCAAAAAAACAAGACATAAGACTCTTGCAAAAATGAGCGCAGCGACCTGATGACACGCCCCAACCGCAGCGCCGACAGCCCATACAAACAGTTTTGCAAGAGACTCACCCCACAAACGAAAAAGCCCCGTCGCAAGACAGGGCTTTTCCAGCGATCTCGCAATTAAGCTGCGACAACGCTCACGTAACGGCGGTTGAACGCGCCCTTTACTTCAAACTTGATCACGCCTTCGATTTTCGCGAAGAGAGTGTGATCTTTACCCATGCCAACACCGTAACCGGCGTGGAATTGGGTGCCGCGCTGACGCACGATGATGTTGCCCGGAATGATCTTCTGGCCGCCATACATCTTCACGCCAAGGCGTTTGGCTTCTGAGTCGCGACCGTTACGGGTACTACCACCAGCTTTTTTGTGTGCCATGAGTCAATTCTCCTAGTGAGGAATTAGGCTGAAATTAAGCCTGAATACCGGTGATTTTGATCTCGGTGTACCACTGGCGGTGGCCCATACGCTTCATGTGGTGCTTACGACGACGGAACTTGATGATGCGGACTTTATCGTGACGACCTTGGGAGATCACTTCAGCCACAACGGTAGCGCCAGCAACGACTGGAGCGCCGATGTTCACGTCATCGCCATTGGCGACCAACAGAACGCGATCAAAAGTCACGGATTCGCCGGTAGCGATTTCCAGTTTTTCGATCTTCAGGTATTCACCTGGGGCGACCTTGTATTGCTTGCCACCAGTAACAATTACTGCGTACGACATGGTATTTCTCCGATAATCCTGCTCACCCAGCGCTTTATAAGAAGAGGTATTGGCTGGCATGGCTGCATGGGCTGGAAGGCCCGGATGCAATTGCGTAAGGCAGGTGCTGCCCAGGAAGTTCAGGGTGCGCGATTGTACGCAAGGTGCAACAGCCTTGCAAGTAGCCGTCCATCGCGCCTTGACAGGTCTGGGTGGGGGTCCTAGCATGCCGCGCAACCCTTCTGGAGCACCTGTCGCTGATGCAACCCCAAGCTTTCTACCGCGCGGTGGCGGACGATTTTAGCGCCGTCGACGACATCATCAAGAAGCAGCTGACTTCCCGAGTGCCTCTGGTATCGAAAATCGGCGACTACATCACCTCAGCCGGTGGCAAGCGCCTGCGTCCTCTATTGGTGCTTTTGTGCGGCAAGGCCCTGGGTCGCGAAGGCGACGACATGCGCCTGCTGGCGGCCACCATCGAATTCCTGCACACCGCGACCCTGCTGCATGACGACGTGGTCGACATGTCCGGCATGCGCCGTGGCCGCTCGACCGCCAATGCCATGTGGGGCAATGCCCCCAGCGTGCTGGTGGGCGACTTCCTGTATTCGCGCTCATTCGAAATGATGGTCGAACTGGGCTCGATGCCGGTGATGAAGATCCTGTCCCAGGCCACTCGCATCATCGCCGAAGGCGAAGTGTTGCAACTGTCCAAGGTGCGCGACGCTAGCACCACGGAAGAGACTTACATGGAAGTCATCCGCGGCAAGACCGCGATGCTCTTCGAAGCCTCGACCCACAGCGCCGCCGCCCTGGCAGGCGCCAGCGCCGAACAGAGTGAAGCGTTGCGCACCTTTGGCGATCACCTGGGCGTGGCCTTCCAGTTGGTGGACGACCTGCTCGACTACAAGGGCGACGCCGAGACCCTGGGCAAGAACGTCGGTGACGACCTGGCCGAAGGCAAGCCGACCCTGCCGCTGATCTACACCATGCGCGAAGGTACGCCGGAACAGGCAGCGCTGGTGCGCAAGGCGATCCAGAAAGGCGGGATCGAGGACCTGGAAAGCATTCGTGAGGCGGTTGAAGCGTCCGGCTCGCTGGACTACACCGCGAAACTGGCCCGCGACTACGTCGCCCGCGCAATCAAATGCCTCGATGCACTGCCGGCCAGCGAATACCGCGATGCGTTGGTGGAGTTGAGCGAGTTTGCGGTGGCGCGTACCCACTGATCCTGGCCGATCAGCGAGCTTTTGTGGCGAGGGAGCTTGCTCCCGCTGAGGTGCGAAGCACCTCTTGAAAACGCGGTCGCTGCGCAACCGAGTGGGAGCAAGCTCCCTCGCCACAGATGCTGCGAACACCCATTTCGGCAACAAAACCCTATATAATGTGCGCCCTTTTGTCCTCCTGATACCCAAGGAACCTTAGTGAGCACGTTGCCTCCCTGCCCGAAATGCAATTCCGAATACACTTACGAAGACGGTACCCAACTGGTCTGCCCGGAGTGTGCCCACGAATGGTCTGCCGGCGGCGAAGCCGAAACGGCGTCCGATGACACCGTGAAGAAAGACTCGGTCGGCAACGTCCTGCAGGACGGCGACACCATCACCGTGATCAAGGACCTCAAGGTCAAGGGCACGTCGCTGGTGGTCAAGGTCGGCACCAAGGTCAAGAACATCCGCCTGTGCGATGGCGACCACGACATCGACTGCAAGATCGACGGCATCGGCCCGATGAAACTCAAATCCGAGTTCGTCAGAAAAGTCTGATCCTGCTGTAAACCATCCCGCGCTCGGCGTGGGATGGTGCTTCACCCTCCCCGCTTCAGCCCCGTTTCCCAAGCCCTAGCCAAGCGCCAGCCGTCTTGAGCGGCCACAACCCATCGTCAGAAAAAGAATCGGAACACCAATAGAGACTTGCTATTTAGCGAATAAGAATTATTCTCATCGAACCCCATCAAGGAGATGAGAACCATGACTTATTTGATCGATGCCTGGTTGGACCGCCCACATCCCTACCTCAGGATCCTGCATCGGGAAACCGGGGAAGTCTGCGCGGTGCTTGAAGAAGAAGCCTTGAATGAGCTGCAGGACCAGGGGGATCTGGACCTCAACAGCCTCAATTCCAGCGAACCGTTGGTGCTCAAGGAACTGGTGCGTAATCTGTTTCTGTTCTGCTATGCGCGGGCGTTGCGCCCGACTGGCGATTTCAATGCCAGGTTCCACGGATGAAGCACCAAACCCTGTGGGAGCGAGCTTGCTCGCGATGGCGGTGTGACAATCAACTGGGATGTTGAATGCAAGTCCGCCATCGCGAGCAAGCTCGCTCCCACAGGTATTCAGGGTCTTACAGAACGTCCAGCAGCTCGACGTCAAACACCAGTACGCTGTGCGGCGGAATGCTGCCAACGCCTTGGGCGCCGTAAGCCAGTTCGCTCGGCACGTACAGGCGCCACTTGCTGCCGGCATTCATCAGTTGCAGGGCTTCGGTCCAGCCTGGGATCACGCCGCCCACCGGGAATTCGGCTGGCTGGCCACGATCGTAGGAGCTGTCGAACACGGTGCCGTCGATCAGGGTGCCGTGGTAGTGAGTACGCACCTGGTCTTCACGGGTCGGCTTGGCGCCTTCGCCCTGAGTCAGCACTTCAAATTGCAGGCCCGACGCCAGGGTGGTGATGCCTTCGCGCTTGGCGTTTTCAGCCAGGAATGCAAGGCCTTCGCCAGCAGCCGCTTCAGCCTTGGCAGCCGCTTCGGCCTGCATGATTTCGCGGATGACTTTGAAGCTCGCGGACATTTCGTCCTGGCCCACACGGCTCGGCTTGCCGGCGAAGGCGTCGGTCAGACCGGCCAGGATCGCGTCCAGGCTGACGCCCGGTGGCGGGTTGTCGCGCAGTTGGTCGCCCAACTGACGGCCAATGCCGTAGCTGACGCGGGTTTCGTCGGTGGACAGGTTAACTTCGGACATGATGCTGCTCCGCTGTGCGGACGGCTCGGGAAATTGCCGTGGATGACACAGCGCCTCCCGGAGCGCCCGGAACCAAAAGGGCGAGCAGACTAGCACAGATGCCGGGGCGGGTGACGAGCCCCGCATCAAGGGCCGACCGCCAGAAACGACAACGCCCGCCTGCTTCTCGACAGGCGGGCGTTGCGTCAGGGCGATGAAACGACCTCAGTGCTTGGTCAGTTTATCCAGGTAGCCCATGGCAAATGCCGACACTACGAACGTCATGTGGATGATCACGTACCACATCAGGTGCTCGGGATCGACGTTCTTGGCATCCATGAAAATGCGCAAAAGGTGAATGGAGGAAATGGCCACGATCGAGGCCGCGACTTTCATCTTCAGCGATGAAGAGTCCATGGTGCCCAGCCAGTTGAGCTTTTCCTTGTCGTCGGCGATGTCCAGTTGCGAGACGAAGTTCTCGTAGCCGGAAATCATCACCATCACCAGCAGGCCGCCCACCAGCGCCATGTCGATCAGCGACAGCAGCACCAGGATCAGATCGGATTCAGCCATGGAAAACACGTTGGGGATGACGTGAAAGACTTCCTGGAAGAATTTCAGCGCCAGGGCCAGCAAGCCCAGGGACAGCCCAAAGTAGATCGGCGCCAGCAGCCAACGGGAGGCGTACATTGCATTTTCGATAAAGCGTTCCATTGAGTCTCACACCAGGGCTGAAAAATCGCGGCGAGTATATCAGCCACGACCTGCCCCACAAACGCCGGACCGATCCTTGGTCCCAGCCCTTGTTTCAAAACTTTACTGCCCGCGCCCGTCCGCCGATGCCGTCAATGCAGCGGACGAAACTCGAAACCGTCGACACTGCGACACCGTCCTCCATTGATTTCACGCAGTTGGGCTTGCATGTGCAGGCACCAGATTTGTGGATCGTCGGCCAGCTCATAGCCGTGCAATGTCAGGCTCTGAACGATGGTGTCGAGGATGGTTTCAGCGGCGTTCGGGCCAGGAAACGGGCCTTGAGCCTTGATAGCGGAAGGTTGTTCGCCGGCCATTCCGGCGGCGAAGAGCAAGGTCCACATACCGGTATCCCCCGCCAGGGGGCGAATGGCGCATTCGATACGGGTGACAAGGCCCAGGCATTGGCGAGTGAGGCAAAGGTTGCGCGACATGGCGGCGCCCCTCGGTAGATCCGGTATTCAGCCCAGGGAGGGCTGTTTCGATCCGATGATGACTCTCGTTATCCTTGAGCTGAGGATAGAAGAAAAGTTCCGGCCGCAAGGGAAAGCGAGACCAGAAGGCGCCGAATGGTCATAGTGTGAATATTGACGCCAAAGTGGTGGCACTTTTTTTGGATTAACCCGAAATAATGTGGGAGCGAGGTCTGTGGGAGCAAAGCTTGCTCGCGATGACGCCCTCACAGACAACACCTTTGTTGGCTGTAAAACCGCTATCGCGAGCAAGCTTTGCTCCCACAGACTCGCTCCCACATTGGACTTACTAACGATCAGGAAAGCATCAAGCCGGCTTCGCCTCCACCAATGCCTGCTGCGCCAGTTCCTTTTCCGCTTCCTTGATGTCGTCTTCGCTGATCATCTCCGCAATGACTCGCAGTCGCTCCACCACCCGGGCGTTGACGCTGCCCTCCGGGAATTCGCCGTTTTCATCCGGCTCACCGGCAGGCTCACCCACCAGCAGGCTCAGGGCTTCGTCGGCCTGGCGCACGGCATAGACGTGGAACTGCCCGGCGCGTACGGCGGCCAGCACTTTCTCGTCAAGCATCAGGGTGGCGACGTTGGCCTGGGGAATGATCGCCCCCTGCTCACCGGTCAGCCCACGGGCTTCACAGAGGCGGAAGAAGCCTTCGATCTTCTCGTTGACCCCACCCACTGCCTGCACTTCACCGAACTGGTTGATCGAGCCGGTGATGGCGAAGCACTGCTTCAACGGCGTTTTCGACAAGGCCGAAATCAGCGTGCACGCCTCGCCCAGGGACGCGCTATCGCCGTCCACATAACCGTAGGACTGCTCCAGGGCGATGCTGGCCGAGATCGCCAACGGGAATTCCTGGGCATAACGACTGCCCAGGTAACCGGTGAGAATCATCACGCCCTTGGAGTGGATCGGCTGGCCGAGGTTGACCTCCCGCTCGATGTCCACGATACCGCTGCCGCCGGGATACACCGTGGCGGAGATCCGCGCCGGTACACCAAAGGCCGAGTCGCCCACTTCCAACACCGTCAAGCCGTTGCACTTGCCCACGGCCGCGCCATCGGTGTCGATCAGGATGATCCCCGCCAGCATGTCGTCGAGGATCCGCGCCGAGACACGCCCGGTGCGCGTGGCCTTGGCCTTGAGGGCACGCTCGATATGGCCGGCGTCGGTCATCTCGTCACCGGCCAGCTGGCGAATGAAATCCGCCTCGCTGACCAGTTGGAACAGGTCGCCGATACGCGCCGACAAGCGTCCCTGGTGTTCGGCCAGCCGGGCACTGTAAGTGGCCAGGCGCGCCACCGCATCGGCGGTCAGCGGGGCCATGCCCTCTTCCGAAGTGCGGGTCTTGAGCAACTGGGCGAACTGCTCCAGGCTCTCGTCGCCCATCGGGATGTCTTCGTCGAAATCCACCAGCACGCGAAACATTTCCTGGAAGTCCGGATCCAGGTCCTGCAAGGCGTAGTAGAGCTGGCGGGCGCCGATAATCACGACCTTGACCTGTAACGGAATGTGCTGCGGTGTCAGGGTCACCGTGGCCAACCGACCGAGTTCCCCCAGCGGCGACTCCATTTTCAGCTTGCGCGATTGCAGGGCACGCTTGAGCGCATCCCATACGAACGGCTCGCCGAGCATTTTTTCCGCTTCAAGAATCAGGAAACCGCCATTGGCCCGGTGCAAGGCGCCCGGACGCAGCTGTCGGTAGGTAGTGTAGAGCGCGCCCTGGTCGGTGCTGTATTCGATGCGGCCGAACAGGTTGTCGTAGGTCGGATGTGGCTCGAACACCACGGGCGCGCCACCGCTGGACGGATGACCGACCACCAGGCTCGGGGCGTATTGCTCTTCCAGCAGCTTGCGGGCGATGGCGTCAGTCTTGCTGTCGTCCACCAATTGCTCGACCACGGTCTTGAGCAGATAGACCTGCATCGCTTGCAGGTAGCCACAGACGGCCGCGTTCTCGGCGTACTTTTCCGACAATGGCGCCAGCAACGGTTGCAGGGCCAGGGTGATGGTTTCTTCGTTGAGGTGGCGCAACTGGTTGCTCGACTCGCGCTTCCACTGCGGCAGGCTGGCGAGCTCTTCGTTCAGGCGCTCTTCCAGGGTCGAGATGTCATCATGGAAACGCTCGCGCTCGGCCTCGGGCAATTGGGCAAATTCCGCCTCATCCAGGGCTTTGCCGTCGCTCATTGGCGTGAAGGCGATGTTGCTGCTGTCACGGTACAGCGCGACATCCTTCTCCAGCGCCAGGCGTTCGATCACATCGAGGGCACGGTCGTAGCGCTGGTTGAAGGCGCGGTCGATGGCGCTTTTTTTCTGCTGGTAGGACGGGTGCTCGAACACCGCCGGGAAGGTTGCCAGCAGGTTGTCGATCAGGCCGTTGATGTCGGTAATAAACGCACCCGCGGTACCCGACGGCAGTTCCAGGGCTCGGGGTTCGCGGGGCTCATCGAAGTTGTTGACGTAGACCCAGTCGGCCGGGGTCTGCAGGCGCTTGCCTTCGGCCTTGAGGTAGCGTTTGACGAACGAAAACCGGCCAGTGCCGGGCTCTCCCATCACAAATACGTTGTAACCGGGGCGCGGCATGGCCACGCCGAACTGCAAGGCTTCGACCGCACGTTCCTGGCCAAGCACACCGCGGAAGGGCTCCAGATCATTGGTGGTAGAGAAGCTGAACTGTTCAGCGGAAAACGGACGAGTCAGCGCTTCGGGCGCTAGACGCAAGCTGGCAGCAACAGGATCAGGCATCGGGCTTCCTTACATCAGGCGGGGCAGATAGCGGCATTCTGGCGCTGCCTGTACCTGACTGGCAAGGAGCGCCTCAGGCCAAAGCATAGTCGAGGGGCACAGCCCAGGCCGGACCGGGTAAATTCATGACTTAAAGGATAGTTTTTGCAAAATGTCACGGAACCCTCGGATCGTGCCTAAACTCCAAATTGCGCGGCTGGAACAATAACCGGCCCACTGGCGCCTCCCCCAACAGGAACGAAGGTGCCAGACCCTGTCCATTTTGGTATGCACATAAAGAGAACATAGCTATGAAACGGATTCTTCTCGGTACTCTCTTCACCGCTGTATCCATCAACGCCATGGCTCAGGCACCGGGCGGCCCGGACTGCGGCTGGGGCAACATGCTGTTCGAAGGCCAGCGTGGCACCCCGGCACACTTCCTGGCATCCACCACCAACGGCACCTCCGGTAACGCTACCTTCGGCATGACGTCCGGCACCAACGGTTGCTCGACCAACGCGGCACTGACCTACGGTGGCAAGTCCTGGCTGGCCATGAATGGCATGATGAACGAGCTGTCCGAAGACATGGCCAAGGGTCAGGGCGAAGCGCTGACCACCTACGCCGTGGTACTGGGCGTGGCGCCGGAAGATCGCGCACATTTCTCCGCCGTTACCCACGAGCACTTCCAGCAGATCTTCAGCAAGGCTGACGTGACCGCGGAAGACGTGCATACCAACACCCTGGCCGTGCTGAAAAGCGACCCTCGCCTGGCCAAGTACGCGCCTCAAGCTTAAGCTCGATGCCACTCGCTCCTCTCGGGGAGCGGGTTTTCTTTTTGGGGCCCCTGCGGTCTTTATTTTTCGACTTTCCAAGTAGCCGACTATGCTCAAACGCCTTGCCTGGCTGGCACTCTGTGTGTGCGCCCCGCTGTCCGCCGCGCCTCATGTCGACCCTCAACGTTTGCAGCAACTGGCCAATGACCGATTCTGGATTTCCCTGGGCCATTACGAAACCGCCAAGCTGGGTGGCTGGCGCAGCTATGTCAGCGACAAAAAATTCTTCCTCGCGCCCGACGGCAACGAACACCCCGACCGTGAACTGAGCGCCACGCTGAACGCCTTGTACGGCCCGGCCAGCGCCGGCCAACAACACGCCCAATGCGTGTACCCGGCGCGTACTCGCTGGCTGAAGGCGCAGCTCAACTTGACCGACCTGCCGGCCATCAACTGCAGCGAATTCAATCAATGGTTCAAGGACGTGTCGCCCCACAGTGCGGTGATGATTTTCCCCGCTGCGTACCTGAACAGCCCGTCCTCGATGTTCGGTCACACCTTGCTGCGCATCGACCAGGCCGACGTGCAGACCGACAAGACCGCCCTGCTCAGCTATGCGATCAATTTCGGCGCCTACATCGAAGGCTCCGACAACAGCATCCTTTACGCCTGGAAAGGCTTGATGGGCGGTTATCCCGGCCTGTTCGCCCTGGTGCCATACCAGGAAAAACTCTCCGAGTACCGTAGCCTGGAGAACCGCGACCTGTGGGAATACCGCCTGAACCTGAGCCAGACGGAAACCGAGCGCATGGTCGAGCACGTCTGGGAACTCAAGCAGATTCAGTTCGATTATTTTTTCTTCGACGAAAACTGTTCCTATCGCTTGCTGGAATTGCTGCAAGTGGCTCGCCCCAGCCTGCGCCTGACCGAACAATTCCCGCTGACGGCGATTCCCACCGACACCGTCAAGGCGGTGAAAGAAGCCGGGCTGGTGGAAAGTATCCAATATCGCCCTTCCCGCGAACGGGAGTTGCTCAGCCGCGCCGAACCGCTCAGCGACGATGAGCAGCAATGGGTGCTAAAGGTCAGCGCCGACCAGCAGCAACTGCAAACCCCTGAATTCAAGGCACTGCCGCGCGCACGCCAGGCTCTGATCATCGATGCGGCTTATCGTCTGGAGCGCTATCGGGCCAACGGCCAGGAGCGCGATCCACAACGCTCCCAGCGCAGCTTCGAATTGTTGCGGGCGATCAACCAGAACCCCGCGCCAGAGCTGGACATCCCGCAACCTGGCCTGCCCGAGAATGGTCATGAGTCGCGCACCTGGCAGGCCGGCCTCGGCACGCGAGGCGACCGGGCGTTTGGCGAGTATGGCTTGCGCATGGCCTACCACGACCTCAACGACAACGGCGAGAGCTTCCCACTGGGCGCGCAGATCGAGATCCTGCAACTGAAACTGCGCCAGTACGAAGGCAATGACTGGCAAGTGCAGCAACTGGACCTGGCGACCATTCGCTCCCTGACCCCGCGCAACGAGCTGCTGCAACCGCTGTCCTGGCAGGTCACCGGCGGCCTGGAGCGGGTGCCGGGCAAGCACGATGATGAAACCCTGGTCAGCCACGTCAACGGCGGCGCCGGTGGTACCTGGGCGCTGGGCGAAGATGTGCTGGGCTTTGCCCTGGGCACGGTGCGCGTCGAGCACAACAACGACTTCGCCCAGTTCATCGCCCCGGCCGCGGGCTTCAACAGCGGCGTGCTATGGAAAAACCCGCGGGGCAACCTGAGCCTGGAAGCCAAGGGTGATTATTTCGTCAACGGCGAAGTGCGTCGTAGCCTGAGCCTGAATCAACAGTGGGAGTTGTCCCGCAACCTCGGCTTGCGCTTGAGTGCCCAGCGGGAGTTCAGCCAACTGGCCTCGCCGGAGAACGAGGTGATGCTCGAGGTGAAGTGGTATCACTATTGACCCAGGCCGCACGGGCAAAACGACAAACAGATTAATCACAGTGCTTTCACGTCGGCCTGACGAATCCGCTTCTAGACTTCTCGCATAAGTGGACGCGGCAGGACGGCAGCAAATGAGGCGCGTGGCAGTGGTACTGGGTGTGTTGATGTTGCTCGGCGGCTGTGAAACCACCCATGAAGACCTGATCGCCCGAGGTTATCCACCGGCGTTTGCCGACGGTTACGACGACGGTTGCAGCAGTGGACGACAAGCCGCTGGGGTGATCACCGGCCAGTTCAGGAAAGACGTACCGCGTTATCTCAAGGATGCACGCTACGCTGAAGGCTGGAGCGATGGTTTCCGCCAGTGCCAGGCCATGCGCGAAAGCGAGGAGCGTAACGCCTATCGCGAACGCCATTGGGACGAGCGCGAACGGGCCTGGCAGCAACAAAAAGATCAGGACGCCGCCCGGGCTTATCGCTCGCAGTGAGTCGCCTGCAGACATCCGTTGAAACCAAAAGCCTGGGACCATGGCCCAAACTCCAATGAGAGGAGCAATTCCATGAGTCGTGCCTTCGTCAACGAAGACAATGCCGCTGCCCAGGCCGATCAGCCGGTCGAACGCCAGGTCAGTGCGCAAGCCAATTACGTCACCCCCGCCGGACTCGCCCAATTGCAGGCCCGGGTCGCCGAATTGCAGGCGCTGCACAGCCAGCAGACGGCCAGAGGGGACCAGGCAGACAAGCAGCGCATCGCGGACATTGAAAGGGATCTGCGCTATTTCAACCAGCGTTTGCAAAGCGCGCAAGTCGTTGCGCCAACTTCATCCGATCAAGTGCGGATCGGACATTGGGTGACCTTTGTCGACGAGCATGATCACGAACAGCGCGTGCAACTGGTCGGTGAGGACCAGGCCGATGCGGCCAGTGGACTGATCAACTGGGGCTCGCCGCTGGGGCGAGCGTTGCTGGGAGCGAAGGCAGGGGATGAAGTGATCTGGGAACGACCGCTGGGGAATCTCGCCATTGAAGTCATTGCGATAGCGCTTGATTAAGCGACACTTGTTAAGTGCACCGATAAAACATTTCAAATGTTTCCCATCATCAAAAGGATCGGATAAATAGCTTTAGCACTAGAGCGTGACGACAGCAGATTACATGCCTGTAGCAGCATGTAACTGCAACATAAGGTCATAACGACAAGTTGGTGTTAAATCAGGGGCGTGCTACTGTTTTTTCCGCACCAAAACAGGTGCGCGACAACAGTAGAGGAGAAACATAATGAGCGAACAAATACTGGCAATGTCAGGTGACTTCGACGGTGACTTCAAGTCCTACCAACAAGTTAACAGCCTTGGCATTGAGTCAGCAGCGCTGACCATTGTCGAGTGCGGCACCACAGAGTGCACCGCTCTTTTGTGCTAACCCCTACCCTTTTCAAAGTCACCATGCAACACGACTTTGACACCCCTAATCCAACTTATAAAAAACTTCATTTTACATCCTACAGCTCGGGCGCAATGACTGGCTTCCGATTGACCACAAGTCACTGTACGCGATGTTTAATCATTGATGAGGAAATACCATGAGCGAAAAAATCCTGAACATGTCCGGTGACTTTTATCTCGAATTCGACGCTTACCAAGCGCCCGTCAACAACATCGGCGAAATGCTGGTAACAACAATGGAATGCAATACCTTTGGAACGTGCACCGCCATTGAATGTTCAACAATTATGTGTTAATCCCGGTTAACTTATCACCATACAGGCAACACTTTTAAACATAGAGCAGGCATCGCCTGCTCTATCCATGCCAGGAGCTACGGCATGCTTGTTAACGCTTTGAAGTTGGATCAGCGTGGAAAATACAGATATTCTTCCGACGGCGACATCGCCCTTTTTGAAAACAACCTGACCCGTCTGCATGCTGACGACCAAACCTTGCTGAATCACTTTGGGTTGAACAGTGAGCAGCTGCTCTCTTATATCAAGGAACCTATCAACCAGCAGTGCTTGCCTGCCGATGGCGAAACCGCCTTGAACGCCCTTAAGGCTAAGCTTGCTCGCCTCGACAGCATTAATGTCGAAACAAAAGAAAGCTCAGGCGGCACGGGTAATTTTTATTGGTTCAGCTATCGTTTTTTTCTTTATTTCGTCGACACCTTCAAGGCAGATGTGCGCTATTTGAATGCGTCAACGCACATTGATGAACCCGCGTTGTTTGCAAGCCTTGAACGCTATGTCCTGGCCCGGGTTGAACGCACGGCGGAGCAGAGCCTGGTCCATTATTTGAATACACGGATTGCGAACGGTGATGACATTGACTTGAACGGATTCAATGAGCATCTGCGCACGTTGCCGCTGCTGAAATTTTTCGAATCCTACCCAGTGCTGGCGACACTGCTGTTTGATCTGCTGGAAGACACCCTCCATTACCTTTATGCAGTCATTCACAACTTCGCCGACGATGCTGAAGCGCTGGTGCGGGATTTTTCGATCCCATCCCGGAAAATCGAGGCTATCGAGCTTGGCCTGGGTGACCCCCATGGTCGCGGCGAAACGGTCTGCCAAGTCAAAATCAGCACGACTTCATTGGTCTACAAGCCAAGAGCAAACCGGGAGGCGATTTTTTTCTATGGTCTTCTTGGACAGTTGCGTGAGTGGACCGGCGCGGATTGTTTTTCTATCCACACCCCAAGGATCCTCAGCCACGAGCGACATAGCTGGGTAGAGAAAATCGACAACCTACCTTGTGACAGCGAAGCGGACGTTGGACTGTTCTATGAAAAAATGGGGGCACAAATAGCCGTCATCCATGCATTGAATGGGATCGACTTTCACTACGAAAACATCATCGCGTGCGGCAACAGTCCGGTCATGATTGACCTCGAGTGTTTGTTCACGGCTTCCACCAGCGACCTGCTCACTG
Source organism: Pseudomonas sp. CFBP 5748 (assembly GCF_053850495.1). Lineage (NCBI taxonomy): Bacteria > Pseudomonadati > Pseudomonadota > Gammaproteobacteria > Pseudomonadales > Pseudomonadaceae > Pseudomonas > Pseudomonas sp. CFBP 5748. The sequence goes on from NZ_JBSPTN010000013.1 coordinate 97,908, forward strand.
ACCTGCCCGCTGGCTGCGCACTGTCCAATAGCTTTAAATTGGTCCAGCGGTCGATATGTTCCAGCGGCTTCGTACCCTTTTCACAGCAACTCAATAACGACCAAAGCGGTCTGACCCGACAAGCGCTATTTATCTCGACCCGCCATTCCCTGGTTTTTGACGGTGGCTTTTACCATCTGCGTAAAGTCGAATTCGAACACCACCTGATGCAAAAACACTTGCCGCTTTTGCAGGGTGAGCGCAAGGGGGCCCAAGCTTATAAAGCAGAGCTTCTCCAAGGCTTTGAATATGCCTATGGCGGACTCATGGTTCACCGGCACGCGATCATGCAGAAGCTTGAACAAGCCGCAGGCGAACTGTCGACCCGGGTGTTGCTGAAAAACTCTCAACGCTACGCTGATTTTATCGGGCTGATCCGTCACCCACGTTTTATGCAAAACATGCTCGACAGAGAACTTCTGCTCGCGACCTTGTGGAAAGATTTGAGAGAACCCTATCGGGAAAAGGGCATTCCCCGCTATGAAATAGCCGACCTGCAAAGGTCCAGCATTCCGTGCTTTACCATGCCGCTGAACGCCAACTATTTTACGAGCGCACAGGGTGAAACAATACCGATGGCGGCCGTGGAGCCCCCGCTGGAAAGCTGCCTACAGAAAATAGCCAACCTGTCCCACAAAGACTGGGCCTTGCAACGCACCTTGCTCGAAATCTGTTTGTTCCCAGAACCGAATGGACATCCGCCATCGCTTATCAAGCAAACGCTGGCGAACCTTGAAAAGAAGCCCCTCGACGCGATTCTGAGCATCAGTTCCCGCCTCGAGGAACTCGCGATAGTGGGCGCAGCAGAGGATGTAAGCTGGCTGTCTTTCCATATGCACCCCACGACGCAGAGAAAATACCCGTCGCCAATGGATCACGGGGTGTACTCCGGTATCGCCGGGATTGGCTTGTTTTACCTGAGCCTGTTCAAGGTGAGCGGCAAACCACGCTTTCTGTCGTGCCTGGATCAGGTCCTGGACTCACTGGAACAACGCTTCGGCTTTTTCAAAACCGATTTGACGGTCAGTGCGTATCACGGGCTGGGGGCTTACATCTATCTGCTCATCAATCGTCGCCAGGTCACTGGAGACGCCAGTCACGATAGAAAAATTGCCGGCCTGCTGACCCAGCTGATTGAAGTGCCTCCTGAACACTATGATTTCGACTTCCTGGGAGGTTGTTGTGGTGCGGTGACACTGCTGGCCAATATCCATGCGTTATCGGCACAGGAGGACGTGCTGCCGGCCATCCAACGCATGGTCGACTACATAAAGGACCAAATCCTGATTGAAGATGGCCAGCTTCTACGACGCGATGACCGCTCTGTCATTCTGACAGGCTTGTCCCACGGCCTCTCGGGCGTCATCCATGCCCTGTGCAAAGCCTATGACGTGACCGGCGATGCGACGCTGGTGCCTTTGGCCATCCAGGTGCTCGAGGGGGAAAACCGCTTGAGTCGGGATGGTTTCTGGCTGGACCTGCGCAACCTCGGGCCGGCGGACCATACGTCCAAGTGGTGCCACGGCGACGGAGGCATCCTCATCGCCAGACGACAGCTCATGGAGTCGATGGGGGACGCCCTGGACGAAGCGACCAGGCAGACCGTGCTCGACGATATACAGCGATGCGAGAACAATCTCTGGCAACACGGGTTTGGCGAGGGCTACAACCTTTGCCATGGCGATTTCGGCAATCTGCTCTGCCTGTATGACCTGTATCGGCATTCAGATAACCCCGAGGGTATGAACAGAGTCAGAGAGGCACTTGACGAAGTCTCCCGGCAATTTTTCGAAGGGCCCTATCTCGACAGTGATCGGGTGCCCGATGTCAGTCTGCTGACTGGAATAACCGGTGCAGGCTATGCCTTGCTGTACCAGATGGATCCGACCCTTCCAAATATTCTTTCGCTCGATTTCGCGAAGCAATCCGCGGGATAAAAACAGCCACATACCTTGTGGGAGCGGAATTGCTCGCGAAAGCGCTGGGTCAGTCAACCACAATGCTTGCTTATCCGACGCCTTCGCGAGTAAGCCCGCTCCCACAGGGAATTTGCAGCGCCCATAAAAAAACGGAGCCTTCGAAGGCTCCGTTTTTTATGCAACTGACCGCGAATCAGGCCAGTTTCTTGTGCCGTACACGGTGCGGTTGGGCAGCCGCTTCGCCGAGGCGTTTCTTGCGATCGGCTTCGTACTCGGTGTAGTTACCTTCGAAGAACACCGCTTGCGAGTCGTCTTCGTACGCCAGGATGTGGGTCGCCACGCGGTCAAGGAACCACCGATCGTGGGAGATCACAATGGCGGCGCCCGGGAAGTCCAGCAGGGCTTCTTCCAGGGAACGCAGGGTTTCGACGTCGAGGTCGTTGGACGGTTCGTCGAGCAGCAGGACGTTGCCACCCTCCTTCAAGGTCAACGCCAGGTGCAAGCGACCGCGCTCACCACCGGACAGGTCCTTGACGAACTTCTGCTGGTCGCCGCCCTTGAAGTTGAAGCGGCCCACGTAGGTGCGCGACGGAATTTCATAGTTGCCGATGCGGATCTGGTCGGAGCCGTCGGAAATCTGCTGGAACACGGTCTTGCTGCCGTCCAGGTCTTCGCGGCTCTGGTCGACGCAGGCCAATTGCACGGTTTCGCCGATTTCGATGCTGCCCGAATCCGGTGTTTCCTTGCCCATCAGCATACGGAACAGCGTGGATTTACCCGCGCCGTTACCACCGATCACGCCGACGATGGCGCCTTTGGGCATGGAGAACGACAAGTTGTCGATCAGCACGCGGTCGCCATAGCCCTTGGAGACATTCTTGAATTCGATGACCTTGTCACCCAGGCGCGGACCGGCCGGGATGTAGATCTCGTTGGTTTCGCTGCGCTTCTGGAATTCCTGGGATTGCATTTCCTCGAAGCGTTGCAGGCGTGCCTTGGATTTGGACTGGCGGGCCTTGGCGCCTTTGCGCACCCACTCCAGTTCTTCCTTCATGGCTTTTTCATGGGCCGACTGCTGCTTGGATTCCTGGGCCAGACGATCGGACTTGGCTTCCAGCCAGCCCGAATAGTTGCCCTCGTACGGAATACCCGCGCCGCGGTCGAGTTCCAGGATCCAGCCGGCGACGTTGTCGAGGAAGTAACGGTCGTGCGTGATCGCAACCACGGTGCCCGGGAAATCGTGCAGGAAGTGTTCGAGCCAGGCGACGGAGTCGGCGTCCAGGTGGTTGGTCGGTTCGTCGAGCAGCAGCATGTCCGGGGCGGACAGCAGCAGGCGGCACAGGGCTACGCGGCGTTTCTCACCGCCAGACAGGTGTTCGACCTTCGCGTCCCAGGCCGGCAGGCGCAACGCATCGGCGGCGACTTCCAACTGGCGCTCCAGGTTGTGGCCATCACTGGCCTGCAGGATCGCTTCAAGCTTGGCCTGCTCAGCGGCCAGCTTGTCAAAGTCGGCATCCGGATCGGCGTAGGCGGCGTAGACCTCGTCCAGGCGCGCCTGGGCGTCCTTGATCACGCTGACCGCTTCCTCGACCACTTCACGCACGGTCTTGGTCGGGTCCAGCTGAGGCTCCTGAGGCAGGTAGCCGATATTCAGGTCCGGCATCGGACGGGCTTCGCCGTCGAATTCGTTATCGACCCCGGCCATGATTTTCAGCAGCGTGGACTTACCCGAGCCGTTGAGGCCCAGCACGCCGATCTTGGCGCCGGGGAAGAACGAGAGTGAAATATTTTTCAGGATTTCCCGCTTCGGCGGAACAACTTTGCTCAGCCGATGCATGGTAAAGACGTATTGAGCCATGGTGAACCTAGCGTCAGTGACAGGTGAAAAGAACGAGCCAGGCCATGCGCGGCGCCGGCACTTGATGGTCATCAATGCCTGCGGGCGGATAGAGCCTGGGAATCTGGAGCTGGAACGCTCTTGTTTGACCGGCAAAGCTACCTCAACCGTCGGTCAAGGTCCAGCCGCCAGGGACTGGCACTTTGCCACAAGTCAAGGCATGCTAGCCGCCCTTCGGGCGTCCGGCTTATAGTGCGTGTCGCGCCAGTCCAGCAAACCGCAGGATTACAGCTTGTCCAACGTCACGCCGCCCCTGTCCCCACGCGCACCGACTGCTGTGCCCGGCTCCCCCCTGCGCGGGACACTGAAGAGCGCACTGGCCACGCTGGTGCTGCTGTTGCTCGGATTGCTCTTCTGGCAGTTGCTCGACCAACTGCGCGAAACCCAGCAGCAACAGCGCCAGTACACCATCGAATACACCGCCGACCTGGCCGCGCAAGTCAGCCTGAACATGGCCCTGAACGCGCAAATCGCCCTCAATCTGCTACCGATCGTCGAGCAACCGCAAAGTACCGACGAACAGCAGGCCCTATTGCGCAAACTCCAGCAGTCGTTGCCCGATCTACGCAGCCTGGCGTTGCTGAGCCCGTCCGGCAAGGTGCTCAGCGACAGCGACCCCGCCAGCCGGGACGCCGACTACCTGGGTGAACTGGTACGCCGCAGCCGTGCCCAGGCGCACTATTTCAGCAATGCCGAAGACGGCTCCGTGGTGCATCTACTGTTGCATCAGGCCACCGGTAGCGGCCGGGGCTACTGGGCCCTGCGCCTGACCCCGAGCTTTTTCTCGACCCTGACCAAACAGGCCGATGTGGGCCTGCGCCCGCTGTGGCTGGTGGAAAACCGCCTCACCCAACAGATCATCAGTCGAGACGAGGGGCTGCCCTCGGCCAACGCCACCCGTCTATCGCCGGATGATCTGAACAACACGGTGCTGACCGTGCCCTTGAGCAGCAGCGACTGGCAACTGCGCGGGCTGTTCGACCGACGCCAGGTGCTCGAACAACTGCTACCGGCCTTCATCGGCAAATGCCTGCTGGGCCTGGCGTTTTCGCTGTTGCCGGTGATCGCGCTATTGAACATGCGCCGGCGCCAGCGCCAGTTGCACGAAGGTCGTCGGCGCTACCAGGATATTTTCGAAGGCACCGGCGTGGCCCTGTGCGTGCTTGACCTGTCGGGGCTCAAGGCATTTTTTGAGCAGGCCGGCCTGCACAATGGCGATCAATTGCGCGCCTGGGTGGAACATCCGCACCAGCTCGAGCAACTGCGCCAGGAAATGCACGTCACCGAAGTCAATCAGATGGCGTTGAAGCTGCTCAACGTCGACACCTGCGAGCAGGCCTGGCAATTGCTGGTCGGCAAGGGGCAAGAAGGCAACAACCCGATTGGCTCGAAACTGCTCGAAGCGCTGCTCGACCCGCACAAACAACTGGAACTGGAAATCAAGCTCCAGGATCCCCACGGCCGCGATCAACACCTGTGGCTGGTCCTGCGCCTGCCGGAAAAACAGCAAGACTATAACGCCGTCATCCTCAGTATCAGCGACATCACCAGCCGCAAACTGATCGAGCTCTCGCTGCTTGAGCGAGAAGGCTTCTGGTCCGACGTGGTACGCACCGTGCCGGATCATCTTTACGTGCAGGACGTCATCAGCCAGCGGATGATCTTCAGCAACCATCACCTGGGCCAGACCCTGGGGTACGACCGCACCGAACTGCAACAGATGGGCGAATACTTCTGGGAAATCCTGCTGCATAACGAAGACGCCGATCATTACCACTGCCTGCGCCAGCAGCAACGGCAGGCCGGTTATGCCCAATTGCTGCAATGCCAGCTGCGCTTTCGTCATCGCAATGGCAAATGGCGGCGCTTCGATATTCGCGAGCAAGCCCTGGCCCGCGACCACTACGACCAGGTGACACGGATCATCGGCGTGGCCAAGGACATCACCGAACAGATCGAAGCCAGCGAATCGCTGCGTGACAGCGAACAACGCTACCGGATGCTCGCCGAAAGCATCAGCGACGTAATTTTCTCCACCGACAACAAGCTCTCGCTCAACTACGTCAGCCCATCAGTGCAAGCCGTGCTTGGCTATAACGCGGACTGGATCTTCCAGAACGGCTGGCAATCGACCATCGCCAATCCGCAGCAATTGACCGGCATCTATGCCCTGATGGAGCGGGTCAGCAAGGCCCTCGACAGTCCCGAGCAACTGGCCGAGCTGCGCAACCAGCTGCAGACCCAGCTGTTCCTGTTCGACTGCCTGCGTGCCGACGGACGCAAGATCCCCATCGAATTGCGGCTGGTGCTGGTGTGGGATGAACACGGCGCATTCGAAGGCGTGCTCGGCGTGGGCCGCGACATCAGTCAGCAGCGGCGCGCTGAAAAAGACCTGCGCATGGCCGCCACGGTATTCGAGCATTCGACCTCGGCGATCCTGATCACCGACCCGGCCGGCTATATTGTCCAGGCCAACGAAGCCTTCAGCCGTGTCAGCGGTTATGCGGTGTCGCAAGTGCTGGACCAGTTGCCCAACATGCTGACCGTCGACGAGCAACAGGAAGCTCACCTGCGCTACGTGCTCAAGCAGTTGCAGCAGCACAGCACCTGGGAAGGCGAAGTCTGGCTCAAGCGGCGCAATGGCGAGCACTACCCGGCGTGGGTCGGCATCACCGCCGTGCTGGATGACGAAGGCGACCTGGCCAGTTACGTGTGCTTCTTCAGCGACATCAGCGAACGCAAGGCCAGCGAGCAGCGGATCCATCGCCTGGCCTACTACGACGCCCTCACCCACCTGCCCAACCGCACGCTGTTCCAGGATCGCCTGCACACCGCGTTGCAATCGGCCGAGCGGCAGAAGAACTGGGTGGTGCTGATGTTCCTCGACCTGGACCGCTTCAAACCGATCAACGACTCCCTGGGCCACGCCGCCGGCGACCGGATGCTCAAGGAGATGGCCACGCGACTGCTCGGTTGCGTCGCCGATGACGACACCGTGGCGCGCATGGGCGGCGACGAATTCACCCTGTTGCTGCAACCGCGCGCCAGTCGCGAGATGGCACTGAACCGGGCGATTACCGTGGCCGAACAGATCCTCGCCAGCCTGGTCAGGCCATTCGTGCTCGAAGGTCGGGAGTTTTTCGTCACCGCCAGTATCGGTATCGCCCTGAGCCCTCAGGACGGCAACGAGCTGAGCCAGTTGATGAAAAACGCCGACACCGCCATGTATCACGCCAAGGAGCGCGGCAAGAACAACTTCCAGTTCTACCAGGCCGACATGAACGCCAGCGCCCTGGAGCGGCTGGAACTGGAAAGCGACCTGCGCCATGCCCTGGAGCAGAATGAGTTCGTGCTGTATTACCAACCGCAGTTCAGCGGCGATGGCAAACGTTTGACTGGCGCCGAAGCCCTGCTGCGCTGGCGCCATCCGCGACGCGGGTTGGTGCCGCCGGGGGACTTCATCCCGGTACTGGAGGAGCTCGGGCTGGTGGTGGATGTCGGTGACTGGGTCATCGACGAAGCCTGTCGGCAACTCAAGACCTGGCACCAGGCCAAGGTCCGGGTGCCGAAAGTCTCGGTCAATATTTCGGCCCGGCAGTTCTCCGACGGCCTGCTCGGCACGCGCATCGCCAACATCCTGCGCAGCACCGGTCTGCCGCCGGCTTGCCTGGAGCTGGAACTGACCGAAAGTATCCTGATGCGCGAAGTCAGTGAGGCGATGCAGATCCTGGCCGGGCTGAAGAACCTAGGCCTGAGCATCGCCGTGGATGACTTCGGCACCGGTTATTCGTCGCTCAACTACCTCAAGCAATTCCCCATCGATGTGCTGAAGATCGACCGCACCTTTGTCGACGGCCTGCCGTCCGGCGAGCAGGACGCCCAGATCGCCCGGGCGATCATTGCCATGGCCCATAGCCTCAACCTGGCGGTGATCGCCGAGGGCGTCGAGACCCACGAGCAGCTGGACTTTCTGCGCGAGCATGGCTGCGATGAAGTCCAGGGCTACCTGTTCGGCCGGCCGATGCCGGCCAATCGGTTTGAAGCGCAGTTCAGCAATGATGCGTTGTTCATGCTTGACTGAAAGCTTGTGGTGGCTGGGCGGGCCTCTTCGCGAGCAAGCCCGCTCCCACAGGGGGAACGCATTTCAAAATGTGGGAGCGGGCTTGCTCGCGAAGGGGCCGATCCGGGCACCGCTGAACGCTGCTTGAATCCCATTCGTCCGCGACATGATGTCCTTTCATATGCCTTCCAAAACCGGTTGGGTTAGAATGCCTCCCTTTTCTGCCCCCGATCCTTGAGGACCGCCATGTTCAGCCGTGATTTGACTATTGCCAAGTACGACGCCGATCTCTTTGCCGCCATGGAGCAAGAAGCTCAGCGCCAGGAAGAGCACATTGAGCTGATCGCTTCGGAAAACTACACCAGCCCTGCGGTGATGGAAGCTCAAGGCTCGGTACTGACCAACAAATACGCCGAAGGCTACCCAGGCAAGCGCTACTACGGCGGTTGCGAGTTCGTCGACGTGGTCGAGCAATTGGCCATCGACCGTGCCAAGGAACTGTTCGGTGCCGACTACGCCAACGTCCAGCCCCACGCCGGTTCCCAAGCCAACGCTGCCGTGTACCTGGCGCTGCTGTCGGCCGGTGACACCATCCTGGGCATGAGCCTGGCCCACGGCGGTCACCTGACCCACGGCGCCAGCGTTTCCTCCTCCGGCAAGCTGTACAACGCTATCCAGTACGGCATCGACGGCAATGGCCTGATCGATTACGACGAAGTCGAGCGTCTGGCCCTCGAGCACAAGCCGAAAATGATCGTGGCCGGTTTCTCTGCCTACTCGCAGATCCTCGATTTCCCACGCTTTCGCGAAATCGCCGACAAGGTCGGTGCCTATCTGTTCGTGGACATGGCCCACGTAGCAGGCCTGGTTGCCGCCGGCGTCTACCCGAACCCGGTGCCGTTCGCCGACGTGGTCACCACCACCACTCACAAGACCCTGCGCGGTCCACGTGGCGGCCTGATCCTGGCTCGCGCCAACGCCGACATCGAGAAGAAGCTGAACTCCGCCGTATTCCCGGGCGCCCAGGGTGGCCCGCTGGAACACGTGATCGCAGCCAAGGCGATCTGCTTCAAGGAAGCCCTGCAACCTGAGTTCAAGGCTTACCAGCAACAAGTGGTGAAAAACGCCAAGACCATGGCCGGCGTGTTCATCGAGCGCGGTTTTGACGTGGTGTCCGGCGGTACTGAAAACCACCTGTTCCTGCTGTCGCTGATCAAGCAAGACATCTCCGGCAAAGACGCTGACGCGGCGCTGGGCAAGGCGTTCATCACCGTGAACAAGAACTCGGTGCCAAACGACCCACGCTCTCCGTTCGTCACCTCGGGCCTGCGCTTCGGCACCCCAGCCGTGACCACCCGCGGTTTCAAGGAAGCCGAGTGCAAGGAACTGGCCGGCTGGATCTGCGACATCCTGGCTGACCTGAACAACGAAGCAGTGATCGACGCCGTTCGTGAGAAGGTCAAGGCTATCTGCAAGAAGTTGCCGGTATACGGCGCTTAATCAGCCCGCCAGACCGTAGTTAAAAAGGCCCGCATCGAAAGATGCGGGCCTTTTTTATTAGTCGTTAACCCGACAAGGCCAATTAACCAAGTTATCCGCACTCACATGCAACGCTCGCCACCGCACTTAACTTCCTGCAATACAGATAACACCACCGACAATCAATAAACCAATAACATCCACCTCGTTCCACCTCATAATTCAATACAGGATTCAATTATCACATGGACAGTGAACACTCTTTTCATGCAACACTTAATATGTTTGACGCCCACGTAAATCTACTTGAAACGCTGCATGGCAAACCCGCGATGGCGACCGTCAGTTCATTCAGCGGTGGATTCTTTACCGGCAAACCGCAAACCCATGATCACTCACACCTGCTCGGCATGCGCGCCGAAGCCCAGGCCGTGGACTGCATCCCATTGATGCTGCATTTCCAGCCTACGCCCAATGGCTACATCCTGACCCTGAAAAACCCCGGGGAATACTATAACAAACTGATTAGCAAGAGCTGGCTTGAAGTGCTTGGCGCACAGAATTCAAACACTGTTAATCCGACGCGTTTCATCCTTATCGATCATCAACAAAACATCATCACACGAAAAAACATCAACACCCAGCACACCCCCATCTCGCTCATGACCGCGACTAATAAATATGTCGGCGGATTAAGAATGCGCGGGTCGCCTTATATTTATCTTGCCGAGACCGAAGAAAAGTCAAAGATAACTTTCATCTTGAGCCTGCGTGAAGGAGTGTAGGGTCCGCCCAAAAACATAAAACCAGGTAGCCCCTGTGACGAGAGGTTTGTCCCCTCGCCCCAGGGGCTGCGTCAGGTTGACCGGCTGCAAAATTTTTTATTGGAAGAAAAGGCTCAAGCATAGGGGTTTCACCCAACTGGTAAGACCGGTCAAGCCAAAACCCTACAATTCAGCTTGCATCCCCTGAAAAACAGCGCCTAGACTGCGCCTGCACTGGACAAACCGGTAAGACCACAATAATGAAGTCCTGACGCCAACGGCCCCAGCGCCGACGAACAAGGACACCGAACCAGGAATCCCTCCCATGCTCAAATGGTGCTCGCGGTCGATCTTCCTTCAAGTTGTCCTCGGACTGGTGCTCGGCATCGTCTGCGGGCTTACCCTTCCCGAATACTCTGCACAGCTCAAACCCCTCGGCGACGGCTTTATCAAGCTGATCAAGATGCTCATCGGCCTGATCGTGTTCTGCGTGGTGGTCAGCGGTATCTCCGGTGCCGGTGATCTGAAGAAGGTCGGACGCATCGGCCTCAAGTCGGTCATCTACTTCGAAATACTCACCACCATCGCCTTGGTCCTCGGTCTGGTGCTTGCCTTCAGTACGGGCATCGGCAGCGGGGCGAACATTCATCTGGAACAGCTCTCCAGCGCCGACATGGGTGATATCGCCCAGCGCGGCCAACACATGGTCACCACCTCTCAGTTCCTGATGAACCTGATTCCGAGTTCGGTGATCGGTGCGTTCGCTGACAACAACATTCTGCAGGTGTTGGTGTTCTCGGTATTGTTCGGCAGTGCGTTGAATCTGGTGGGCGACGCGGCTTCGGGCATTTCTCGGTTGATCAACGAACTCAGCCACGTAATCTTTCGCATCATGGGTATGATCGTGCGCCTGGCCCCCATCGGAGTCTTCGGCGCCATTGCCTTTACCACCAGCAAATATGGCCTGGACTCACTGCAGCACTTGGGCAGCCTCGTCGGTCTGTTCTACCTGACCTGCATCGCTTTTGTCGCGGTGATCCTGGGCGTGGTCATGCGTGCGTCGGGCCTGCCAATGCTGCCGTTTCTCAAATACCTGCGCGAAGAGTTGCTCATCGTCCTCGGCACCGCTTCGTCCGACGCGGTGCTGCCACAGGTCATGCGCAAGCTCGAGCACCTCGGGATCGGCAGCTCCACGGTGGGCCTGGTGATTCCGACCGGCTACTCGTTCAACCTGGACGGTTTTTCGATCTATCTGACCTTGGCGATTGTCTTCATCGCCAACGCGACCGGCACGCCCCTGGCCATGAGCGATCTGTTGACCATCTTGCTGGTGTCGCTGATTACCTCCAAGGGTGCCCATGGGATTCCCGGCTCGGCGCTGGTGATCCTGGCCGCCACGTTGACCGCGATCCCGGCGATCCCGGTGGTCGGCCTGGTGCTGGTGTTGGCCGTGGACTGGTTCATGGGCATCGGTCGCGCACTGACCAACCTGATCGGCAACTGCGTGGCCACCGTGGCGATCGCCCGCTGGGAAAAAGACATCGATGTCCCGCGGGCGCGCAAGGTGCTGTCCGGCCAACAAGGCTATACCTTCCAACCCCGTAAACCGGTGGGCAGCGCCCATCATCAGCAATTCTGAAAGACCGCGATGCCGGCCCCTGAACCGGCATCGCCTGATTGATTTTCAAGGAGCCACATGTGATCAGTTCATCAACCGTCGTCAATTCCGTGGTGGAGAAACTCCGCGCCGCCCTCGCCCGGGGCCAATGGCGTTCGGGCGACATGCTGCCTGGCCAGCGTGAACTGGCCGAGCAACTGGGCATCAGCCGGCCAAGCCTGCGTGAAGCGGTGATTGTGCTGGAGACCCTGGGGCTGGTGCGCTCGATGCCCGGCAAGGGCGTGGTGGTGCTGGAGGCCACGGTCAGCGATACGGCCAGTGAAGGCAGTGCCATGGCCGGCGCGAGCCTGGAAGACGTGCTGCAACTGCGCTACACCCTGGAGCCCTTCATCGTCGGCCTTGTCGCCCAGTCCATCAGCAGCAAGGAGGTCGGCCAGTTGCGCCTGACCCTCATGGACATGCGCGAAGCCCTGGAAGCCAACGACAGCGACGCCTGCGCCAATGCTTACATCGCTTTTCATGAAGAGCTGTTTGCCCTGACGTCCAACCCGATCTTCCAGAATGTGGTCCAACAGACCAGCAACGCCCTCAAGCAAAGCGCCGATGTCTTGCGCAATTCGCCCGAACACCTGGCCGAGCGCCTGGAAGAGAACGAAGCCGTGGTGCGCGCCATCCGTGGCAAAAACAGCGCCCAGGCCAGCGCCGAAATGCGCCGGCACATTCTCAGGGAAGGCCAGCGCATGGGCATCGAATTGAATATTCCGGACGACAACCTCGGCACTTGAGCCAAGGCTTGCGGAGACCGCCATGAATACTCTCGTTTCCCATCAACATAACCGCAACGTGCTGGCGGCCCTGCCCTTGCCCGGCCGGATCGGCAAACCGTCGGTGGACGATATCTACCCGCGCATCTTCGATGCCATCCTCGAACAACGCATTGCTCCGGCCAGCCGTTTCACCGAAGAAAGCCTGGGGGATGTATTCGGTGTCAGCCGCAGCATCATTCGCCGGGTGCTGGCCCGTCTGTCCCACCAGCAAGTAGTGATCCTGCGACCCAACCACCGGCCACAAGTCGCGGCGCCGGACCTGGAGCAAACCCGGCAGATCCTGCACGCCCGGCGCCTGACGGAACAAACCCTGGTGCGCCTGGCCTGCAAGACGCCGCAACCGCAGGATCTACGGCGCCTGCGGGAGCTGGTGGAACAGGAACAGCGTTGCCTGGATCGCGGCGAGCGCGGCCCGGCGATACGTCTGTCCGGCGAGTTTCACCTGCAATTGGCGGCCATGGCCGGTAACGCGCCATTGGCGCAATTCCTCGGTAGCCTGGTGCCATTGACCTCGCTGGCCTTGGCCCGGCACGAGATAAAGTCCCGCAGGCATTGCGCCTGGCAAGAGCATCTGGCGATCGTCGAGGCCGTGGAAGGCGGTAATGCCAATGAAGCGGCGCGGCTGATGGACGAGCATCTGGACCATCTGGAGCAAAAGCTGAAGATCAAATAGCTGTTGTGGCGAGGGAGCTTGCTCCCGTTCGGTTGCGCAGCAACCGCCAAAAAGCGAGGGCGGCTACGCCCCCCAGCGGGAGCAAGCTCCCTCGTCACGAGAAGGTCTTTAGCCGCACATTGTTGATGGTCGCAGGCAAAGCGTCGTCAAAGTAGGATGGCTTCGAAGCCTGCGCGGATTTTTTCCTCGGGCAGCTCGTCGGCGATGAATACGATCACGCTTTCCCGGGGTTCATCCGGGGCCCATTCGGTGTCCCAATCGAAACCGTACAGCTTGAGCACGCCCTGGAACACCAACCGCCGGGGTTCATTGGCGATGTTCAACACGCCCTTGTAGCGCAGCAACTGCTTGCCGTGCTCTTCCAGCAACTGGTTCATGAACTCGCTGAGCTTGTCGATATCCAGCGGTTTGTCGGTGCGCAGCACGAGGCTGCTGATGCGGTCGCCAGGGGTGGCCTTGCCGACCGGGCGCAGACTGAACCCCGCGCCCAGGTCGGCATTGAGATTGAAACCACGGATGTCGAGCAGCTCGGCCAGATCGATCTTGCCGTGTTCAACCACCCTGATCGGCGCCCGTCGGTTGATGCGCGTCAGACGCTCGCCAAGGACCTCGACCTGGGCCGCGTCCACCAGGTCGGTCTTGCTCAGAAGCAAGCGGTCGGCGAACCCGACCTGAGCCTGGGCGATGGCCTGTGCCAGGTGGACATCGGCGTGAGCAGCGTCCACCAGAGTCAGGATCCCGTCGAGTATGTAGCGCTCGCGCAGGTCCTCGTCGATGAAGAAAGTCTGGGCCACCGGCGCCGGGTCAGCCAGGCCGGTGCACTCGATGACCAGGCGATCGAAGGCGATCTCGCCGCTGTCCAGGCGCTCCAGCAGCAAGTACAGGGCCTTGGTCAGATCGGTGTGGATGGTGCAGCACACGCAGCCGTTGGCCAGTGTCATGACTTGCACCGGCTCGTCGCCCAGCAATTGGGTGTCGATACCGGCATCACTGAATTCGTTCTCGATCACGGCGATTTTCAGGCCGTGCTCGGCCTTGAGCAGATGACGCAACAGCGTGGTCTTGCCGGCGCCGAGGAAGCCGCTGAGGATGGTGACCGGGATGGGAGAGGACAACATGGTTCTCCTGTTTCGAAATTAAAAGAAGACCACAAGGGTTCTGTGGCGTATGCAAATGCTGAAACCAACCCAAAACAACTGTGGGAGCGGGCTTGCTCGCGAAAGCGCTGTGTCAGCCACATTATTTGCTAACTGACACTACGCCTTCGCGAACAAGCCCGCCCCCACAAGGGTTACATCATCCACCTGCAATCAGCGGATCAACAGCACTTGGGCCCACCCTTGCCACCGTAACGGGCCTCCTGGCGCTCTCGAAAGAACGCCTCGTAGTCCATCATCGGCTTGTCCGGGTGCTTGGTTTGCATGTGCTCGACGTAGTTGTCGTAGTCGGGCATGCCGACCATCAGGCGCGCGGCCTGACCGAGGTATTTACCGAGGCGACTCAAGTCATTGAACATCGTTGCAATCCTCGTTTCAGGCGTCCGGCACAGCCTGGAATGGCGCTTCTTTATCCGTGCGTTCCTTGCTGCCCCAGGCGGCGATGCCGACCTTGAGCGCGTAGAACAGGATGCTGAAGACCACGAACAGGAACAACACCGTCAGCGTTGCGTTGGTGTAGGCGTTGAACACCACGTGCTGCATCTGCTCGATGCTCTTGGCCGGGGCCAGGATCTGGCCGGCGGCCAGGGCATCGTTGTATTTGCGCGCCAGGGCCAAAAAGCCGATCGCCGGGTTGGCGTCGAACAGCTTGATCAGGCCCGCCGTGGTGGTGCAGATCAGCAGCCAGACGGCCGGCAACATGGTCACCCAGACGTAGCGCTGGCGCTTCATCTTGATCAGCACCACGGTGGCGAGCATCAGGGCGATACCGGCCAGCATCTGGTTGGAGATGCCGAACAGCGGCCACAAGGTGTTGATGCCGCCCAGCGGATCGATCACGCCTTGATACAGCAGGTAACCCCACAGCGCCACGCAACCAGCGGTGGCGATCAGGTTGGCGGTCCAGGATTCGGTGCGCTTGAGCGCCGGCACGAACGAGCCGAGCAAATCCTGCAGCATGAACCGCCCGGCACGGGTGCCGGCGTCCACTGCGGTGAGGATGAACAGCGCTTCGAACAGGATCGCGAAGTGGTACCAGAACGCCATGGTGTTCTCACCCGGCAGCACCGAGTGCAGGATCTGCGCGATACCGACCGCCAGGGTCGGCGCACCGCCGGCGCGGGCCAGGATGGTGGTCTCGCCGATGTCCTTGGCCACCGCTTGCAGCGCTTCGGGGGTGATTGCAAAACCCCAGCTGCTGACGGTCTGCGCCACGGCCACCACGTCACCGCCGACGATCGCCGCCGGGCTGTTCATGGCGAAGTACACGCCCGGCTCGATCACCGAAGCGGCGACCATGGCCATGATCGCCACGAACGACTCCATCAGCATGCCGCCGTAGCCGATATAGCGGGCGTTGACTTCGTTATCCAAGAGCTTGGGCGTGGTGCCCGAGGAGATCAGCGCATGGAACCCCGAGACCGCGCCGCAGGCGATGGTGATGAACAGGAACGGGAACAGCCCGCCCTTCCACACAGGTCCCGTGCCGTCGGTGAACTGGGTCAGCGCCGGCATTTTCAGCTCGGGCATGGTGACCAGGATGCCGATCGCCAGGGCGACGATGGTGCCGATTTTCAAGAATGTCGACAGGTAGTCCCGTGGGGCCAGGATCAGCCACACCGGCAGCACCGCCGCGACAAAACCGTAGCCGATCAACATCCAGGTGATCTGGATCCCGGTGAAGCTGAAGGCCTTGGCCCAGACCGGGTCGGCGGCGATCTGCCCGCCCAGCCAGATCGAACCCAGCAGCAACAGCACGCCGATGACCGAGATTTCACCGATGCGGCCCGGGCGGATGTAGCGCATGTAAATGCCCATGAACATCGCGATCGGGATGGTCGCCATCACCGTGAAGATCCCCCACGGGCTCTCGGCCAGGGCCTTGACCACGATCAGCGCCAGCACCGCGAGGATGATGATCATGATCAGGAAACAGCCGAACAGCGCGATGGTGCCGGGGATGCGGCCCATTTCTTCCCGGACCATGTCGCCCAGGGAGCGCCCGTTGCGGCGGGTGGACAGGAACAGGATCATGAAGTCCTGCACCGCACCGGCCAGCACCACGCCGGCGATCAGCCAGAGCGTACCGGGCAGGTAGCCCATCTGCGCCGCCAGCACCGGCCCGACCAGCGGCCCCGCGCCGGCAATGGCCGCGAAGTGGTGGCCGAAGAGAATGTGTTTGTTGGTCGGGACGTAGTCCAGGCCATCGTTGTTGAGCACCGCGGGGGTGGCCCGGAGCGCATCGAGTTGCATCACGTTATTGGCGATGAAGAGGCTGTAGTAGCGGTAGGCGACCAGGTAGATGGCCACGGCTGCGACGACGATCCATAAGGCGTTGATCGCCTCACCTCGGCGCAATGCCACGACGCCCAAGGCGCACGCGCCTAAGACGGCCAGCAGTAGCCAGGGTAGATGGCGCAGCAGGCTATTATTGTTTTTCATTTTTATATTCCGGCCAGTGTGGACAAGAAAGACAGCCACCGGAGTTTAGCGCTAACCGGAGCAAAGGCCATACCTGACATTCGTCTGCCACCGGCCCAACGGTGACGATGGCGCGCCAGTTGGGTCTATAGTCAATCAATCTCCAGAAAGGAATACGTAATGAGCGAACGCCGCCGCTTCGTACGAATCGAGTTCCATGCCAGGACCGAGCTGATTCAGGGCCAGTACAAATGGCCAGTGGAATTACTGGACCTGTCCCTCAAGGGCCTGCTGATCAAAAAGCCCGAGCCTTGGCTGGGTAATCCCGAGAAAACCTTTACCGCCGACATTCACCTGAGCAATGAGGTGGAATTGAAGATGGACGTTCGGTTGGCCCACGACGACCATGGCCACCTGGGCTTCGTCTGCGAGCATATCGACCTGGATTCCATCGCTCACCTGCGCCGGCTGGTGGAACTGAACCTGGCCGATCATGATGAGCTGGAGCGGGAGTTGGCGGCGTTGATCCAGATCTGAAAACCCTGACACAGCCTGTGGCGAGGGAGCTTGCTCCCGCTGGATTGCGTAGCAGCCCCAAAAGCAGCGACTCAATCAGCCTGACACACCGAGACGCAGATTTCAGGTCTGCTGCGCAGCCCAGCGGGAGCAAGCTCCCCCGCCACAGGAACCGCACAGGCCTTGGGGTTATTCGAACAGCGCATCCAACGCCTGTTCCAGACGGGTCACCGCGATAATCTGCAACCCCGGCGGCGCTTCCTTCGGCGCGTTGCCCTTGGGCACGATGGCGCGTTTGAAACCGTGTTTGGCCGCTTCCTTGAGCCGCTCCTGGCCACTGGGCACCGGCCGCACTTCGCCCGACAACCCGACTTCACCGAACACCAGCAGATCATGGGGCAACGGACGATTGCGCAGGCTGGACATCAC
Source organism: Pseudomonas sp. CFBP 5748 (assembly GCF_053850495.1). Classification (NCBI taxonomy): domain Bacteria; kingdom Pseudomonadati; phylum Pseudomonadota; class Gammaproteobacteria; order Pseudomonadales; family Pseudomonadaceae; genus Pseudomonas; species Pseudomonas sp. CFBP 5748. The sequence goes on from NZ_JBSPTN010000013.1 coordinate 115,707, forward strand.
CGCCGCCATCAACGCCAGGTCGGACGCGGTCTCCAGCACCTTGACCCCGCCGACCACGTTAAGGAAAACGTCCTGGTCATGAGTAGGAATCCCGCCGTGTCGATGCAGGACGGCCAACAGCATCGCAAGCCGGTTCTGATCCAGGCCCAAGGTGACCCGGCGCGGGTTCGCCAGGTGGCTGTCATCCACCAGGGCCTGAACTTCCACCAGCATCGGTCGGGTCCCTTCCCACGTTGCCATGACCACGCTGCCCGGTACTTCTTCCTGGGCCCGCGTCAGAAAAATCGCCGAAGGGTTGGAGACCTCTTTCAGACCTTTGTCAGTCATGCCGAACACACCCAGCTCGTTCACGGCACCAAAGCGGTTTTTCACGGCTCGTAACAAACGCAGGCGCCCATCGGATTCGCCCTCGAAATACAACACAGTGTCGACCATGTGCTCCAGCACTCGCGGTCCCGCCAACGCGCCCTCCTTGGTCACGTGGCCCACCAGGAAAATCGCCGTGCCGCTCTGCTTGGCGTAACGCACCAGCAACGCCGCACTTTCGCGCACCTGAGACACGCCGCCCGGCGCCGACTGCAGTTGTTCGGTGAAGATTGTCTGGATCGAGTCGATCACCATGACCTTGGGTTTTTCCAGACGCGCCGTGGCAATGATGGTTTCGATGCAAGTCTCGGTCATGACCCGCAGTTGGTCCTGGGGCAACCCCAGGCGCCGGGCACGCATGGCGACTTGTTGCTGGGATTCCTCACCGGTGACGTACAACGCGGGCATGCGGGTGGCGAGGTTGCACAAGGTTTGCAGCAGGATGGTGGATTTGCCAATGCCCGGGTCGCCGCCGATCAGCACCACCGAGCCGTCCACCAGACCACCGCCCAACACGCGGTCCAGTTCACCGGAGGCGGTGGAAAAGCGTGGGATTTCTTCAACGCTGACTTCAGCCAGGGTCTTGATCTGCGCCTGCTGGCCGGCCCAACCCGTACGACCGGTGGGGGCCGCCGCACCGCCGCTTTCCACCATGGTTTCGGTCAGTGTGTTCCAGGCCCCGCACTCACTGCACTGGCCGGCCCATTTGGGAAAGGTCGAACCGCACTCGGTGCAGCCGTACATGCGCTTTGCCTTGGCCATCTGAACTCCGGGGTAAAAACCGCGATGATAGCCCACGCAGGCATCAGCGAGGGGCCGGCATTCTGATTTCACCCTTGGCCAGATCTGCCGCCGTATTGCCCAACGGGTCCTGGGCCTGCAGGTCGGCGCCCTTGGCCTGCAAGGCATCGAGCAACTCGGCGCGCTTGAACAGGCCGGCGTACATCGCAGCAGTTTGCCCGGCACCGTTGCGCTGGTCCGGGCTGCAATCGGTGGACAACAAACGGCGGGCAATCTGCACTTCGCCCTTGAAAATGGCGCCCATCAGCGCCGTATTGCCACGCTTGTCCTGGGCGCAGGCATCGGCGCCGGCGGCCAACAGCTGCTCCACCGCTGGGCCGTGACCGTGATACGCGGCCAGGATCAGCGCGGTGTAGCCCTTTTCATCCTGGGTGTCGAGCGAGTAACCGGCCTTGATAAAGGTCTCGAGCATCGGCACGTCGCCCCGGCGAGCGGCGTCGAAGTAATAATTTTGCAACTGCTCTTGTACAGCAGCCGGGTCGGTGGGCACGGGCTGATCGGCCCATACGCCCAATGACCAGGTTGCGAGCATCGAAAACAGGAAGTTACGCAGCATGACGTCTCCTTGGCGCAAGGCTGTAGATGCAGGGTTGTGGGCGCATGGCTTGCCCGCGATGCAGACGACTCGGTCAGGCTTCAGACCGCGGCGCCTGCTTCGCGAGCAAGCTTTGCTCCCACGGGTTATGCACTTGCCAGGCTGTGGATCAGTCGCTCAGTTTTTCCGCCAGCGCCTTGACCCGGGCCAGATCGCCTTTGGCGACACGGGCTACACCGGTACCGTATTCAGGATCAGCCTTGTAGAGGAACGACAGGATGATGTGCTTGCTCTCCTCATCGGTGGTCGCCAGCGATCCGCCGAAACTCTCGATCAGGTCATTGCGCTCCTTCTGGTTGAACGAGCGATACAGGTCACCGGCCTGTTTGAAGTTCTGCTCGCGCTGGATCTTCGCCTGCTGGGTGCTGCCGGTCAGCGCGGTCTGGCTGTAGCGGGCCGATTGCGGCTCCTCGCGAGGTGTCAGGCGGCTCGGCTGGTAATTCACGCCGGTGCTGGTGCTGCCTGGGTTCATCGCACCGTCCTGGTTACCGTTGTTCACCGGCACCTTGGGGGCGTTGATCGGCAACTGCAGGGCATTGGCGCCGATCCGGTACATCTGCGTATCGGCGTAGGAAAACACTCGCCCCTGGAGCAAACGGTCTTCCGAAGGCTCGATCCCCGGCACAAGATTGGCCGGCGCCATCGCCACCTGTTCGGTTTCCTGGAACACATTTGCCGGATTGCGGTTCAAGACCATTTGTCCGACTTTGCGCTCAGGCACACCCGGCCAGATTTTGGTGGCGTCCAGTGGATCGAAATCAAACTTGGCAAGGTCCTGCGGGGTCAGCACCTGGACGTACATATCCCACTTTGGAAAGTCGCCTTTATTAATATGACTGACCAAGTCGTTGGTCATATGGCTGTAATCTTGCCCCTGAACTTTCACAACTTCTTTCGGATCAAGATTTTTCAGCCCCTGCAAACTTTTCCAATGAAACTTGACGTAGTGAACTTCACCCTTGGCGTTAACTAATTTGTAAGCATGCACACCGTTACCGTCCATTTCACGATAACTGGCCGGTGTACCAGAGTTGGAATACAACTCGGTCAGGGTGCGGGTCGACTCGGGAACATGGGAGAAGAAATCGAAACGACGTGAATCATCGTCCAGGTTGGTACGCGGGTCGGGTTTGAACGCGTGAACCATGTCGGGGAACTTGATGGCATCGCGAATGAAAAAGGTCGGGAAGTTGTTACCCACCAGGTCCCAGTTACCGTCAGCCGTGTAGAACTTTGTGGCAAAACCACGGGGGTCGCGCAAGGTTTCCGGCGAATGATTGCCATGCACCACCGCTGAAAAACGCACAAACACCGGGGTGACCTGGCCAGCGGCGAAGACCTTGGCCTTGGTCAGGTCGCTGAGGTCGTCGGAAACCGTGAAAGTGCCGTGGGCGCCAGTACCACGGGCATGCACCACGCGCTCAGGGATGCGTTCGCGGTCAAAACGCTGGAGCTTCTGGATCAACTGCACATCTTGCAGCAGGGTCGGACCGTTGGGACCGGCCGTTTGCGAATTCTGGTTGTCGCCAACAGCAGCACCGTTGTCCCGGGTCAAGGTGGCGGCATTGACGGACAAGGACAGCAGGCTGGCGGTCAACACAAAAAGAGCGCGGTTCTGGGGAAAAGCTCCGCGCCCAAGGGAAGTATTCATAGGTGTGTTCCTCTGATGTTATAGAGCGCATCCATGTGCGCCATCCAGAGGCTAGTGCTCTAGGATCTAAAACCTAAATAGAAATGCCGTACCGCTTCGATAGAAAAAACGTTGTGGGGAATCGGGTTGAAAGCGCGTATCACGCGCGATTGGTGGCACTTTGTAAACTTTTCGCCAGGGGTCGGGTCGATAACTGAAGCTTTGTAAGCAAGCGTTTCGAGCGGGACGCGTCGGGCTGATTTACACTGCCACTACCCACTTCATCTGTCACAAGGAACAACTCATGGGCGTGCTAAGCGAGTTCAAGGCCTTCGCGGTCAAAGGCAATGTCGTCGACATGGCCGTCGGGATCATCATCGGTGCCGCTTTCGGCAAAATCGTTTCGTCATTCGTTGGCGACGTGGTCATGCCGCCGATCGGCCTGCTGATTGGCGGGGTCGACTTCAGTGACCTGGCCATCACACTAAAGGCCGCCCAGGGTGAGGCGCCCGCCGTTGTACTGGCCTACGGTAAATTCATCCAGAGCACCATAGACTTCCTCATCGTGGCGTTCGCCATTTTCATGGGCATCCAGGCCATCAACCGCCTCAAGCGCGAAGAGGCCGTCGCCCCGAGCGCGCCACCCGTTCCGACCAAGGAAGAACTGCTGCTGACCGAAATTCGCGACCTGCTCAAGGCGCAGAACGAGAGGCCCTGAGGCGGTCGGCCACTGACATAACCCTTACCAATAGTTTTCCACCGCCACCTGACCCGGCCGGCGGGTAAGGCTCAGTTGCAGGCCCCGGGTCTTGAGCAGCTTGCGGGTGTCGTCGATCATTTGCGGGTTGCCGCATAGCATCACCCGCGAGTGTTCTGGCGTCAGCTCGATGCCAGCCACCCGCTCCAACTCGCCATTTTCGATCAGCGTGGTGATCCGTCCACTGAGCGCACCCGGATGCGGCTCACGGGTCACGGTCGCGATGAAACGAAACTTATGGGCGTACTCGGCCAGGTAGTCGCGCTGGACCAGCCCTTTGATCAGCTCCTGATACGCCAGCTCCTGCGCCTCGCGCACGCTGTACACCAGGATGATGCGCTCGAATTTTTCCCAGACTTCGAAATCCTGGAGAATCGAAAGGAACGGCGCAACACCCGTGCCCGTGGACAACAGCCACAAATCGCGCCCATCAACGAAGCGATCCAGCGTCAGGTAGCCAAAAGCCTGGCGATCCACCAACAGGCTGTCACCTGGTTTTAAGCGGCTAAGTTCGCTGGTGAACTCGCCATCCGGAACCACGATGGAAAAAAACTCAAGGAACTCGTCGAAGGGCGAAGACACCATGGAGTACGCTCGCCAGACGGTGGTCCCATCCGCCTTGACCACGCCCAGCCGGGCGAACTGACCCGCGCGGAAACGAAAACCGCGATCCCGGGTGGTGCGTAAAGTAAACAAATGAGATGTCAATGGCTGAACATCGAGCAGGGTTTGGCGGGTGAACTTCTCTGCGCTATCGGTCATGAGCCACTCCGTTGAGACTAGGAATACAGTGTCCCGCAAAGTGAGCCGTTTAACCACCGACCCGCGAGTAGTGGCATTTCGTCATAAGCGCCAACCTTGCCCACCTGAATCTTCCACCGAAGTTATACAAGTGCAAGACACTTGTAAAAATAAACAACTAAACAAACTGAGCCTGATATTACGCAAATGTAAGTAAACATAAAAAATTCAACTACAAGTTAGGAATAGTCCTACACTGAATTTTCGCATCATGGATTGGATCCGCATGGACGACTCAACCCAGGAGAGAGCGATGGACAAGTGGAAAGACTTGCAGCTGAGGAAGTTATCCTGTGAGAAAGACCTGCAAACAGCCTATCGGCTGACCCTGAATTTCTTTAACAATCAGGGATTTGAATACTGCGCATTTGCGGCCTACCTCGGGACTCCCGATAAGCACACCGGCAAAGTGAACCTGAATAACTACCCGTATGGATGGGACAGGTTTTATGAACAGAACGGCCACGCTTCGAATGACCCAGTAATAGCACATTGCAATCAATCCCCTCTCCCCATCCTCTGGGACGAACAGGTTTTTGCCCGTGCACCGAAGTTATGGCGCGAACTTAATCGACAAGGACTCAAATACGGTTGGACCCAAGCGGTTCATGATGAGCTGGGTGCGCATTACAGCCTGTTCAGCCTCGCACGGACTCATCGCGCCATCGATATCGAGGAGCACTATGGAAATCTCGGCTACGCCATTTTCGCCAGTCGAAGGCTGCATGCACTGGCGAGCAAAAAACTATCCGAGTCCATCGCCGACACGCGCAAATATCACCTGTCGCCAAGAGAGATCGAAGTGTTGAGGTGGTCTGCCGAAGGGAAGACCGCGTCGGAAGTGGGCAGGATCCTCTGTCTTTCCGAGCGCACGGTGAACTTCCATGTCTGCAGTTGCATGCGCAAGCTGAACGTCAGCAACAAAATTTCTGCAGTGGCCAAAGCGGCCCATATCCACGTGATCTGAACAGCGAGCCGGCCTTGCCATCTTAAAAACCCGCGAGTAATGCACAGCAAAAAAACGTACCATTTACGGCTCCACTTGAATGATGCCGCTTCTTGCACACGGCGCAGTTCATTCAGGCGGTCCCGCTGAAACACCTGCCTCAGGGGCAGCGGGACATTCGTTGATTTCCAGAGTCCCAGCCATGCCCTTGCTCGACAGTCCCTTTGCCCAACTCGACCTGATCCGCCAACCCGAACAGCAGAACGAACCGCTGCAAGCCTTCGACGCGGCCGATGAATACCTGCTCGCGTATCTGGCCGAACAGCAACCAGCCGCGCAGACCCGGGTCCTGGTGCTCAATGACAGCTTCGGCGCCCTGGCAGCCAGCCTGGCCGGCAAGGTTGAAGTGATCAGCAGTGGCGACTCGTTCCTGGCCTTGCAGGCGCTGGAGAAAAACCTGGTGCGCAACGGCCGTCCCTTCGATGCAGTGCCGGCATTGCCCGCCAGCGAGGCGTTCACCGGGCCTTTTGATCGCGTGCTGATCAAAGTGCCAAAAACCCTGGCCCTGCTGGAGGAACAACTGATTCGCCTGCAAGGCCAACTGGCGCCTGGAGCCCAGGTGATTGCCGCGGCAATGGTCAAGCATCTGCCCCGAGCCGCTGGCGACCTCTTGGAGCGCTACATCGGCCCGGTGCAAGCCTCCCTGGCGGTGAAAAAGGCTCGCCTGCTGATCGCTACACCAGACACCAGGACCCCGGCCGTATCGCCCTACCCCACCCGATACTGGCTGGACGAACCGAAGATCGAACTGCTCAACCACGCCAATGTGTTCTGCCGTGAAGGCCTGGACATCGGTACCCGGGCATTCCTGCCGCACCTGCCGAAAAACCTGGGAACGGCCCAGGTCGCGGACCTGGGCTGCGGCAATGGCGTGCTGGCAATCGCCAGCGCCCTGCAAAACCCCGAGGCCCGCTACACCCTGGTGGACGAGTCATACATGGCCGTGCAATCGGCCGCCGAGAACTGGCGAGCCGCCTTGGGCGAGCGCGAGGCGATCATCCGAGCCGGTGACGGTTTGGCCGGGCAGGAGGCGCAGTCCCTGGATGTGGTGCTGTGCAACCCACCCTTTCACCAACAGCAAGTGGTAGGTGACTTCCTCGCCTGGCGGATGTTCCAGCAGGCTCGCGAAGCCTTGGTGGTCGGTGGTGCGTTGTACATCGTGGGTAACCGGCACCTGGGCTACCACAGCAAACTGGCGCGGCTGTTCCGGGGCGTCGAGCAAGTGGCCGCCACGCCGAAATTCGTGATTCTCAAAGCCCGGAAATAAATCATCCGCAGTGGGAGCAAAGCTTGCTCCCACCGGCACATCAGTGAGTGGTCAGGCCCGCGGCGCTCATGAACATCCGCATCAGGCTGGCGACGATAAACAGCGCCAGCACACTCCCCGCCCAGATCAGCGCCAGCCAGCCGAGCCGTTGCCAGAGCGGCTTGCGCTCGGCCGCTTCGATGTCTTTCAAATCAGGTCTGGCCATGCTCAACACCTCGCAGGTCGATCAATGGTAGCCGTCGTCGTGGGTCACCTTGCCGCGGAACACGTAGTAGCTCCAGAAGGTGTACACCAGGATCAACGGGATGATGAACAGCGTACCGACCAACATGAAGCCCTGGCTCTGGGGCGGTGACGAGGCGTCCCAGATCGAGATGGACGGCGGCACGATATTCGGCCACAGGCTGATGCCCAGGCCGCTGTAGCCGAGGAAGATCAGCACCAAGGTCAGGATAAATGGCGTGTAATTGGCGTTGCGCGCCACTGCGCGAAACAAGCCGTACATGGTCACCAGCACCAGAATCGGCACCGGCAGGAACCAGAACAGGTTCGGCAGGGTGAACCAGCGGGCCGCGATATCAGCGTGGGCCAGTGGGGTCCAGATGCTGACGATACCGATCACTGCCAGCACGACGAACGCCAGCGGCCTGGCCAAGTCATGCATCTGCTCTTGCAATTTGCCTTCGGTCTTCATGATCAGCCAGGTGCAGCCGAGCAAGGCATAGGCCGCGATCAACGCCAGGCCGCAGAACATCGTGAACGGCGTGAACCAGTCCAAGGAGCCCCCGGCGAACTGGCGATTGACCACTTCGAAGCCATCGATGAACGCGCCCAGCGCCACGCCCTGGAAGAAGGTGGCCGTCAGCGAACCGCCGATGAACGCCTTGTCCCACAGGTGCCGCTTGTCAGCCTTGGCCTTGAAGCGGAATTCGAAGGCCACGCCCCGGAAGATCAGGCCGATGAGCATCAGGATCAATGGCAGGTACAGCGCCGAAAGCACCACCGAATAGGCCAGCGGAAATGCCCCGAACAGACCGGCACCGCCCAGCACCAGCCAGGTTTCGTTGCCGTCCCAGACCGGCGCCACAGTGTTCATCATCACATCACGGTCGCGCTCGCCCTTGACGAAGGGGAAGAGAATGCCGATTCCCAGGTCGAAGCCGTCCATGACCACGTACATCATGATGCCGAAGATGATGACCACGGCCCAGATCAGCGGAAGATCAATACCCATGACTCAATTCCCCTTGTTCGAGCGGTCGGTTGTGTCCACGTCTTCGCCGTCGTCGGCGGCCGACAATGGTCGGGCCGGCGTACGTTTCTGGCCTGGGCCACCATCGCTCGGCTCGGCTTCGTGGGCCTCAGGGCCCTTGCGCACCAGGCGCATCATGTAACTCAAGCCGGCGCCGAACAGCGCGAAATACACCACGACGAACAGCACCAGGGTGATGCTCATCTGCGCAAAACTGTGGCCGGAGGAAGCATCGGCCGTGCGCATCAGTCCGTAGACCACCCAAGGCTGGCGACCGATTTCAGTGGTGAACCAGCCGGCCAGGATCGCAATCAGGCCGGACGGTCCCATCCACAGCACCATGTAGAGGAACGGTCGGGATTGATAGATCCGATCCTTGCGGCGCAGCCACAGGCTGCACAGGCCGGTGAAAATCATCAGCAAGCCAAGGCCGACCATGACCCGGAACGACCAGAACACGATGGTCGAATTCGGTCGGTCCTCAGGTGGGAACTCCTTGAGGGCTGGCACCTGTTTGTCCAGGCTGTGGGTCAGGATCAGGCTCCCCAGGTAGGGGATCTCCACAGCGAACCGGGTCTTCTCGGCCTGCATGTCCGGCCAACCAAACAGAATCAGCGGGGTCGGCTCGTTGCCGACGTTCTCCCAGTGACCTTCGATGGCGGCGATCTTCGCCGGTTGATGCTTGAGGGTGTTGAGGCCATGGAAGTCACCGATGACCGCCTGGATCGGCGCCACCAGCAAAGCCATCCACATCGCCATCGACAGCATGCGGCGGATGGCCGGGGTATCGCGACCGCGCAACAAATGCCAGGCCGCTGACGAGCCCACAAAGAACGCCGTCGCGACAAACGCCGCCGTGGACATGTGCAACAGGCGATAAGGGAATGAGGGGTTGAACACCACCGCCAGCCAGTCCACCGGAATCACCCGGCCATCAATGATTTCGTAGCCCTGCGGGGTCTGCATCCAGCTGTTGGACGACAGAATCCAGAAGGTAGAGATCAGTGTGCCGATTGCTACCATCACCGTGGAGAAGAAGTGCAAGCCACGGCCGACGCGATTCCAGCCGAACAGCATCACGCCAAGGAAACCCGCCTCGAGGAAGAATGCCGTGAGCACCTCGTAGGTCAGCAGCGGCCCGGTTACCGCCCCGGCGAAGTCCGAGAAACGGCTCCAGTTGGTGCCGAACTGATAGGCCATGACCAATCCGGACACCACCCCCATGCCGAAGTTGACGGCAAAGATCTTCGACCAGAAGTGGTACAGGTCGCGGTAGGTGTCATCGCGAGTCTTGAGCCACAGGCCTTCGAGCACCGCCAGGTAACTCGCCAGGCCAATGGTGATGGCCGGGAACAGGATGTGGAACGAGATGGTGAACGCGAACTGGATTCGGGCGAGATCGAGCGCCTCCAAACCGAACATAAGTCTTCCTCTGTCAGGTAAAACCGGCTGCGGGCGGGGCCTGCATCACAATCCCCAGGGATATGGAGTGCGATGCTTTTCAAATCGTTCTTTTTAAAACCGTCACAACGCAGGACTCTGGCCGGATGGCCGCCAGCCCAACACTGCGAAGGGTGTTGATCTGGATCAAGCAATGCTCAAAGAGTAGCCGCATTATCGCCGATGAACGGCGTGGTCTTTTGTCGCGTGGCAGGTTGTCTCAGGCCGATCCAGAACGTTCCAGAGTACGCAGCTCCCTCGCCACAGGTGTCCACGATGTCCTTGACCTGAACAGTCCATAGGCGAAAGTAGATGTTTGGCTAACTATTTTTTCCGGCAAGCGTAATTTCCGGTTACAGCTCGGTGATAATCTCGATGCCTTCATCACCGGTCCCGTCATGATGCCCAGCCAAGCACCGCTGCTGCTCCGTCACCACCGCCCGTTCATCGCCTTCTGGCTGGCCCGGATATTCACCGCCAGCGGTTTCCAGATGCTCACCGTGGCCATCGGCTGGAACCTCTACCAACTGACCGGCAACGTCTTGGACCTGGGCCTTGTGGGCCTGGTGGAGTTCGCGCCACGGGTGCTGTTCATGCTGCATACCGGGCACGTGGCTGACCGTTATGACCGGCGCAAGGTCGCGGCCATCTGCCAGTCGCTACAGGCGTTGATTGCGCTGTCGCTGGCGATCGGCAGCGCCACCGACCATGTCACGCGGGAAATGATCTTCATCCTCGCCTTCCTGCTGGGCGCCGCCCGCTCCTTCGAAATGCCCACCACCCAGGCGCTGCTGCCGAGCATCGTGCCGGCCGCGCTGTTTCCCCGGGCCGTGGCCGCCGCCCAGTCGGCCCAACAATCGGCCACCATCGTTGCCCCGGCGCTCGGCGGTTTGCTCTACGCCTTCGGCAGCACCTGGGTCTATGGGCCGACCGTGCTGCTCTACATCATTGCCTGCTGCCTGATGCTCAACCTGCCTGCCCGGCAGACGCCGCTGAACAAAGGCAAGGCCACGATGGATTCATTGCTGGCCGGGATTCGCTTCATTCGCAGCCGCCCGGACATTCTCGGGGCGATCTCCCTGGACCTGTTCGCGGTGTTGCTCGGCGGCGCGACGGCGCTGCTGCCAGTGTTCGCCAAGGACATCCTGCTCACCGGCCCCTGGGGCCTGGGCCTGTTGCGTTCGGCGCCAGCGGTCGGGGCCTTGCTGATGTCGCTGTGGCTGGCGCGGTTTGCCGTGGAACGCAAGGTGGGCCGGGTGATGTTCACCGCCGTGGGCGTGTTCGGCGTCGCCACCATTGCCTTCGGCCTCTCCACTTCGTTCTGGTTTTCCCTGGCGGTGTTGGTGGTGCTGGGCGCGGCGGACATGATCAGCATGGTCATCCGCGCCTCCTTCGTACAGCTGGAAACGCCGGATGAAATGCGCGGTCGGGTCAGCGCGGTGAACGGGTTGTTCATCGGCGCTTCGAACCAGTTGGGCGAGTTCGAGTCCGGCCTGACCGCCCACTGGTTCGGCACCGTGCCAGCGGTGGTCATGGGCGGCGTCGGCACGCTGTTGGTGACCGGGGCCTGGATCAAACTGTTCCCGACCCTGGCCAACCGCGACCGGATGCACGAACCGGCGGAAACCGCAAAAGCCTAGAGCAACTTGTCGAGGGTGATCGGGAAGTCCCGTACCCGCTTGCCGGTGGCGTGGTAAATCGCATTGGCCACCGCCGCCGCCACACCGACGATACCGATTTCACCGACGCCCTTGGAGCCGAGGGCGTTGACGACTTCATCGTGTTCATCGACAAAAACCACGTCAATATCGCCGATGTCGGCGTTAACCGGCAGATGGTACTCGGCCAGGCTGTGGTTCATGTGGCGGCCCAGCCCATGGTCGGTCAGGGTTTCTTCGTGCAGGGCCATACCGATGCCCCAGACCACGCCACCGAGAATCTGGCTGCGAGCGGTTTTCGGGTTGATCACCCGCCCGGCCGCAATGGCGCTGACCACTCGATTGACCTTCACCGTGCCCAGGTCTTCATCCACCCACACTTCGACAAACACCGCCGAGTGGGTGGCGGTGGCGTAGGCCTGGCGTTTTTCGTCCGGCTCGGCGGTGACCTGGGCCTGCAGCGGCGTCTCGCCGCTTTTTTGCGCCAGCTCGGCCAATGCCACGCTCGCCTCGCCCAGCCGCAGTTGGCCATCGACAAACGTCACTTGCTCAAGGGTCGCGCCGCTGAAGGCCGGGTAGGTCTGCCGGGCCACGGCCAACAGTTTTTCCTTCAAGGCTTCACAGGCCTGCTGCACGGCGGTGCCCACCGACGAGACGGTGAACGAACCGCCCTGCAGCGGCGCCGTAGGCAGCGACGAATCACCGAGGACAAAGCTGACGTCTTCAAGAGAAACACCTGACGCCTCGGCGGCGATCTGGGTCATGACTGTGTAGGTCCCAGTACCGATGTCAGTGGTGGCGCTGCTGACGGTCAGCTTGCCGTCAGCCGCCAGCGAAGCCTTGGCGCTGGCCTTCTGCTGCATGGCTTCCCACACGCCACCGGCCATGCCCCAGCCCACCAGTTGCCGGCCTTCACGCATGCTGCGCGGCTCCGGGTTGCGCTTGTCCCAACCGAAACAGCGGGCGCCCTGAGCGTAACACTCACGCAATTGCTTGCTGGAATACGGCTTGCCTTCGTTCTCGTTGCGCTCGGCGTAGTTGATCAACCGCAGTTGCACCGGATCGATCGCCAGGGCACAAGCCAGTTCATCCATGGCGCACTCCAGGCCAATCAAGCCCAGGGCGGCGCCCGGCGCGCGCATGTCCAGCGGCGTGTAGACGTCCAGCGGCACCAACTGGTAGGTCAATTCCACGTTGTCGCAGTGATAGAGCATGCCGCTCCACTCCACCACATGCTCGGTGAAATCTTCGAAACGCGAGGTCTGGCCGATGGCGCTGTGGGCCACGGCCAACAACCGACCGTTGGCCGCCGCACCCAGCTGCAAGCGCTGCAAGGTGCGCGGTCGATAGCCGAAGGTAAACATCTGCTGGCGCGTCAGGCTGACCCGCACGGAGCGCTTGAGCGCCAGGGCCGCCATCACGGCCAAAGGTAATTGATATTGCGGTCGCAGCCCGGAACCAAAGGCGCCGCCGACAAAAGCGGCGAACACGCGCACCTGTTCTTTCTCGAGCCCGAACACTTTTTGCACATAGGCCTGACAGTTTTGCGTGCCTTGGGTCTTGTCGTGGATGTGCAGGCTACCGTCGGGTTGATACAGCACAGTGGAGGCATGAGGCTCCATCGGGTTGTGGTGTTCGATCGGCGTGCTGTAGGACACATCCACATTGAGCGCCGCACTGGCGTACTCACCCTGAAAATTCCCACGGGGCTTGGGCAATTCCGCCGGTGCCGAACGGGCTTCGTTTTGCAGGATGGTCAGATCGGTCTGATGGTCCTGGGCTTCATATTCGATTTCAATCAGTGAGCCAGCATAGCGGGCCAACTCCAGGTGTTCGGCGACCACCAAGGCCAGCGGCTGGCCGCTATAGAGAACCTGGTCGTTGTACAAGGGCCGAAATGGTGAACCGTCCGCGGCGTCGGCGTCCTGATAGGGCTCATCGTAGCTGGCGATCCTGGGCCGGTTGGTGTGGTCGATCACCGCGACCACCCCGGGCAGCGCCAAGGCGCGGGAAGCATCAATGCGCAGCACACGCCCGCGGGCGATATTGCCGGACACGATGCTGCCATGCAGCAGGCCGTCGGCGGGATATTCACCGGCATATCGGGCCTGGCCCGTGACCTTGAGCAGGCCATCGACCCGGTCCAGTGGCTGCCCTATGGATTTGCTCGGAGCGTTCATCAGGCTTGTCCTCCTCGTGCAGCACCCAGTGCGGCATCGCTCAAGGCGCGGACAATCGCCCGGCGCGCCAGTCTGACCTTGAAACCGTTGTGTGCCAGCGGCTCGGCGTTTTGTAGCAGCGCATCGGCGGCGGCAGTGAAGGTTTCGCGGCTGACGGCCTGGCCAACCAACCCACTCTCCACGGCCCGGTCGCGCCAGGGTTTGTGGGCCACGCCGCCCAGGGCCAGGCGCGCCTGGCGGATCACCGGCCCGTCCAGTTCCAGCGCCGTCGCCACCGAAACCAGCGCAAAGGCATAGGAGGCCCGGTCGCGAATCTTCAGATAGTGGCTATGGTCGGCGAAACCGGCGGCAGGCAATTCGATGGCGGTGATCAATTCGTCATCGGCCAGTTGGTTATCCCGCTGCGGAGCATCGCCGGGCAGGCGATGGAAGTCAGCGAACTCGATGGTCCGCGCGCCGCCCCGGCCCAGCACATGCACCACGGCTTCCAGCGCGGCCAGGGCCACGCACATGTCAGAGGGATGGGTGGCGACACATTGATCGCTGGCGCCGAAAATCGCGTGGATCCGGTTCAAACCATCCCGGGCCGGGCAGCCACTGCCGGGGCGGCGTTTGTTACATGGCACGCTGGCGTCGTAGAAGTAATAACAGCGGGTGCGTTGCAGCAGGTTACCGCCGGTGCTGGCCATGTTGCGCAATTGCGGCGAAGCGCCAGCCAGGATCGCCTGGGACAGCAGCGGATAACGGTGCTCGATCCACGGGTGCCAGGCCAGGTCCGCATTACTCACCAATGCGCCGATCATCACCCCGCCGGAAGGGGTTTCACTGAGGTCCGCCAGGGGCAGGCCGGTGATGTCGATCAGGTGTTCGGGACGGGTGAGGTTTTCTTTCATCAGGTCCAGCAGGTTGGTGCCACCGGCGATGAAACGCGACGCCGGACTCGACAGGTCGATGGCGGCCTGCACGGTGTCGGGCTTGCTGTACTGGAAGGGATTCATTGATCACCTCCCGGTGGCTGGCAGAGCGGCAATGCCTCTTCGATGGCATCACGAATGTTGTTGTAGGCGCCGCAGCGGCAGAGGTTGCCACTCATCAATTCGCTGATCTGCGCAACGGTCCGCGCCCTACCCTCGTTGACCAGACCCAGCGTCGAGCAGATCTGCCCCGGCGTGCAATAACCGCACTGGAACGCGTCATGCTTAATAAAAGCCTGCTGCATGGGGTGCAATTGATCGGCGCTGGCCAGGCCCTCAATGGTGGTCAATTCGGCGCCGTCGCACATGACGGCCAGCGTGAGGCAGGCGTTGATCCGCTTGCCATCGCGCAGCACCGTGCAAGCGCCACACTGGCCGTGGTCGCAGCCTTTTTTGCTACCCACCAGGTCCAATTGCTCGCGCAGCAGGTCCAGCAACGTGGTCCAGGGCAACACCTGCAGTTCACGCACCAGGCCATTGAGGGTCAGACGAATCGGATGACGGACGAAGGACGCCGGCGTCGCTTCGGACAGGGTCGCGCTCATGGAACACCTCACGGTTGGTCGTACTCGCGGCGTTTTGGGAAACCGCCGTCATAAGGGGTACGACTTCTGGGTGGAGTGAGCGTTCAAGGCAAGTTAACGACGCAAGATTGCCTGCGTCTGCTGCGCAGCCGAGCGGGAGCAAGCTCCCTCGCCACAGTGAAGCGTGTCAGGCCAGCAACTCCGCGGCCACTACGCCTCTCACGCCCTTGCCACAGAGTTGCTCCACCAGCGTCAAGGCAAACGCCAGGGCGGCGGCCGAGCCTTGGGCGGTGATGCAATTGCCGTCCACCACCACCGGTTGATCGACGAAGCTGCATCCGGACAACTGCTGGCTCACGGCGGGCAGGCAGGTCATGCGGCGCTGGCGCAGTACGCCAAACCTCTGTAGTGCCAGGGCCGGGGCTTCGCCAATGGCGCAGAAAAACCGTCCAGTGGCAGCCTGGTCCTTGATCAGTTGTTGCAACGGTTGATGGGCCGCCAGGTGTTGGGTGCCGATAATGCCGCCGGGCAGGACGATCAGGTCGAAATCCTGCACAAGCATGTCCACCAACATGCCATCGGCGGTCAAGCGTGTACCGCGTGCGCAGGTGAGCATCCGCCGTGCCTCGATACTCGCCACCACCACTTCGACCTGAGCCCGGCGCAGCACATCGATCAGGGTGACCGTCTGCAAGTCATCGACACCTTCGGCGACAGCAATCAGGGCTCGGGGGATTTTGGTTCCGGGAATCATGGGCGCTCTCCGCTGGGGTGTTCCTGAAGTGTAGGAGCTGCCGAAGGCTGTGATCTTTTGATCTTTTGATCTTTCGCTTGGGACTCAAGTGACTGGGGTAAAGATCGCAGCCTCGCTTCGCTCGACAGCTCCTACGCGGCTGCTACCGGGGAGCGGTGGCTATTTGATGGACAGTTGGGTCGACATCCGATTACCCGGTGCGTTAATCGACGTGTTGCTGAAGCTGAAGGTGCCTTCCTGCTTGCCCTTCAGATCGAAGATGTACAGATAGCCGACAATTTTGGTCGTGGCCGAACAGTCGTTGAGGTTGCCATTACTGTACGCACACACCGGCGAACGGGTGCCATCGACCTCGAAGCCGTCCAGGGTGACCTGGGGCTGGCGGCCGTACCCGACCTCCAGCACGTAGACCTTGATATTCGGCCCGCTGTGATCGCAACGAGTCTGCGCCTGCCCTTGGGCGATGTCCTCGAAACCACAGGCCGGCGATTCGACCTTGAGCACCTTGACCTCACTCAGGGGCGGTGCCGGCGCGGCATTGACGGCCTGCCCGGGCCACCACAGGCCCAGCGCACAGGCCAATGCAGCCATCAGGTTTTTATTCATGCGATACATAAAGATCTCCCGGAACCGCGCGCAGTATGGCCCACTTGGCGCGCCGGCAAAACATCGACGAGGATCGCAGCCACAGCGCCACGCTGCTGGTATGATGCGCGGCTTTTTCCGACCCACAGAAAATTCCCGGGCGCCGCTGGCGACCTGTGCTTTGCTGTTGAGGTCGATACATTCACGGCGCCCGGCGCGCCACGGGGAGCAGACATGCTGGAAAGGCTGTTTCAACTCAAGGCACACAACACCAACGTGCGGACCGAGATCCTGGCGGGCGTCACGACCTTCCTGGCCATGGCCTACATCCTGTTCGTCAACCCGAGCATCCTCGGCGAAACCGGCATGGACAAAGGCGCGGTATTCGTCGCCACCTGCCTGGCAGCGGCCATCGGCTCCACGGTCATGGGGCTGATCGCCAACTACCCGATCGCCCTCGCGCCCGGCATGGGCCTGAACGCCTTCTTCACCTACACCGTGGTCCTGCACATGGGCCATACCTGGCAAGTGGCGCTGGGCGCGGTGTTCATTTCCGCCGTGCTGTTCTTCATGTTGTCGATCTTTCGCATCCGCGAGTGGATCATCAACAGCATCCCGCTGCCCCTGCGCTCGGCCATTGCTGCCGGTATCGGCCTGTTTCTGGCGCTGATCGCCCTCAATAACGCCGGCATCGTGGTGAAAAACCCAGCGACCATGGTCGGCCTCGGCGACTTGAAGCAACCGGCGCCGATCCTCGCGACCCTCGGCTTCGTCCTGATCGTCGCCCTCGAAGCACTGAAAGTGCGTGGCGCCGTGCTGATCGGCATCCTCGCGGTGACCATCGTCTCGATCCTGATGGGCTTCACAGCGTTCGGCGGCGTGATCTCCATGCCGCCGTCCCTGGCCCCAACGTTCCTGCAACTGGACATCAAGGGCGCCCTGGACATCGGTCTGGTGAGCGTGATCTTCGCCTTTCTGTTCGTCGACCTGTTCGACAACTCCGGCACCCTGATCGGCGTCGCCAAGCGCGCCGGGCTGATGGGCAAGGACGGCCACATGCCGAAAATGGGCCGCGCGCTGATCGCCGACAGCACCGCCGCCATGGCCGGTTCGCTGCTGGGCACCTCCACCACCACCAGCTACATCGAGTCGGCGGCGGGCGTCAGTGCCGGCGGCCGTACTGGCCTGACCGCCATTGTCGTGGCGATCCTGTTCCTGCTGGCGCTGTTCTTCTCGCCACTGGCCGCCAGCGTCCCGCCCTTCGCCACCGCGCCGGCCTTGCTGTTCGTCGCCGTGCTGATGACCTCGGGCCTGGCGGAAATCGATTGGGACGACATCACCGTGGCCGCCCCCGTGGTGATCACTGCCCTGGCGATGCCGTTCACCTATTCCATCGCCAACGGCATCGCCTTCGGTTTCATCGCCTGGACCGCCATCAAACTGGTGTCCGGCCGTGGCCGTGAGTTGAACCCGGCGCTGGTCATCCTGTCGATTCTGTTCGTGATCAAGTTGGGTTGGTTCAACGCATGACTTTTGATTCCCACGCCTACGCCGCTCAGCTCCAGGACAAGGTCACCCGCTTGCGTGACCTGCTGGCCCCGTTCGATGCTCCGGAGCCTGCGGTGTTTGACTCCCCGCTGGAACACTTTCGCCTGCGCGCCGAATTCCGCCTGTGGCGCGAGGCCGGCGAACGGCATTACGCGATGTTCTCCCAGGACGACAAGCGCACGCCGATCCTCATCGAAGCGTTTCCCATCGCCAGCCTGCGCATCAACCAATTGATGCCGCAACTCAAGGCGGCCTGGCAGGCCAGTGCGCCCCTGAGTCATAAACTGTTCCAGGTGGAGTTCCTGACCACCCTGGCCGGCGATGCGATGATCACCCTGTGTTATCACCGCCCGCTGGATGAACACTGGCACGCCGCGGCCTCGAAACTGGCAAGCGACCTGGGCGTGAGCATCATTGGTCGCTCCAAAGGCAAGCGCGAAGTGATCGGCCATGACTATGTAGTGGAGAAACTCGACGTCGGCGGCCGCACCTTCAGCTACCGCCAGC
Source organism: Pseudomonas sp. CFBP 5748 (assembly GCF_053850495.1). Taxonomy (NCBI): domain Bacteria; kingdom Pseudomonadati; phylum Pseudomonadota; class Gammaproteobacteria; order Pseudomonadales; family Pseudomonadaceae; genus Pseudomonas; species Pseudomonas sp. CFBP 5748. The sequence continues at coordinate 134,352 of NZ_JBSPTN010000013.1, forward strand.
CTGAAGGCGCCTTCACCCAGCCCAACGGCACGGTGAACCAGAAGATGCTCAACTGGGCCTACGAGGCCTTGGGCGATCGCAGCGACGATCTGCTGGAGTTGTACTGCGGCAACGGCAACTTCACCCTGCCCCTGGCCACCCGCGTACGCAAAGTGCTGGCCACCGAAATCAGCAAGACCTCGGTGAACGCTGCGTTGAGCAACCTCAGCGAGAATGCTGTGGATAACGTCACGCTGGTGCGTCTGTCAGCCGAAGAGCTGACCGAAGCCCTGAACGAAGTCCGCCCGTTCCGTCGCCTGCACGGTATCGATCTCAAGAGCTACGAATTCGGCAGTGTCTTCGTCGATCCGCCCCGCGCCGGCATGGACCCGGACACCTGCGAGCTGACCCGACGCTTCGAGAACATCCTTTACATCTCCTGCAACCCGCAAACCCTCGCCGCCAACATCGCGCAACTGCACGACACCCATCGCATCACCCGCTGCGCGATGTTCGATCAATTCCCCTGGACCCATCACATGGAGTCCGGGGTGTTGCTGACTCGGCGCTGAGAGAGTCAGCCCCCTGTGGCGAGGGAGCTTGCTCCCGCTCGGCCGGGCTGGCGCTCCAGGGGGCAGCAACCGCAAAAAGCTTGGGGCTGCTGCGCAGCCCAGCGGGAGCAAGCTCCCTCGCCACAATTTCTATCTCCAAAACTTACCGAGTCTAAGGTGGTGTTCGATCATCGAACACTTATTGGCCCGCGACGTCGGCTTTATTTGACCAAATTAACCATCTAGTACAATTTATCTCCACCGGCCGAAACCTGGCCGACGCCAACAATAAAAATGTGGAGAAATTGCGATGCCTCCGATCGTTCTGGTGCTCAACGGCCCGAACCTGAACCTGCTCGGCACCCGCGAGCCGGCGACCTACGGTCACGAAACCCTGGCTGACATCTCGTCGCTGTGCGGCCGCGCCGCTGAAGAATTCGGCCTGGGCGTGGAATTTCGCCAGACCAACCAGGAAGGCGAATTGCTCGACTGGATTCACGGTGCCCGTGGCCGGTGTGCCGGTATCGTCATCAACCCGGCGGCCTGGACTCATACATCCGTGGCGATCCGCGATGCGCTGGTGGCCAGCGAAGTGCCGGTCATCGAAGTTCACCTGTCCAACGTCCACTCCCGCGAGACCTTCCGCCATCATTCCTTTGTCTCATCCGTCGCTATCGGCGTGATGTGCGGGTTTGGCAGCCATGGTTATCGCCTGGCCCTGGAACATTTCAGTCAGCGGTTGAAGGGTTGATAAGCATGTCGAATATCACTGTGCTCGCCGGCCTGATCGGCGCGGGCATCCAGGCCTCTCGCACACCAGCCCTTCATGAACGCGAAGGCGATGCCCAGGGCATGCGTTACCTCTATCGGCTGATCGACCTCGATGCCTTGCAACTCGATAGCGGCGCCCTGCCCGATTTGCTGAGCGCCGCCGAGCGCATGAACTTCACCGGTCTGAACATCACCTTCCCCTGCAAGCAGGCGATCATCCCGTTGCTCGATGAGCTTTCACCAGAGGCCCGGGGCATTGGCGCAGTGAATACCGTGGTGTGGAAGAATGGCAAACGCATCGGCCACAACACCGACTGCCTGGGGTTCGCCGAAGGTTTCCGTCGCGGCCTGGGTGATGTTTCCCGTCGACGCGTGGTTCAGATGGGCGCCGGTGGCGCTGGCGCGGCCGTGGCCCACGCGCTGCTGGCAGAAGGCGTACAGACGCTGAGTATTTTTGATGTCGAGGTCAGCCGTGCCGAGGCCCTGGCAAATAACCTGAACCAACACTTCGGCGCCGGCCGCGCCCGGGCCGGGCATGACTTGACCAGCGCTATGGCCGAAGCCGATGGCTTGGTGAACACGACGCCCATGGGCATGGCGAAACTGCCAGGCATGCCGGTGCCGGTCGAATTGTTGCGGGGCGAGTTGTGGGTTGCGGAAATCGTTTACTTCCCGCTGGAAACCGAACTGCTGCGCAACGCCCGTGCCCTCGGCTGCCGCACGCTGGATGGCGGCAACATGGCGGTGTTCCAGGCGGTGAAGGCCTTCGAGCTGTTCAGCGGCGTGGCGCCGAATGCGCAGCGGATGCTGGAGCATTTCCAGAGCATGAATCACTAAAAAACCTGTGGGAGCGAGCTTGCTCGCGATGGCGGTGTGTCAGTCACCATCGATGTTGACTGATCAACCGCTATCGCGAGCAAGCTCGCTCCCACAAAGGGTTCAGGGTCAGGGCTGCAAGTACCGCAACACCGACTCACACACCATCTCGCGATGCCGCTGCTTGATGGCCTCGTCCGACAGGTCGATCTGAAAGATCTCACCGAACGTCTGGCGGTTGGACACGCGGTAAAAGCAGAAAGAACTGATGAGCAAGTGCACGTCCAGCGGTTGGAGATCAGGACGGAACACGCCCTCTTCGGCGCCCCGCCGCAGGATCACGCCCAGGGAATCAAGGATGTTATTGGTCATCGCCTTGATCGCGCCTGACTGTTTCACGTACTCGGCGTTGTGGATGTTCTCGATACAGACGATGCGCACGAAATCCACATTGCGGTCATGGTGGTCGAAGGTGAACTCCACCAACCGCCGGATCGCGTCGACCGGGGCCAGTTCCGCCAGGTGCAAGCGGCTCTCGGTGTTGCGGATATCCCCGTAGAGTTTTTCCAGCACCTCGACGTACAACTGCTCCTTGCTGCCGAAGTAGTAGTAGATCATGCGTTTGGAGGTGTGGATGCGCTCGGCGATGGCATCGACCCGAGCGCCGGACAGGCCCTGCTGGACGAACTCGACGATGGCTTCCTGAAGAATGTTCTCCCGGGTTTTCTCCGGGTTGTTCTTGCGACTCTTGCGCGGCTCCACGACGGGTTCGTCGAGGGCTGCGGAAAGTTCTGGATTCATAGTCATTGCGGGGCTCACGGCCATCACTGCACAGGTTGGCGATTATGGGCCGCACCGTGCAGTGAAGGAAGCCACGGCATTGCCCATTACCGCCGCATTTACGATTTCTCTACAACTTGGCGTGCCGCAAGCCACCGCTGCGGGACTTGGCCATGGCCGCCAGCCGCACTGCGACGTTGGCCGCGCCGTAACCGGCGTAGCCGTTCTTGCGCTGAATGATCTCAAAGAAAAACCGCCCCTCGAACGGCTCGGTGTAGACGTGAAACAACTCGCCGCCCTGGGCGTCACGGTCGTACAGCACGTTGAAGTACGCCAGTTCGCTGAGAAACTCATCGTCGAAATCGAAACGTGCCGCCAGGTCGTCGTAATAGTTGAGCGGAATGTCCAGCAGCGGTACACCGGCCTCTTTGGCACGGCTGACCTGGGCAAAGATGTCATCGCAGTCGAAGGCGATATGATGCACGCCGGAGCCGCGATAACTCGACAGCGCGTGTGAGATTGCGGTGTTGCGGTTCTCGGAAATGTTCAGCGGCAGCCGGATCGAGCTGCAGCGGCTACGCAGGGCGCGGCTTTTTACCAGGCCATAGGGGTCAGGCAACACCACTTCGTCGTCGGCCTCGAAATCCAGCAGGCTCTTGTAGAACAGCACCCAGCTGTCGAGGCTGTCGGCCGGCAACGCCATCGCCATATGGTCGATGCGCTTGAGCCCGGCGCCAATCACGGCACCGGGCTGCAGGTTGAAATCGGTGCCATAGACATCGGCCTGCTGGTCCACCAGGTAGATCAGGCTGCCATCCGGTGCGCGCACTGCCGCCAGTTCCAGTTCATTGGGCCCCACCAACCCGCGATAGGGCTGACCTTTGTAGGCCACCGCGCGTTCCAGGGCGCTGGCGCTGCTTTTCACCCGCACGGCGGTGGCGCACAACGACGGGCCGTGGGCTTCGAAAAAGCTGTGGGCAAAAGAATACGGTTCACTGTTGAGGATCAGGTTGATATCCCCCTGGCGCAACAGGCTCACGTTCTTGGAGCGATGCTGACCAGCCTTGACGAAGCCCAGCCGCTCCAGCCAGTGGGACAACTTGGCGCCGAGATTATCGTCCACGGCGAACTCAAGAAACTCGATGCCGTTGTATTCACTGGCCGGCGGTGTAGCGAACAGGATATCGGCATTGCTGATGGCCGGCGCTTCTTCGGCCAGGCGTTGGCGGGTCTTTTCTTCCAGGTACAGCAGCGAGCGCAGACCGTCGGCGGCATTGGCCCGTGGCGGCGCGGCGCGGAAGCCGTCGTTGAAGATTTCCAGCGACAATGGCCCGGTGTAGCCACTCTTGATGATCGGCGCCAGGAAACCCGGCAAGTCGAACTCCCCCTGCCCGGGGAAGCAACGGAAATGCCGGCTCCACTCCAGCACGTCCATCGCAAGGATCGGCGCGTCGGCCATTTGCACGAAGAAAATCTTCTCGCCCGGGATCTCGGCAATCGCACTCGGATCGCCCTTGAGGGACAAGGTGTGGAAGCTGTCGAGCAACACGCCGAGGCTGGGATGATCGGCCTGACGCACGATGTTCCAGACCTGTTGATACGTATTCACGTGCCGGCCCCAGGCCAACGCTTCGTAACCGATGCGCAAGCCCCGCGCACCGGCCCGTTCGGCCAGCAGCCGCAGGTCATCGATCAGAATCTGTTCGTCACCGACGCTGTCGGCCGAGGCGTTGCTGCACACCAACACCAGGTCGGTGCCCAGCTCCTGCATCAGGTCGAACTTGCGCTCGGCCCGCTCCAGGTTGCGCGCCAGGCGATCGCGGCGGCAGCCTTCGAAATCACGAAACGGTTGGAACAGGGTGATGGCGATGCCCAGGTCAGCGCACATCTGCCTGATTTCCCGAGGGCTGCCATCGTAATAGAGAAGGTCGTTCTCGAAGATTTCCACCCCGTCAAAACCGGCGGCGGCAATGGCTTCGAGTTTTTCCGGCAAGGTACCGCTCAAGGATACGGTGGCAATGGAACGCTGCATGACGTCGGCTCCCGGGACAGGCATCGGCTACAAAAGGTGCGCCGCTTTTGAAAGAGTCAGCCGATTATTGAGCTGTCGGTTCCTTTCAGCAATTTAATATGTACCATCTGGTTAGTTTTTTGGGCGATTATCGAACAAAATGCCGATTGCCGAATTGACGATTTTTTGCTCACTGCGCACCATCGCTTCCACATTGACGCTGGCCCTGGCCGCCGGCATCAATGGACAGACCCAGACCAACCATAAGAATTTCAAAAACGGGTACACGCTATGATCCCTTCCCAAAGTTCCCGCCTGGCCCCCGGCCTGGGTGTCTCGACCAGTGGCATCGGCGACAAGATCCGTGGCGCCATGGCCGTGGGCAAGACCCGCTGGGGCATGCTCGCCCTGGTGTTCTTTGCCACCACCCTGAACTACATCGACCGCGCCGCCCTGGGCGTGATGCAGCCGATCCTCGCCAAGGAGATGAGCTGGACGGCGATGGATTACGCCAACATCAACTTCTGGTTCCAGGTCGGCTATGCCGTCGGTTTCATCCTGCAAGGCCGGCTGATCGACCGGATCGGCGTCAAGCGCGTGTTCTTCTGCGCGGTGCTGCTCTGGAGCCTGGCGACCGGCGCCCATGGCCTGGCCACCTCGGCGGTGGGCTTCATGATCTGCCGTTTCATCCTCGGCCTCACCGAAGCCGCCAACTACCCGGCTTGCGTGAAGACCACGCGACTGTGGTTCCCAGCGGGCGAACGGGCCGTGGCCACCGGTATTTTCAACGCCGGGACCAACGTCGGCGCGATGTTCACCCCGATGCTGCTGCCATTGGTCCTGCACGTATGGGGCTGGCAGGCAGCGTTCCTGTGCATGGCCGCACTGGGCGGGATCTGGCTGCTGTTCTGGGGCCTGAAATACTTCAACCCGGAAGACCATCCCAGCGTCAAACAATCGGAACTGGATTACATCCAGGCCCAGGACGAACCGGAGCAGGTCCGCGTGCCCTTCTCCCGGATCCTGCGCATGCGCGGCACCTGGGCATTCGCCCTGGCCTACTCGATCACCGCACCGGTGTTCTGGTTCTACCTTTACTGGCTGCCGCCGTTCCTGAACCAGCAATACAACCTGGGCATCAACGTGACCCAGATGGGCATCCCGCTGATCATCATCTACCTCACGGCTGACTTCGGCAGTGTGGGCGGCGGGATCCTGTCTTCGTTCCTGATCGGCCGCGGCCTCAACCCGATCAAGGCGCGACTGGTGTCCATGCTGCTATTCGCCTGCTGCATCATCGGCGTGATCATGGCCGCCGGCGCAAGCAACCTGTGGATGGCGGTGTTTGCCATTTCCCTGGCCATCGGCGCGCATCAGGCCTGGACCGCCAATATCTGGAGCCTGGTGATGGACTACACGCCCAAATACATGATGAGTACGGTGTTCGGCTTCGGCGGCATGTGCGCGGCCATCGGCGGGATGTTCATGACCCAGTTGGTCGGCCACATCCTCACCGTTACCAACAACAATTACACCGTGCTGTTCACCTTGATCCCGGCGATGTACTTCATTGCCCTGATCTGGTTGTACTTCATGGCGCCGCGCAAGGTGCCGACGCTGGAGAACTGACTGATTACCTGTGGCGAGGGAGCTTGCTCCCGCTCGATTGCGCAGCAATCGCCAAAGCACAAGGGCCGCTTCGCAGCCCAGCGGGAGCAAGCTCCCTCGCCACAGGGGGTGTATAGCCAGTGATTACACCCGTCGCTGCTGCCACGCCGCCGCCAACCCACTGAGGCAAATCAGGACGATGCCGAACACCGTGGTCAACGTCGGCGTGTGATTGAACAGCAACCAACCCAGCAACCCGGCAAACACGATCTGGCAGTACCCGAACGGCGCGAGCAACGCCGGGGCGGCAAAGCGGAAGGCTTGGGTCAGCATCAAGTGCGCGGTCATCCCGCAGGCGCCCAGCGCCAACATCATCACACCATGCAACAGACTCGGCACTTGCCAGAAGAACGGCACCAGTGCGCTCATCACCAACGTATTGCACAGACCGGCGAAGAAGTTGCTGGTGGTCGGGCTGTCGATCTCACTGAGCTTGCGCGTGAGCAGTTGGTAGAAGCAGAAAAACAGCGCCGAACAGAACGGCAACAACACCGCCGGCGTGAACAGATCCCCGCCGGGGTGGACGATGATCAACACCCCGATAAAGCCGAAGATCACCGCGATCCATTGACCACGCGTCACGTGCTCACCCAGCAACGGCACCGACAACGCAGTGACCAGCACCGGGGCCAGGAAGTTGACCGCGGTCGCCTCGGCCAACGGGATATACATCAGGGCCGTGGTAAAGAACAGGCTGGTGCCCAGCAGGCAGAGGGCCCGAGCCAATTGCCATAGGGGACGCTTGGTGCGCAACACTCGCAGCCCTGAACGCGGCAGGAAAATACCCGCCATCAATAGCGTATGCACCACATAACGCGCCCACACCACCATGATGATCGGGTAGAAACCCGAGAGATATTTCGACAAAGCATCATGGCTGGAGAACAGGAACGTCGCGCAGAGAATAAGCAGGATGCCCTTGAAGGCCTGATTGACGCCGGAAAGCGGGGTGCTGACGGTCATGTAGAAATCCTGCGTTGCGTGATGTAAGGACAGCCAATACCTGCGAGCGCAGACTCAGCTGAACAACTCCGATGCCTGACTGGCGTGCGACAACTCCTCGGCAAACGCCAGCAAGGTCGGTGCCAGCGCCTGCAGCCGCGCCCGTGTCATCCGCGCACTGGGCCCGGCAACGCTGAGCACGCCGACGACCCGGCCATCCAGCGGATGTCGCACCACGGCGGCAATGGCCGAGGTGCCGACCGCCGAGCTTTGCTCGACACAGGCATAGCCTTGCTCGCGGGCCCGTCGCAGGTACTCGAGCAATTCATCCGTATTGCGTGGCGCGTTCGGCCCCAGTTCCTGCGTTGGCACCTGGTTCACCTGCCGCTCCACCAGGGCCAACGCCTCGGCGTCGCTCATGCACGCCAGCCAGGCATGGCCCGACGCGGTATAGAACAACGGCGCCTCGCGGCCCATGTCCGGGTCGTAGCGCAAACCGGAGCGGGCGCCCTGGGACTTGGCGATCCAGGTCTGGCAATCGCCCTCGATGACGCCCAGGCGCACCAGTTCGCCAGTGTCCCGGGCCAGGCGATCAAGCACCGGCTGCACGATGTCCGCGCCACTGCGCGACAGGTAGCGAAAGCCCATGGCGACCAGACGGGTCGACAGGTGATAGCGCAGGTTCTCCGGGTTCTGGCGCACATAGCCCAGGCGCATGAGTTCGGCGAGCAGGCGGTGGGTGGCGCTCTTGGGGATCTGCAACTGTTCGGCCAGCCCTTGGAGCGGCCAGCCATGGGGATCGCTGGCCAGGCTTTCCAGCACGTTGAAGACCCGTTCGATTTGACTGCCGGCCATGGGAAATCCAGATGAGAGGTTAGTCGATTCTAAAATATGCTAAGTGTAATGCAAATTCTGGAACCAGATACCTTTCATGCCCCGATGAACCAAAACCCGCGGCGATTGCCTGAAAGCTCAAGCATGGCGCGCACCTTGAGCCCCCAAAAAGCTAGACTCACCCCACAACAGCACTACTCAGCAACCGGTCAATCAGAGGACTTCCCCCATGTTATGGAAAAAAGGTCGCCGCAGTGACAACGTGGTGGACGCCCGCGGTGACGGTGGGGGCGGCGGCGGGATGCGCTTTGGCGGTGGCAAGGGCTTGAGCCTGACGGCCATTATCCTCATCGTCGGCATCGGTTGGATCACCGGTCAGGACCCGATGCAGATTCTCGGGCAACTGGCCGGGCAGATGGACCAGTCCGCGCCCGCCACGTCACAAACCCGCCAGGCGCCACCGGCCAATGACGAGCAGGCCGAATTCGTCCGTTCGATCCTCGGCGATACCGAGGACACCTGGGGCCAGGTCTTCCAGCAAGCCGGGCGCCAGTACCAGCAGCCGAAACTGGTGCTGTTCAGCGGCCGGGTCAACTCGGCCTGTGGCCTCGCCTCTTCGGCGACCGGCCCGTTCTATTGCCCGGCCGATCGCCAGGTCTACCTGGACATGAGCTTCTTCAAGGAGATGTCCCAACGCTTTTCGGCCGCCGGCGACTTCGCCCAGGCCTACGTCATTGCCCACGAAGTCGGCCACCATGTGCAGACCCTGCTCGGCGTGTCGGCGAAAATCCAGGAGGCTCGCCAACAAGGCCGGCAGATGGAAGGCGACGGTGGCTTGCTGGTCCGCCAGGAGTTGCAGGCCGACTGCCTGGCCGGCGTGTGGGCCAACCACGCGCAAAAACGCCTGAACTGGCTGGAACCGGGAGATATTGAAGAAGCCCTGAACGCCGCCAATGCCATCGGCGATGACCGTTTGCAGCAACAAGGCCAGGGCCGCGTGGTGCCGGACTCGTTTACCCATGGCACCTCGGCGCAGCGGGTACGCTGGTTCAAGACTGGCTTCGCCCAGGGCCAGGTCAGCCAATGCGACACGTTTGCGGCAAAAACCCTGTAGATGAAGTGGGGTATGTTGATCGGGCTGGTGCTGTGCTGCACCGTTGCCCAGGCGGACGAACATGGCGTGAACGTAGTCGCCCAGGGGCGCCTGCAGTTCAAGGGCGGCGCCATGGCCGTCGGCGTGAGCCCGCCCCCGGCGTCGATCCAGCGCGTGCTGATTATCCTCCATGGTCGACGGCGCAATGCCGACACCTACCTGCACAGCGCCGAAAAAGCGGCCGAGCAGGCCGGACAACTGGCCACGACCCTGATCATCGCCCCGCAGTTTCTCAACGAGCAGGACGTGGCGCGCCATCAATTGCCCAACGACCTGCTGCGCTGGCGAGGCAACGAGTGGATGGCCGGCGGCTTATCCACAGGGCCGAACCCGGTCAGTTCCTTTCAGGTACTCGACGACATCGTTGCGCGGGTCAGTGACCAACAGCAGTTTCCCGAAGTACAGGCGATCGTCATCGCCGGCCATTCCGGCGGTGCCCAGGTTGTGCAGCGCTATGCCCTGCTCGCCCACGGCCAATACCGGATCAACCCGCGCTTTGTCATCGCCAACCCGTCGTCCTATGCCTACTTCGATGCACAACGGCCCATGGCCTTCGCCCCTGCCAGTTGCCCCGGCTTCAATAATTGGAAGTACGGCCTGCAGAACCTGCCGGCCTATGCGGCAGGGCAAACACCCGCGCAACTGGAAGACGCCTACATCAAGCGCGACATTGTCTATTTGCTCGGGCAACAGGACATCGACCCGGAGCATCCGGCGCTGGATAAAGGTTGTGAGGCGCAGACCCAAGGGCCGTATCGGTTACTGCGTGGGCAGTTCTTCTTCGACTACCTGACCCGCCGTCACCCTGAGGGGTTGAACCAGCGGTTGATCGAAGTGCCGGGGGTGGGGCATAACGGGGATGGAATGTTGACTTCGCCTGAGGGGTTGAAGGTGTTGTTTAGTCAGTAAGCCTTGTGTCGACTGGGAAGGCCCTTTCGCGAGCAAGCCCGCGAAAGCGATTAGCCAGTCAACACAACTCTCAAGCCAACAGCATCCGCCGCAACTCCGAACAATCGCGCGCATGCCAATCCGTCAGCTCCGGCCACGGATTGTCCGGCAGATTCACCAACACCGTCCGCGCGCCCGCCGCCCGACCGCAGTCCAGGTCAAAACGATAGTCACCGACCATCACCATCGCTTCAGGCGCCACGCCCCAGGCCTCGGCCAGCTTCAACAAACCACCGGGATGAGGCTTGGGCGGTGCTTCGTCGCGGCCCAGCACATCTTCCACGGCGAAACAGTCCGCCAGGCCGATGGCTTCGAGAGTCACGTGGGCCAGCTCGCGGGCGTTGCGGGTCAGGATACCCAGGCGAACACCACGCGACGCCAGTTCGCGCACCAACTCCACCGCCCCCGGGGCAGGCCTGGAGCCCAGCGCCAGGTCCCGCTCGTGTTCCAGCAGCCAGGCATGCTTGGCCGCAGCGTCATCAGCCGGCAACGCCGCCAGATGGGTGAGGATGTCATCTTCGGCCGGGATCGCCAGGGCCACGCGGATCGCCGCGAAATCATGCACGGCGATGGTCAGCGTGCCGTCCATGTCGAATACCCAGTGCCGGACGTCGGCCAGGCTCATGCCCAGTCCTTGCGATGGCGGATCAGGCCTTCCTGGGTCACCGATGCCACCAGTTGCCCGGCGCGGTTGAACACGCTGCCCCGGGAGAACCCCCGGGAATTGCCGGCCCACGGGCTGTCCATGGCGTAGAGCAGCCAGTCATCGGCGCGCAGGTCGGCGTGGAACCACAAGGCGTGGTCGAGGCTGGCAACCTGCATATCCTTCTGCCACACCGATTTACCGTGGGGCAACATCGAGGTGGTCAACAGGCCGAAATCCGACGCGTAGGCCAGCAGGTATTTGTGCAAGGCCGGCGAATCCGCCAGGGCGCCATCGGCGCGGAACCACACGTATTTGATCGGATCGGCCGGCTGCGGGTTGTAAGGGTCTTTTTCGGTGACCGGGCGCACCTCGATCGGCTTGGGGCACAGCAGTTTTTCACGCATGTGCTCGGGCAGCAGGTGCGCGCGCTGCTGGGTCAGCTCCAGCTCGGAGGGCAGGTTCTCCGGCCCGACGACCTGCGGCATGCTGCTCTGGTGCTCAAAGCCTTCTTCGTCGTACTGGAACGACGCGCTGCAGGTAAAAATCGGGTTGCCCTTCTGGATCGCCGTCACTCGTCGGGTGCTAAAGCTGCCGCCGTCACGCACCCGGTCCACCTGGTAGACCACCGGCAACGCCGCGTCGCCCGGACGCAGGAAATAACCGTGCATCGAGTGCACATGACGGGCCGGCTCCACGGTCTGGCTGGCCGCCGACAGTGACTGGCCGAGCACCTGGCCGCCGAACAACTGGCGGAACCCCAAGTCCTGGCTACGACCGCGAAACAGGTTCTCTTCGATCGGTTCCAGGGTCAGCAGGTCGACCAGATCTTCCAACACGTGGCTCATTCAGACTTTCCTCACACAGCGCAACACCGCGCAGTCTGTGCTGCGGCGGTGGATCGATTGTTGGCCCGGGCCATTGTGGCAGGCATTGTAAACGTCCGTGTCGGCTAACCGTGCAGGGTCTGTAGCCACTGTTCACGGTTGATGCGATAGAGCACATGGTGACGCAATGGATGATCGACCGCGAGCTTTGGGTGTTCGAAGTCGTCAGCCGGATCGTGGTGCATGCCGATGGCCTGCATGACCTTTTGCGACGGCAGGTTATCCACAGCGGTAAACGCCACCACTTCGTCCAGTAATAACTGGTCGAAGGCACACCGCAGTGCCGTCCACGCCGCTTCGCTGGCATACCCCAGGCCCCAGTGCTCCCGGGCCAGGCGCCAGCCGATCTCGATGGCCGGCGTGAAAGGTGCGTCGAATCCGACCACGCCCAGCCCGGTAAAACCAATGAAGGCCCCAGTGTCCTTGCGTTCCAATGCCCACAAGCCAAAACCATGTTCGGCAAAATGCCCACGCACACGGCCGATCAAGGCGGCGCTTTCCAGCCGGCTCAGGGGCGCCGGGAAATAACGCATCACCTGCGGATCGGTCGACATGGCCGCAAACTCCGGCAAGTCAGCATCGCGCCACTGCCGTAATATCAGCCGTGCGCTTTCCAGTTCCAGTATCGGCTCCATCTTCACTCTCCTCCATGCCCCTGAGTCTACATCGCAGGCAAGATCCGTCACTCAATCACCGCTGAAAACCTGGCCCACGACCGCGCTCATATCGAACGTTACAAGGGCGCTGAGTTGGCTCGCGAAGACCAACGGCGACTTGGCGTGCCCAGTGCCACACGGCCGCCCCGGGAAATCACCAATCGATACCCGAAACTATAAGGTGGGTGTGTGCCCGAGCGGAAAAATCGATAGATGTGGCTTTGCTTCTGCGCTATCGGTTCATGCAGCGTTCGTAGGCTGCCAGAACGGTGCGCTCCGATTGCACCAGATAGGCTTCGAGCATCTGGGTGGCTGCCTCGGGTCGCCCTTCTTCGATACAGCGCAGGATTGAAACGTTCATGTCGACATAGGGCATATGCAGGAACTCGGGATCATTGAGCAGGCCGAAGGCCAACCGCAGCTCGGCAGATATCTGCCCGTAGAACACCACTAGGCGCGGGCTGTCGGCGAGCTCGACGATAGCCTTGTGGAACATCATGTTAGCGGTACCGACTGCGATCCAATCCTTGGCCTCACGCGCTCGCATGCCCGCTTCCACCGCTTCGCGCATATGCAGTGCTCCCGGGTGCAGTGGATAGCCCTGGGCAATGGCCTTGCATTCGATAAAACGGCGCACACGATAGATGTCAATGATCGACGCCATATCCGGCTCTGCCACGGTCACCCCTCGATTGGGTTCATGCTTGAGCAACCCCTCCCGCGTGAGGACCCTGAACGCTTCCCGCAAGGTGTTGCGTGAAATCCGCAGGTTTTCGGCCAGGGCCGCTTCGGACAGCCGCTGGCCCGGAACCAACTCACCTTCGACCAGCATTCTGCGGATCTCCTGGGTAATGGATTCTCCCAGCGAGCGAGGGAGGGAAGGTGAAACGTCGTTCATGTGCAATCCAGAATAAGAGAAAGTCACTTTGATGTTCCCTGAGAGCCCCGCCCATGGCAAGGAGCACGGGTGTCGCCTGCATCATTAAGTAACACCCACGAGTGACAAGGTTACAATTTGGTGCAAATTGTAGCCTCACATCAAATTGATTGTTGAACAATCCAAGCGCTATAGATCAACACTTTTAGGCCGATGTTTGAGTCCTGGCACGCTCGTTGCTCAATAAAAAAATATCTCCCACCGTAGGAATTGATGCCGTGACACAGACAGCCGTGACACAGACCGCTCAAGATTTTACAAAGACGCGACGCGCTTCCCTGATCGCAGCAATTTTCATGATGGCAACGTCCGCCATCGGCCCTGGCTTCATCACCCAGACCGCCACGTTCACGGCCAAGATGGGTGCGGCATTTGCGTTCGGTATCCTGGCGTCGATTCTGATCGACTTCGTGGTTCAACTTAACGTCTGGCGTATCGTCACCCTGACCCGAATGCGCGCCGCAGACGTGGCCAACAACGCGATTCCAGGCAGTGGTTACCTGCTGGCGGTGCTGGTGATTTTCGGCGGGCTGGTGTTCAACGTTGGCAACATCGCCGGTGCCGGGCTGGGCCTGAATGCGCTGATGGGGCTTGATGCAAAATGGGGCGGCGGTCTCAGCGCCCTGCTGGCCATCGGCATCTTCCTCTCCCACCGCGCCGGATTGGCCGTGGACCGGCTGATTGTCGTGCTGGGTCTGGTGATGATTGGCCTGACGCTGTTCGTGGCCTTTGCCTCTAACCCGCCACTGGGTGAAGCCCTCTACCAGACCATACTTCCGGACCAGATCAATTTCGCCACCATTACGACCATTGTCGGCGGCACGGTCGGTGGTTACATCACCTATGCGGGGGCTCACAAACTGTTGGACCGCGGTACTACCGGGGTAGAAAATCTCCAGGCAGTGACCAAAGCAGCCCTGGGCGGCATCCTGGTCACCGGCCTCATGCGCTACATCCTGTTTCTCGCCATCCTCGGCGTTGTTGCCAGCGGCGTAGTCATCGACACCTCGGGCCAGGGCGCCAACCCGGCCGCACAAGCCTTCCAGGCAGCAGCCGGACAGTTCGGCCTGCGCGTCTTCGGTCTCATCCTCTGGGCCGCCAGTATCACCAGCGTGATCGGCGCCGCTTACACCTCCATTTCCTTTATCACCGTGTTCAAGCCGGACATCACTGAGCAGGGTCGCAACCGCGCCACCACCGTATTCATCACCCTATCGCTGCTGATCTTTGTCCTGATGGGGACTGCTCCTGCCGCACTGCTGCTCTTCGCGGGCGGTTTCAACGGCCTGATACTGCCAATCGGCCTGAGCATCTTTATCTACGTCGGCTGGCGCCGGTCCGACCTCATGGGCGGTTACCATTACCCACGTTGGCTGCTGGTACTGGGCGTCCTGACCTGCCTGCTGACCTGGTACATGGCAATCAAATCCGTTGGGCCGATCTTCGCCTTCCTCAACGTTGCCTGAGCCCGATAACGAACAAGGAGTCACGTGAATGCCAACCATAGATATCAACAGCGACCTGGGCGAAAGCTTTGGCGCCTGGCACATGGGCGACGATGCCGCGATGCTCGATGTCGTGACCAGCGCCAATGTCGCCTGTGGTTTTCACGCCGGTGACCCCGCCGGCATCCTGCGGACACTGAAAGCGGCGGCGGCAAAAAATGTCACCATTGGCGCCCATGTCGCTTACCCGGACAAAGTGGGCTTTGGCCGCCGAAACATGGACGTGGCCAGCGATGAGCTGACTGCCGACGTGATCTACCAGATCGGCGCGCTACAAGGCCTGGCCAAGGCCGCCGGCACCTGCGTGCGCTATGTGAAGCCCCATGGCGCCTTGTACAACACCATTGCTCACGATCGCCGTCAGGCGCTGGCCGTGATCGAAGCCATCCGCGCGATCGACTCCAACCTCATATTGGTTGCCCTGGCCGGCTCAAGCCTGATTGAACTGGCCCGTAACGAGGGTTTGCAGTGTATCGCCGAAGCGTTCGCTGACCGGGCCTATACGCCACAGGGCACCCTCGTCTCTCGCCGCGAACCAGGTGCGGTGCTGCACGATCCCAAGCTCGTCGCCCAACGCATGCTGCGCCTCGTTGAAGACGGCTGCCTCGAAGCGATCGATGGCAGCCTGACCAAAATCCAGGCCGACTCGATCTGTGTCCATGGCGACAGCCCCGCAGCGGTGGAAATGGCCCGCGAGCTGCGCCGCGTGCTGGAACAGGCCAACATGTCCTTGCAGCCCTTTGCCGGAGGACGCCCATGAACGCCCTTGATCTCGCCCGCCAGGCGGCCATCGCCGCTGCCCGCGAAGCACGCGCCGCCTACCGTGGCGGCCTGGTCACCCCCACCGCGGGTGTCGCGCCGGGCATGACCCAGGCCAACCTGATCGCCTTGCCGCGCGCCTGGGCATACGATTTTCTACTGTATGCCCAGCGCAATCCAAAAGCCTGCCCGATCCTTGACGTCAGCGACGCCGGCAGCCCAAGTACGCTGCTGGCTGAATGGGCCGACCTGCGCACCGATATACCCCTGTACCGCATCTGGCGTGACGGGAAACTGGTGGAGGAAGTCAGCGACGCCACTCAGGCCTGGGCCGAACACGACGACATGGTGGCCTTTCTGATTGGCTGCAGCTTTACCTTTGAAACGGCCCTGCAAGAGGCCGGCATCGAAGTGCGGCATATCACGGATGGCTGCAACGTACCGATGTACCGGACCAACCGTGCCTGCCGTCCGGCGGGACGTCTACAGGGTGAAATGGTGGTATCGATGCGACCGATCCCCGCCGATCGCGTGGCAGAGGCGAGCACTATCTCCGGACGCTATCCCTCAGTCCATGGCGCCCCGGTGCACATCGGCGAACCCGCGCTGCTCGGGATCCAGGACTTGAGTCGACCCGACTTCGGCGACGCCGTGCGCATCGAACCCGGTGAGATCCCGGTGTTCTGGGCCTGCGGTGTAACGCCCCAGGCAGCGGTCGTGGCCTCGGGCGTGCCCTTCGCCATTACCCATGCGCCCGGCCATATGTTCATCACCGATGTGCCTGACAGCACCTATCACGTCTAGGAGTTTCCTGTGCGTTTTCTACCCGTCAACCTGGACGCCCTGCTCGTCGAATTGAAAGACCTGGACGAGACCCTGGCGTTGTTCGACGCCCTGATGGCCGAGCCGATTGCTGGCGTGGAGGAAATCATTCCTGCCGCACGAACGCTGCTGATCCAATTTCGCCCCAGCGCCATTGCGCAGCAGGCGCTCGTCAATCGTATCGCTGGCCAGGACCTGAGCCAGCGCCGCGCGATCGAGCATCGCCGGGTGGAAATTCCCGTCCATTACAATGGCGAAGACCTCGACGAGGTCGCCACGCTGCTGGGGATCAGCCGCGCCGAGGTGGTCCAACGCCACACCGCCCATGACTACAGCGTGGCCTTCTGCGGATTCGCGCCGGGCTTCGCCTACCTCACCGGCGGTGCGGGTTTCCAGGTGCCTCGCCGACAAACTCCACGCACCCGCATACCCGCGGGTGCGGTTGCCCTGGCCGGGGAATTCAGCGGTGTTTATCCCCAAGCCAGCCCCGGTGGATGGCAGATCATCGGCGTCACGCCTTTGCAGATGTGGGACCTGAACCGCGCTGAATCGGCCTTGCTGCGTCCAGGCTATAAAGTGCGCTTCACCGATGCAGGCCCGCTCCCGGCGGGTGGCCTGCCCGCCCCCACGGCACCGGCAAGTGCCGCCGCGCCCAGCGGCGCCTATCTGGAAATCATCACCCCCGGTTTGCACAGCGTACTGCAGGATATGGGCCGTCCCGGCCAGACCGGCCAAGGCGTATCCCGTTCCGGCGCGCTGGACCTGGGCGCGCTGCGGGCCGCCAACCGCGCGGTCGGCAACCGCTCGGACATGGCCTGTGTGGAATCGGTCCTCGGCGGCCTGAGCTTCGTTTGCCATGGCCGTGCCGTGATCGCGGTCACGGGGGCGCAAACCCCGGTCACCATCACCAACGCCAGTGGCCTGCAATGGCAGGCAAGTCACTACCAGCCCATCGAGCTGGACGCGGGTGACCGCGTCAGCCTGGGTTCCCCCCTCGCGGGGCTGCGCAGCTACCTGGCGATTCGCGGCGGCTTTGACGTCACTCCGGTGCTGGGCAGCCTGTCCACAGACACCCTGGCCCAGGTCGGCCCCCCGGCGCTCGCCGTCGGCGACCTATTGGGCTTTACGACACTGACAACGGGAACCAGCGTATCGCTGAACGAAGCCCCAGCCTTTGAGCTGCCTACTGCTGCCAACATCGTCACCCTTGACGTGGTCATGGGACCGCGTACCGACTGGTTTACCGAAGACGCCATCCAGCGTCTGAGCAGCCAGCTCTGGCGCGTCACCTCACAGTCCAACCGCGTCGGTATTCGTCTGGCCGGTGAAATACCGCTAGCGCGCAGCAACCACCATGAGTTGCCCAGCGAAGGCACCTCCGTGGGCGCCATTCAGGTTCCGGCCAGCGGCCAACCGGTTCTGTTTCTCGCCGATCACCCGTTGACCGGTGGCTATCCGGTGATCGCCGCAGTCGCCAGCTACCATCTCGACCTGGCTGGCCAGATCCCTATCAATGCGCAGATTCGCTTCAACCCTGTGGACGGCTTCAAAGAGATTCAACCCGTTACGCAAGCTTCTTCAACTGCCGATGTGAAAAAAATTCCATGAAAAAATTACTGATTGCCAACCGTGGTGAAATTGCCGTCCGCATCGCCCGCGCCTGCCGCGACTACGGCGTGCAGTCTGTCGCGGTCTATGCCGACGCGGACATCGACGCCCTGCACGTGCGCCAGGCCGACGAAGCCTACTCACTGAATGGCCAGCGCCCGGCCGAAACCTACCTGGATATCGGCAAACTGATCGCCGTGGCCAAACGCAGCGGCGCCGATGCCGTGCACCCCGGCTATGGTTTTCTGTCTGAACGGGCTGACTTCGCCCGGGCGGTGATCGACGCAGGGTTGATCTGGATCGGTCCCAACCCGCAGACCATCGACGTGCTCGGCGACAAGGTCGAGGCGCGAAAAATTGCCCAACTGGTCGGGGCGCCTCTGGTCGCCGGTACGCCTGGCCCGGTCGAAAGCGCCGCCGAAGTATTGGCCTTTGCCGAACAGCACGGCCTGCCAATTGCCATCAAGGCAGCCTTTGGCGGCGGTGGGCGCGGCATGAAAGTCGCCTGGCGCATGGACGAAGTGGCTGAGTTGTTCGCCTCCGCCGTGCGCGAAGCGCAAGCAGCCTTTGGTCGTGGCGAATGCTACGTCGAACAGTTCCTCGACCGTCCTCGGCACATCGAAGCGCAGATCCTCGCCGACAAACACGGCAAGGTCGTCGTCGTCGGCACGCGTGACTGCTCCTTGCAGCGGCGCAATCAGAAGCTGGTGGAGGAAGCGCCAGCGCCCTTTATCAGCGACGAACAGCGCCAGCGTATTCATCAATCCGCCCAGGATATCTGCGCCAAAGCCGGCTACGTCGGTGCCGGCACGGTGGAGTTCCTGCTCAGCCAGGATGGCACCCTGTCGTTCCTCGAGGTCAATACCCGCTTGCAGGTCGAGCACCCGGTGACCGAAGAGACCACTGGGGTGGATCTGGTGATCGAACAACTGCGGATCGCCGACGGTTTGCCGTTGTCCTTCAGTGAGACGCCGACCCCGCGTGGCCACAGCTTCGAATTTCGCATCAATGCGGAAGACCCAGGCAAGGGCTTCCTGCCCACCCCCGGTCAGATCACCGATTTCCTGCCACCGTCTGGCCCGGGTGTGCGCCTGGACAGCGGCGTGATAAGCGGCTCGCGAGTGCCCAGCACCTTCGACTCGATGATGGCCAAACTGATCGTCACCGGCGCCACCCGCGAACAGGCTATTGTCCGCGCCCGACGCGCCTTGGCGGAATTCAACATTGAAGGCATTGCCTCGGTGCTGCCGTTCCACCGGGCCGTGATGGACCAT
Organism: Pseudomonas sp. CFBP 5748; assembly: GCF_053850495.1. Lineage (NCBI taxonomy): Bacteria > Pseudomonadati > Pseudomonadota > Gammaproteobacteria > Pseudomonadales > Pseudomonadaceae > Pseudomonas > Pseudomonas sp. CFBP 5748. The sequence continues at coordinate 153,896 of NZ_JBSPTN010000013.1, forward strand.
GACGACTTCACCGGTGCCGATAAATTCGCCGTGCACACGCGCTGGATCGAAACCGATTTCGCCGAACAGATCACGCTCGCCCCACGTACCGCGGTATCGGCCGACCCAGGCATCCTGCGCACGTTTGTCGAGATCGACGGCAAGCGCCACGAACTGGGCCTTCCGGCTGCGCTGCTGCGAGACGTCAGCCTGAACGCAGCGGGTACCGCCAGCGAAAGCACGGCCCCCTCCGAGGTCACTGATCCGCAGGCGGTACTGACGCCCGTGGCGGGTAATCTGCATACCTGGGTCGTCGAAGACGGCGAGTCGGTGAGCACCGGGCAAGTGATCGCGGTTGTAGAAGCCATGAAAATGGAAACCTCGGTCCTCGCTCCTTGTGAAGGCCAGGTGCAGATCGCCAAACAGGCAGGCGATTATTTTGAAGCCGGCTCCGTCATTGGCCGCATCAAAACAGCTCTCTGATTTAAAACTTTTCTTTTCGCAGTCAGTACGCGCAACGGGGTAATAACCCGGTTGCCGCGTGCTGCCCGCAGAAAACTGTAGATGTAACTTTGCAATCAAAATAACGATAAAACCCAACACATAAATCTGCCGTTATCTGGAGCATAAAGAGCATGTCAATCAATAAGACTTTGGCTATTGCGGGTACTTGCGCGTTGATTTTCCCATTTACGGCATCTGCAGACTTTATTGCCGACAGTAAGGCCAGTGTGGAACTGCGTAACTTCTACTTCAATCGTGACTTTCGCAACGGTCCTCCCACGGCCCAGCGGGACTCGGCAAAAGAATGGGCCCAGGGCGCCATGTTGCGATTCGAGTCGGGTTATACCGCCGGCACCGTGGGCCTGGGCATCGACGCCGTTGGCATGCTCGGCCTCAAGCTTGACGGCGGTGATGGTTCCGGTGGCACGGGCCTGTTGCCGGCTGACCTTAGTTCGAAAAACGGCCGCGGCTCACAGGACGAATATTCCAAACTTGAGCTGACGGCCAAGGCGAAGGTGTCGGAAACCGCTCTAAAGGTAGGCTCACTCGCCTTCCGTACGCCCGTGGTATCGAGCAATGACACACGCCTGTTGCCCTCCACCTTCGAAGGCGCGCTACTGACCTCCAAAGACATTGATCAGTTGGTCCTGCAAGGCGGCAAGCTGGAGCAAATCAAGTTCAACAGTTCTTCGAACTATCAGGACTTCACGGGTAACCGCATCGGCGGTGTCAGTGATGACTTCCGCTTTGCCGGCGGTACTTACAGTTTCAACAAAGCCCTTAGCACAAGTCTGTTCTACGGCAATCTGGAAAATGTCTATCGGCAGTTCTTTGGCGGCGTCGTCTATGAAATCCCTCTTGCCGCGCAACAGTCGCTGAAGTTCGATCTGCGTTATTCGAAAAGTACCGATGACGGTAACTTCCGCCCCCTCGATAACCGCGCCGCGAACGGACTGGTTGCCTACACCCTGGGCGCCAACGTGTTCACCGCCGCCTATCAGCGCATGAGCGGTGACGATCCCTTCCCGTACATTGCCAATAGCGACCCATACCTGGTCAACTTCGTCCAGATCAATGACTTTGCCAACACTCAGGAACGCTCCTGGCAGCTGCGTTATGACTACAACTTCGCCGCGCTGGGCATTCCCGGGCTGACGTTCATGAGTCGTTATGTCCAGGGTGACAACGCGTTGGTCGGGGGCAGTAATACGGGCAAAGAGTGGGAGCGCGATACGGATATCGGTTACGTGGTCCAAAGCGGTTCGCTGAAAAACCTCGGGGTCAAACTCAGAAACGCTACGGTTCGTTCGAACTTCAGCAATGACCTGGATGAAACCCGCCTGATCGTCAGTTACACATTGGCACTTTGGTAATTCGCTGACGGCGACCTGTGTCCCTGCGCAACCGATCCTTATTCAGAGAAAGTGCAATGAAAAATCTCAGGTTTAACCAGAAGATACTACTGATTGCTTCGTTGCTTATCATGACGGTGTTTTCCACATTCACCGTATTGAATGACGTTCGGTTGCGTGACGACAACGTAAAAAAAATCGAGGAACACACCCGCGCCCTCTCGGCATCGATGGCACATGATATCCAGAGCTGGCTGGACGGAAGACTGATTCTGCTAAAGGGATTTGCCGAACTCATCGGCCACGATCCCTCGCCGCAAAACATACTCGACAAGTTGCAAAGCCAAGTGCTCATGAGCCAGTTTATCGCCGGTTATGTGGGCACCCGTGACGGTGGGTTCCAGATCCATCCCCCGCGGGAGATGCCAGCCGATTACGACAGTCGGCAACGGCGCTGGTACATAGACGCCGTAGACCATGGCGTGGCAATGACCGAACCCTACGTAGGGGCCGGGATCGACTACCCGATTATCACCCAGGCGGTCGCCCTCCACGCCGGGCAGCAAACGCTCGGCGTCCTGGGCGCCAGTCTGAACATCGAGACGATTTCTCAAACGCTCAACGCGCAAGCCTTCGAGGGCAGTGGATACGCTTTTCTGGTGAGTAAGGAAGGCAAAATACTGGTTCACCCCGACAAGGCACTGATCGGCAAGACACTGTCCGATCTGTTTCCGGGCAATACCCCGACGCTCAATGATCGATTGGTGGAAGCCACTACGGTCGATGGCGTGAAATTCACACTGTTCTCTGCGATCAAAGGCCTGCCGATGAAAGACTGGTACATCGGCATCGTCCTGGACAAGCAGGCAGCCATGGCCAGTCTTGCTGCGTTCCGCAGTTCGGCGATCATCACCACAATCGTTGCCGGCCTGGCCACCCTGTTGCTGCTCGGGCTGCTTATTCGCGTGTTGATGAAGCCCCTGCGCCTTATCAGTCACGCGATGGAAGATATCGCCCAGGGCGACGGTGACCTGACCCGACGCTTGTCGATCCTGTCGAATGATGAATTCGGCCAGTTGGCCGTGAGTTTCAATCGCTTCGGCGACCGGATCCATGCCTCCATCACCGAAGTCTCATCAACGACGAACTCCCTGAAAGAGGCCACCCGCAAGGTCCTGACGGCCTCCAACTCCTCGGTTGGGAAGTCGGAACACCAATCCGGCTTTACCAGCAACGTGGCGGCGGCCATTGAGGAGCTTGGGGCGTCGGCGCAAGAAATCGCCTCGAGTGCCTCGGCGGCGTCCAGAGGCGCCTCGAGCGCCAGGGCGCAGATCGATTCGAGCTGCATGCTCGTCGAGAACACGGTCAATGCGATGAGTTGCCTGCAAGAAAACATCGAAGAAACCCGCGCACAGATCGAAGAACTCAACACCAAAAGCGCCAATATCGGCAAGGTGCTGGAGGTCATCTCGACGATCTCCGGAAAAACCAACCTGCTGGCCTTGAACGCCGCCATCGAGGCAGCCCGGGCCGGAGCGGCCGGGCGCGGGTTTGCCGTGGTGGCGGACGAAGTCAGAAGCCTTGCCCACCACACCCAGACAGCGACCGAAGAAATCAGGGCGGTGATCGAGGCACTGCAGGAGGGGGCTACCCAGGCTGCCAAGACCATGCTGCGCAGCCATGAAATCGGCAGCCAAAGTGTACGTGTGGCGACCCAGGCCGGAGACAGCCTGCTGAGCGTGGTGTCACGCATCATCGAGATCGATGAGATGTGCCTGACGGTCGCCGCTGCAACCGAGGAACAAACCAGCGCTGTCGACCAGCTCACTCGGGATGTTCATGAGATCAGCCAGTTGAATCGCCATGCCACCGACAACTTGTGCTCGACCCTCACGGCGTGTGGAGAACTGGATTTTGAAGTCGGACGACTCCGGAGTGTGGTCGATACGTTCAAGGTGTAGACACACACGCCATGCCCCTCGGCCAGTGAACCGAACTGATAGAATGCTCGCCCTGATCCGCCAGACATAGCTCACCATGACCCAAGCGCCCAAGCCTTCCACCCCAAACGTCGCCATCATCGGCGGCGGCCCAGCCGGCCTGATGGCGGCCGAGGTGTTGAGTCGGGCCGGGATCCAGGTCGACCTGTATGACGGCATGCCCTCGGTGGGCAGGAAATTTCTGCTGGCCGGTGTCGGCGGCATGAACATCACCCACTCGGAAGCCTTTCCGGCCTTCCTGTCCCGCTATGCCGAACGCGCGGCGAACATCGCCCCGCTGCTGCGGGCATTTGGCGCAAATGAACTGTGCGAATGGATTCATGGCCTGGGTATCGACACCTTTGTCGGCAGTTCCGGGCGGGTATTTCCTACCGACATGAAAGCCGCCCCGCTGCTGCGTGCCTGGCTCAAACGCCTGCGCGATGCCGGCGTGATGATCCATACCCGCCATCGCTGGCTGGGCTGGAACCCCGACGGCAGCTTGCTAGTCACCGCTGCGGACGGCGAAAAAACACTGCGACCCACTGCGACATTGCTGGCGCTGGGCGGCGGCAGTTGGTCACGCCTGGGCTCCGATGGTGCCTGGATGCTGCCACTGGAACAGCGCGGTGTAGGCCTTGCGCCCTTGCAGCCGAGCAATTGCGGATTCGAAGTGCAGGCCTGGAGCGATCTGATGGTCAGCAAATTCGCCGGCGCCCCGCTGAAAAATATCGCCATCGGCCTGAATGACGATGTACCGCGCCTCGGTGAATGCGTGATCACCGCCACCGGCATCGAAGGCAGCCTGATCTATGCCCTGTCGGCGCCAATTCGCGAAGCCATCAACCAACACGGCAGCGCGACGATCCATCTGGACCTGCTGCCAGGCCGACCTGTGGATAAAATCCAGCAAGCCCTGAGCAAGCCACGCGGTTCACGCTCAATGGCCAAGCACTTGCACAGCCAGTTGGGGATCGACGGGGTCAAGGCCGCGCTGTTGCGCGAACTCACGCCCGCCGATTGTTTTAGCGACCCGGCGCGGCTGGCCCAGGCGATCAAGGCCTTGCCATTGACCCTGGTGAAAACCCGCCCCCTGGACGAAGCCATCAGCAGCGCCGGTGGCGTGACCTTCGAAGCCTTGGACGAACGGTTGATGCTCAAGCAAGTACCCGGCGTGTTCTGTGCCGGGGAAATGCTCGACTGGGAAGCGCCGACTGGCGGCTACCTGCTGACAGCCTGCTTTGCCAGTGGCCGGGCAGCGGGGTTGGGGATGCTGGAGTGGTTGCAGCGCAAGGATTGAAGACCTGTGGGAGCGGGCTTGCCCGCGAAGACGGCAGCAGGTCCAATATCAATGCGCGATAGCGGTTTACCAGATAGAGCAGATCATCAAGGCTTACGCTTGCGCGGCCCAGTATTGAACACCGGTACCTTGCGCACAGGTTTGACCGAAGGCTCCACAGGCCCAGCGTCGCCGCTGTCCACCCACTTGCCCAGGTTGCGCTTGCCGCCACCGCCCGAGGTCTTGGGTTTCTTCGGCTTTTTCGGTTTCTTGATGACCTGGCCACTGGCATCGGTCTCCGGCACTCGATGCTCTGGCTCGAAGTCCTGCTCCATCTGCCGGGGCAATGTCTGACGGGTCAGAGTTTCGATGGCTGACAGCAAATTCACTTCGTCAGCGCAGACCAGGGAAATCGCCTGCCCCGTGGAGCCCGCCCGGCCGGTACGACCGATACGGTGGATGTAATCCTCGGCAACGATCGGCAGGTCGAAATTCACCACCAACGGCAAATCTTCGATATCCAAGCCACGGGCAGCGACGTCGGTGGCCACCAGGATCTGCACTTCGCTTGCCTTGAAACGGTCCAGTGCCCGCTGACGGGTAGCCTGGGGTTTGTCACCATGGATTCCGTCGGCGTTAATGCCCATGCCCTGGAGTTTTTCCACCAACGCGTCGACGCCGTTACGAGTCTTGGCGAATACCAGTACCTGTTTCCACTTGCCCTTGCGCATCAAGTGAATGAACAGCTCCGGCTTGCGCTTCTTGTCCACCGTCACCACCCATTGCTTGACGGTGTTGGCGGCAACGTTGCGCGGGCTCACTTCAATGCTCAGCGGGTCGTTGAGCATCTGCCCGGCCAGCAAGCGAATCGCGTCGGAAAAGGTCGCCGAGAACAACAGGGTCTGACGCTTTTTCGGCAGGGCCTTGTAAATATTCGCCAGTTCCTCGGAGAAACCCAGATCGAGCATGCGATCGGCTTCGTCCAGTACCAGGGTCTGCAGCTGGTTGAACTTCAGCGCGTTCTGCCGGAACAGATCGAGTAGGCGACCCGGCGTGGCGACCAGCAGATCGACGCCCTTGCGCAGCTTCATCATCTGCGGGTTGATACTGACACCGCCGTACACGGCGTAGGTGCTCAGCGGCAGGTTTTGCGCGTACTGACGCACGCTTTCATGGACCTGTTCGGCCAGTTCACGGGTCGGCACCAGGATCAGTGCCCGCACCGAGTTGGCGGTCACCTTGGGCCCTTCGGTGGTCAGCAGTTGCAACAGCGGCACGGCGAAACCGGCAGTCTTGCCGGTGCCGGTCTGGGCGGCGGCCATCAGGTCGCGACCGGCCAACACCGCCGGCATGGCTTGGGCCTGCACCGGGGTCGGGGTCTGGTAACCGAGCGTCTCGAGGGCGCGCAGCAAGGGTTCGATCAGGCCAAGGGTGGCGAAAGTCATGGAAGTACCGTAGGAGAAATCAGCGCAAGGTGTGTGCAATGCGCGGCAGTTTACCCTAAATCAGGATTCGGCCGACGCAGGCTTGGGTTTGCGCCACTGAGGCAGCCCGATCAACACCACGGCGCTGATGATCACCAGCATCGCCACGGCCTCTTCAACGCCGATGGTTTCACCGGCGAATACGATCCCCAGCAACACCGCCACCGCCGGGTTGACGTAGGCATAACTGGTGGCCGCTGCCGGGCGCACATGCTTGAGCAGGTACATGTAGGCATTGAAGGCAATGATCGAACCGAAGCACGTCAGGTAAGCCAAGGCGAGCCAGCCTTCCAGCGGCGGCAGGCTCTCCAGGTGTTCACCACTGGCCACGCTGCCGATCAACAGCACCACGCCGCCCACCAGCATTTCCACAGCACTGGCCATCGCCCCCGCCGGCAACGGCAAGTGCTTGCTCAGCACCGAACCAAAGGCCCAGGACGCCGCCGCGAACACCAGCAAGGTCGCACCCAGGGGGCTCGATTGCAGGTTGGAACCGAGGTTGAGCATGGCGATGCCGATCAACCCCAACACAATCCCCGCCCATTCCAGACGGGTATTACGCGCGCCCCAGAAATAGCCGCAGAGCAAGGTAAACAAAGGCACCGTCGCCACGGCCAGCGCCGCTACCCCGGATGCCACGCCGGTGTGCTCGGCCACACTCACCGCGCCGTTGCCAAAACTGAGCAACAGCACGCCAATGATGGCCCCGGCCTTCCATTGCGCCCAGGTCGGCGCCGGTGCCCCGCGCCAGCGCAGGAAACCGTACATCAGCGAGCCGCCCAGCACGAAGCGAATCCCCGCCAGCAACAGGGGCGGCCAATGCTCGACACCGATGCGAATCACCAGGTAGGTCGAACCCCAGATGACGTACAAGGCGAAAAAGGCAGCGATCAATGGCAAAGGGAAACGGCGTAGGCCCGGCATGGTCGGCTCGAAGTCAGGACAATGAGAGGCGTTATTCTAGAAAGGCGATAAGCGGAAAATAAGTTACAAAACCTGTTTATCCGAACCATACACTTTTCAAAACACGGATATCGGCGCTATAAACCATGCTTTCGAAAGTCACGCCATTTGGAAGCCAAACCGTGGATAAATACGACCGCATGCTGCTCAGCGCCCTGTTGGAAAACGGTCGTGCGTCCTACGCCGAACTGGCCCGCAAAGTGAACCTGTCGGCCCCAGCCGTGGCCGAGCGGGTCAGCAAGCTGGAAACCAGCGGCGTGATCACCGGCTACCAGGCGAAAGTCGACATGGCGAAAATCGGCCTGCCGGTGCAGTGCGTCATCGAACTGCGGATGAACCAGCACGGCAACCAGAAGACCTACGACGAACTGTGCAAAATCCCGCAACTGACCGAATGCCATCGGGTGACAGGCGACCCCTGCGTGATCATGCAAGCGGCGGTCGGCTCGATGCCGGAACTGGAAGAGCTGATCAACCGCATCGCCAAGTTCGGCTTCAGCAAGACCTCGATCGTGTTGTCCAGCGCCATTGAAAAGCGCGTGCCGTTGGGGCAGTTGGAAGGCAACGGGAAATAAGGATCAAACACTGAACAACCTGGGTGGGAGCAAGCCCGCTCCCACAAGGATTTTGTGGTGTGTTTAGAACCCACGATGCCGCTTGAGATGCTCATTGATCTTCGCCGCTGGCACTTTCTGCAGGCTGCACAGCAAATCATGGGACAACGCCCGCAGCCCATGCTTTTGCCGCAGTTCCGCGGCCAGGTGCGCGGTGAGGTTGGCGGCCATTTCGGCGTCGGCCATGGCCCGGTGAGCCTGACCGGTGTGGGGCAAGCCGGCGAACGTGTTGAGCGTGCCGAGCTTGTGGTTCGGTGCCGTCGGCATCAGGCGCCGGGCCAGCAACAGTGAACAGGCAAAATTCTGCAAGCGAGTACGCTTGATTCGCCCTAGCTCGAAGTCCCAGAACTTCTGGTCGAACGCGGCGTTGTGGGCCAGCAGTGGCGTGATGCCGACGAACTCATTGACCTCGTTCATCACCTTTTCCGCCGGCGGCGCGCTGCGCAGCATGGCGTTGCTGATACCGGTCAGTTGCTCGATGAAGGCCGGCACGCGCACGCCAGCATTCATCAGGCTCTGGTAGCGGTCGACGATTCGGCCTTGCTCGAGAATCACCACGGCGATTTCGGTGGCCCGGCAACTGCTGCTGGGTGTGATGCCGGTGGTTTCAAAGTCGATGACTGCGATGCGTTCCAAACCTGTCTGAACTCCGTAAAAATCAATTCTTGAGCAGCAACGCGCCTTCGATGGGCACATAGCGACTGGCGGCGCGGATCAGCGAGTTGGCGGTCAGCCCCGGCACGCCATAGGCCACCGCCTGCACACCGTGCTTGCTGATGATGCGTTCGAGCAGCATGTCGAAATCGCCGTCACCGGAGGCCAGCACCACTTCGTCGACGTGATCGGCGGCGTCCATGATGTCGAGGGTGATGCCCACGTCCCAGTCGCCCTTGGCCGAGCCGTCGCTGCGCTGAATGTAGGGTTTGAGCTTCACGATGAAGCCCAGGTTGCGCAGGATCTGCTGGAATTGCTGCTGCTTGCTGTCGCCGCGATCGATCGCATAGGCATAGGCCTCGACAATCTGCCCTTGCTTGCTGACATCGGCCCACAACGCCGCGTAGTTGAAATGGCAACCGTAGGCCTGGCGCACGGTGTAATAGAGGTTCTGGACATCGGCGAACACTGCGATTTTTTTCACCGCGTTTCCTCTTGGATGCACAAGCGCAGGCCGTCGGGCCCGAAAAGTTGCCCAGTATGCCAGCCCAGAGGAATGTTCCGCGAATAATCGACCCGAGGCGCCTGGGCGCCCCGGACGAATGGCAGGTCAGACGAAGGAGTCGTCGTCGCCAAAGGAGGACGAATCGTCGCTGAAGTCCGCGTCGCTGAAACCGCCCTGGTCGCTGCCGTAGGCATCGTTGTCGGCGACGCGCTGGTCATCGCCCCAGCCACTGTCACCGCTGTTGTCGTTGACCGGTTGCGCCGGTTCTTCCTTGATGACTTCAACGATCTCCTGGGGTTGTTGATTGCTGTGGAACAGGCTGCTGATGCCTTGGGCCAGCATTACACCGCCGGCCACGCCCGCGGCGGTTTTCAGGGCACCGCCCAGGAAACTGCTCGCTGCAGGCGCCTGCTGTTGAGGCGCGCCGTAGTTGGCAGGTGGGGCGCCGTAGTTGCTGGGCGGTGCACCAAAACCCTGCTGGGCCGGGGCATTGAAGGCGGGCCGCGCCGGCTCGCGCCAACCGCCACCACCAGATGCCGGGGCGCTTGGGGCAGGTGCCGGCCGTGAATCACGGGGACCGCCACCGAAAATACTCGAAAGGAAACCACCGCCGCCACTTGGCGCCGAAGTCTGGTTCCGGGCCTGTTGCAGCTCAGCCTGCAATTGCTCGACTTGTTGGGCGAGCTGCTTGTTCTGCTCGTCGAGGCGCTTGATCGCAGCCTCTTGCACCAGAATCGCCTGGGCCATGAAATAGCCCGCCGCCGGCTGGTTGGCCAGGTGCTCCTTGATCCGCGTCTCGGCCTGGGCGTCGCGCGGGGCTGAATCCTTTTCGGCCTGTTGCAGCCGTGAAAACAGTCCATCGATCAGGGTTTGTTCTTCGCTGTTCATGGCGACCTCATTAGATTGCCGGGTAGAAAACCATTCCGATCCTGAGGACCGGCGCCCACCAGTAATGGGGCTCGCCGGGAAGGTTTCAATGCTCTTTACCAGATGTTTACGTTTGCTTGTACGGGCGCCTGATCGGTTAAAGTGTCGGACCGCTTTTGAACTGCGATACCGACCCATGAATCCGTTTGACGTGCTGCGCGACTCTTTGTATTTCTTCAAGCGCCATCTGGGCCGGATCGCCCAGCTATGCCTGCCACTGGTGATACTCGAGGCCGTGTTGCAGCAGGGGGTGGACAGCGTCGTCGGTGCCGAAGGCTTTCCCGGCTACAGCGTAATCGTCGGGCTGCTGGTGTACCCGCTGTATACCGCCGCGTTGATTCTGTTTCTCGACGCCCGCAGTCGCGGCGAATCGCCGCGCCCTCGTGACCTGCTCGCAACCGCCCTGACCCTGTGGCCACGCTTTGCCTTGCTGACCGCGCTCAACACGCTGCTGATCCTGATCGGCATTTCGTTGTACTTCCTGCCGGGCCTGTGGCTGATGGTGGTCCTGGCCTTCGGTGAATACCTGCTGGTGCTGCGGGGCCTGGCACCATTGGCCGCGATGAAGGAAAGCCTGCGCATGAGCCGCGGCCATTTCTGGCGGATCCTGTTGTGCATTCTCTGTGTGATGGTTCCGCTGTGGCTGCTCAAGGGCGCCAGTGTCTCGGTGTATCCACCGCCTCAGAACCCCTTGATCAGCTTGCTGATCGAGAGCATTCACAGCTTCTTGCAACTGTTCACCAGCGTGGTGCTGTTCCGGATGTTCATGCTGATCGAAGCCACGCCTGACAACCGCTGATCGCATGCTGCGACGGCTATGGGCTTGGGCTCGGGAACCGCTCTCGGTTATGCTCGGGATCACTTTTGCGTTTCGCCCATAAGCCGAGCCATGACCCGACTACTGCGTTACACCTTGCTGGGCCTGCTGTTGATCCTCAGCCTGGCCGCCCTGTCGATCTACGGCCTGACCTGGCGTCCACAACCCAAGGAAGCATTGCCGGTCAGTTGTGCCGCCAACGCGGCGCCGCTGATGCCCGGCCAGGCTCTGAAGGTGATGACCTGGAACGTGCAGTTCCTGGCCGGCAAGCGCTACGTGTTCTGGCACGACCTGGCCCAGGGCACCGACGAAAACCCAACCCTGGAAGACATGGCCTTCAGCCTCGACGAAGTGGCACGGGTCATTCGCGACGAGCAGCCGGACATCGTGTTGCTCCAGGAACTGGACAACGGCGCCAAGGCCAGTGACTACCAGGACCAACTCAAGCTGTTGCAGGAACGCCTGGCCGACCTCTATCCGTGCAGCACCAGCGCCTTCGACTGGAAAGCCGATTTTATCCCCTCCCCGCACATCTTCGGCAGCGTCGGCCGACAGCTCGCGACCCTGAGCCGCTACCGCATCGACCACGCCGAACGGGTGCAACTGCCGGTGGCCGACGCCAATTTCATCAGCCGTCAGTTCCAGCCCAAAGATGCCTTGTTGGTGAGCTATCTGGCACTGAGCGATGGCGGCCAACTGGCGGTGCTCAACACCCACCTCGAACGGGCCACTGAGCCGGATGACACCTTGCCGAACCAGGTCACTGCCGTGACCAAGGCACTGGACAAACTCGAGTCCCGAGGCACGCCGTGGCTGATCGGCGGCGACTTCAACCTGCTGCCCCTGGGCCAATACCGGCGCCTGCCTTCCGAACAGCGCACGCCCTACTCCGCCGACAGCCCGCTGCACCTGCTGTGGGACAAGTACCCGATGATCCCCACCAACAACGAGGCCAGCGGCATCGACCGCGAACATTGGCTGACCCACTACCCCAACGACCCCGGCCTCAACGGCCCCGACCGCACCGTCGATTACCTGTTCTACAGCCCGCGGATCAAACGGGTCGAAGCCCAGGTGCGCCAGGACGATACGTTGCGCATCTCCGATCATCTACCGGTGATTGCGCGGTTCCTGTTGCCGGCTACGCCTTGATCTGAGCATCACCACCAAACAAATGTGGGAGCAAGCCCGCTCCCACAAAGGTTTTGTGTCGGACCCAATTACTTACGCGGCTTGACCCGCGCCGTCGCCTGCGCCACCAGCGGATCGTCCGGCCAGTAGTGCTTGGGATAACGCCCCTTCAAATCCTTCTTCACCTCGGCATAAGTGCTACGCCAGAAGTTCGCCAGATCCTGGGTCACCTGCACCGGTCGACGTGCCGGTGACAGCAGGTGCAGCTTGACCACCTGGCGTCCTCCGGCGATGCGCGGGGTGTCGGCCAGACCGAACAGTTCCTGCAGGCGCACGGCGAGAATCGGTGGGTATTCGCTGTAGTCCAGGCGGATCGACGAGCCCGAGGGCACGCTCAAATGATGGGGCGCCAGTTCATCCAGGCGTTGCGGCAAGGGCCAGGGCAACAGATTGTGGACGATGCTGGACAGGTCCAGGTTAGCGAAATGACTGAGGCGCGAGACCCGCCCCAGGTACGGCATCAGCCAGTGTTCAAGACTGCCAAGCAACGCGTTTTCGCTGACGTCTGGCCATTCGCTCTCGCCCTTGGCCTCCAACTCAAGCCGGCGCAGCAGCGCCACCCGCGCCTGCCACTGCCGCAGTTCCGGAGTCCAGGGCAGCAGCTCCAGGCCCTTGCGCCGTACCAGGTTCACCAGCGCCTGACTGCGAGCTGACTCATCCAGGCCAGTCAATGGCTCGCGGCTGAGCACCAGTTCGCCGACCTTGCGCTGGCGCTCGGCCCGCAACACGCCTTCACGCTCGTCCCAATCCAGTTGATCCACCGTGCGCACTTGCTCAGCCAGCACCGAATCGAACAACGTCGGGTCGAAATCCGTTGCCAGGTAGATCCGCTCTTCCCGTTGGCCCTGACGGCTGCCCAGGTCGGCAATCACCAACCACGCTTGTTTCATCAGGCTGTCGGCCTCGGCAAACAGCGCCGCACGGCCGTTGGCCAGACGATATTCCGCGCCGCCGGGCCGGCGCTGCTGGGCGACACGATCCGGATAGGCCAACGCCAGCAACGCGCCGAGCCAGCGCGGATGCTCGGGGTCGACGACGGCCGCTTCGGCCTTGCCCCGCAGGTAACTGCGATACTGCCGGGCCAGTTGCCGCGCCCGCTGCACGCCACCCTGAGCGCCACGCGCCGCACGTTCTTCGCCGGACAGCAACACCAGGCGACTGTGCAAATCCGCGCCGGCGCCCCTGAGAATGTCGCGCTCGCCCAACAGGGCCGCGACGTTGCACGCCATGTCCGCCAATCCCAACGACTGACCACGCAGCAACAAATGAGCGATGCGCGGGTGAGCCGGCAGCTCGGCCATGGCTTGGCCATGACGGGTCAGTTGCTCACCCTCCAGCGCGCCCAGGCGTTGCAGCAGATCCTGGGCCTGGGCATAAGCGGCGGCGGGTGGAATGTCGAGCCAGACCAATTGCTGCGGCGTCACGCCCCAGCGTCCCAGTTGCAGGGCCAACCCGGCGAGGTCCGCCGAAAGAATTTCCGCGCTGCCATAAGCGGCCAATTGTTCGTGCTGGTCTGCGGACCACAACCGGTAACACACCCCCGGCTCCAAACGCCCGGCCCGACCGGCCCGCTGTGTGGCGCTGGCGCGGGAAATGCGCTGGGTGTCGAGACGGGTCATGCCGCTGCCCGGATCGAAACGCGGCACTCGCGCCAGACCGGCGTCGATCACCACCCGCACGCCGTTGATAGTCAGACTGGTTTCGGCAATGTTGGTAGCCAGCACCACTTTGCGCTGGCCGGGCGGTGCCGGGTCGATGGCCGCGCGTTGGGCGGCGAGGTCCAGCTCACCATGCAGCGGACAGAGCAGCACGTTGCGACCCTCGCCCAAAGCGTCGGCCAGTTGCTGATGGACTCGACGGATCTCCGCCTGCCCGGGCAAGAACACCAAGACACTGCCTGTTTCATCGTGCAGCGCCTCCAGCACGGTCTGTACCAGTCGCGGCTCAATGAATTCACCAGGCTGGAACGGACGGCCCCAGCGCATCGTCACCGGGAACATACGCCCTTCGCTGCGCAGGATCGGCGCATCGTCCAGCAGCCCGGCCAGACGCTCGCCTTCCAGGGTGGCGGACATCAGCAGAATCTTCAGCGGTTGGTCTTCGCGAAACAGCTCCCGGCCGTTGAGGCTCAGGGCCAGGGCCAGGTCGGCATCGAGGCTGCGTTGAGATGTTTGACCGATTGCACGTTCCTGTCAAAATCCCACAAAGCTATTAAATACAAGCATTTACTATATCCTTGAACGAGCAGAATCAGTTGACAGTCATCAGAAAAACCGCCTACCTAGCCAACTACCCGTTCAGGGCTCTGTCTCAAGAGGTCGTAGCCCTGATGGAGCGCGTAGCTCAAGGCTACAAAAGCCCATCGGCGGTGCTGATCAAGCTATTCGAATGTTACTGCGACCTGCTGGGCGCGAAGGTTTCGTACATCAGCTTGTCCACTCCCTCTTACCATAGGCTGGCTCAAGGCTTCTTAGGGGCTCTGCAGGGCACCGATTTCGTTAACAACAGCAGATTATCTCGGAGGAGCTTCATTCGTGCGTTCGTAGAAGCCCATAACGCCATTCGGGCAGAAATACCTGACATGGAGGAACTGAAGGTTGACCCAGACAGCATGGCGAGCAACGTCTCGGTGTGGCAGGCGCAGCGCTCCAGCTTGGATGAAGAAAGCCTTAGGTATTGGAATGGATGGGGAATCACCTCTCAAAAGGGGCGGGAGGAATTCCTCAATCTGCCGTGCTTATGGGTGAGCCACGGCAAGGAGTTTACTGAAGAGTTCTTCCGCCACTGGCACCTTCATTCTAAGAAGTATGCTCGACCTCCTCACGCGGTGTTGAACAAGATGGCCAAATACCTTTCGGAACACTCCGAAGATTGGCCATCCGTAACATTTCAGCATCCACGGATGATCAAGGCGTTCTTCTTGGCTTTCATGAAGGATTTCTTCTTAACTGCTCACAAGCAAAAGAAGAACATCAACTCTCAGATCCGAAGCTGGAACTCATTCACTACTAAATGCGAGGAGATTTTTATCGAAACAGGCGTGTGGGCAATGCCATTTCAAGGCGGTCTTCCCAAGCCCATTCCAAGGCCTGACCTCGGCATTGGCACACACAAGACAATGCGCGAAAACGGCGTTATTGTGCATGAGAAGCTGATTACGCCTGTTCCCCTTCACGTGACCGACCAGGAAGCAATCGAGATAATTTTTCGCACCATCGAATCCGACATTTCGATTGTTAAACTATGGGCCACTGAACAATGCCGCAAGCTGTGGTCTAGAGTTCAGAGGCGTAAAGCGCTAGCTAAAGTTGGTGAGAAAATTCTAGGACGAGGCAGTGAAAAGTCAGTAGAACAACTTGGTCTAGAAAATATCTGCGCTACATTTGAACAAGATGGATTCCGAACCGATACGCCCTATTTGACTACCCGTTTCGGAGGAGGTAACAGGGTTGATGTAGGCGACCTGCTCGGCCTTCCAAGCTCCAGCAAACTTTTCCCCTACCAGTGCTTGCTTGTGATCAAGCACCCGGAAATCACTCCAAGCTTTCTGCTCAAATTTGCGCTTTTTGACGACAATGGGAATTACATCGGATTTATTAAAACCGACACCGGCGCCAAACTCATCGGCTACAAAGATCGCAAAGGCAAAGCGCGAAGTGAGCAGGTGATTGAGCTCACTTGCGAGTCCCAACAATGGATCGAAGAGATTATCGAGATCACTGCACCTTTGAGAAAGTTTCTACGCAAAAAAGGAAACCCCATTTGGAAGGAACTATTTATTAGTTGCGGCATGGGCTTTGCCCCTCCAAGCAGCACCAGGATGCCGGTCTGGAACCGCTGCAGGTTCGAAAACAACCCCAAGCTTTATGAAGATCTGCGGCTTCAATTCGCTCCTTACGACCACCTGTTAAGCTGCGAATTGCAGCAGTTCCTTGAAAGACTAAGTCTTACGACTATCCGTTCTTCCTGCGGAGTGGAAGTCTATCTGCGTACCAAAAGCGTTGTCGAGATGTCCAAAGCACTCGGTCATACTCGCTACAACACTGAATTGTTGAAACGGTATCTACCTGACGCGATTCTGGCGTTCTTTCAGTCTCGATGGATTCGTATATTCCAGCGCAGCTTCATATGCGAGGCCATGAAGGACAGCCCTTACTTGCTTGAGGCTACAGATTTCGCCAGCATGAATGAGCTCCACACCTTCCTGAAGAACCATGCATTGAAAGATATTCCAAGTTATCTCGTAAACCCTGAAAACAAGCCAAGTCCCAAACAAGTCGAATCACAAAAGAGCCATATCTACATTTCGATTGATGTAGGGATCATGACCGCCATGCTTTCACTTGAAGCAGCCGTTAAGAACCCTAAAAAAGACCAAGAAGTGAGTGGCCTTGCAAAGTATTGGGCAGACGTTTCCAAAGCTGTAAGCGACGAAATCGAACGCGGTAGCGACCCTCTGCTACTAGAGCACCTCAACACTGCGAGGCTTCACTGCAATCCATCTCAAATGGAGAAAATTATTTATGTCACTGCCGCCTGAGTTGGATTTCCTTGAGGCTTTTTTCGTTGACCCATACAAAGCGTCCAGATCGGCTGATTGGTTACTCAGCGACTTCGACGCCAACGTCTGGGAGTATAGCTTCGGCTTCAAAGAACCGAAGTGCATCCATTGGGATGTGAAACTTAACGACGGCAGCAGCCTAGTCGATAAAAAAAACAAGGAGCTGTTGGAAGGGCTCAAATACTTCCTCACAGGTTCAACTCAGGCCAATACCGCCCCGGGCCCAAAACCCCAATGGGCCAGCGAGCTTGCTCGTGCAGTTCACATCGTGGACTTTCTGCTATTGAACGCTGAACAATTCAAACTAGCACAATATGGGCTAGCTGGACTGGGCCGAGATAAATTGAAGCTGATTTTGTCCGAAATCGGCTCCAGCAAAGACACCGCTGAGTCTATCTATGGTTGGTCGAAGCGAATGTCGCTTCACGGCTTACAGCTCGCCCTGGAAACTAACCAAACTGAAATTGCACACGCGATTACCCAATGGCCTGAGCTGGCAATAATCACCCCAGAGCAGATCGATGAGAACACACTGGACATACCGCTAGAATTGATACCCAAAGTTAGGGCCGCTCTTTATTTGAAGGGCCTGTACCGTGGGTCTCGTGACAAAGGAAATGTCCCGAATTCTGTACTGTTGTCGAACGAGATTTACACGAATACGATCAGAGGTAGGTTTGAGCAAAAGCCTATTATTAAGATCCTGGCTATCCAAAGCGGCGAAGACTTCGTTCGAGAATATCCTCCGATCCCCGTCGCAACGGGAGCCAGAGACAAAATGGGTGATGTCAACTTTAGCGAGTACAAGAGGACGCTTTACGGCCTGGGAGGTCTTCATGAGCTTGGTGTGCCTGCGCCATCAACAGAAGATTTGGTAAGCGCCAAGAATTTCACTATTGATACGGCGAGCGCTGGTAGATTCCGCTCGCTACCTTCCCAGATCGTTTTCGGTGCCGTCAGGAACTCCATTGAGTTTTATCTCAAGTATGGATCAAGAATCGTAGACGGGTTTTGTCGTACAATTATCTATTGCAAAAAGGAAAATATCCCCCTAAACAAATTGACCGACCAGCAGTTCCAAAAGGTGGTTGGTGAAGACCTGACCTCAATCGGCGTCGAAAAGTTTGGAATCTCACGGCGAGCGGTTGCAACGCCATACGCCAGCGAGCTGAAGGGAACCAAGTCCGAGTATTTTACGAAACTCCGCTCCAATCACGGGCTGATTGAGTTGGTGAAGATACTCATTGGATGCACTCAGGTTGTCACTGGCGCATTGATGGGCCGGCGGATCGGTGAACTACTGGATCTCCATGCCAATGACTGCCTGGATGTCTCAGGGCAGTGGCTGGTATTTGTTAACCGAAAAAGCACCTACAACTTGTTCGGCACTAGGCAAGTTGAAGTGAGGCCAATCGAGCCAATCGCCGTAAAGATGATTAGAAACCTGGTCAGGATGCAGAAAATCCTGAAAAGAGTTGGATTCATTAGCGAGCTCCAAGGTCTCTTCGCAAGCCCTTCTGGCAAGGGTAATGCGGTGCTTACCAAGACCTCTGTTTATAGCTTCAACCAGAACCTCGACTTGTTTTGTGACTACTTCGAAACCCAGACGAACGAAGACGGAAAGCGTTATTACATTCGCCAACATCAGCTTCGCCGTTTCTTCGCCATGCTCTTCTTTTACTCCAGCAGTTTCGGTGGGCTTGAAACTCTGCAATGGATGCTCGGACATACCGACGTTAAGCATGTCTGGCATTACCTGACCGAATCTATGGACGGTGCCACCTTGCGTGGGGCTAAAGCGCAGTTTGTGGCAGAAGCACTCCACAGCGGCGATGTAGCCAGCTTTGAAAACCTAGCGGCCCTGCTGAAAGCTCGCTACGGTACTGAGGATTTCACCATTGTCGACACTGAAGAGCTCGAAGATTACCTTTCGGATCTGATGGAAGAAGGTTCCGTGGAGATCGAGCCGGAATTCATCGAGGACGATGAAGGCCAGCGCTTCAAGGTAGTAGCTCGAGTCAAGCAGGTGGCAGCATGAAGAAGATTGATGCTCGTGTAGAGCGCAACACATCGGCACTTTTTACACTGGTAGAGTGCCTAGAAAAGATCCGTAGGGCTCCCGACAGTTTTAGGGGCAACAAAGAATTGGTGGCGGCCCTGAAAAGCCAGGGTTCAACTGCAGCTCTGAGCCTCAGCTTCACCGTAGGCGGAGACACGAAGGCAACAACCCCGGTCAGCCTGAACACTCTGAAGACTTATGCAGAAAGTAACTTGCCTACAGGTTTCAACGGGCTAAACAATCTCCGAATCGCGGCCCTTGAAGCGCTGGAGGCCTCAGAGCGACGCGAAGAGCGCTCCAACAAGCGAACCAAGGTAGGTTTATCGCTGCGAGTCGCAGAGTTGGAACAGAAACTGGCCTTGCACCAAAAAACGAACCTTACATTGCTTCACGCTCTCGGCAATGCTCGCGATCACATCAAAAGTGTCAGGGATGCGCCGAACGCAGGTGTCAGATCATTACGGGCCCAGGAGGCCATAAAGGCGCTGACCGCAATGGCATCGCTGAACGCCCCACCTTACGACAAGATTCCTGCGCCCAATGGCCCTTCTGTTGTAAACCTTGATGAATACAGAAGATGACGAAGAAAAGCCAAAACCAGCTGTTCTCGGTCTTGGAAGAGACGACGCTGTTTTCCCACATGGCGCTGGGAACGATTGAGACAAGGGCATTCAACAATGTCCCATTTGTAACCTGGCCGAACGGTGCGCCCTGTGTGCCGGTGAATCAATACATTCTGTCGATGATGGAACGGCCTGGTCGCAACGGCAACCGCAACCTATCTACACGGGGATCTAAAGGCGGAACCTTCGGTGAGTACGCCTCCAAGATAAGCCACATAGTTCGTTATTGCTATCATGCCAACATCGACTTCATTCACCTGACTGACTCCAGTTTTACAGAGTTTATCGATTCCCTTAGAGACGAAAAGTCTCGAATTTACCCAACCGCGAATAAACGGACTGAGCCTACAATTCTAGGGATAGGTCGAGTCTGCCTAGCCTTTCTGGAGTTTGTTGGTAGGCTTCACGAGAATCCAAGCTTTGTCGCTGTCGGCGGGACAATCAGAATAACCATGCACGCCTTTACGATTAAATATCGGAATGGCCGCACGCTGAAAAAAGAGTTTGTACATCATCACTCGCTAAGCCTAGGCGGACGGGTTCGCTCGATATTCCCGATTTCAGACGAAAACATAAAGCGCCTGTTGGACGCGGTGGACAGGGATTCCAAATCACGATTTATTGACTCCAGAAGAAAGATCATGCTTCTCCTGTTGGAGCACACCGGTGCACGCAGGGGGGAAATCTCGAGAATATTGGTTAAAGACATCCTTAATGCGCTAGAGATGGATGAGCCAATGCTTAGGCTAGAGACTTGGAAGCAAGGGGTGTCTAGCCAGCGGTTCATTCCTGTTCACAAAATGGTTCTCAGCGACATCAAAAAATACATCGACTTCATGCGCAGGAAGATCGTCAAGGGGAAGGTAGACGACGGCTTTCTTTTCATATCACAAACTTTTGCAAAGGGGATATCGCCGGACACAATCACCTCGGAAATTTCTCTTCTGAAGAAGGCTGCTGGTATTAAAGAAAAAATATCTCCGCATATGTTCCGGCATGCCTTCATTACGAATAAATTTGTCCAGCTGATTAAACAGCATGAGCTAGAAAATCCTGATCAATTCAGACAGTCCTTGCTAAGCAGCCAAACCTTCATTACCGAGGTAATGATGTGGACGGGACACAAGTCAGCCGAGGCTGTGGAGCGCTACATTCACCTGGCATTCAAGAAGGTCGCTAATTACGCTGCGACAGTATCGTCAGTGCACTTAGCATCAGCCATGCTGCTGTTCGACCGTAAACAGCGCGAATTACTCAATCGTCTCAAGGCCGGTCTCGCCGTTGAAGAATATGAAGCCGAGGTGTTAGAACTTCAGCGGCTAAGAGATGAAGACTTCGATATTGCTGGCAGGCGGGTAAGCTCCAACTAAATATCTCCCTGATTGTCGGACTTGCGGGGCTTGCCCCTTCGGGGACGGCTGTCGTAAACCAAAGCCGGGCTGCGCCAGGCTTTGGCCCTACGGGCTTTCATCCTCAAGCCTCTGGCCCATCGTGGGCCGGCGCGCTCCGCTTGCTCATTTGCCCACAAATATTAAGTGACGCTTCTGAAGATACCGAATTAGAAGCATGCGGTTCGAAGTGCAAAGGGGGCCCCGTAAAGGCCGGGGGGACAGGCGCTGATGCGGCGCTCGACACCGACCCTAAAAATCAAATCGGATTCCTTGCTCGAAGGTGAATGGCGGTTCGAAGACACTGGCCTCGCAACTCCAATCAACCGAAACGCAGAGGCACTCCATGTTAAAGAAAGCCACATCCATCGCTTGGCAAGCAGGCAAAGACTCCTACCACTTGCAGCAGGCTCGCCTGAAACACTCTGAGCCCGACTACCTGAACGCGCTTGCCCAGGCGATCCAGGACGTAAAGCCGGGCACTTGTTTCCGTGACGCTATGCGTCAAGCCATCACCGTCGACGATTACACTGTCGGCGTACTCGGCGGCCAGGAGCTGGGCAGGCGTACTCGGGAAATCCTCGAAGCGCAGCCTGAAGCGATTCCGGCCTTGTAACCAAAAATGGTGAAGACAAATGCACGACAAGGGAACCCAGAAGCTCGCTGATGGAGAGCTGGCTCGAAAGAGCCGCGCTATCCAGAGCCTCAAAGAAATCCTTGGCCTTGATGAGGGCGCCTACCAGGCGCACCTCGACAGCCTGAATGAAGCTGAGCGAGCGACCTACGAAACTGAGCTCAAAGCGTACATCGAGACATGCACGATCATGTCCGGTGAATACCTGCAGTGGTCGAGCCAACTGCTGCTTGCCGCGCCAGAGGGCGTGGAGTCGGAAAGTAGCTACCAGTCGAGCCTGATCGCTCCGATGGGCGCCGTCCTGCTGAACGCCCTGGAGAAGAGCAATGCCATAGCGTTTCCGCAGCATCTTCGTGACGCAGCGGCCCAGATTGAGAGGCTGGCTGACGCCAAACGCCGGTTCCTCACCGAGCTATATGGACACTTGCGTGACGACGAGAGGGAGAGCTATGGCGACTTGCTGGAAGCCTGTGATCCCCTGCTCTGCTCGATGCCAGACCTCAAGCTTTATGAGACACACCAAAGGCTCATTCTGGCGTGGAAATTCCTATCACAACTTCTGATCAAGCCTCTGGACGGCGTTCCTGATAACTGGATCGAAGCTGCCGCCACCAAGGCACATAAACGTATTACCGAGCTTTCTAGCGGCGCCCTACGGCCTCTGCTTGAGGCTGCAGCAACCCCGAAAAAAGATTCGCTCTCTGCAGAGCTGCTGCTTGCCAGCATGGTGAATCGCTCTCACTGGGAGCTTCTCGAATACGAACGTTTGGAGCAGATAGCCACCCAGAGCCTTTCTAGGCTAACCCGTGGCCTTAAGCAGAAAGGGAACCATCACATTCCTGCTTACCTTGAAAAAGCAGCCTTCAAAGACTGGCTGTTAATGCAGCTCTCCCAGAACAGGTTCCCCGGCGAAGAAGCCTGGCGCACCTTGAAACGACAGCATCTGGAGCGCTTCTACTTTCAAGCCACCTGGATACTCGATTGGGAAAAATTGAACGGCGTGGAGCACAGCGTGAAGGAGGATGCCCTTCTCAACATGTGCGCGCTGCACTTTGCTTGGAGCTACTGCACCCGCGAAAAGCATGACCTCAGAGTTCCAGACGTCAAAGATCTCGACCTTGTGAATGGACGCGAGATCGAGACCGATGAGCAGGTGCCTTTGACTCGCATCATGTACCAACAGCGTCAGCTAAATACGATGCTCTTGAGCTACCAACACGTCGAGCTCAACCCACAAAAGCTGGAGACGTACACCAAGTGCAACAGGGATGGTCGACGTCAACAAATGCAGTTCATCCGCTCGAATCTACACAACCTTTCCCTGGCGCAGTGGAAAAGCCTTACCAACAACGCATGGAACGTACTCGATGCCCTGCTGCAGAAGCATGGCGCGCTTTAATCATAATGCGGCGGGCGGATAGCTGCACGCCGGCTCCGAAAAAATAATGGGCCCATAGCATGTACCAAAAAGACCACTCTCCTCACGAAGCTCCCAGCGACACTCTTGATGAAAACGGCAATCGCGTCAAAAATCCGAACAGGATCACAGTCAATCAGCACGTGATCCCCCAGGCACACCTGAAAGAATGGCTAAAGGACGACAATCTCCTCACCATACACAGAAAGCAGGGTGGCGCCCCCATAGAGCGCTCGCCCAAGAGTGCCTTTGTTGTAGCCAGGCTATGGGATCAGCAGGCTGAACAGGGGATGATCAAGTCGACTGAAGACAATTACCTAAAGCTGATAGATGGCTTCCGAAAGAACGGGAGCATCGAGAGATCCCCCATCGTCACCGAGTATTTCGTCATGTTGGCAGCACGGGCTTACTGCGTAGCCAAAGAAAGGCCGCTCTACGACTCGATCATGGAGCCGCCGCCATGCATACCCTCGCAAGCACAGCTTGAAAAAGATGAGGTTGAGCAGGTGAATGACACCGTCCGAATCTTCAACGGAACTGGTGATCCACATGCTACAGCTCGCATGATTGTAGGTATGGCGCTCACACAGTTTTTCATCAGGGGGCGCGAGCTCTTGAAGGACACTGCATGGGTGCCTTTTACGACGATGGGGGAGAAATTCATTCTTCCCGACTCAAACGTTGCACTTTACGAGCAAGGTTTCCCAGCACTGCCAGTGAGCCCGGAACTCGTGCTTCTTGACGAGAAGCTCCTTGCCAAACTCCAAAAGGCCGGCAGGCTCACGCCGGAGTATCTCAACAAGCGCTTCTTGGAGTCATCGGTTCGCTACTACGTTTCCCCCAAGTGAATCCTGCAGGCGCTCCGCGCTTTGCCCGCAGCCAGAACAGATGCGCTCTGCCTACTCGCTCCATCTCCGGCCTACTTCTGGCCTTCCGTATTCCTCCTGAAGACCTCCATGCGACGTTCATTCCCTGAGCATGAGCCGCTGAGCTCCCATCGAGATACACCTGATCAGCCAGGCTCCTGGGAGGATACTCGTGCCGAGCGTTTGGTCGAAGTTGCCAGAGATTATTGGCGCCCGGATTAATTTGGCAATCGGCCTGTTCCTGATTCCGCTCTTCTTCCTGCCTTTCTGTTCGGCTGGATCATGTGGGACTGGGCCTCGCCGGCAGCGATCTACTCGCTCATCTACGACAAGATATTCATGATCATCGTTGGGGTGGCCCTGCTACTGCTCCTGGCCTAGACAGAAGGGTTTAAAGCTTCGCTGGATGAGGCCCCGGCCTTAGCCAAGTTCCAGTGCGAGACGCCGTACCCTGGCTGGCTATGGCGCTACTACCTTCGCCGGAACAAGGATCTCATCGAGGCCTACTGGCGCGTCTACAACTTCGAGGTGGCAGAAGACTCCCTTGCCGTTTATCTGCAGCAGCACATGCCAAGGTTTATCGGCGCCATACCTAGGCGATGTCGTTCATCGCCGAATGGTTGACGCTTCAGCACGTCAGCGGCCACATTCGAAGCTGTCACCTACGCTACACCCGAAATTGGCCGGTAAGCGTGAGATCGCAGCACGTCAGCGGTCACTCGAGATCGAGACGTAGGTGACTTGGCAAAACAAAGGGGTCGAAATGAACGTACAGCTAGAACTTATGAATAAAAACATATCCATGCTCCAGGCAGAAATAAAATACCTGCAAATTAAAATCCAAGAATCCAGACACGCAGGTGACCAGGAAAAGCATAGCCAACTTTTAGAGCAGCAAAACAATGCAGCCTACTACCTCGAATATGCAACAGAGACGAAGGCCAAGATAATTATGAATACCCATAAAAGCTAGCAACTCACAACCGCTAATATTGGCAGAAAGGATATGCAGATTGTTAAAGCCAATCAACAAGGAAGCAAGTGTAAATGAAAGCGAGAAGATTCTTGCCACGATTGCTTCAAATACATTTTTTAGCCTGTGGTGCTACCCCAGCCTGTATCGGTCGTTAGGAAAAGGAAAAGAGCTTACCGACCTCACCGTGTACTTCAACAACACGGTTATACTATTTTCCGACAAGGGGCACGTTAAGTTCCAAGAGCAGAATGACCCCAAACTTGCTTGGAGCCGATGGTACAGAGCCGCAGTCAAGGAATCTGCAAAACAACTGCATGGAGCAGAAAGTTGCATTAGGAATCACCCGGACAAGATCTTCCTCAATAGTAAACTTGATGAGCCATTCCCTTTTGACTTGAGTAGGACTGATCTCAAAATACACCTGATAGCGGTAACCCGAGGAATAGGTAAACATGCCAAGCAGCATTTCGACGCCATAAGGCCCGGCAGCCGTGGTTCGCTCGGCTACCTTTATGGAGCGAATGAAGAACAGTTGCTCGATAAACCGTTCTTCGTCGGCGATGTAGACATAAGCAAAACCTTCGTTCACGTGCTAGATGAAGGGGGTATAAAACTTCTCCTAGAAGAGCTTTGCACACCTGCAGACTTCATCCGATACCTCGAGGTTAAAGAGGATGCAATCCGCAACAAAGACCTCCTGATCAGCGCTGGAGAAGAGGAAACACTTGCATGCTATCTTCAAGAGAATGGTGGCAACGGGTTCGGAAAAATTACCAACCCATCTCAAAACAAAGGCAATTTCCTAATGATACCCGAAGGAGAATGGAATCATTACAGGAAAACGGTAATATATGCCTTGAGGTATCAACAAAGAAAAGAAGCAAAGCTATGGAATGAAATCATTTCCCGCTTCGCGGACGGGATTGTGGATGCACAGGTAGGTGAAGCAAGTGACTTACCGTTCATAACGCATGCAAATGCTGTGCAGGTGTTGGCGTCGGAAAACCTTCTGTCGAGTAGCCTCCTTGCAACTACCCTATTTGACAAATTCCATACAGTCCCCAGCGGAACACGCTCAGCACGAACGACTTACTCTCTCTGTAATCCAGGCCGAGTGTACGTCTTCGTATTTTTCCCGTGGAGTCATAGATTCAACTCCTATGATGAATATAGACAGGAGCGAACTGCCTACATGCAGCTATACGCATGTGTAGCGCGGTACAAGTTCCAGAAAGCAAAAGAAATCGTAGCTCTTGGAGCCGAGCCGACACCAAAGGCCATCAAGGGGGCTCTGAGACAATTTTTGCTATAGATGCATCTGTTCCGCTTACTGGCGATGAGCGAATGACTGCTCAACAAATCATGAAAACCTACAACATACTAGACAACATTTCTCAGAGAGCAATACCAGGGAACGGGGCGGCCAAGAAAGTTAGCCGAAATGCTCCGTGCCCGTGTGGCTCTAATAAGAAGTATAAGAAATGCTGCTTCAACCCAGAGCCATAACTTTTTTGTGGATGGGTGAGAGCTCCTCCAGTAGGCGGAAACCATCGCACAACGGAGAGTTATGGGCTCGCCCCCTGCTAGGGGACAGCTGTCGTGAACCGCAACCTGGCTGCACCAGGTTACGGCCCTATCGGGCTTCCATCTTCTCGCCTTTGGCCCATCGTGGGCCGGCGCGCTCCGCTTGCAGTTTTGCCCACAAACCAAAAATACCTACTAACCGACATACCGAGGGAAAGGCGCCTGCTAGCTTCTTTCTTTGCCATGCCCTAGCAATATGTTCATGAGCAGACCAGCGCTCTCTGGAAAGGCGTTTGCAGCGAAGACCGGAAAGCGTCAAGGAGTAGGATAGAAGTTGCCTATAACCTTTTGCTGATGGGAGATTTGGATTGGCTTGCGATCTTTGAGCACCAGCTTGAGACCCCAGGACTTAGTAAAGCTGCTGAGCTTGACGTCCGAATGGGTGTAGCCACGCTTAAAGCCGTCTAAGGCCTCTTGGGTCATCAGGTACAGAGTCTTCTGATGAAACTCTGACTGCACATGGTCACTGGCTCTGTCGCTCGACAGCCAATGGAGCGTCTGGGTTATTCGGCGGTAAAGCATGTTCAACCGGGCCAGCACTTCCGCCTCATTCGTGGGAGCCGGAAACTCGACATTTACGGTCACGCCTTTTGCCTCTTTTTTCTCTTCCTTGATGTCCGGAATTTTCCACAGGGGCTCGAAATGGGCAACCCGATTGCGCAGGGATCTGACGGTCTCAAGCCGGGCGTAAACAGTGCCAACGTTTTTCTGGTTGTTCCAATGACCCGCGTTACTCGCGTAACGATGATGAGGAAAGATCATCGGGATGATACTGTCCCAAGACAGCCTGAGATCCAGCAGAGGCGCCCAGAAGCCGAAGGTCATGTTCGCGATCACTTGGTTTGGACTTACGGGATGGTGTTTCCGGGTAAAGGAATGGCAATTTTGAGCCTTGTTCCACGACTTGTCATGAGTGACTGCCATCACCTTCGCCGAACTCTTCCCGCTGAGCCTCAAGACTTCGTACCAATTGTTTGCGTCAGCGTTGCCGATGATCCTCGAGGGATGCTGGGCCATCGCGTATCGGCTAAGTGCAAGGTGGAAGCGATTTCGCAGCGCCACTTCCACGATACCAGTCAGGCGCATGAAGTTCGTAGACAGAACCTCGTTCCAACAGTACAGGCCGTACAGTTCCGAGTCAGATGCCGGGTTAAAGAAACGTCTGTAGGAGGACAGTCGGGCAACCGAAATTGAGTCCAGCGAACTGAGAATGTTGAGCGGCGTCGGGTTGTACATGGTTGCTTCCACTGCGATATCAGCGCGAACTCTTTGCTGGCGTGCACTGAGATAGGCGTCGGTTATTGCCCGATACGGTTACGGGGTACTGGTCATAGGCGCGCTTTAATATCACATTTCTGCTCGGGGGGGGATGGGGCTTTTGAGGGGAGGCCGAGGTAATTTACGAGACCCACACCTCAGGCTCATCACTGGCTGAGCGAGAGGCTGTCACCCAATCGCGGGCATCTGTTCTGAAGGCGAGATGAACGTACAGAATGGGAATTGAAAAGACTAGAATCGAGAGCGCTTTAGCAGACGATGCTGGAAGCCAGATAACACAGGGGGGGCGGGAAAATTGTCGCGAAAAGACTGAACCAGGAGGGAGAAACCTTGCACCTGCCGTCGAAGCATCAGACTTTCAGCCTGTCAGATAAGGAAAAGGCCACCCTTTAGGGGTGGCCTTGTCACATGCTTCATTGCCCTTGGATCTTCAGTGGTGCTATTAACCTGCTGACGATTTAGCCCAAGCGCCTACACATCAATAGTACACAACGCACGGGTCGATTGTCTATCCCTAGCCTTGTTTTTTATGAATGGCAGCTAGAGTTGTCCTGAGGCGGCAAAAGGGGCTTACCGTTGCAGGCGGTCACCTGTACAGCCCATCGCGCCCGTTACCTCGAGGCGAGCGCGCTGGGTATCGGTCATCTGGGCCCAAAGCTCATACCAATCGCACTACTAGCTAGCGAAAATGTAGCTTTGGTAAGGAAGCTATACATAGCAAATGCTATGCGCGCGGAGAGTTACCTTGGACGCATAAGGCCGCATCTTGCAATTATTATGGTGGCCAAACAATACTAAAAAGCCAGTTCGCGTCTACGCTCAAGGATCCCTCTATTTGAGATGAGCGTATGCGTCCGGACATCACATCTTGCGTGATTAAACCGGCTGCCACTTATGCGGAAGCAGCAGCTCGATTTCACTCG
>NZ_JBSPTN010000014.1:0-139767 GCF_053850495.1 Pseudomonas sp. CFBP 5748
CGGTAGTTCAGTCGGTTAGAATACCGGCCTGTCACGCCGGGGGTCGCGGGTTCGAGTCCCGTCCGCTGCGCCATATTCGCTTCCACTTAGGCCCACTGAACGCCTGGAAGCTACCGAATAAGCGGCCTTTGGCCGCTTTTTTCGTTTATGGCGTTTCATCGCAATCCATCAGCAGCCCAGCAAACGGCAAGGCCGTGATATTGCAGGTGCTGCCCCTCGGCGGATATGAGCGTCAAATGGGGATGTGGGTCGTCGACAAGACCTGGCGCAACCCCATGAACGAGCGGATCTGCCGAACGCCGGGCAGGTAAAGCAATTGTTCGGCATGCAGCCGGTTGAAGCTGTGGCTGTCCTTGGTTCGCAGCAACATGAAATAGTCGAACTCTCCCGTCACCACATGGCATTCCATACAGCCGGATACCTTCTGTGCTGCCGCCTCGAAATCTGCAAAGGATTGCGGCGTGGAGCGGTCCAGCACTACGCCGATCAACACCACCATCCCCGCGTCCAGCGCGTCATTATCCAGTAGTGCGACGATGCCCTTGATGAGGCCGACCTGCTTGAGCCGTTCGACGCGCCTGAGGCAAGCCGGCGCGCTCAGCTTCACCTTCTCTGCAAGCGCCACATTGGAGATGGAAGCATCGCGCTGCAGGGCCTTGAGAATCGCTCGGTCGGTTCGATCAAGTGGCTGCGGCGCTGGAGCGGTTTCTTCAGGCTTCTTGTGAGTTTTTATTGTGCTCATCTCTATTCCTGCGCAACTTAAGTATGTTGCATGGTTGTTTTCGTAAATAAGATTTCTTTAAGTGTTGAAAACTTGCAACACATATTTTTCACATTCTTCTTAATATTGAACTCATCGAAGCCCTCTGAAATGGCCTGGAATACAGTCTTTGTCTTTCGGTCCGGTGCTTGGATATCCAATACACAAGGAGCAGAGTCATGAACCTGAATCGTTTCGAACGTTATCCGCTGACCTTTGGTCCCTCTCCCATCACCCCCTTGAAGCGTCTCAGCGAACATTTGGGCGGCAAGGTGCAGCTGTATGCCAAACGTGAAGACTGCAACAGTGGCCTGGCTTTCGGCGGGAACAAAACCCGCAAGCTCGAATACCTGATTCCCGAAGCGCTTGAGCAAGGCTGCGATACGCTGGTTTCCATCGGCGGAATCCAGTCGAACCAGACCCGCCAGGTAGCCGCCGTCGCCGCTCACCTGGGCATGAAGTGCGTACTGGTGCAGGAAAACTGGGTGAACTACTCCGATGCGGTGTATGACCGGGTAGGCAATATCGAGATGTCCCGGATCATGGGCGCAGAGGTACGTCTGGACGCCGCCGGGTTTGACATCGGCATTCGTCCCAGCTGGGAGAAGGCCATGAGCGACGTGGTCGAGCGAGGCGGCAAGCCCTTCCCGATCCCGGCGGGGTGTTCCGAGCATCCCTATGGCGGCCTCGGGTTCGTGGGTTTCGCCGAAGAGGTACGGCAGCAGGAAAAGGAACTGGGCTTCACGTTTGACTACATCGTGGTCTGTTCGGTGACCGGTAGTACCCAGGCCGGCATGGTGGTCGGTTTTGCTGCCGACGGCCGCTCGAAGAACGTCATCGGTATCGACGCCTCGGCCAAGCCGGAGCAGACCCGGGCACAGATTCTGCGCATTGCCCGGCACACCGCTGAGTTGGTGGACCTGGGTCGGGAGATCACTGAAGAGGACGTGGTTCTCGATACGCGCTTCGCCTACCCGGAATATGGCTTGCCCAACGACGGCACGCTGGAAGCTATCCGACTTTGCGCGAGCCTTGAAGGCGTACTGACAGACCCGGTGTATGAGGGTAAATCCATGCACGGGATGATTGAGATGGTGCGTCGTGGTGAGTTCCCTGAAGGCTCGAAAGTGCTTTATGCGCATTTGGGCGGGGTTCCCGCGCTGAACGCCTATAGCTTCCTGTTCCGCAACGGATGATTGCGGTTCAGCCCGTTAAGCGTTGGCGCTGGCGATGAGTGAGCTGTGGCGCGGGAGCACGCTCCCTTGCCACAGGTTCAATGTCGTACTTGCAGAGCAGCGCCGGCCCTGGCCCCATCAGGCGCTATAGCGCTCTTGCAAGACACTTTTTGCCAGAACCCTGGCCACCGACAAGATCTCATCCACCTGCTTATCCATCGCGGCATCGGTTAACTCGACCTTACCCAGTTTAACGAAGCGCAATGTGTGGCCGCAGACGGATCCCAGCCAAGTCAGGCTAGGCAGTGGGCTGACTTCGACATCAAGCAGGTAGCACCCTTTCGACACTGAGCGCAGCAATTGGCTGGCATGACACAGGCTGGATGGATTCGATTCCGACGCCTCGGACCCGGCTCTGAGCCAGTCGAGCATGAACTCATTCGACTGCTTGACGACCAGATAGGCCACCTGGTCCCAGTCTTTGATCGCTACCTGCAACGTGTCGATGAGGTATTTGGGCAACTCGGCACTGGTGACAATGACGACACCCACATCCGTTAACGGCGCTTTTATCCAGACTGCGGATTGCGAAATCCCATGCATGAACGTACTCCCGGTGATGTGTAGAAGCTTATGGCCTCAGCGGTTCTCGCCGACGGCCAGAATGGTCGCCACCAAGGCCTGGGCGCGTGGGACCAGCGTGTCCAGTTCCAGGTATTCACGATCGGTGTGGACTTTGCCACCCACCGGCCCGAGGCCACACAGGGTTGGAATGCCCAAGCTGGCGGTGAACCCGGAATCGGCGCAGCCGCCGGTGAATTCGCCCTCGACACTGAAGCCTAGCGCCAATGCTTGTTGTTGATAGGTGTGTAGCAGTTGTTCGCTGTGCCGTGCTTCCATCGGCAGAAAGGTCGTCGCTTCCTTGAGGATGGCGCTTGTGCCAGGCAGTTCCTCTTCTGCGACGATGCCTTGGATGGCGGCGAGTATCTGTTCCCAGTGTTGCAACTCAATAAACCGTACATCCAGCTTGGCTGAGGCGGTGGGCGCGACAGTGTTGCTGGAGGTGCCGCCGGCGATCAGCCCGATGTTGGTGGTGATACCCGCGGGGTAATTGGTCAGGGCATGCAGTTTGACGATCTTTCGGGCCAGTGCCTCGATGGCGCTGGCCCCGTCGGCATGGTTGACGCCGGAGTGCGCAGCGCGGCCACTGACTTCGATGACCAGTGTGGCCCCGCCTTTACGGGCGCTGACCACATTGCCGCTGGCCCGTCCCGGTTCGGTATTGAGTACGGCGCGGGCTGATTTGGCGGCGCTTTCGATATGGCTGCGGGCGCTGCCAGAGCCGATTTCTTCGTCACCGGTATAGAGCACCTGCACCGGGCAGGGCAAAGGACCGGCGCGCTTGAGTGCCTTGAGGGCGAAGCAGTTGAGCACCAATCCACCTTTCATGTCGGCTACGCCGGGGCCATAGGCGAGGTTGGCATCGCGGCTGAAACCACGGGTGGTGGTCGTGCCCTTGGGGAATACCGTGTCGCGATGGCCCAGCAACAGCACCGGTTTGCCAGCCTCGCCGGGCACTTGGGCAAGCAGTACGTCGCCAAAACCTTCGACCGGCATACGCTTGAACTCGATACCGTCGGCCTCCAGTTCCGCTGCGAGCAATGCGCCCACGGCATCGACCCCCGCCTTGTCATAGCTGTTGGAATCGGTATCGACCAGACGCTGCAACAACGACTCCATGGCGGGGCGCTGGTCGGCGAGCCAGTCCAGCGCCTGTTGGTGGGTATCGCTCATTGCGCACGCTCCCGTGCCCGATGTTCCTCGCTCAGACGTGCCGCGTCGTTGCCCAGGTCCCAGAACAGCCCGGCCATGATCTGCAGACTCTCTTTGACCACCGGTGCCAGCAAGTGCTCGTTGGGCGCATGTTGTGAACAGGCCGGGTACGAGTGCGGCACCCACAAGGTCGGCAGGCCGAGCACGTCGGCAAACACGTCGTTGGGCAACGAGCCGCCGAGGTTGGGCAGCAGCGCCGGTTTCTTTCCGGTGGTCTGCCTCAGCGAGTCGAGCGCCCAGTTGACCCATGGGCTTTGCGGGTCCAGCCGGGTGGCGTGCATGACATCGATGCGGCTTTGTTTGACCTCGACATTGGTGAAGCCATGGGCATCCAGGTGAGCGCGCACGGCGGGGATAAAGGTCGTGTAATCGCTGTTTACCACAAAGCGGATATGGCAGTGAGCGTTGGCCCTGCCGGGGATCGCATGCACCGGCGCATCCGGATTGCCGGTCTTGAAGGCAATGACGTCGAGGGTGTTCCAGCCAAAGACTTTCTCGCTCAGCGACAGGTCCGGGTGGCCCCAGTTGGCGTCGATTTGTGGATCACCCGGCCCGCCACCGACTTCGATATCGACCAGCGCCTGCCGTACCGAATCCGGCAGTGCGCTGGGCTGCAAGCCCTCGACTTTTACCCGGCCATGTTCGTCGATCATGCTGGCGATGGCATTGGCCAGGATGATGCCGGGATTGGCCAGCAGCCCGCCCCAATTGCCGGAGTGATGCGCGCCTTCGCGCAGATTGACCTCCAGCTCGAAGTTGAACACCCCGCGTGAGCCGAGAAAAATGGTAGGCCGTGTGGCGGCCAGGCGCGGGCCGTCCGAGGCGATGAAAATATCCGCCGCCAGCTCCTTGCTGTGGGCGGCACAGAACGCATTGAGGCCCGGCGAACCTTCTTCTTCGCCCATTTCCAGCAGCAGTTTGACGTTGAAACCGAGCTTGCCCTCGCGGGCCTTGAGGGTCTGCTCCAGCGCGGTGAGGTTGATCAGGTGCTGGCCTTTGTTGTCGGCGGTGCCGCGCCCGTACCAGCGATCACCTTCGACGGTGACTTGCCACGGCGACAAGCCTTCGCGCCATTGTGCCGCGTAGCCGCGTACCACATCGCCGTGGCCATAGCTGAGCACGGTGGGCAGCCCCGGGTGTTCGATGCGCGTGGCGATCATGAATGGGCCGCGTTCCGCGACCGGGTTGTCGTAGATTTTTACACTGAAACCCAGCGCCTCGACATGCGGGGTGATGAACTCGTTGAGGTAGCGATACAACTCCGGTTGGCTGTCTTGCGCCTGGCTTTCGGTGGGCAGGGCGACACTGCGTTCGAGCAGGTTGAAAAAAGCGCCGTTGTCGAACTGTTCGAGGGTATTGCTGATGGCCTGGGAACGACTCATGAGTGGACAAGCTCCAGTGTTTGGGTGGGACTGTCGTGGAGGTGGCAACGGACGTTGCCGCCGATAATCGGATCGTTGGCCGGATAGGCCGTTTTGCAGCGCTCCAGGCAGTTCGGGCAGCGCGGATGAAAGGTGCAACCGGAGGGCGGGGACATCGGGTTGGGGAAGGCGCCGTGCAGTCCGATGTCTGGAATGCCCAGGCGGGGATCGGGGGTGAGTACCGAATCCAGCAAGGCGCGGGTATATGGATGGCCGGGTTCGGCGAACAGCGACTGGCGGGTGCGTTCTTCGACAATACGCCCCAGATACATCACGGCCACCCGGTCGGCGAGGTGTTCGATAACCGCCAGGTTGTGGCTGATCAGCAGATAGGTCAGGCCGAACTCGCGCTTGAGGTCTTGCAACAGATTGAGGATTTGCGCCTGCACCGACACGTCCAGCGCCGAAGTCGGCTCGTCGCAGATCAACACATCAGGGCGCATGATCAGCGCCCTGGCAATCGCCACGCGCTGGCGCTGGCCGCCGGACAACTGGTTCGGGTAGCTGTCGATCACGCGCCGGGGAAGGCCGACTACATCGAGCATTTCTTCGGTTTTCTTGCGTCGCTCGCTGGTGGTGCCGATGTCGTGGACGATCAACGGCAGGGTGATGATTTCGCGCAGAGTCTTGCGTGGGTTCAGCGATGAATACGGATCCTGGAAAATCGGCTGGATCCGCCGGGACATTTCCTTGCGATCTGTCGCTGCCAGATGTTTGCCATTGACCAGCACGTCGCCTTGAGTGGGCTGTAGCAGGCCGAGCAGAATCTTGGCCAGGGTGCTTTTGCCGCAACCGGACTCACCCACCAGACCGAGGGTTTCACCGCGCATCAGGCGCAGTGACACGCCATCAACGGCCTTCAGCGTGGCGGCGGGTTTGAAAAAGCCCTTGCTGATACGGAACTCGCGACGGATATCGCACAGCTCCAGAGCGATGTCTTTTTTCATGAGCGGGCACTCTCTTTAACCAGCATCGGTTTCGGGCCGGAAGCCGCCAGCAGGCAGCGCGCCATATGTCCGTCCTGGTGCACTTCGGGCACCTCCCGGGCACACGCCTGGACGGTGTGCGCGCAACGATTGCGAAACGCACACCCGTGTTGTTCACCCACCAGGCTCGGCACCAGACCGGGAATCGAACCCAGTGCTTCGCCCGGTTTGGTCCGCCCTGGAATCGGGATGCTGGCCAGCAGGCCACGGGTGTACGGATGTCGCGGGTTCTCGAAGAGTTGTCGGGCGGGAGCGCTTTCGACGATTTCCCCGGCGTACATCACGGCCACCCGGTCGGCGATGCGGGCCACCAGCCCAAGGTCGTGGGTGATAAAGATCACCGCCAGACCCAGTTCTTTCTGAATATCGCGGATCAGGCGCAGGATTTGCGCCTGAATGGTCACGTCCAGTGCGGTGGTCGGCTCGTCAGCGATGATCAGGTCTGGCTCGCACATCAACGCCATGGCAATAATCACTCGTTGGCGCAAGCCCCCGGAGAGTTGATGCGGGTACTGACGCAGGCGCTCGCCGGCATTGCTGATGCCGACTTTTTCCAGCATCTGCGCGGCGCGGGCCAGCGCATCCTTGCGCGACACCTTGCGGTGCCGGGTCAGTACTTCACTGAGCTGATCGCCGATGCTGTAGGCCGGATTCAGCGCGGTCATGGGCTCCTGGAAGATCATCGCCAGGCGGTTGCCGCGCAGGTCGCACATGCTTCGCTCGCTCTGGCCGAGCATGTCGATGCCGTCCAGCGTCAGTCGGCTGGCGGTGCGCTTGGCCTTGCGCGGCAGCAGGTCCATGAGTGCCAGCGAGGTCAGGGATTTGCCGCAGCCGGACTCCCCGACAATGCACAGCATCTCGCCGCGCTCGACCTGAAAATCCAGGCCGCGCACCGCATGCAGCATGTCATCCGCTGTCGGGTTGTTGCCCATGGGAATGTCCACCCGCAGGTTTTCTACATGGAGTAGTGCCATGTTCGGTACCTTCTATCAGTTACGGCCGTCGGGCAGGATCAGATCACGCAGGCCGTCGCCGACCAGGTTGATGCCCAGCACCAGAATCATCAGGGCGATGCCCGGGATGGCGATGACCCACGGGGAAAAGAACATGTAGGGTTTGCCCTCGGCGATCATCAGCCCCCAGGACGGCGTCGGCGGTTGTACGCCCACCCCAAGGAACGACAGCGCCGACTCCAGCAGGATCGCGTGGGCCATTTCCAGGGTCGCGACCACGATCAGCGCACCCACCAGATTGGGCAGGATTTCACTGAGCAGAATGCGCAAGGTCGAACACCCCAGGGCTTGTGCCGAGGCGATATATTCGGCATCGCGAATCTGTTGCACCGAGGCCCGAACCACCACCGCGAAGCGGTCCCAGAGCAGGCAACCGAGCAGAATGATCACCACTTTCAGCGACCCGCCCATCAACGAGGCAGAGGCCAGGGCAACCATGACCACCGGCAGCGCCAGCCGAGTGGTGATCAGGTAGCTGATAAACGCATCGACCTTGCCGCCGTAGTAGCCGGCCAGCAGACCCATGACGGTGCCGATGACGCCGGAAATCAGCGCCGCCGCAATGCCGATAAACAGTGAAATCCGCGCGCCGTAGAGCAACCGTGACAGGTAATCGCGGCCCAATTTGTCGGTGCCCAGGACATATTCCCAAGTGCCGTTAGCCATCCAGACCGGCGGCTTCATGCGCAACATCACGTCTTGCGCATAGGGGTCATAAGGCGCCAGCCATGGTGCGAACAGCGCGCCAGCAAAAATGATCAGCAGCAACGCAGCGCCGATGGCGAAGCCTCGGTGGCGAAAGCTTTTGCCAAGCACCCGGCTCAGGCTGCTCGGTGGCGGCAGGTAGTCGTTGATCGCCAGGGTAGTGGGGGTACTCATGAAGGGCTCCTAGCGCACGCGAATGCGCGGGTCGAGCAGTGCGTTGAGCACATCGGCCAGCAAGGTGAGGATGATGTAGATCACCGCAATCAGCAGGACCACCGCCTGTACCACCGGGAAGTCGTCACGGGCGATGGCGTCCCAGGCGAGTTGTCCGATGCCTTGCAGGGAGAACACGGTTTCGATCACCACCGAACCGCCGAGCATGAAGCCGAACTCCACCGCTGCCAGCGCAACGACCGGAATCAATGCGTTGCGCAATGCATGCTTGAACAACACGTGGGCAGGGCGCAGGCCTTTGGCGCGGGCGGTGCGGATGTAATCGCAACTGAGCACATCCAGCATGCCGGCACGGGTCAGGCGCATGATTGCCGGCGTTGCGTAGTACCCCAAGGCAATGGCCGGCATGACGAAATGCAGCATGCTTGAGTTGCCGGAGACGGGCAGCCACTTGAGCGTCACCGCAAACACCACGATCAACATCAGCGCAAACCAGAAACTGGGCATTGCCTGACCCAGTACCGCAATGCTCAAGGCCAATCGGTCTATCCAGGTGTCGCGTTTGACCGCGGCCAGTACACCCAGGGGAATCGCCACCAGCAAGGCGATGCCCAGGGCCATGGCACCTAGCCCGAGGGTAATCGGCAAACGGCTGGCGACGAGGTTGTAGACCGACTCCTGGAAGAAAAACGAGTTGCCCAGGTCCAGCCGCAGCAAACCGCCCAGCCAGTTGATGTACTGGGTGGGTAAAGGTTTGTTCAAGCCGTATTGCACACGGATCTGCTCGATCTGTTCACTGGTGGCTTCTGGCCCGCCAATGGCCGTGGCCAGATCGCCGGACAGATGCAACAAAGAGAAACTGATCACCGACACGGTAATGGCGACGCAAAAAGCGATGCCCAGACGGCGTAGAAGGAATCCAAGCATGGCAAGTTTCCTCATATTCAATGGATGACAGATGTGAAGCCGTGGCCGTGGGGGGCCGCACGCCACGGCAGCGCTCGCTCAATTCGCCCGGTGGCGGATTACTTCCAACTGGACTGAACGAAACGCGGCAGCTCATCCGGATATGGCGTGAATGCCAGTTCGGAGCTGTAGGCGTAGTTCATCGAGTAGTTGAACAGCGGGGCCCAGTACGCCTGTTCGCTGATGCGCTGCAACGCCTTGCGGTAATTGTCCTTGCGCACTTGCGGATCGAGGGCGTTATCGGCGGTCTGCAACCAGTTCTGCACTTGTGGATCTTTGATGTTGTCGTCCGGATTGCCCTTGAACCAGGTGCCGGCCGAAGCCGAGGTGTCGAGGATCGAGAACGAGCCCCAGGCCTGGAACGACATGGGCACTTTACCGCCGCGTTGCTGATCTCGTAGGGCGGCGTACTTCAAGTAGCGCAACTTGGCGTTGATGCCCACCGCGCGCAGGTTGCCGATGATGGCTTCGACGTAATCACGGTCGCGATAAGCGAATATTTCCGTCTCGAAGCCATTTGGGTAACCGGCCTCGGCGAGCAGCGCGCGGGCTTTGGCCGGGTCAAAGTTGTAGACAGTGGCCGCAGAGGTATCGCAACCGAACTGGCGTGGATAACACGCAACCTGTAAGGGCTTGGCTTGGCCACCCACCAACTGCGTCGCCAGTGCCTCGCGGTTGATCGCATGGTTGATCGCTTGACGCACCTTGAGGTTTTTCATTGGCGAGTTTTCGGTGGAGGTGCCACGCGCATCGAGAATCAGGAAACCGATGCGCATGGTTTCTGCGCTGGTCACGGTGAGGTTCGGTATACCTTTGAGGTCGATTGCCTGATCCGAGGTGACGCGCCAGATCCAGTCGACACCGCCGGTCATCAACTCGGCCAGGCGGGTTTCTGCATCCGGGATTACCCGAAACTTGAGGTGAGCGATATGTGGCTTGCCTTGTGGGCTGTCCGCAAAGTAGTCCGTGTTGATCGCCATGCTTACGCCTTCGCCGGCCACCACTGACACGGCTTTGTACGGTCCGGTGCCCACTGGCTTGCGACTGAATTCGGCCAGGCCGACCTTCTCGAAATACTGCTTGGGAAACATCGGAACGGCGTTGGAAAGGTATTCCAGTGCGGGAGGGAAAGGCTTCTTCAAATACAGGCGGACGCTGTAGTCACCGGTTTTTTCGGCGCTCTTGATCCAGTCGACGTTTTGCACGGTCACGACTTTCGCTTCGGGCGACACCACGTAGTTGAGGGTGAACACCACGTCGTCGGCGGTGAAGGGGTCGCCGTTGTGAAATTTGACGCCTTTGCGCAGCTCAAGGTCGATGGTGGTGTCGTCGACCTGTTTCCAGCCGGTGGCCAGCATGGGCTTGTATTCGCCGCTGTTGGGATCGCGGTAGATCAGGTTGTCCCAGATCAACCGGCCGAGAATCACTCCTTCACGGAGATCGTTGTGATAGGGGCTGATGTTTTCAGGTTCGCTGTCGGAAGCGTAAACCAGGGTGTCGTTGGCTTTGTCGGCATGAGCCGCAAAGCTGCTGATCAGACCCATCAGCGCGATACTGCAGGCGAAACCTTTGATGCCCATGCCGTCGTCTCCGTTGGCGAGAGTGGTTGAATCAAAGGGCAGCGAATCGCAAATGCGGTAAATGAGGAGGAGAAGTTCAGGCGAAGTTTTTTTTGGTCTGGACACGAATGTAGGGAAAGGCTATCAATGCCACAAGTACAATCTTTCGATACTTTCTTTGCCAAAAAGGCAATGCTCGGAGGTTCCGATGCAGCTGTATGGCGTGCAGTCCACGGCATTGCGCTATTTCCTGGAAGTAGCGCGGTGCGGATCGGTCAGCGAAGCTTCGGTGCGGCTCAATGTGGCGGCGTCAGCGGTGAGCCGACAGATTTCCAAGCTTGAGTTGGCTCTGGACGCCAGCTTGTTTGAGCGCCGTGCCCGAGGCATGGTGCTCAGCGAGGCCGGGACGCGACTGGCGGCTTATGCGCGCAAGTCGCAACTTGAGGCTGAGCAGGTGGTGCTGGAAATTACCGAGCTGCATGGCTTGCAACGGGGGCATGTGCATGTCGCCTGCTCGGAAGGTTTTGCCCTGGAATACATGCCCAGGAGCATCAGCGCATTCAGGCGTGAGTATCAGGGCATCCATTTCACATTGGAGGTGTGCGCGCCTGCGCAGGCGACTGAGAAAGTGCGTTCCGGCGAAGCCGATCTGGCGATGACCTTCAGCCTGTCGCCGCAGAAGGAAATCAAGGTCGAACATGTCTTGAGCGGGGCGATTTTTGCGGTGGTCTCCAATTCCCATCCGTTGGCCGGGCGTGAAGCGGTCAGCCTCGCCGAGTTGCAACCCTGGCCCATTGCGTTGCCCAAGGCCGATACCACGATACGGCAACTGTTCGACATCTGTTGCGGTGTACAGGGGTTACTGTTCGATCCGGTACTGACCACCAATTACGTGGCCGCGCTCTACAGCTTCGTCCGTGAGGAAGGCGTCATTAGCCTGGCCAGCGAGATGACCTTGCACAAACAGGTGGCGGACAAGCAGTTGCAGTGCCTGCCAATCCTTGATGAAGGTATGCAGGCACGGCGCATCGAACTGCAAAGCATGGCCGGACGCAATTTGCCGGCGGCGGTTTCTGCATTCAGGGATTTTCTGATCGCAGAACTGGTGAACACCAAGCACGGTTGAAGTGACGAGGCAAAAGCTTGAGGCTGTTCGCTTATCCCCGATGGGCTGCGCAGCAGCCCCCAAAAAGACTGAATCCCACGCCCCGTTATTTACTGCTCGGCATTGCGGCTATGACGGTAATCGCTGACCGCCTCATACACGGCTTTGCGCAAGCGGTTGATACCGCCGATGGGGCGATGGGCCTCAATGCCGAACCACGGGTTGAAGGACTGATTGTCGCAGGCCAGGTTCAGCTTGGGCGTATCGAAATCCTGGGCCGGCACCTTGATTCGCGCCACCGTTTCGAACGGGGCATCACTTTCTCGCCATTCAATACTGGTGTCTTCGATCGGCATGTACTTGCTTGGATCCTGGCGTTGGATCTGCAGGACAAAACACGCCGGTACGCGGTCTGTGGATAACTGCTGATTCAGCGCGCTACGCAAAAAATTCGGCAGGTCCTGGTTTTGCGCCGGCAGGGTATAGGCCGGGCAGTTGTCTGGATCCGGCGCTACGCGAAACTTGGCGTTGGCCGTTCCGAATTTGTAGGGCGACACCGAAAAATAGGTGGTCTGGGTCGGACTGGCGGGGGCCGGTGAGAGGGTCGCCAGGGCAATGAACAAATGGCGAATCTGCCAACTGCGCGGATCCAGGCTCGGAAAGAACGCCATCGCCTTTTTTCCATCGGCCTGGGCGGCCACATTCTGACGATACTCGGCGACATCACTGACGAAGAAGTTCGGATGGTTGAACATCACGAAATCCTGTTCGCCTTGCGACTGTCGGTCCCCCAGCAATTGTTTACCCGGTACGTTTGCCAGCTTGATCGCCATCCCCCGCGCATCGCGCAGGCTGTCGAACTGCGGGTAGGCGTTGCCGTTGGACAGGCGAATCGTCGCCTGCCAGACCTTCCCCGGCTCGGCAAAGACGCCCTGGCGCAACGGTGCCGGCAGATCGGCCGGCACCTGGACTTCGGCCATGACGCAGCCATGGGCCTTGGCGTGGGCGTCGCGCAGGTAGCGCGTGCCTTCACGGTGCTGATCGACGATGCGGATGGCGGTCTGGATGATGTCCTGGGTCATGGCGGCTTCGCCGGGGGCAATCTGCTCTTTGTCCGAGACCGCCCCGCTGTGTTGCCAGGCGAACCAGGCCGTGGCCAGTGCCCAGCCGAGCAGCCCGATGCCCAGCAGCCACAGGAGCGTCTTGCCCAAAAAGGCGCCGAGGCGCAGCCAGAGCGTGATCAGCATGGGAAATTCCTTTTGCCTGAGAAGGTCATCATTACAGTTGCGACTCCAGCGGCCCGCCGAGCACCTTGAGGTACTCCAGCAGCGCCCAGCGTTCTTGCGGTTGCAGCAGGCGACCAATCACACCATTGCCCTCACCGGCACGGAATTCGTGGCCACTGTTGTGGTTGCCGGTTATCCCGGTATCAAAGAGAAAGGCGTTGGTGAAGGCTTCGGTGCGATAGCCCAGGTGGCGCGGATCGTATTCGAAGCTGCCTTTATAAAAGGTGGTCGCCCGCTCGGCCTGGGGGGACAGCAGTTGATAGAGGGTCGGCACCGAGCCGTTGTGCAGGAACGGTGGCGTGGCCCAGACACCCGCCAGCGGCCGGGCCTTGTAGGCGCGCAGTTCACGCACGCCGATGGGCAGGTCAAAGCCATTCAGGGCAGGGCGCTCGGCGTCAGTCACGCCGGCATCACGGTAAGCCCGTTCTTCGACAAATGCCGTCACGTAGGCCAGGCCTTTGGCTGCCGAGATCTGGCTCAGGTCCAGGGGGGCCGTTGGCGTAGGGTGCAGGTGCACACCCAGCTTCGCCAGCTCGGCCGGATCCCACTGCAGGCTGGTCAGGTCGAAGCGGTGGTCGGCAATGTTATTGGCGGTGCCCGGATCGGTGCCAATCACTTTTACCGGCAGCATGTGCAGTTCCTGGACCGGTCTGTCGGGACCCTGGACCACTTTGGGCACATGGCAGCCGGCGCAGTTTTCGGCGAACAGCGTCCGGCCCTTGGCGGCCAGGGGTTTGTCTATCGCGCCAAGCAACGCTTCCGGCCACACCGGCGGCTTGAGCAGTTGCAGGGTTTCCTCGATCTTGTTCAGGTCGCGCACGCGCACGCTGGAGGGGTAGCGCGCATCGCCCTGCAATGGCTTGCCCTGGGCGTCGAAGAAATTCAGCGTGGCGCCTACACCGAGCGCTTCGCCGACATTACGGGCCATCGGTTGCTGGGCCGAGCCGTTCCATTGCACCCAGTCGAAGGTCCATATGTCCCACAGTTGCGGGTAATCCACCGGTGCGTTGGCGACCCGGTAGTTTTCCGGCGAAATGGCATCGCCAAAGCTGGCGTTGGCAATACGGCCAAAGGCGTCGGTGCGGCCTGGGCCTTCTTCGGTGGGGTAGAGGCCGCGATGAGTGTCGTTCCAGGCCACCCGCAGGAAGGTGTACAGGGAGGTCTTGAACTGGTCACGCAATTCTTCGTGCCGGGCATCGTAGTCCTTGCCCAATACCTGACGGGCGAAGCGTTCGAATTTCCAGGGGTTGTAGTAGGTAGAAGCCAGACTGGCGACCAGGGCCTGTCCGAAACTGCCTCCGCGTAATGTCGGAACACTGGAAGGCAGTACATGTTGGGCCGAGCCGCCATCGATCCGTATCGCCTGGCCCTTGAAGCGCAGTTCGCCGGTGTGACAGGCAGCGCAGGTGATGTCCAGGAATTGCTCGGCGCTGTTCGGGTTCTGGTGCCGGGCGAAACCTACCGGCAAGTTGCCGGGATTGCTCGACGTGGCTTTCTGCGC
This sequence comes from Pseudomonas sp. CFBP 5748, assembly GCF_053850495.1. Taxonomy (NCBI): domain Bacteria; kingdom Pseudomonadati; phylum Pseudomonadota; class Gammaproteobacteria; order Pseudomonadales; family Pseudomonadaceae; genus Pseudomonas; species Pseudomonas sp. CFBP 5748. The sequence continues at coordinate 14,485 of NZ_JBSPTN010000014.1, forward strand.
CGGGTCGACCAGGAAGCCAAAACGCGCCAGATACTCAGGCGAAGCGAAGCGTTGTTGCGAAAACGGCAGTTCGAGGGCGGTGAACCAGTCGTAGCGCAGGCCTTTGACCTGGGTGCCCTGGGGCGTGAAGTAATACGTCTGGCGCTCGGCGGCGCTCCATTGATCCAGGTAATGCACCTGCTGGGCCGGTGTATAGACCGGCAGGCGAGGATTGGCGACGTAATAAAGCACCACGGCCACGACGGCAACAAGCAGTGCGAGGAGCAGCAAGAGGATGCGAGAGAGAAGGCGCACGGTAACGTCCTTGTTTTTTTGATATGTCCTTATGCCTCAGCGTGGCGTGGCCGGCAAGTGGCCATTACCCCCGGGGCAGTGAGAAGCGGCAATTTGTCCCTGTACGTAATAGATGACAGATGCTTCATCGGTCCAGGATTAAAAAGCGTTTGCGGGCGTGAACTTATCATCGCTTTGCTGCTCACATGCCGGTAGCCATTGGTCGTGGCCGCCTGATAAGCTCGCGGCTTTATTCGATTGCCCTTTAGGCGCATGAACAAGGAAATAGCATGAAACAGCATCGGTTGGCGGCGGCGGTGGCCCTGGTTGGCCTGGTACTCGCGGGTTGCGACTCGCAGACCAGCGTAGAGCTGAAGACCCCGGCGCAGAAAGCTTCCTACGGTATTGGCCTGAACATGGGCAAGAGCCTGGCTCAGGAAGGTATGGATGACCTGGACTCCAAAGCAGTCGCCCAGGGCATCGAAGATGCCGTCGGCAAGAAAGAACAGAAGCTGAAAGACGAAGAACTGGTCGAGGCCTTTGCCGCACTGCAAAAACGTGCCGAAGAGCGCATGGCCAAGATGAGCGAAGAGTCGGCAGCCGCCGGCAAGAAATTCCTCGAAGAAAACGGCAAGAAAGCCGGTGTTACCACCACCGCTTCCGGCCTGCAGTACGAAGTGGTCAAGAAAGCCGATGGCCCACAGCCTAAGCCGACCGACGTCGTGACTGTTCACTACACTGGCAAGCTGACCGATGGCAAAGTGTTCGACAGCTCCGTCGAGCGTGGCAGCCCGATCGATCTGCCAGTCAGCGGCGTCATCCCGGGTTGGGTCGAAGGCCTGCAACTGATGCATGTCGGCGAGAAGTACAAGCTGTACATCCCAAGTGAGCTGGCCTACGGCGCCCAGAGCCCGAGCCCTGCCATCCCGGCCAACTCGGTCCTGGTGTTCGACCTGGAACTGCTGGCGATCAAGGATCCGGCCAAAGAAGACGCAGCCAAGTAATCGCGTCTGCTGTATCGACAACGCCTCGCTTATGCGGGGCGTTGTTGCATCCGGGCGGCGGCAAATGGCAAAAAAACCGAACGCGCAATGCAGGCTACAGTCATAGGCAATACAGGCGCTGTGCTAGACGCAGTCGGCCAGTCAAGTCAATGAAATATTGGGTTTTTTTATGTGAGTAAAAAACGCCCGATCTGAGCCGAGCCCTTATAAAACGGGGGTTGCAGCGCGGAAATGCAGCTCTGTTCACAAGGTTATCCACAATTTGTGTGGATAACATTTCAGTGGGAGAAAAAATGAAGGCTCCGTGGAATTTTGCGCGTTTTCTGCCGTTGGCAGGGCGCCTGCTGGCCCGCGGTAGATTGCCAACGTTGCTGTTTGCCGTCGCGAGCAAAGGTGCCCGGGAGGGCGGTCGGTTGGGCACGCTCAAGGAGGATCTGCGCTTGCTACAGGCGCTGTGCCTGGCCTACTGGCGGGGCGAATACCGGGCGGTCAGTGCCAAGTCACTGCTGTCGATCGTGGCGGGGCTCATGTATTTCCTCAGCCCCCTGGATGCGATTCCAGATTTCCTGCCGATGTTTGGCATGTTCGATGATATCGCCGTACTGGCGTGGATCATGAAAACCCTCGACGGTGAGCTCGAAGCCTTCCGTGCCTGGCGTTATCGGCAATCACCCGAGGTGCTTGCCCGGGTCGAAAGACTTCCCGACACCCCGGAACAACTCCAGCTTCAAGGTGAGAAAAAACACTGATCCTGCGCCATTCCCCTACAGAGATTCATAGCCCCGCGACCTTAGCTGCTATTAGGATTACACTTCTAAAGAAAAAAGCTGACTTGCTAAGTGTTGTTGTCCTACGGGGTAGACATGGATATCCAAATAATCACGCGCGACGGTGAGCCCGAATATGCGGTTTTACCGTGGGATCAGTACCAGTCGTTGTTGAAGGCAGCAGGCATTGTTCAAGCACCGTCACGCGAGGCCACCGTCCGTCACGCGGCGGCCCCCGACCAGGTTCTTCCTGGTTTGGATCAATTACGCAGTTTGCGCGAAGGGAAGGGCATCGCCATCGAGGCGCTGGCCCGCACGGTAGGTATCAGTCCGTCTTATCTGGCCTTGATCGAAAGTGGCGAGCGTCAACCCGATGCCGCGATTCGGCGCAGTCTGGCCTGGGAATTGACGGTGCCGGGTTGGAGGGATGAATCGTGAGCGTACGCATCAGTCGGCAGCATTGGGATGGGTTGTTGGGTGAGTTGGACCAGGCGCGCCGCCAGCGCCATTTGTTGACGTACCGCGCCTTGCTGGAGCGCTTGCAACTGCCCAGCCCGGCCATGCAGACCTTGACCGCAGCCCTGGAACACTTGGCTGCCCTGGATGCCAGGGCTGAACAGCCGCTGCGCAGTTCGTTGGTCATCAGCCAGGGCGCCAGTCGCTTGCCGCGCACTGGCTTCTTCGAATGCGTTGAACGCCTGGGTCGTTTTTCCGGGCCTTCCGATGGCGTCGCTGCCGCTTCCTGGCACGCTTCGGAAGTGGTCCGGGTGTTCGAATACGAATACCCCGAATCGGCGGAGGCCTGAGTGCTCTGGCGTATCAAGGCCCGGGCCGGCTATTGGTTGGCGCGACGCTTGTTTCATTGGTCATGGTGGGTCCGCCAGCCGCGGGGTTGGGCCTGGCTCGAGGGCCAGTTCTCACGCATGGCGAACCTGGGCGACGTCGGTGCGCAAAGTTTCTACGGGCATATCCTGACGTTTCGCGGCCAAGGGCTGGGCGCCCGTGAAGAAGGCGTTCGCCTGCTGCAGCTGGCGGCATTGGCCGGTGATGGCAAGGCGGCCTATCAGCTTGGGGTGATCAGCCTCGCCGGGACTGCCAGCAAGGCGCCGGACCCGGTCGAAGCGGCTCGTTGGTGGACCTTGGCGGCCAAGGCCGGGCATCCGCTGGCCGAGATCAAGCTCAAAACGCTTGAGGACCCTGCGCTGTAGCGTTATCCACAGGCCGTTTGGAAAAGACGGTCTTGGCCTCTGCGGCCAACTGTGCGTTTTTCCTACTGGGCTCATTTAGCGAATCTCCCTACACACGCCGTCTCCTTCCCCTGACTTATTTCCCCTGACATCCCCGGCAAAGTCTCGCGCTTCCTGAGCGTTGCGAGACGTCTGCCCATGTTCGACCGTTTTTTCCTGCCGGCCTTTGATCGAGCTGCGTCCTGATGGACCCGGTGCGCCATATCGAGCAGGAACTCGACAGTTTTAAAGACACGCTGTCTGTCTACCGCGAGCAGCTCGAGCGCTGGTACAGCCGGGCGGCGGACCGGGCCAGTCATGCAGCCGACCTGCCCTCGTTGCTGGGCATGGAGCGGCTGATCCGCTTCGGTGACAGCACCGCCGCCGTCAGCACCGGCGACGATGACTTTCTCTCTAGCGTTGTCCAGTGCCCCCAGGGCGGGGTGATGGCCATCGAGAGCAAGTTCGAGTCGGTGTACGACATCCCGCTGGGCGACATCGTGGTGGATGTGGTCGCAGTGGACAGCGGCGAGGTCACGCCGGTCACCCTGGATGCCCAAGGCCTGGGTACGTTCAATGGCGAAGCGGGCCGGTTTTATCGGGTTCGCGTCCAGGGCGAGGTGTCCTCTGCGCAGCTTGACGACCTGTTTTCTTCCTACGATGGCCTGAGCTCCGAGCTGACGGACTGGTTGCACAGCGAGTGGCAAGGCTTCAAGCCGCAGTGGCCGCAGCAGTCCTTGGCGACCTCGGCAGCTGCGGTGGGCAACGGCCTGCTCGCGGGCAGTTGGGCGGCAATCGAGGGGGTATGGGACAGCATCGGCCTGCTCTCGGACATTCTCAAGGATCCTGGCCAGTTTGTTGAGCGGTTGGGTGACAGCGCTGACCAGTTGATAAAGCTGGCGCAAGACACGCCACGGGTGATGGCCCATCTGCAACTGCTGGCCAGCGACGAAGCGGCGTTGTGCCTGCTGGTGCGCACCGCCAGCCTTTGGCTGGAGATGTTGCCGCCCAGTGAGATGGCTGGCGAAACGGCCGAAGTCTTGTCGACGGTGATGGTGCAGCTGTTGCTCGATCTGTTGATCGGTGTCGTCCTGACCTTCGCTGGAGCGGGAGCCGGGATTGCTTACCTGTCGATGCGCCTGGCCAGGCACGGGGCCAGTCTGCTCAACGCCGCGCAGCGATTCATCAGCGCGATCTTCGCGCTGGTCAACGGCTTCATGACCTACGTGGACCGCTACAAAACCGTGGCGGCGCGGGGTATCGCGGCGGGGGTGAAAAAGGGGCGCATGCAGTTGCGCTGGGACGCGCAGCGCAACACCACGCTGAAAAAAACCGAATCCCACGACGACGCCTCCAATCCATCGAAAAACCCTAACGGCGATAGCACCGATACCGCGGCCCAGACCCAAACCAGCGGCTGCCCAGTGTCGATGGTCACCGGCGAAGAACTGCTGACCCTGGAGGACGGCACCCTCGATGGGCGGCTGCCGTTTGTCTTCACCCGTTTGTACCGCACCAGCGCGGTGGACCTGGACGTGGGGCTCGGGCGCGGCTGGAGCCATGCCCTGGCCCATCGCTTGTTGTTCGAGGACGAGCAGGTCATCTGGATCGACCAGGAAAACCGCCGTACGACATTTCCGCTGCCTAACGCCCAGCGTCCGGCGATCCACAACAGCCTGGCCCGCGCGGCCATTTACCTAGGCGCCGAGCCGGACGAACTGATCATCGCCCAGGCCGGCGAACAGACCCCTTTCCTACACTTTCGCGACGGTCATCTGATCGCCCTCAGCGACCGATACGACAACCGCCTGACCATCCAGCGCAACATCCACGGCGATGTCTGCCGCCTGGACAACGGCGCCGGACGCGCCCTGCGCCTGCGTTACGAACAACGCCATCTGGTCGCCATCGACTACCAGAGCTTCCACCCGGCCATCACCCTGGACGAAGCCTGGCGGACCGAACAGACGCTGGTCTCCTACCGCTATGACGGACGTTCGCGACTGATCGAAGCGACCAACGCCGCCGGTGAAAGTGAACGCTACGACTACGACGACCAGCACGTCATCCTCCAGCGGCAACTGGCCGGTGGGGCGAGTTTTTTCTGGGAATGGCAAGGGGCCGGCCAGGCGGCTCGCTGCGTGCGGCATTGGGCCTCGTTTGCGCAGATGGACAGCCGCTACACCTGGGGCGAGGACGGCAGTGTCACGGTCCAGCACCTCGACGGCAGTCGCGAGGTGTATGTCCACGACGACCGGGCACGGTTGGTGCGCAAGGTCGAGCCCGATGGCGGTGAGCACCTCAAGGCCTATGACGAACAAGGCCGGCTGATCGCCGAGCAGGACCCGCTGGGCGCCGTCACCGAATACCACTACGACGAAGCCGGCCGGCTGGTGACGTTGATTCCGCCTAGCGAGGAGCCTACTTCCTACGAATACCGCAACGGTTTCCTGCACGCCCGTGTTCGCGGCAAAGCCGTGTGGACCTATCGGCGCAACGCCCAGGGCGACATTACCCAGCAGATCGATCCGCATGGAAATGTCACCTATTACCACTACGACGGCCAGGGTCGCGTGGTGGAGATCAGCCACCCGGACGGCAGTTTTCAGCAGCGGGTCTGGAACAGGCTCGGTCAGCTGACAGAAGAAACCCTGCCCGATGGCGGTCATCGGTGTTTTTCCTACGATGCCCTGGGGCGTCTGCTGACCCGCCAGGACGAATACGGCGCCCTCACGCATTACCAATGGGATGCCGTTGGCCGACTGCTCCAGACGACCTTGCCCACCGGTGCGACCCGCGCCTGGAGCTACAACGCCTACGGCAAGGTCACCGCCGAGTGCGATGAACAGGGGCGCATCACCCGCTACGAATACGCCGACGACCTGCACCTGGTCAGTCGCCGCCTCAACCCCGACGGCACCGCGCTGAAGTATCGCTACGACTCGGCGCGGCTGTTGCTGACCGAGATCGAAAACGAGTCTGGCGAAAAATATCAGCTGGACTACACGCCCAACGGTTTGATCCGACAGCAGATCGACTTCGACGGTCAACGCACCGCCTACGCCTACGACCTCAACGGCCACCTGCTGGAGAAAACCGAATTCGGCGAGGAGGGCAGCCAGCTCGTCACCGCTTACCAGCGTGACGCGGCCGGCCGGCTGCAGGTCAAGACCCTGCCCGACGGCCAGGCGATCGAGTACCGCTACGACGGGCTGGGCCGGCTGGTCCATGTTGACGACGGCAGCGATCATCCGCTGGCGTTCGAATACGACCTCCATGACCGGCTGATCACCGAACATCAGGGCTGGGGCACCCTGCGCTATCGCTACGACGCCTGCGGGCGGCTCAACCACGTGCGCTTGCCGGACAACAGCACGCTCGACTACCACCACGCCCGGGGTGGTGCGCTGACCGCGATCGACCTGAACGGCACACGCCTGACCGAGCATCGGTTTGACGGCAGTCGCGAACGGCAGCGTCAGCAGGGCCTGCTGCTCAGCCAGTACGACTACGACGAACAGGGCCGCCTTAAGGCGCAGACCGTGTGGCAGAACCAGCAACAACTGTTCTGGCGCGACTATGCCTACAGCGCCAAAGGCAACCTTACGACCCTTTCCGACAACCGAAACCGGCGCAGCTACCAGTACGACCTGCAGGATCGCCTGACCCGCGTCGATTTTTCCCACACCGAACCGCCGGAGCACTACGTCCACGACCCGGCGGGCAACCTGCTGATGCTCGACCGGCCCGGCCCGGTCACCCGCAAGGGCAACCGCCTGCTGATGGAGGGCGACCGCCACTACGACTACGATGCCTTTGGCAACCTGATCCGCGAACGCCGCGGCAAGGCCCACAGCCTGGTCCTGGAGTGCCGCTACGACAGCCAGCACCGCCTGATCGGCGTGACCATGCCGGACGGCCAGGAAGCGTCCTACCGCTACGACGCCTTTGGCCGACGCATCAGCAAGACCGTGGATGGCTTGACCACGGAATTTTTCTGGCAGGGCGACCAGCTCGTTGCCGAAAGCAGCCGGCGTCACCACCGCAGCTACCTCTACGAACCCGGCACCTTCCGCCCACTGGCCATGCTCGACGGCAAAGGCCTGAACGCCTGCCCGTTCCACTACCACCTTGACCACCTGGGCACGCCCCAGGAATTGACCAACTACGGCGGCCAGATCGTCTGGTCAGCGCGTTACAACGGCTACGGCAAAACCACCGAACTGGTCCACGGCGGCGGCGAACAGCTTGAGCAACCCTTGCGCTTCCAGGGCCAATACTTCGACCCGGAAAGCGGCCTGCACTACAACCGGCACCGCTACTACAATCCCCGGACCGGCCGGTATCTGACGCCTGATCCGAGCAAACTGGCGGGAGGGCTCAATGGGTATCGGTACACCCTGAACCCGACGGGGTGGGTGGATCCGTTGGGGTTGGCTTGTCAGTGTCCTGGTGATATTGAGGCTGATGGGCCGTTTAGCGAGATTGTGCCGGGGGGAGGTTTGGCTGCGCATGAGGCTCGTGGTGGGCATTTGATAGAAAAGCATATAGGTCGTTCTGAAGCTCAATTAAGAAAACGCCTCGATTCAGAACCTCGCGTACCTACTGCCTCGACATTCCCCGATAGAGCAGCGGCAGAATCAACGGTCTCCAGCGTACTAAGAGCAAAAGCAAAAGACATTGATGAGTTTCTTGCGGAAAAAAATGAAAAGAGACTTCTTTTACAACAAACCTTTCCTTCTCCAGTGGGAGTCGGGGTTATCCGGAAAAGTGGGAAGTTAGAGCCTCTACCGGTCGTGACATTGGTGCTTAGAAAATCCAAGGAATCACCTGTTGGATACAATTTGCTTACGGGGTATGTTGAAAAAAATGAAAAATAAGTATCCAGAACTCTTCCAGTTTTTTGGCTGTTACTTTCATCAAGATTGGATGTGTGAGTCAACGGAGCCTGATGGGGTAGTCAGGGCTTTTGTTTTTGACTCGGTACCGCAAACCATTGAGGCGGTAAAAAAAGAAATTTCAACATTGTTAACGATGAATTTTAGTGAGGAGGCGTTTCGGGAGTTTCTTATGGATGAAATGCCTTGCAACTATTGCTATTGGATGGACTGGGAGTCCGCTGAAGCTTGGCTGAACCATATTCTTGAAATCCTTAATAGCGATAATGTCGACTTTGACGAGCGCTAGTTTGTCCGCTGTGGCGAAACTGTCAAACGGGGTGGATAACATGCCCTGTGGCGAGGGGGGGTATCCCCTCGCCACAGGGGGAGCGCCAGGCGTTCGGGCCGGGGTAACCCATCCTCACACCGACAACCCCAACTCCACCACAGGCTCTCGCCCAGCCAATCCATCCACCAAATACACGCTCCCCCCCAAAATCTCCTTGGCATGATGCTTTGCCTGCGAAGCCAGTTCAGCCAACTGGCTGGCATCCAACTCCTCGCAAGCCTCCGGCCGCAAATGCACCACCCCAATCGACAGTGACAGCAACGCAAATTCCTGCCGAACCCCCTGGCGATTCAGCGCGGTAAAGCACCCGGCTTCCAGATGTTCGGGGCGGTAGAAGCGGCGGCAGTGGTTCTGGAAGTCGCTGAGCAGTTGGTTCAGGCGCTTGCGCCAGTCTTCCGGGCCGAGGACCAGCAGGAAGTCGTCGCCGCCGATGTGGCCGACGAAGTCGCGGCTGGGGTCGATGCGTTCGTTCAGGCATTGGGCCAGACACAGCAGGACTTCGTCGCCGCGGCCGTAGCCGTAGATGTCGTTGAAGGGTTTGAAACTGTCGATGTCCACGTAGCAGATCACCGATTCCTGGCGTTGCTGGAGCAGACGCGTGAGGCATTGCTGGATCGGGACGTTGCCCGGCAGCAGGGTCAGTGGATTGGCGTAGCGGGCCTGTTGAATTTTCAGTTCGGTAATGAGCTTGAGTACGTCGATGACCCGGCCCAAACCCAGGTAGCCGCCATTGAGGGTGATGATGAAGTCTTCTTCGATGCGTTGGCGGGCGCGGCTGGTGATCAGGCGGCTGACTTGTTGCAGCGACTGGTTCAGCTCCACCGCGAGGAAATCATCGCTCATCAGGCGGCTGATGGGCTTGCGGGCGAACAGGTCGGTGGCGAAGGGCTTGAGCAGGGCGTCCGAGAGTGAATGGCGATGGACGATGCCGCAGGGTTGTTCCTGATCGTCCAGCACCGCCAGGGAGTTGAGGTTGGCCTGGCGCCGAAACGCCTCCAGTACAGTGGCGGTCGGCGTGTTGTGAGTCACTGCCGGCTGTTCGTTGAGCAGAGCCCCGAGGTCACTGACCTCATCGGTCAATGCCACCACGCCGCTGTCCTGCCGGGGCATCAGCGCCCTGGCGTCCTTGGAGGGTTGCTCCTGGGGCCGGGCGAGTAGGTAACCTTGGACCAGATCGACGCCCATTTCTATCAGCACCGCGAGTTCTTCCGGCAGCTCGATACCTTCTGCAATGACCTGGGCCCGGGAAGCCCGGGCGATTTTCAGGATCGAGCCGACGAACTCGCGCTTGAGCGCGTCCTGGTGGATGCCGTCGATGAAGTGCCGGTCGATCTTCACATAATCGGGGCGCAACTCAGACCAGAGCCGAAGGCTCGAATAACCGGCGCCCAGGTCGTCCAAGGCAATCGAGAAACCCATGGCCCGGTAGTGATGCAGGGCGGTCTGCAGGAGTTGGAAGTCATCGATCGGGGTTTGTTCGGTCAGTTCAATCACGACCTGACTGGGCGCAATGCCGAAGTCCTGCAGCAGTTGCAGCGTGCGCCCGGTCTGGTGCGAGGATTCCAGCAGGGACTCGGGCGAGACGTTGAGAAACAGTTTGCCGGGCAGTTTTTGCTCATTGAAGCGTTGGCAGGCACTGCGGCGGCAGGCCAGTTCCAGTTCACTGAGGCGTCCGGCCTGGCGGGCCACGGAGAGCAGGGCGATGGGGGAATGCAACGGGCTGTTGGAGGGGCCGCGAGTCAAGGCTTCGTAGCCCACGATGCGCCGTTCAGAGAGACAAATGATCGGTTGGAACAGGCTGTGCAAGCCGCTTTGAGCCAGGATTGAACTCAATGCACTCAGCTGTTCTGTCGTGGTCATGGCAGTCTCTGGCGATAAAAAAAGGACTGGGCGCGACCCGTTCAAGGGGGGCGCCCAGTCCTGTATTTCACGACAGAATGATGTCAGTTTGATGACGCTCCGACGAGCATCACCATTAAATGGCCATCATCTTAGTGCTTGGCGACGGCCGTGTTGAGTTTCAGGTAATCGAGCAGGATTCGCCCGGTCTCGCTCAAGTAGGCATCGTCTTCCGGTTTGGTTTTTTCCGGTTCGGTGATCAGGTCTTCGTCTTCTTTCTTCAGCTCTTTGAGCGGCTCTTCGCCCTTGGCCTTGCGACGCAGGTTTTCCATGGTCAGTTGCTTGGCCTCAATGTCGGCATGCTGTGCGCGGCGCTCAGCTTCATTGAGGGTGACGGTTTTCTCCAGCATCAGCTTCTGCGCCAGGGCCAGCTTGTCGCGGATGAACACGAACTCCGCGTCTTGGGACGAGCGGGCGTCGTGGTCGGACTTGAGCTGCGCCAGGAACGGTTTGAACGGGTCCATGGCCGGTTTGATCGCCGGTCGGATGGTGTCCCACGGCATGGCTTCGGGCAGGGCGCTTTCACCGATTTCCTTGGTGTCGATGATCGACGGGTAATCGATGTCAGGCAGTACACCCTGGTGCTGGGTGCTCTGGCCGGATACCCGGTAGAACTTGGCCAGGGTCAGCTTCAGTTCGCCATGGTTGAGCGGCTGGATGGTCTGCACGGTGCCTTTGCCGAAGGTCTGGCCGCCGATGATCAGGGCACGGTGGTAGTCCTGCATGGCGCCGGCGAAAATTTCCGAGGCCGAAGCCGACAGGCGATTGACCAGCAAGGCCATTGGGCCTTTGTAGAACGCGCCCGGGTTTTCGTCTTCCAGTACATCCACGCGGCCATCGGCGTTACGCACCAGCACGGTGGGGCCCTTGTCGATGAACAGGCTGGTCAACTCGGTGGCTTCCTGCAGGGAACCGCCGCCGTTGTTGCGCAAGTCGATGACGACGCCGTCGACCTTTTCCTTCTGCAGCTCGGTCAGCAGCTTCTTGACGTCGCGGGTGGTGCTCTTGTAATCCGGATCGCCGGCGCGGAACGCCTTGAAGTCGAGGTAGAAGGCCGGGATCTCGATGACGCCCAGCTTGTAATCCTTGCCATCCTGTTTCAGGTTGAGGACGGATTTCTTCGCTGCCTGTTCTTCCAGTTTCACCGCTTCACGGGTAATGGACACGATCTTGCTGGTCTGGTCGTTCGGCGCATTGCTGGCCGGGATGACTTCCAGGCGCACCACCGAACCTTTCGGGCCACGGATCAGCTTGACCACTTCGTCCAGGCGCCAGCCGACCACGTCGACCATTTCCTTGTTGCCTTGGGCGACGCCGATGATCTTGTCCGCCGGGCTGACCTGCTTGGTCTTGTCGGCAGGCCCGGCCGGTACCAGGCGCACGATCTTCACTTGGTCGTTGTCGCTCTGTAGCACCGCGCCGATGCCTTCCAGGGACAGGCTCATGTTGATGTCGAAGTTTTCCGCGTTATCCGGCGACAGATAGTTGGTGTGCGGGTCGTAGGACATGGCGAAGGTGTTGATGTACGCCTGGAAGATGTCTTCGGCGCGGGTCTGGTCCAGGCGAGCCAATTGGTTTTTGTAACGTTTGGTCAGGGTTTCCTGGATCTGCTTGGAGTCCTTGCCGGCGATCTTCATGCGCAGCACTTCGTCCTTGACGCGTTTGCGCCACAGGTCATCGAGGTCGGCTGTGCTTTTAAGCCAAGGGGCGTCCTTGCGATCGACCAGCAAGGTTTCCTTGGCATTGAAGTCGATCTTGTCGACGCCTTTGTTCAATTCGGCAATGGCGAAATCCAGACGCGCTTTTACGCGGTCCAGGTAGCGCTTGTAGATGGTGAACCCGGCGTTCAGGTCGCCGCTCTTGAGAAAGTCGTCGAACTGGGTTTTCCACTTGTCGAATTCGCTGATGTCGCTGGCCAGGAAATAACTGCGCGAAGGATCAAGCAGCTTCAGGTAGCTGTCATAGATGATGAGCGAACGCGCGTCATCGAGCGGCGGTTTGCTGTAGTGATGGCGCTTGAGCAACTCAACGACGTTAAGGCTGGCAATCACTTCGTCACGATCGGGCTGAAGCTTGTCCCAGCTGTTGGCTGCGAACGTATCGCTCGATAGCGGCAACAAGCCGAGGCCAATGACAAGCGCGAGGGCGGTACTGGGGAACAGATGCTTCATGCTGATTCGACGCAGGGACAATTGATAACGCATATTAGGCCGTCTTTGAAGTCGCCGGTTCCATGTGGCCCGGGCGCATAATGCAAGAAAGCCCGGCGTTACAGCAGCGGGCCCAGTCGAGACTCACTATGGAGGCACCGTGAAAGCATTGCAAGGCGTTGAAGGCCAAGTGGTATGGGCAGATGAGCCGAGTCCAGCGTGTGATGTCGGGCAAGTTCGCATCCGTGTGGCGGCCTCCGGCCTGAATCGGGCCGATTTGTTACAAAAAGCCGGGCTTTATCCACCGCCACCCGGTGCCAGCCAGGTGCTGGGGCTGGAGTGTTCCGGAGTGATCAGCGAAGTCGGGGCGGGCTCGTCCTGGCAGGTGGGCGACCGTGTTTGCGCCTTGCTCGCCGGCGGCGGGATGGCCGAAGAAGTGGTGGTCGATGGCCGGCATGTCCTGCCGGTGCCCGAGGGTTTGTCATTGGCTCAAGCGGCCGCGCTGCCTGAGGTTTACAGCACCGCGTGGCTGAATCTGTTTCAGCTTGCCGGGCTTAAACCGGGTGAAAAAGTCCTGCTGCACGCCGGTGCCAGTGGCGTCGGCTCGGCCGCGATCCAGCTCTGCAAGGCGTTCGGCAACCCGTGCTGGGTCAGCGTCGGTTCGGCTGATCGTCTGAGTTATTGCGAAGCGCTGGGGGCCCAGGGGGGCGTGGTGCGCACCGATGGCCTGGAGAGCCTGGACGACTTCGGCCCCTTCGACGTGATCCTCGATCCGGTGGGCGCCAATTACGCCAAACTCAACGTGAAACTTTTGTCAGTTGACGGGCGCTGGGTGTTGATTGGCCTGATGGGCGGACGCTCGACCGAACTCGATCTGGCGCAGGTGCTGGGCAAGCGTATCCAATTGCTCGGCTCGACCTTGCGCAGTCGTGACGATCAGTTCAAGGCCGACCTGCTCAGTGAGTTGGGGCACCAGGTGTGGCCGCTGTTTACCGACAAACGGCTGAGCCCGCAACTGGCCAGGACCTTTGCGATCAAGGATGCCGAAGCGGCGTTCGCAGAACTGGCGACCAATAAGGTGTCTGGGAAGTTGGTGTTGGTGATCGATGAGAGCCTGAGCTGACTCCCGGAGCTGTGGGAGCAAAGCTTGCTCGCGATAGCGGTGGGTCAGTTTGCATTGAGGTTGGATGTGCTGACGCCTTCGCGAGCAAGCCCGCTCCCACATGGTGCTTCGGGTGTTCGCAGAGCCGGTGTTCACCCCCAATTTTCACCTTTGACCGGCGACCACGGGCAGGCCGACCTTTGGTCGGCAGCCGGTATCCGATGCGCGCGTCCTGCTAGCGTTAATTAATGGAGGGATGGGGTAACCGCAGCTTTCATTTCACCCGCCAGGTGAAGAGGTTGATCATGGCCATCGCCGAATGGCGCATGCAGGGCGTCGAATTCATTGCCTGCAACTGCAATTGGGGCTGCCCCTGTCAATTCAATGCACCACCGACCCATGGCCACTGCCAGGCGGTGGCGTCGATGCGGGTGGAGCATGGGTATTTCAATCAGGTGAAGCTGGAAGGCTTGTGCTGGGCCGCCACCTTCGCTTGGCCGGGCGCCATCCATGAGGGCAACGGCAGTTGTCAGGTGTTCATCGATGAACGCGCCGACGAGGCGCAACGCCAAGCCCTGCTGACCATTCTCTCTGGCCTGGAGAGCGACCCCGGGGCCAACGTGTTTCAGGTGTTCAGTAGCACCATGAGTGAAGCGTTCGAACCGCTGTTCGTGCCCATCACCCTGTCCATCGATGTCGATCAACGCTTGGCGCACCTGGACATTCCAGGCGTGCTGCAGGCCAGCGGCGAGCCAATTCGCAGCCCGATAGACGGCTCACCTCATCGAGTCCGCCTGTCCCTGCCCAACGGCTTCGAGTTCCTTGAGGCCGAAGTTGCCAGCGGCAGCTACCAGACGCATTCAGCCCTCAAGCTACAATCCCGGGACAGTCATAGCCACCTCGCCCACGTGCATTTCACCGGCCATGGCATAGAGCCGTAAATATGGCAGAACCTCAGGCGGTGACGCAGAGCAAGCGACTGACAGGCGAGCAGTTGCTGTTCCTGCTCTGCCTGCTTGCGCTGACCGCCCTGGCCTGGCTGGTGCTGCTGCATATGGCCCGTGACATGAGTGCGCCGGGCGGCATGGCTGATGCGGCAATGGCCGGCATGGTCATGCCCTGGAGTCTGGCCGATGCTCTGCTGATGTTCGCCATGTGGGTGGTGATGATGATCGGCATGATGCTGCCCAGCGCCCTGCCCATGCTGCTGATCTACCAGCAGATGTTGCGCAAGCGCATGCCGGCACCGCAGCGGCACCTGGCCCTGCTGCTGTTCTGCAGCGCCTATGGCCTGGTCTGGGCTGGCTTCGCCCTGGGTGCCACGGTGCTGCAATGGGCGCTCGAGCAGCTCGCCGTGCTCAGTCCGGGGATGCGCGTCAGCAGTACCGCGTTGGGCGCCGGCCTGCTGCTGGTCGCAGGCGTCTATCAGTGGCTGCCAAGCAAGGCGGCCTGCCTTGAGCATTGTCGCGGGCCGCTGCATTTTCTTCTCAGCTACTGGCGCCCCGACGTGCTCGGCGGCTGGCGCATGGGCCTGGCCCATGGCGCTTACTGCCTGGGCTGCTGCTGGGCCCTGATGGGCCTGTTGTTCGTGGTCGGCGTGATGAACCTGCTCTGGGTGGCAGTGATCGGTGCCTTCATCCTGCTGGAGAAAAACCTGCCGCAGGGACTTTGGCTCAGTCGTACCTGCGGTGTGTTGTTGCTCGGCTGGAGCCTGTGGCTGCTGCTGGGCTAGGGGCTGAACCTGTGGGAGCTGAGCGTGCTCGCGATTGCGGTGTGTCAGCCAAATCAATGCCGGCCGATCCACCGCTATCGCGAGCAAGCTCGCTCCCACAGAGGAGGGCTTATTTCCAGGTATGGATCGGCCACCCGGCCGATTCGGCATGGGCCTTCAGCACCGGATCCGGGTTGACCACGTGGGGGAAGTCCACCCGCAGCAACAGCGGCAGGTCGTTGCGCGAGTCGGAGTAGAAACTCGCGCCCTCCAGGTTCTCTTCCTCGGCATCCAGCCAATCCAGCAGCCGCGCTATCTTGCCTTCGCGGTAGGTGAGGGTACCCTCGGTCTTGCCGCTGTACACCCCATGGGTCACTTCGAGATTGATCGCCAGGATTTCATCGATGCCCAGGCGTTCGGCAATCGGCTTGACCAGGTGCGTGCCTGAGGCCGAGATCACCAGGATCCGGTCGCCGGCCTTGCGGTGTTCGGCGATGGTCTTGGTGGCGTCGCTGAAGATGATCGGTTCGATAAAGTCTTCCACCCACGGCGCCACCAGGTGCTCGATTTCTTCTGGTGTGCGGCCGACCATCGGCTCCAGGCTGAAGTCCATGTACTCTTCCATGCTCAGCTTGCCGTGGCTGTAGGCGTCCATCAGTGCGTTGTTGCGCTGCATGAATGACTCGGGATCGACCCAGCCCAGGCGCCCCATCTGCTCGCTCCAGAGGGTGGCGCAGTCGCCGTGGATCAGGGTTTCGTCCAGATCAAAAATTGCCAGGGCCATCAGTGCGTTTCCCTTTTCAAAATCAGCTTCAAAATCAATAAAGCCATCAGGCTACCTCACACAGCGCCGAAGGATCGATGGAAAGTGACAGGCGTGTGCCGTCAGGATGCAGGTCGGCCGCCGAGCGATTGAGCACATCCACCACCAACTCCACGCCGCGTGCTTCCACCCGGTAGCGGATCACGTTGCCCAGCAGGCTGTGGCTGCGGATCAGCGCCTCGGCCTGGCCGTCGTGGCTCAGCTCGATGGCTTCCGGGCGAATGGCGATGCGGCCGTTCACCGGACGTTGCAGCAGTTTGCTGGCGCTGTCGGCGTCCAGCAGGTTGTAGTTGCCGATGAAGCCGGCGGCAAAGACATCGACTGGCGCAGTGTAAAGGGTTTCGGCATCGCCGCTTTGTACGATTCTTCCCTGGTTCATCAGGAAAATCCGGTCAGACATGGTCAGGGCCTCTTCCTGATCGTGTGTGACGAAGATCGTGGTCAGGCCCAGCTCGCGCTGGATCTGACGGATCTGTTCGCGCAGGTGTTTGCGAATCCGTGCATCCAGGGCCGACAGCGGTTCGTCCAGCAGCAATAGGCGCGGGCGGGTCACCAGTGAGCGGGCCAGGGCTACACGCTGGCATTGACCGCCAGAGAGTTGATGGGGATAGCGGGTGGCAAAATCATGCAGCTCCACCAGGCGCAAAATCTCCAGCACCCGCTTGTGGCTGTCCGAGGCGTCGACTTTTTGCATGCGCAGGCCGAAGGCGACGTTCTGCTCCACGGTCATGTTGGGGAACAACGCATAACTCTGGAACACCATGCCGATCCCGCGCTTCTGCGGGCTTAGCGGGACGATGTCTTGGCCGTCCAGCAGGATCTGACCGGCATCCACCGCGGTCAGGCCGGCGATGCAGCGCAACAGTGTGGACTTGCCGCAGCCGGAAGGGCCGAGGAGGGTGACGAATTCGCCCTTGCGGATCTCGCAGTTGATGTCGCTGAATACCGGGGTGCCGGCGTAGCTTTTTTGCAGGTGTTGGACGCTGACGTAGCTCATTGGCTTTTGTCCTTGTTCAAGATGTTGGCCGCCCAGGTCAGGACCAGTACGAAGAAGAAGTAGGAAATCACCAGGGCACTGGTGAAGTGGCCGCTGCTGTTGCGCATGTTGTTGAGGTACACCTGCAGGGTTTCATAGCGGGTGCCGACGAGGATGTTGGCAAACACGAATTCGCCGAACAGGAACGAGAACGACAGCAGCAACGCCACCATCAAGCCCTTGCGCAGGTTCGGCAGCACCACCAGCACGGCGGCCTGGAAGGTGCTGGCGCCGAGCAATTGGGCGGCGTCCATCAGGTCGCGCAGGTTGATGGCTTGCAGGTTGTTGGTGATCGCCCGGTACATGAACGGCAGGGCGACGGTGAAGTAGCAGCCGATCAGGATCCACGGCGTGCCCACCATCGCCAGTGGCCCGGACCCGTAGAGTTGCAGCAGCCCCACCGACGACACCACCGGCGGCACCGCGAAGGGCAGCAGGATGAGGATGTTCATCAGCGCGTCGAGTCTGGGGAAGTGGTAATGCACCACGAACAGCAGCGGCAGGATCAGCACCACCGAGAGCACCAGCGCGCCGACGCAGACGATCAGCGATTGACCGAAGGCGTGGAGAAAGCGCGGATCGCTCCACAACTGCACATACCATTTGAAGGTGAAACCACTGGGCAGCACGGTGGCCGACCAACTGCTGGCGATGGAGTAGACCAGCGTGCCGGCCAGGGGCAGCAGGAGGATGGCGAACAGCAGGTACACCACCACTCGATGATAGAGCCCGACGGAGCCCGATTCAGCGCGAGACATGGTAGCTCCTCTTGAGCAGCAACTGATGGACGATGGTCACCACGGTCATCAACGCCACCAGCACCACGGCCAGGGCGCTGGCCATGTTCGGGTCGAGGGAGATGTCGCCGGAGACCATGGCGGCGATGCGAATCGGCAGGACGTTGAAGTTACCGGTGGTCAGCGCATAGACCGTGGCGTAGGCCCCCAGGGCGTTGGCCAGCAGGATCACGAAGGTGCCCAGCAGCGCCGGGGTCAGCACCGGCAAGCCGATGTGCCGCCAGAACTGCCAGCCGTTGGCCCCCAACAGCGCGGCGGATTCACGCCAGTCTTCGCGCAGGGCGTCGAAGGCCGGATAGAGCAGCAGTACACCCAAGGGAATCTGGAAGTAGGTGTAGAGGATGATCAACCCGGTTTTCGAGTACAGGTTGAAATCCTCGATGATCCCCGCCTGCTTGAGCATGATCGTGATGCTGCCGTTGAACCCCAGCAAGATGATGAAGGCGAAGGCCAGGGGCACGCCGGCAAAGTTGCTGGTCATGTTGGCGAAGGCGTTGACGAAGTTGCGCAGCCGCGAATCGACCCGGCGCAGGGAGTAGCTGCCGAGCACGGCGATGACGATACCGAACACGCTGGACCAGAAGCTTATTTCCAGGCTGTGCTGGATCGCTTGCAGGTAGAACTTGGAGCTGAAGATCTTGCTGAAGTTGGCCAGGCCCCAGCCGAACTCTTCCGATTCCAGGCTGTTGATCAGCACCCAGAGCAGCGGGGCGATCTGGAACACGATGAAGAAAATCGCGAAGGGCACCAGGCACAACGCTGCCAGCCATTTGCCGCGCGTCATGGCGTTCACTTGAGTAACTCCTGGCAGTAGGGTTTGTCGTGGTCAACGCCGAGCAACTGGCAAATGGTGCCGCACAGTTCGGTCTGCCGGGGCGTGGCAGCCGGATCGAGGCTGAAGCCGTCGCCGAGGACAAACAGCGGTACTTCCCGTTCTTCGGCCAGCAGGCCGTTGTGGGAGCGGTCGTTGTTCATGCCGTGGTCGGACGTCACCAGCACCTGATAGCCGGCGTCGAGCCAGGCTTGCAGGTAGACCGCCAGGTTGATGTCGGCCGAGCGGGCGCTGTTGCGGTATTGCGGGGTGTCTAGGCCGTGCTGGTGGCCGGCATCGTCGATGTTCATCGGATGGACCAGCAAAAAGTTCGGCAGGTAGCGCTGGCGCAGGTGTTCGGCGTCGGCGAACAAGTGGGAATCGGGGTAGTGGTCATTCCAGTAGAAATGCCCGTGCTGGATCGGCAGGTCGGGGTTGTTGGTATGCCGATCCCGGCCGGCGATGAATGGGGATACGTTGTACAGCTCGCTGACCCAATGATAGGCAGCGGCGGCGGTACTCAAGCCGGCTTGGGTGGCATAGTGGAAAATGCTGCGCTGGTTCGACAGGCGCGTGACGTTGTTGTGCACGATCCCGCTGTCGAGGGGCACGACGCCGGTGAGGATGCATTCATAGAGCGGACGGGACAGGGCGGGCAACTCACATTCCAGTTTGTAGAGGGCCGCGCGTCCTGCGCCGACGTAAGCCTGCAAATGCCCCATGGCATGCCGGGCGACTTCATAATTGAGGCCGTCGAGCACCACCAGGATGACGTTGTGCTTCATGGGTAGCGGGACTCCGGACAGATACCAGGAAACTCGGATTCACCTCGGCCAATGTGGGAGCGAGCCTGTGGGAGCAAAGCTTGTTCGCGATGCTGGCGACACGGTGCAACTGTGAGACCGTGTCATCGTTTATCGCGAGCAAGCTTTGCTCCCACAGTGCTTGCTCCCACAAGGGATCCTCAGTGGATATCCGGGCGGGAGCTGACGCCTTACTGCATATTGATGATCACTTCTTCCTGCCACTTCTGCGGCAGTGCCTTGGAGGTCTTCTCCCACGCATCCGCGTCCTTGATCGGGGTCACGCCTTTGTACTGCTCGTTCGGCAGCAGCTTGGCCTTGACCTCTTCCGGCAGGGTCAGGTGCTCGGCGCGGATCGGACGGGCGTTGCCCTTGGCCAGGTTGATCTGGCCGGCGTCGCTGAAGATGTACTCACGCGCCAGTTTGGCGGCGTTCGGGTGCTTGGCGTATTTGTTGATGATGGTGGTGTAGCCGGAGATCACCGAGCCGTCGGACGGAATCAGCACGACGTAGTCATCCGGGTTGGCCATCTTGGCCTTGTAGCTCAGGCCGTTGAAGTCCCAGACCACACCCACTTCGACTTCACCCTTTTCCATAGTGGCGATGGTCGGGTTGGCCATGGACAGGCGCCCTTGCTTGGCGATCTCGGCAAACATCAACAGGGCCGGTTGGACGTTTTTCTCATCGCCGCCGTTGGCCAACGCGGCTGCCAGCACGCCGTTGGCAGCCTGGGCCGCGGTGCTGACGTCACCGATGGAGACTTTGTATTTACCGGTTTTCAGGTCGGCCCATTTGGTCGGTACGTCGGAGCCGTGCAGCAGCTTCTTGTTGACGATGAACGCGATGGTGCCGGTGTAGGCCAGGGCCCAGTTGCCGTCCTTATCCTTGGCCCAGGCTGGAACCTGTTCCCAGGTGCTTGGCTTGTAGGGTTGAACCACGCCCTGCTTGACTGCGATCGGGCCGAAAGCCGCGCCGACGTCGCCGATGTCGGCGCTGGCGTTGTCTTTCTCGGCGGCGAACTTGGCGATTTCCTGGGCCGAGCTCATGTCGGTGTCGATGTGTTTCAAACCGTAGAGTTTGGCCAGGTCGTCCCAGGTGCCTTTCCAGTTTGCCCAGTCATCGGGCATGCCGACGCTGTTGACGGCGCCTTCCGCTTTCGCAGCGGCTTCCAACGTTTTCAGATCGGTGTCAGCAGCCATGGCGGCGGTGCACATGGCGATAGTCGAGCCTAACAGTGATGCCAGGAAAAGCTGTTTCATCCGAAGCTCCTATGGGCGTTTTCAACGCTGCGATTGCGGTTGTGTTGGTCTAGGTCAGCAATACCTGAGCCAATGTAGGCAAGCCCTGTGACATTTTGATGTCGGTGTTGGCGGTGTGAGGAAATGCCAAGCTCGGGCGCAGGGGCTGAGAATTAAGCGTAGACCATGCATAAACAGCTGATCTGAAAGGACTTGGCCGTTAATTTGCAGGCTTGGGCAACAACCGTTCGGCGGTTCTGTCATCTGCCAGTCATGTGCACTGCCTAGGCTTGCGGGAACGGGAAGCGGATCGATGCGCCATCGATTTCGCCCTGAAACAGTGCTGGTCTAGTCCAGATAGGTAACGTTGATGCGCATCGAGACAACCAAAGCGGTGACAACCATTGGCCAAGTCCTGCAAGAGCAGCTCGACCATGGGTTACTGGCACCCGGCAGCAAGTTGCCGGCCGAGCGCAAGCTCAGTGAGTTGTTCGGCACCACGCGCATCACCGTGCGTGAAGCCTTGTTGCAGCTTGAAGCCCAGGGGCAGATTTATCGGGAGGAGCGCCGGGGCTGGTTTGTCTCGCCGCCACGCCTGGCCTACAACCTGATGCAGCGCAGCCATTTCCACGCCATGGTCGCCGCTCAGGGGCGGGTGCCTTCTACCCAAGTGATTTCGGCGCGCCTGCAACCGGCCTCGGCGGCGGTGTGTGCCTGGTTGCAGCTGCCGGCGCTGTCCAGCGTGATCCAGATCTGTCGCGTGCGGCGTATCGACGAGCGCCTGGTGCTGTACGTCGAGCACTACCTGAACCCGCAGTACTTTCCGGACATCCTTGAGTTCGACCTTAACCAGTCCATCACCGAGCTGTATGCCCGCCATTACGACTTGCATTACGGTCGGGTGAAGTTCGAAATCGTGCCCACCTCTTTACAGCCCGAAGCAGCGGCGGCGCTGAAGGTCTCGGTGGGCAGCCCCGGGCTGCGGATCGCCCGGGTCAACTATGACCAGCACCAGCGGTTGATCGACTGTGACCTGGAATTCTGGCGCCACGATGCGATTCATGTCGGGGTGGATGTGCCGGAGCAACCGCCTGGCGCCTGAGGCGAGATCAGGTCGACTCGTTGAGCTTGGCCAGGATGCGGAACAACACCGTGGCGAGGATCAGCAACATGCCGATCCACATGGCAAAGACCCCGACGTTCTTGTCCCGGAAGTTGAAGCCGATGGCCAGCAGGATCATGCCGGCGATGATGGGCACCAGCATGGCGTTGAATGCAGACATGGAAATCATGTGAGACAGCCTTGTCGGGGGAGGATAAGGGCAGTCTAGTTGGGGTTTGGCTGGGGTGTGATGATGTATGTCATCGCCACCTCGAATCTTGAGGTGGGCCTCATTGTGGCGAGGGAGCTTGCTCCCGCTCCAGTGCGCAGCACTGGCAAATGTGCATTCAGTTGCAGATTTTGGGGCTGCTGCGCAGCCCAGCGGGAGCAAGCTCCCTCGCCACAGGGTTTTTAGCTGCTATGGCAACTCGCGACTGGCATAAAACGCGCTCAACACCTTCACCAAATGCGCCAGGTCATGGCTGCCGCACAGCTCGCGGATCGAATGCATGGCGAAGGTCGGCAAACCGATGTCCACGGTGCGCACGCCCAACTGACTGGCGGTGATCGGGCCGATGGTCGAACCACAGCCCATGTCGCTGCGCACCACGAAGCTCTGCACCGGCACTTCTTCGGCCATGCACAGGTGGCGGAAGAACCCGGCGGTTTCGCTGTTGGTGGCGTAGCGCTGGTTGCTGTTGACCTTGATCACCGGCCCGGCATTGAGCTTGGGGCCATGGTTGGCGTCGTGTTTGTCGGCGTAATTGGGGTGCACGCCGTGGGCGTTGTCTGCCGAAACCAGCAGGGATTTCTGAATGGTCCGTACGAACTCTTCACCTTCGGGCAATAAGCGCCGCAGGGTCTGTTCCAGCATCGGGCCATCGGCGCCACAGGCCGAGCAAGAACCAACTTCCTCGTGATCGTTGCACACCAGTACGCAGGTTTCGTCGGTGTCGGTGTTCAGTAAAGCTTGCAGGCCGGCGTAGCACGACAGCAGGTTGTCCAGGCGCGCGCCGGCAATGAAATCGCCGTGCAAACCAATGACCGCGGCGCTTTGGGTATCGTAGAAGCTCAGCTCGTAATCGAGCACCACGTCAGCGTTCAAGCCGTGTTCGCGGGCCAGTTGATCGGTGAGCACGGCACGGAAGTCGACGCGCTCGTCGCCGGCGAACTGGGCAAGGATCGGTGGCAGCTCATTCTGCGGGTTAATCGCCCAGCCCTGGTTGGCCTCGCGATTGAGGTGGATGGCCAGGTTCGGAATCGTGGCGATCGGCGCCTTGAAATCGATCAACTGGCTTTCGACCTTGCCGTCGCGGCGGAAGGTCACCCGCCCGGCCAGGGACAGGTCGCGGTCAAACCACGGCGCCAGCAGCGCACCGCCGTAGACCTCCACGCCCAGTTGCCAGAACCCGTGGCGTTGCAGTTCCGGCTGCGGCTTGACCCGCAGGCACGGGCTGTCGGTGTGGGCGCCGACCAGGCGGATGCCGTCGTGCAGCGGGGAATTGCGGCCCAGTTTGAAGGCGATGATCGAGGAGTCGTTGCGCGTGACGTAATAACGACCGTTGGCCTCGGTGGCCCAGGTTTCGCGCTCGTCAAGACGCTGATAACCCGCCGCTTCCAGACGCTGGGCAAGGGTGGCGGTGGCATGGAACGGGGTGGGAGAGGCCTTGAGAAAGTCGATCAGGCCCTGGTTCAACTCTGCGCGCATAAATAGCTCCAGACAGCAATGGGCGGGAGTTTACCGTATTGGTGGTCGATGGGGAGGGGAGAGGGTATGTATATGGGGAACTTGAGTTGTTGAACCCGTGGCGAGGGAGCTTGCTCCCTCGCCACAGTGTCAGTGGTGTCTCTTAGAACGGTGCAGGGCACTCGAAGCGCAGGCGTTCGCCGCTTTGCGGATGGGTGAAGCTGAGCATGCTGGCGTGCAGGCACAGCCGTGGCCAGGCGGCGAGCGCTTGCGGGTGGGCGTAGAGCCCGTCGCCCAGCAGCGGGTGGCCGATGGACAGCATGTGCACGCGCAATTGGTGTGAACGCCCGGTGATAGGCGTCAGTTCGACCCGGCACCAATCGCCGCAACGTTCCAGCACCCGCCAGAAAGTCAGGGCGTGCTTGCCATGTTCATGGTCCACCACATGGCGAGGTTTGGTCGGCGGGTCGTAGCGCAACGGCAAGTCGATGCTGCCGCTGTCCAGCGCCGGCTGGCCCCAGCACAACGCGGTGTAGGCTTTTTCGGTTTCTCGATCATGAAACTGCCGAGACAGTTCGCGATGAGTGTCCGGGTCGCGGGCCAACAGAATGATGCCGGAGGTTTCCCAGTCCAGTCGGTGCACGATCCGCGCTTCCGGGTAGCCGTTTTCCTGCAGGCGGGTGATCAGGCAGTCTTTGTTGTCGTCGGCCCGGCCGGGCACCGACAGCAGCAGGGTCGGCTTGTCGACCACCAGGACGGCGGCGTCCTGATGGATGATGCGGATGTTGGACAGGGGCATTAAAGCAGTCTCGTAACAAACGCCAACGGCGGCGCGGGCCCGGCCCTTGTGGGAGCGGGCTTGCTCACGAAAGCGGTGTCTCAGACACATTGATATTGGATGTGTCACCGTCTTCGCGAGCAAGCCCGCTCCCACAAAAAAGGGCTGTGGGGACCCGAGCCGCCGTGGCTCCCGCAGGATCTATCAGCGATCCGGCAGGGTGATATTGAGTTCCAGAATCGAGCAACTGCCCTGGCTTTCCAGTGCCACATGCACGTCATCGCTACCGATGTTGACGTACTTGCGGATCACTTCCACCAGTTCCTTCTGCAAGGCTGGCAGGTAGTCAGGGGTACTGCGTTGGCCGCGTTCGTGCGCCACGATGATCTGTAGACGCTCTTTCGCGACCGAGGCGGTACTGGGCTTTTTGTTGGCACGAAAGAAGTCAAAAAGGTTCATTACCTACCTCCAAACAGGCGCTCGAAGAAACCTTTCTTCGTTACATCGAGGAAACGATGCTCTACGGTTTTGCCCAGCAGGCGATCGACGGCATCGCTGTACGCCTGGCCGGCGTCGCTCTGGTCGTCGAGAATCACCGGCACGCCGGAGTTAGAGGCCTTGAGTACCGCTTGGGATTCGGGAATCACACCCAGCAGGGTGACGGCGAGGATTTCCTTGACGTCTTCGACGCCGAGCATTTCACCGTCGCTGACCCGTTGTGGGTTATAGCGGGTCAACAGCAGGTGTTCCTTGATCGGCTCTTCGCCCTTCTCGGCGCGACGGGATTTGCTCGCCAGCAGGCCCAGCATGCGGTCGGAGTCACGTACCGAGGACACTTCCGGGTTGGTCACGACAATCGCTTCGTCAGCGAAGTACATGGCCAGGTGGGCACCCTTTTCGATACCGGCCGGGGAGTCGCAGACCACGAACTCGAAGTCTTCCTTGAGCTGCATCAGGACTTTTTCCACGCCTTCCTGGGTCAGCGCGTCTTTGTCACGGGTCTGGCTGGCGGCCAGCACGTAAAGGTTCTCAAGGCGCTTGTCCTTGATCAGGGCCTGCTGCAGGTTGGCTTCACCGTTGACCACGTTGACGAAGTCGTAGACCACGCGACGCTCACAACCCATGATCAGGTCCAGGTTACGCAGGCCGACGTCGAAATCGACGATGACTGTTTTGTGGCCGCGCAGAGCGAGGCCGGTACCGATAGCGGCGCTGGTGGTGGTCTTACCCACACCACCCTTGCCGGATGTAACCACGAGAATCTTGGCCAAGGTGTTTCACCCCTAAGGAAAAAGGACTTTGTCAGCCCCTGAAAAACATCTCTGGAAAACTGCTGCAATTGGACAGGCTTGGCTGGAATCGGATGCTGGGCGGGGTCTACCTCCGGTAAACACTGCCTGATCCTTTTTCCTACGTCGTTTAAGCCGTTTTCGCTACGTTTTAGAGATGCTTGGAAAATGCGGCAGTATCCGTTAAAGCCGAATGATGTTCAACACGTCGCCCGACAGGCTGACCTGGACGCTGGCCCCCCACAGCGGGTCACGGCGTAAATCTTCGGAGACCTTGTACTGCCCGGCGATGGAGACCAGTTCAGCGCTCAATTGCTGACAGAAAATCCTGGCCTTCGTGTCGCCCTTGACGCCGGCCAGCGCGCGACCGCGCATCGGGCCGTATACATGGATGTTGCCATCGGCCAGAAGTTCCGCGCCCGGGCTGACCGAGGACACCACCACCAGATCGCCACCCTGGGCATAAATCTGCTGCCCACCGCGTACTGGCGAGGTGATGACTCGGGTCGGCTTGATGGTGGGTTCCGCTGGTTTTTCCGGGGTTTTCTTCGCTTCCACCGGGCTCAGTTCCAGCACCCGCTCACGGGCGCCGGATGGTGGCAGCACCGGAATGTCCACGGCGATGGCGGCAGCGATGTCTTCGATGCGGCTGGCGCGGATCGCCAGGGTGCGCAGGCCGTGCTGGCGGCAAACACGCATCAGGCCCGGCAGATCCACCGCGCCTTCGCTGGCCGGTAGCTTGTCCAGGGCCAGCACCAGCGGGGCGTTGCTGAAAAAGTTCGGCGCCTGG
Organism: Pseudomonas sp. CFBP 5748; assembly: GCF_053850495.1. NCBI lineage: Bacteria > Pseudomonadati > Pseudomonadota > Gammaproteobacteria > Pseudomonadales > Pseudomonadaceae > Pseudomonas > Pseudomonas sp. CFBP 5748. The sequence goes on from NZ_JBSPTN010000014.1 coordinate 41,000, forward strand.
GCGACTTTGGCCGCCAACTGCCGGTCAAGGCTTTCCAGGTCATTGCGGGCCAGCTCCAGCACCGTAATGGCGAGCATGCTGCCCTTCAGCTGGAACACGGGATCTTGGTCTAGCGGTTCGGTTTGGCTCATGGTCGGCGTACAACGGCTTGTCACTAAAAGTGCCGAGACTTATAACGAGATCGTTCGCCAGCCGCAACCCGGGTCGAACAATGTAGAATGCGCGACCCATGTCTTTGTGGAAGCTGTAATGGATCGCCCGCGTTTTCGAGCTGCTTTTTTTCATCCGCGTTTCTGGCTGCTGTGGTGCGGCCTTGGGCTGTTGTGGCTGATCGTTCAGTTGCCTTATCCGGTGCTGCTGCGGATCGGTCGTGCGCTCGGTGCGCTGATGTACCGGGTGGCAGGCGACCGACGGCGCATTGCCTGGCGCAACCTGGAACTGTGTTTTCCGGAAAAGTCCGTTGCCGAGCGCAAGCGCTTGCACAAGGAAAACTTTGCTTCCACCGGTATCGCCTTTTTCGAAATGGCCATGAGTTGGTGGTGGTCGCGTTCGCGCCTGGCGAAGCTGGCCCATGTCGAAGGGTTGGAGCATCTCAAGCAGGCCCAGCGCGAAGGCAAGGGCGTGATCCTGATGGCGCTGCATTTCACCACGCTGGAAATCGGCGCGGCGTTGCTGGGCCAGCAGCACACCATCGATGGCATGTACCGCGAACACAAGAACCCGCTGTTTGACTACATTCAGCGTCGGGGCCGCGAGCGGCATAACCTCGACTCCCTGGCGGTGGAGCGTGACGACGTGCGTGGCATGCTCAAGTTGCTGCGCGCCGGTCGGGCGATCTGGTATGCGCCGGATCAGGATTACGGCGCCAAGCAAAGCGTGTTTGTGCCATTGTTCGGTATCCAGGCGGCGACGGTCACGGCTACCAGCAAGTTCGCCCGCCTGGGCAAGGCGCTGGTGGTGCCCTTCGTTCAGGAGCGCCTGGCCGATGGCAGCGGCTATCGCCTGGTGATCCAGGCGCCGCTGGAAGCGTTTCCGGGCGAGACCGAGGAAGCCGATTGCATCCGCATCAATCAATGGGTGGAGCAGTCGGTGCGCGATTGCCCTGAGCAATACCTTTGGGCCCACCGGCGTTTCAAGACCCGTCCGCCGGGCGAGTCGAAGCTGTACGACAAGCGCGGTTGAGCTTTTTTGAGTATCACCTTGAGCACGGAGTGTTGCGATGACCCCAGCTGAACCGGTTACAGGTTTGATTCTTTCCGGCGGCGGGGCTCGGGCAGCGTATCAAGTGGGGGTGTTGGCGGCGATTGCCGAGTTGTTGCCCGATGGGGCGCGCAATCCGTTCCCGGTGATCGTCGGCACTTCGGCTGGGGCGATCAACGCGGTCAGCCTGGCGAGCGGGGCGATGGACTTCAAGACCGCCGTCGAACGGCTGACGGCATTCTGGCAAGCGGTGCGCAGTCATCAGGTGATGCGCAGCGATTGGCGGGGCGTGGTGGGCCAGGCAATGCGCTTCATCAGCCATAGCCTATTGGGCCTGGGGGCCAAGTTGCCGGTGGCGCTGATTGACAGTTCGCCGTTGCGCGAACTGCTCCAGGCACAGTTCCATGCCTCGGGTATCGAGCTGGCCATTATTAAGCAGCAACTGCGGGCGGTGGCGGTGACGGCGTTCGGTTATGAGTCTGGCCAGGCTGTAACCTTTTACCAGGGGCGCGGCACCATCGATGCCTGGCTGCGCCACCGTCGCATTGGGGTGCCGACGCAGTTGTCGGTGGAGCACCTGCTGGCCAGTTCGGCGATTCCTTTGTTGTTCGCGCCGGTCAAGATCGGCCCGCAGTACTTCGGTGACGGCGCCGTGCGGCAATCGGCGCCCATCAGCCCGGCCTTGCACCTGGGAGCCAATCGCGTACTGGTCATCGGTGTCAGTGGCAACCCGCGTGCTGCCGGCGGGCAAGATCCTTTGGAACGCAGCTACACCGGTCTGCAACCGACTCTGGCGCAGATTGGCGGCCATATGCTCAACAGCACGTTCATTGACAGCCTGGAAAGCGACATCGAGTTGCTTCAGCGCCTGAACGGCTTCAGTCACCTGCTGCCCGATGATGTACCGGCCCATGCCCTGGGCGCGGCGCCGGTGGAGGTGCTGGTGATTTCGCCAAGCCAGCCCATCGACGAAATCGCCGCTCGCCATCGCCAGGAGCTGCCCCGCGCGCTACGGCTGTTTCTGCGAGGGCCGGGCGCGACCAAGACCAGCGGCGCTGGGGTGTTGAGTTATTTGTTGTTCGAGGCGGGGTATTGCAGCGAACTGATCGAGTTGGGGCGTCAGGATGCGTTGGCGCAGCGCGAGGAACTGACCCGGTTTTTGGGGTTGTCTCAGGGTTGAGCCCAACCCGAGCCGAGCCCCTTGTGGGCGCGGGCTTGCTCGCGAAAGCGGTGAGTCAGCTTGCACTGATGTTGAATGTGCAGTCGCCTTCGCGAGCAAGCCCGCTCCCACAAGGGATGTGTGCAGGGCTTCAAGTCTGGGATTAACCTGAGACTGAGTCAGATCAGAAGTGATACTTGAGCAAGAAGCTGGTGTTGCTCTGGTTGGTCTTGAAACCGTCGCTGTCTTCGATCCCGTACTTGTTTTTCCAGTAGTCATACTCCACACCCACATACAACTGCTTGGCGCCCAGCTTCAGCGCTTTGCCCAGGTCATATTTGACCTGCGGGTTGATGTGCAGGTTGGCGTGGTAGGTGCCCTTGGAATTGGTGTCGTTGTCCACGACCCAGTCGATGAAGCCGTCGATCAGAATGTCGGATGAACCCACCGGGAGGGTGTAGGCCCAGGTCGGGGTGATCTGCCAGACGTTGTCGCCAGCGCGCGGGCCTTCGGTCTGACGGTTGTAGAAGTTCAACTGGAAGTAATCGAAGCCGGGGATCGCCAGGTCGAAGCCCGGACCGATCAGGTAGGACTCGTTGTCGCCTTCGCCGAACTCATAGGTCATGGCCAGAAGCACATCCTTGATCGGGCCCAGTTCCAGCTTCTGGTCGAAGATCTTGCCAAACGACAGGCGCGGGCTGAACTCACCGTAGTAGGTGTTCGGGCCGGACTGGCTGTCGTCCTGGCCGTTGTAGAAGATCCGATCGAGGAAGAAGAAATTGTCGCCGTATTTCCAGGCGTCGGCGTGCTCGAAGGTCACGGTCTGCTGGATGCGCGGGTTGACCTGGAAATCCTTGCCGTACAGGTAGGTCAGGCTGTTGTTCTGCCATTGGAACAGGTCATCGGCCATCGCCTGGCCTGCGACCAATAAGGAGCCTGCGAGTATCAGGCTGGTGCATGTACGTTTCATTCGGTTTGCTCCCAAAGGTAAGTGGTACCGCCATTTTTTTCAGATCAGCGCTCTTGGTGTGGCGCTTTTTTCTACGGAGAAAAACATCCGTTCGGTCAGCTTTTTGCTCGTGGCAGATGCTGATAGCAAGAGCTGAGCCAAGCCTGAAAAAAAGCTCGTCCAGCTATTTGGAACAGTCGAAAAAAGGTGTTTTCCAGGGACGCCCGATATCCCCCGTGATGCCGGGATAAGCTGGCGCCTCGGTCAGGATTCGATGGTTTTTTTACGGTGCCCGGATGTGAACGGCCGCGCAGGGTACGGGCTTGCCCTGACGGGGTTCAAGTGCCCTGCAACGGCGCATTCATGGCGAATTTGGGGCGCGGCTCAGTTGGTCCGCGCGCCCTGGTTGATCCAGGCACCGATCAGGTCGCGTTCCTGTTGGGTCATCTGGGTGATGTTGCCCAAGGGCATGATCTGGGTGGTCACGGCCTGAGCCTGGATGCGCGCGGCCTGTTGCTGGATCTGCTGCGGCGTATCGAACATCACCCCGCCCGGCGCGGCGCTGAACAACGGGCTGGTGGGTTTGGCCGAATGGCAGACCGAGCAGCGCTCCTGGATCACGCTATGGACCTTCTCGAACGATGGGCCCTGGGCGTTGGCGGCCTGGGTGGGTGTCGATGCCGGTGCGGCCGTGGCTGTTGCCGGTTTTGCACCGCCGCCCACTGCCGTTTCCGGCAACGGTTGGTACTCGATCACGCCAGGTGCCTTGGCTACTTCCGGTGCGGTGGGCATGGGCTTGGGCCCTGTGACATAAGCCAGGCAGATCATCGCCAGAGCACCGACCGGCAGCGTCCAGGCAAACCGGTTGCTGTCATGGCGCGTGTTGAAGTAATGCCGCACCAACACCGCCGCCACGGCGATACCGGCCAGGATCAACCAGTTGTATTGGCTGCCGTAGGTACTCGGGAAGTGGTTGCTGATCATGATGAACAGCACCGGCAGGGTGAAGTAGTTGTTGTGGCGCGAACGCAGCAAACCCTTGGCCGGCAGCGCCGGATCGGGCGTGCGGTTCTCGGCGATGGCCGCCACCAGCGCACGTTGGGCCGGCATGATGATGCGGAACACGTTGCCGACCATGATCGTGCCGATGACAGCACCCACGTGCAGGTAGGCACCGCGGCCGCTGAACACCTTGCTGAACCCGTAGGCCGCGGCGATCAACAGCACAAACAGGATCAAACCGAGCAGGGCGGGGCGCTTGCCCAGGGCCGAGTCGCAGAGAAAGGAATAGACGAACCAACCGACGAACAACGAGCCGATGCCCAGTGCCACGCCTTCGGGGCCGCTGAGGCTGCTGCCGGGGGCCAGCAGGTATAGGGTCGGGTTCCAATAGAACACCACGCACAGCAGCGCGACACCCGACATCCAGGTGAAATACGCTTCCCACTTGAACCAGTGCAGGTTGTCCGGCATGGACGGTGGCGCGAGTTTGTATTTTTCCAGGTGGTAGATGCCACCACCGTGGATGGCCCACAAGTCACCAGCCAGACCACTTTTTGGATTGACGCGATTGAGGTTGTTTTCCAGCCAGACGAAGTAGAACGACGCGCCGATCCAGGCCACGCCAGTGATCATATGAACCCAGCGCACGCTCAGGTTCAGCCATTCCAGCATATGTGCTTCCACAGTCTTTACCTCTCGCCCGTCCCGCTTGTTTTCGCGTGATCGGACGCTTCTCTTATTGGTGGGGGGCGAGGATCAAACACTCATCCTCTTGGAAAAAATGCTCATCGCAGTTATTGCCTGTGCCACTGCGATCAACCACCAGGAAGTCATCCCGCTTTTCGATCGTCAGCACCGGGTGGTGCCAGACGCCGCGATGGTAATTAATGCCCTGCCTGCCGTTGGTGACGAAGGCGCGGACCAAGCCTGATACAGGTGCATCGCCAAGTGGCGCGACCACGATCAGAAAGGGGTTGCCGAGCAGCGGGATGAAGGCTTGGCTGCCCAGCGGGTGGCGCTCCAGCATGCGTACGGTCAGCGGCATCTCCAACGCGTCGGCGCGGAAGATGCTGATGATCGCCTTGTCGTCCGGCGTGGCGGTTTCCACCGTTGCCAGGCGATGGAAACGCATGGTCGAACCGTTGTTGATCATGAAGTGATCGCTGCCATCGGTTTCGATCACGTCACCGAATGGGGCGAAGGCTTCTTTGGTCAACGGTTCGATCTTGAGTGTGCGCATGCGGGTCTTCTTATCCAAAATTTTGTGTTGTCGATTCAGCTTTTGTGGCGAGGGAGCGCCGCTTACTTCGCTACCTTGCCCAGCACCCGCAGGCGACTCACCCCGCCATCCGGAAACACATTCAAGCGGATGTGGGTGATCGGCCCCAGGGCTTTGATCTGTTCGGCGAAGGTGTGTTCGGCGTGCATTTCCAGTTTCTGGCTCGGCAGCAGTTCGCGCCAGAACAGCGACTGGGTTTCGATCTGGCTGTCGGTGCCGCCCTTGACGAATGCGCCTTGGATCGAGCAGCTGTCCGGGTAGTTGCCCTTGAAGTGCAGGGTGTCGACGACGACTTTTTCAACGACGCCGGCATGGCCGAGGGCGACGATGACCCAGTCATTGCCCGGGGTACGACGCCGAGCGGTTTCCCAGCCGTCGCCCATGTTCACGCCACGGCCAGGGTTGAGGATGTTGCTCATGCGGCCGAAATGTTCGTCGGAACAAGCCAGGGCACGGCCACCGTTGAGGGCCGCAACCAGGTCGATCTGTTCGTTGTCGCCCACGGCCGACCAGTCGCGGTACGGAATGCCGTAGACCCGCAGCCGGGCCACACCACCATCGGGGTAGATGTTGAAGCGCAGGTGGCTGAACGCCTGGTCGTTACTGATTTCATGGTAGTGGTGGCTGTTGCCTTGCAGCTCTACCGCCGACAGCACTTCAGTCCACTGGGTGTTTTCGTCCGGCTCGCCTTCAGTCAGGAAACAGGCTTCCAGGGAGGCCGACGGTGGGTAGTTACCGGTGAAGAACGAGGTGTCGATGTCCACGCCTTTGATCGAACCTGCCACGCCCAGGCGGATCACCGCGCTGTCGTAGCCTTCGAAGCGCTTGCGCCGCGATTCCCAACCGTCCATCCACTTGCCGTTGTCATCGAACACGCCCTCCTTCCAGACGGCCGGGGTCGGTTGGAACAAACGGTTGGCGTCGGCGAACCAGTCATCGGTGACCGAGATGATTTTGGTGCCGAGGCGGGCGTCGGCCAGGTTGACGAACTTCTCGAAAGGTACGGCGTAAGCTTTCATTCTTCTTGTCTGCCTTTAATAAGTTGGCTGGGGATGCTTGCAGGGGCCTGGGGCTCAGGGCTGCTCGCTAAAGGGTCAGTAATCGGAACAACGCAATCTTGTTGATCTCTGCCAGCGCGCATTTGAATTCGGTGTCTACCGAGTGATGGATGCGCGTTTCGAACGCCGCGAGGATCTGATGCCGGTTGCTGCCTTTTACCGCCATGATGAAGGGAAACTTGAACTTGGCCTTGTAGGCGTCGTTCAGCTCGGTAAAGCGCGCAAACTCGTCGCTCGAGCATTGGTGAATACCGGCGCCGGCCTGTTCGTTGGTGCTGGCTTCGGTCAGTTGGCCCTGGACGGCGGCTTTGCCGGCCAGGTCCGGGTGAGCGTTGATCAGGGCCAGTTGGCTGGCGTGATCGGCACTCAACAGGATGTCGCTCATGCGCTGGTGCAGGGTTTCGATCTGGTCGATGGACGAGTCCTGGCCCAGGTCGAAAGCCTTTTCGGCCATCCATGGCGAATGTTCGTAGATGTCGGCGAAGGCTTTGACGAACGCTTCGCGGCTCAAGGTGGAAGGCTTGAGGGTCTGGAACGCGGTCATTTCGAAGCCCCTGATTTCAACGCCTGTGGGCAGGGATGGGTCTGCTGCCAGTGGCGGGCGATGTCGACCCGGCGGCTGAACCAGACGTGCTCATGACCCTTGGCGTATTCGAGGAAACGCTTGAGGGCGGCAAGGCGCGCAGGCCGACCGATCAGGCGGCAATGCAGGCCGATGGAAAGCATCTTCGGCGCGTCGCTGCCTTCGGCATACAACACGTCGAAGGCGTCCTTGAGGTATTGGAAAAAATCGTCGCCCTTGTTGAAACCCTGCACCTGGGTGAAACGCATGTCATTGGTGTCGAGGGTGTAGGGGATCACCAGGTGCGGCTTGCCGGTGGGGGTGTTCGGTTCCCAGTAGGGCAGGTCGTCGTCGTAGGTGTCGCTGTCGTAGAGGAAACCACCTTCTTCCATCACCAGCCGACGGGTGTTGGGGCCGGTGCGGCCGGTGTACCAACCCAGCGGACGTTCGCCGGTGATCTCGGTGAGGATGCGGATCGCCTCGAACATGTGCTCGCGTTCCTGGGCCTCATCCATGTATTGATAGTCGATCCAGCGATAGCCGTGGCTGCAGATTTCGTGACCGGCGGCGACCATGGCGCGGATGAGGTCAGGATGGCGCTGGGCGGCCATGGCCACGGCGAAGATGGTCAGGGGAATATCGAATTCCTTGAACAGCTTGAGGACCCGCCACACGCCGGCGCGGCTGCCATACTCGTACAGCGATTCCATGCTCATGTTGCGCTCGCCTTGCAGCGGTTGCGCCGCGACCATCTCCGAGAGGAACGCTTCGGACTCCTTGTCGCCATGCAGGATGTTGCGCTCGCCGCCTTCCTCGTAGTTGAGCACGAAGGACAGGGCGATGCGGGCATTGCCCGGCCACTGGGGGTGGGGAGGGTTACTGCCGTAACCGATCAGGTCGCGTGGGTAGTCAGCGCTCACTGCAGTCTTCCTTCTTGTTCGAACCATGTAGGTGGCGCCCTGGCGATGGATCACAGGCTGGCGTCACGACGATGGGCTGATTGTATACAACTTTATGTGTGGTTTGTAAGCCTGATTTTTTGCATTTTTCATCGCTGCCCTGGGTTCGTCTACACTGCAAGAAACCTGCCCAGTTGGTCAATTAATCCGTGGAAGGGTAGCGTATCTGTTGGTTTGGCTTCAGATTGGTCATGAAGCATTGTTCAAATGCTCGTGACCTAAATATGTGTTTTTTATTGTGTACAATTTTCTTTTAAAGTGTCTTAATTCGCTCGTCGCCGTGGCGTTTCGTGCTCCGAAACGGTGCGGTCTGTCTTTCAACTGATTCAGGAGGCGTCGGGCCGGACTGTTCTGCAGCGAGGCGCGCACAAGCAATGGGACGTTTGACTACTCACGTTTTGGATGCCGCACATGGCTGCCCGGGCAGCTCGATCAAGGTCGAGTTGTACCGTGTAGAAGGCTCGCAACTGCAGCTGGTCGCCAGCGCGCTGACCAACAGTGACGGCCGTTGCGATGCACCGCTGTTGCAAGGGGATGACTACCGTAGCGGGGTCTACCAGATTCAATTCCACGCCGGCGACTACTACCGCGCCCGTGGCGTCCAGTTGTCCGAGCCGGCGTTCCTGGATGTGGTGGTGCTGCGCTTCGGTATTTCAGCCGAGCAGGAGCATTACCACGTGCCCCTGCTGATTTCGCCTTACGCCTATTCAACCTATCGAGGCAGTTGAGCCCCCCAAGCAACTGCCTGGTCCTGGAAGCGACTGCGCATAAAGCTTCTTTGGTTTTCGCCCGCTCACACTGCGGGCTTTTTTTTGCGTGGCGGACTCATAGCCTGGCGTTGTCATCCCGGATGATAAAGATCGTGTCTGCGATGCCCGGGCGGATTTCAGTACCGCCTTTGAGCCAGATGATTTTGTTGGCGTTGTGGGCGTCCTGGACCACTTTCGCAGCGGCTTCGCCAACCTGGGTTTCCAGGCGAGTGCCGGCGGTAACCGGGTCCATGTACATTGGCAGGGAAATCTTCGGGATTCTGGTGCGGTGCAGGCTCATGAAAAATACATAGTCATGCTCTGTTCGTTGAAATACCAACGCCGGAAAGCTATTGAAAGAGGTGGGTTCCATGACCGTATAGCCATTACGGGTCAGAAGGGCGGCCATAAAGCGTTTGAAATCCACAGGCGAATACGTCGTCATGAAATAAAGCCACTGTCGCTGGAACCGCAAGGGATCAAAATCCAGTCGATCCAATACTCCTGTCGAGGAAGGGATGGGCAGGGCTATCGAGCGGGCAGCGCCTTTGGACGCCGAAGAGGTCGGAAGAATCGGCAGCATCAATAGCGGATCGGACCAGTGCGGATGCAACGAATGGGTCGCGTTTTCCCAACTGCTGAAAATCTGCCTGAGTGCTGTCAAACCTCCGGCGGTGGCGAACGGCGAGTTGTTGGTGAGTTCAAATTGTTTCCTTGCGATGTTTTCCAGGGTGGCTGTCGTGACTTCCGGAAAACGATTCCTGACATAGCCCGTCAGCGGTTTTTTAAAGGGAAGCCTGGCGTCAATTTCCCAATGGTTGTCCGGTGGCACTTGTATGACGCCGCGAGGTTGCTCGTCGGGTGTATGCCTGAGGATGGCGTCCAGCAGGTCAAAATCATAGGTGGGATGAGCGGGGGATTGGATATAGATGATCGGGGATTCGCGCGCTTCGGTGCGAGTTACCATCTTGTAGTGGACATTGCCTATGGTGATCAATTCCGATGGCGTGAATTTGGGGTCGACCCCCCAGTTTTTCTGGAATGTCGGGGCGCTTTGCAGCGTGGTTTCGCTTTGCTCGGACGCCGTACGCGGGCGCTTGGGTGCAGCCGCTTCCGATGGCTCATCATCTGCTGGCCGGTGGTACGGATCGGCATCACTGCCGTGAGTCATCTCCTGGTCCGCAATCTGACGCCATAGGAGGCTGCCCTCCACCTGTTCCAGGCGTGGTCCGGAGGCGACGAGTTCAGTGCTTGATCGGGCTCGGTAATTCTGTTCGGCATCGCGACCCAGCAGCACCGTCCCCCCCTCTGCAAGCTCGACGTAGGTGCGCGTCTTGAACGTGCGGATTCCGGAGGTCGCGTCTGGCTCCGATAACAGGGGCACCAGCTCGGATGAAAGGTAGTAATTGTCCAGTGATACGCGGATAGGGGCACCTTGGATGGCTGTCTGCGAGGCAATGTCCGATATCTGGACGGTCGGGGTCTGCGACTCAGGGGCTTCGATCTGTCGTCCGGTCGGTGAGAGGGACGCTTGATCGGTTCCTTCTCCTCTCATGGGATTGTTGAGCGTTGTTTCCGGTGTCGTATCGCGACTGGAGTGAGGCGTATCGGGGGACGACTTTGGAATATTGGGTCGGGTGTTTCGTCTTGGACTCATTGAAAGTGCCTGTTCTTAGTTCGAAGAAGTTTGATGATCCATGTGGTCATGAAACCAATGGCCTGCCATGTCGCTTGTGACGGGCAGGCCTTGGGCTTAAGGATGTTCATGGAAAACCGACAGGCAGGTGCACTACATATATATGGCGCCTGAAAGAAACTTTCGAAGCCATTCGTCAAGGCTATGCATGTTTGGCAGACGTCTCACCCAATGAGAGGATCCAGCTCAAGCGAGAGAGCCTTATGCCGAAGATCGTGCTCAGCGCTAACATTTGCGCAAATATCACCGAGTTTCCCAATGTGAAGTTTTCCACCAGTTCCACGCACTTTTCCCGCAACAGACGAAGCGTGTCATCACCCATGGGGTGCGTCTGGTTGAGGCCTTCGCGAGCCAGATCTTGATAGAACTTGAGGGCGTGGTCGCACAGGTCTGTTTTTCTCAGGTTCGCCGTCTCAATGACTCGGGATTTATCGGTATCTAGGATCCACCTGCGGGTTTTGAGGTTATAGCTCAAGGTGCCGGGAGCCCCGTCCTTGATGGCAACGTGAAGAACCTTCAGTTCTTCGGACTTCAGGCTCGACAGTTCGCTGGGCCATGGTGTGTCGGGATCGGCGAGAGGGGCAAAGTACCGGCCATCGAGCGCTTCTACATAAACCTGCTCAAACAGGCTGTCGACGGCATGCACGACGCCTTGTGCCGTGATGACTCGTATCGGGTCGACAAGGTCTTGAGCCTCATAGGCGGGAAGATGGATGGTGGTTGTGCCAATCCGCAGCACATTGGCGCAAAGTTTTATTTCGACTCGACCCAGGTGCGTGGCATCGAGCTCCCAGGTGGAGGCATGGGGTAACCGCGGATTGGCGCCGGCCAATGCGCCCGGTGTGGACAGGCGTAGCGTCATGTTCGGGCTCAGGTGGACAAGGTAGGTGGCGCCTTCGCCAACCAGGACTTCAATCCCCGTCTGTTCGGTGGGGGCTGTCAGCGTGGCGCAGGTTGCCCAATTGCCCATGTAATAGGGTTTTTTGTCCAAGGGGCGTAGATAGGCGTATTTCTTTTTGGTGGGTGTGAGAGATGGCGAAATTTCCGTTTTCCATTTCACCGGATCTTTGGCGATGAATGTTTCGTCCAGCAACACGCCATAGGCGGGCGAGGGCTGGACCAGACGGTAGGACGAGCCGTCATTCATGATGAGGATGAACGTATGTTGCAAAGCCAAGGCGGAAAATGCCCGCCGTCCGGTGTTCGGGTTTTGCGCGCTATAACGCTCGTCGGAACTTGCCAGGTTCTTCAAGATGATTCGGCGAGGACCAAAGTGTAACGTCAGTCCACATTCACCATATTTTATGGTGTCGCCTTTATCTTCCTGAGTGACATGAGCGTTGTAGTGGGCCTCGATACCCGTCAGGTCGGAGTTGACGTAATCCAGATGGAGCGTGGTGGAAAACGCGCTTTTTTGCCTGACCCTGAGGGTGGTGAGTTCGTTGAGGCGTGAAACGAAATAGCTTGTGTCTTTGTCGTGGGCGATCTGCTGTTCTATCCGATCGTTCAGGATGGCCGGGTTTCGCGGCGTTCCTTGCTGCACCATGACTGTTTCAATGTCGAACGGGCCGCTGTGCTCGATCATCTCGGGCAGATCGGGAACCAAGTGGTAGCCATCCTGGGTAATGAACGTCAGCCTGTCGTTTTGCAGGGCTCTTGAATGATCGCTATGTGCATAGACGTTCCTGATGGTGACTGTGCGAAGTTCCCAGTCATTTGCATCGAAGCATGAAGTAATGACCAGGTTGCTATCTTCAATCCGCCAGCTTTCAATCAGGTCGGCTCTCCAGTCCAGCGCGATGACGCTGTTGTCTGCGCCGTCTTCGGTGATCGATACACCGCCTGCTTTATGAGCGATGGCATAGACATCTTCGCCAGGTCCGCCGTCGGCGTTGCGGTTATTTCCATTGAGAATAAAAATCCGGTCATCTCCCGCACCGGCCTCGATCGAATCGTTGCCGCGGGATTTGATGATGTTCGAGCCGGCTGTGCCCTTGATGACATTGGCACCGCCCTCGGGGATTTCTACGTTTTCAATGCTTTCAAGCACTGCATGGCGATGACATCTGCTCTGCGTATCACCACTGGCTTGAGTGATGATGGACACTTGTCCTGCGTCCAGGTCGACCCGATAACCCTGGCGCGGCGCCTGATGGCTGCTGCTACGGCCCGATAAAATGAGTGTGTCATTGCCCACGCCACCCACCAGCCGGTTTGCTGGAGGGGTTTGGTTTCTACTGAGGTTTTCTGTCGAGCCCTCGAAGATAAAAACGTCATCTTTCGTGCCGCCGCTCAGTTCTTTGACACCTGCCCCGTAGTGAAAGACGTTGGGCTTGTCTTCGACCCCTGTAACAGTGTCGTTGCCACCGCCGATGTACCAATGGATACCTTTATGTCCGGCCGGCGTTTCCATGACTGCCCCCGGCGTCCCGGTAGTAACGCCTTTGCGCGCATCGATCCAGTCGTCGCTGTCTTTGATCCTCGGGCGTACTGCCGTCGCCTGGTACCTTTCACCGGTCCACCAACTCCAGGTGTTATAGGTCACCGGTTCCAGTTCCACGGTGAATGTACCGTTTACGATCGCTTCAGTGCTGTCCTTCAGTGGGCCTCTAAGCAAGTTCAGGGCATTGTTCTGCAGTAGCTTTGTATGGTCGGCGGTCGCCTTGGCGATGAGGTAGCGCTCCTGGATATCCTTGTCGGGGTCGATCGTCCAGAAGGCCAACCAACCCGTGCGGAGACGCTCGTGTACGGTGAGCTCTATATAGTCGTCGATTTCATCGACTTGACGTATGGCGCCCCAGACTTGTGAACCCACCACCAGGATAAGCCCTGCGGCAAGGCCCACGGGGCCGGCTGAACTGAACCCAGCGAGCGCGGCGACGCCGACGGTCAGGGTCATGGCGGCGCTGGTGACGCTCAAGGCTGCGCTGACATAGTGATCGGTGGCTTCTTTGCCAGTAGCGTGGGCGGCAGCCTTGAAAGAGTCGACGGCGGAAATGATGTCGAAAGGAAGTGTCAGGACGCTGGCAATCAGGCCGCCTCCACGCGCGAGCCGTGTGGCGAATGTCGTTTTAGCGAAATCCTCGAGGGAGCGATGGCCGGCCCTGATCATCTGAGTGGCTTGTCGGGTCACCGCGGCTTCGACGCCGATAGACGCGACCTCGGCGGCCACGCCGGTCCCATTGAAAATGGTCTGGTAGGCATCCTTGTTACGGATGGCGTCTTGCAGGCCTCGCAGGCCGCTATAGATTCCGAAGGCCTGAAGTCCAAGGCCCGTGGGAATGAGGAGGTTGCTCCTGGTGGTGCTGACCCAACTGAATGTTCCGTGGATGAGACCACGGCTATCGAGCTTTTGCGCGGATTTCAGGAGTTTTCCCAGCGTGCTCCGATAGTGGGTGGGGTCAACCTGTGTTTCAGGGGCTTCACTCAACAATGGGCTCGCGCAGGGGGGACGCTGGCTTGCCATTTCAAATAGCAACGTTGGCAACCGGTAGTCGTTCGCATCGCAGGTCAGTTTCAGACGTGTTTCGATATCGCCTGCATTGAACTGAAGCGAGTTCACGAAAAAGCGATTGGGATGGCGGAAAAAAGTATTATCGCCGTTCAGCGGTTGTCCATCGATCGTTGCGCCGAGCGCATTCAGGGCGCAACGGGTGATTGTCACGGAGCCGATGTGCAGCGGGCCGTAAAGTTTATCCACGACTTCAAGCTGGGCCTGTCGATGCTTGTGCTGCGGACTCAGTTGCGCTCCTTCGACGGACCTGAAGTCGAGTGTTTCGACAGCGTATTCATTGGCATGAAAACCCAGGTCCGTAATGACTACGGCCCGGTCGTCGGAAACGGAGCCGGGATAAAAAGCCTTGCTCATGGTGAACGTCCTTGTTCAACGATGATGTAAATGGCTCTCTATCTAAGGTGTTTTCCTGAACGGTGTATATCGATGGGTTGTTGCCATGTTTTGCAAAAGCCTGGCTGCCGTTCCGCAGAACGCAGGGCTCAGTGGGTGGACAGCAACGACGCTGCGCCCGCGCCACCAAACAACCCGGCACTGATCCGGTTGAACCAGCTCTGCCCTTTGCCCGTGCGCAAATACCGAGCAGCGCCATGGGCGCCGAGGCCGTAGGCCAGCTTGCAGAGCAGGTCGAGTACGGTCCAGGTGGCGATCATGATCAACAGTTGTGGCAGGAACGCTTGCTCGGCGCTCAGGAACTGCGGGAGGAAAGCGGCAAAGAACAGGATGTCTTTCGGGTTGCTGGCGCCCAGCACGAACGCCCGGCCGAACAGCGCGCGAAAACGTGGAACGGCAGCAGCCTGGGGCACTTCGGCGCCCTGGGCAGGTTGGCGCGATTGCTGCCAGCTCTGCCAGGCCAGGTAGAACAGGTACAGCGCACCGACAATCTTCAGGGCGCTGAACAGCTGTTCCGACGCCATCAACAACGCGCCAAGCCCCAACGCCGAGGCGCTCAACAGGCAGATCGAAGCGATCACCCCGCCCAGGAACGCCGGGTACGAGCGGCGCAGGCCGTAGTTCAGGCTGTTGCCGATCATCAACAATGACAACGGGCCAGGGATGAGGATCACCACCAAGGCGGCACCGCTGAACAACAGCCAGGTTTCCAGATTCATTGCTTTGCTCCTGATGGACAAAAGCCTCACCCAATGGGTGAGGCGGGTGGTTACGTGTCTCGCTTACAAGAAGATGAACTTGGCGATGAAGATCGCGCAGAGCACCCACAGGCTGACAGAGATTTCCTTGCGCTTGCCGGTGCCGGCCTTGAGCACCACATAGGTGATGAAACCCAAGGCGATGCCGTCGGCGACCGAGAACGTCAGGGGCATCATGATGGCCGTGACAATGGCCGGAATACTGTCGGTCGGTTCATCCCATTCGATGTGGGCCATGCCGCCCATCATCAGCATGGCGACGTAGATCAAGGCCCCGGCGGTGGCGTAGGCCGGGATCATCCCGGCCAGTGGCGCGAAGAACATCGCGGCAATAAATAGCACACCGACCGTCACGGCGGTAAGCCCCGTGCGCCCACCCGCGGCCACACCGGCGGCGCTTTCCACGTAGCTGGTCACTGGCGGCACACCGACCATGGCGCCGAATACGCTGGAAGCGCTGTCGGCTTTCAAGGCGCGGGACAGGTTTTCGATCTTGCCATCGGCTTTCACCAGGCCGGCGCGTTGGGCGACGCCCATCAGCGTGCCCGCGGTGTCGAACATGTGCACGAACAGGAAGGCCAGCACCACGCTGATCATGCTGACGTTGAATACGCCAGCGACGTCCATGGCCATCCAGGTCGGTGCCAGGCTGGGTGGCGTCGACATGACGCCGTTGTACTGCACCAACCCCAGGCCCCAACCGGCCAGGGTCACCGCGATGATGCTGATCAGGATCGCGCCGAACACGCGGTGGTAACTGAGCACGGCGATCATCAAGAAGCACACCGCAGCCAGCAGCGGACCGGGTTCGCGCAACGAGCCAAGCTTGATCAAGGTCGCCGGACTGTCGACGATGATACCGGCGGTTTTCAGGCCGATCAGGCCGAGAAACAATCCGACCCCCGCGCCCATGGCGAACCGTAGGCTCACCGGAATGCTGTTGAGCAGCCACTCCCGCACCCGGGACAAGGTCAGGATCATGAACAGCACGCCGGAAACAAACACCGCACCTAATGCGGTTTCCCAGTTGTAGCCCATGGTGCCGACCACGGTGTAGGTGAAGAAGGCGTTCAGGCCCATGCCCGGTGCCAGGCCCACCGGCCAGTTGGCGTACAAGCCCATCAACAGGCAACCCAGGGCGGCGGCGATGCAGGTGGCGACGAACGCGGCGCCATGATCGATACCGGCGTCGGCCATGATGTTGGGGTTGACGAAAATGATGTAGGCCATGGTGATGAAGGTGGTCAGGCCGGCGATCAGCTCGGTCTTCACCGTGGTGCCATGCAAGCTGAGTTTGAAGAGGCGTTCCAGCCAGCCACTGCGTAGTGGCGGCGAAAGGTCCAGCGTCTGGGCTTCGGGTTTGCGGCTTTCCACAGCGAGTACTCCTCAAGAGTTTTATTGTTATTTCCAGCCCCGCACGCCCTGAGGGGGGGTGCGAGGCTTTGAGGCAGGTAAGGCTGGCGATGTTTGTTGACCTGTTGGTCAGGAACTCGCACGAAGCGAATTATGCTTTTGTATACAAATAAAGCAAATAATGTTTTATGAGTTGTCGACGAAATGTCTGGCGATAGGGATATATCGCCCATGCGGGCGCTATCGCGAGCAAGCTCGCGATAGCGCCAGTCCAGGCAAAGCCAATCTGAGCCTAGGCCTTGCCCAGTGCCAGATTCACCGCCAACCACCCATCCACCGCCTCCTCCCCAGCCTCGGCAAACACCCGCTCCAGCAATTTCACCTGCTCGCGCCGCAACGCCTGCTCGAACCGCTCGCCCTCGGCGGTCAGTTCCAACAGCCGCTTACGCTTGTCTGTCTCAGACGCGACGCTGTTCACCAGATGCATTTCCATCAACTGGCGCAACGGCATATTCAGCGCCTGTTTGCTCACGCCGAGCAGGGCCAGCAGTTCCTTCACGCTCAAAGACGGGTAGCGGGCGATGAAAAAAACGATGCGTTGGTGCACCCGGCTCAAGCCGCGACGCTCGAGCATTTCATCGGCCTTGGCGGTGAACGCCTGGTAACCGAAGAAAAACGCTTCCATGGCCATTTGTTGGGAAGTCGGGTTTTTAAGGTCAAGCATATTGACGTATCCACAGGGGTCGGAGTAATTTCGGTCAACCAGTTTGACTCATTATTCCAGCGACCCGCTACAGGTGATCCCATGGCTTTTTCCGAACGTGTCTCGCGCCTCAAAAGTTCTTTGATTCGAGAAATCCTCGCGGCGGCGCAGCGCCCGGAAGTGATGTCGTTCGCCGGCGGCTTGCCGGCCGAAGCCATGTTGCCGAAGGTGGAGTGGGAGGCCATGCCGGTGTCCATGGGCCAATACGGCATGAGCGAAGGTGAGCCGGCGCTGCGCGAAGCCTTGGCGGCGCAGGCGCGCTCGTTGGGCCTGGCCTGCGAGGCTAGTCAGGTACTGGTGGTCAGCGGTTCCCAGCAAACCCTCGACCTGGCGGCCAAGCTGCACATCGATGTCGGCACTGAAGTGATGCTGGAAGCGCCCACCTATCTGGCGGCGTTGCAGATTTTTCAACTGTTTGGCGCCGACTGCATCACCGTGCCGCTGGAGGCCGACGGCCCGGACCTGCACCAGTTGCGGGCCCGCCTGGAGCGGCATCGGCCGGCGTTCATCTACCTGATTCCCACCTTCCAGAACCCGTCGGCGGTGCGTTACAGCGAAGCCAAGCGCGATGCGGTGGCGGCGCTGCTGGATGAGTTCGGCGTAACCCTGGTTGAGGACGAACCTTATCGCGAGCTGACATTCGACGGCGGCAGCGCCACGCCAATTGTCAGTCGGCTGAAGAAGGCCAGTTGGATCTACACCGGCACTGTGTCGAAGACTCTGTTGCCGGGACTACGGGTGGGTTACCTGATCGCCAGCCCGGATTTGTTCCCGCACCTGCTGCGGCTCAAGCAGTCGGCGGACCTGCACACCAATCGCATCGGCCAATGGCAGGCCCTGCATTGGATCGGCACCGAGCAGTACCGCCACCACTTGAGTGAGTTGCGGGATTTCTACCGGGATCGTCGTGACCGCTTCCAGGTCGCACTGCAAACGCATTTTTCCGACATCGCCGACTGGAACGTGCCCCAGGGCGGGCTGTTTTTCTGGCTGACCCTCAAGCAACCGCTGGACACCCGCACCTTGCTCGCCGCCGCGTTGGCTGCTGACGTTGCGTTCATGCCGGGGGAGCCGTTCTTCCCGGAGCCGGACAAGCATCCGGGGCACTTGCGGCTGAACTTCAGCCATATTGATCCGGCGCGGCTGGATGAAGGGCTCAAGCGGTTGGCGGGAGTGGTGCGGGAGGCGTTGGCGGTAAAAGCGGCTTGATATCAGGGGCTTTGTGGTGGCTGTCCGGGCCCCATCGCGAGCAAGCTCGGCTCCCACAGGGGACGATGGTGAATACAAATCTAGCGTTCACCAAGGCCCACTGTGGGAGCCGAGCTTGCTCGCGATGAGGCCAGTAGCCACACCAGGAAATTATCAGACCGCAGAAAACCGCTTATCCAGATAATCAATGATCACCTTGGACTCATACATCCAGGTGGTCTTGCCATCCTCTTCAATACGCAGGCACGGCACTTTGATCTTGCCGCCGTGTTCCAGCAGCGTCTGACGATCCTGCTCATTGTTTTTCGCATCGCGCAGGGCCACCGGGACGTTGAGACGGCGCAGGGTGCGGCGGGTTTTCACGCAAAACGGGCAGGCGTGGAACTGATACAGCGTCAGGCCGCGGGCGTCTTGTTCAACCTGCGCCTGGGCCTCGGCCGGGCGTTGTTTCTTGCCGGGGCGGGTGATGAAGTCGATGAAGATAATCAGCTGGCCCAGGCCAACTCGAAGCGCTTTGACAATCACGGTATTAAGCCTCGCGGCAGGGAAGAAGAGGGCGCGCAGCTTACCTGATTTTTCACAGGCGAAAAAAAACCGGCGATCAATGCCGGTTTTTTCATGCGACGGGTTACTTGATGAGGCTGAGGAATTCGCTGCGGGTCGCGGCGTTTTCCCGGAACTCACCGAGCATCACCGAGGTGATCATCGAGGAATTCTGCTTTTCCACACCGCGCATCATCATGCACATGTGCTTGGCCTCGATCACCACCGCCACGCCCAGGGCGCCGGTCACCTGCTGGACCGCGTCGGCGATCTGGCGGCTGAGGTTTTCCTGGATCTGCAGGCGACGTGCATACATATCGACGATGCGCGCGACTTTCGACAGCCCCAGCACCTTGCCACTCGGGATGTAGGCCACATGGGCCTTGCCGATGAATGGCAACAGATGGTGTTCGCACAGCGAGTACAGCTCGATGTCCTTGACCAGCACCATTTCGCTGTTGTCGGAGCTGAACAAGGCACCGTTGGTGACTTCTTCCAGGGTCTGCTCATAACCGCGGCAGAGGTACTGCATGGCCTTGGCAGCGCGCTTGGGCGTGTCAAGCAGGCCCTCGCGGGAAACGTCCTCGCCGAGTTGGCCGAGGATCGCGGTGTAATTCTGTTCCAGAGACATGAAACTACCTGTGGGATTTTACGCAAAGGGCAAGGGTACGGTGGCGGACACGGCGCTGCAAGCTCGGCAATCGGGCGCTACTCGTCGCGACCTTCCATCATGGTGCGCTTGAGCATCACGTACACCGCGCCGGCTCCACCGTGTTTCGCCTGGCAGGAGGTGAAGCCCAGCACTTGCGGGTGCTGGCGCAGCCAGGTGTTGACGTGGCTCTTGATCATCGGCCGCTTGCCATCCAGGCGCACGGCTTTGCCGTGGGTGACGCGCACGCAGCGGATTTCGAATTTGGTGGCTTCGGCCAGGAAGGCCCAGAGGGTTTCCCGGGCCTTTTCGACGGTCATGCCGTGCAGGTCGAGGCTGCCTTCGAAGGGGATCTGGCCAACCTTCAGCTTGCGCATCTGGCTTTCCTGGACGCCGTCGCGCGCCCACATCAACTCGTCTTCAGGGCCTACGTCGATCACGAACTGATCGGACAGGCCATCCGCGGTGGTGGCGTCGGTGCGCACGGTGGCGGCCTGGCGCAGCTTGGCGATCTGTGCGCGATCGGCCTTGGGTTTGCCGGTCTCGGCGCGATCGTGCTTGATCGGTTTTACGCTCTGGATCGCACTTTTGAACAGGGAAAAGTCGTCGTCTTGCATGTCAGCCTCCGCGAAGGCCGGCCAGTTTACCCAACTCCGGGGAGATCGGGCGCGACAAAACGTCGGATAGGGGGTCAGTCGTGCTTTTTCATCAGATGTGGAGCCATGGCCAGCTCCAGGGATTGGCGGGCGCGACGGCGGCAGCGGCGCCAGAGCCAGACACCCAGCCACAATACGAGAAGCCCTACTGCCAGAATAATTGCCGAGCCGAGTGGGGTGGCGTTCAACTCGCCCAGTGCCGGCGGGCGGCCCAGCAGGCTGGCGGCACCGGCCA
Source organism: Pseudomonas sp. CFBP 5748 (assembly GCF_053850495.1). Lineage (NCBI taxonomy): Bacteria > Pseudomonadati > Pseudomonadota > Gammaproteobacteria > Pseudomonadales > Pseudomonadaceae > Pseudomonas > Pseudomonas sp. CFBP 5748. Next base: position 61,686 of record NZ_JBSPTN010000014.1, read on the forward strand.
TGGCCAGCAGAACACCGAACGTTGCCAGGAGCGCCGCGAGCGCTGCGCCGAAACGCAAGCGCCAGTTGCTTGGACCTTTGGGCCGCAAGCGACGTGCGTCAAAACCATCGGATAACTTCATTCCGACCTTCCTCAATGGGTATCGGCCCTTCGACCGGAAGATGTTTGGGTTGTTCCTGACAGTAGTGTCCTGTTTCGCAAATACGTTCCTTTTTTGACGAGTGGCTGTTGTCGTCAGGCGAGGAGCGGCAACGCAGCATGACGAAAACAGACGCCGTCAAAAAGGAACAGTCTTTGTGATACAGGACACCAGGGCAATCGCGGCAAATGAGAGGCTTTTGCGGATGAGCGGCGGAACGGGCCGCTCATCGAGACGCGATCAGGTGAAGTCGCGGGTCAGGGCCAGGGTGGCGAAGTTGTCCGCCATGATCGCCATTTCGGTCTGGTGCACATGTTCGGCACTGAGTACGCCGCCCTTGTGCGGCAGATCCCGGGTGGCGCAGGCATCTTCCACCAGGGTGCAGCGAAAGCCCAGGTTCTTGGCGGCGCGCACGGTGGTGCTGACGCTGGAGTGGCTCATGAACCCACAGACGATCAGGTCCAGGGGGCCGAGGTCTTCCAGGCGTTTTTTCAACTCGGTGCCATGGAACGCGCTGGGCAGCAGTTTTTCGATCACGGTTTCGTCACCCAAGGGCTCAAGGCCTGCAATGAACTCCCCGCGTTCGCCCTGTGGATCGAACAGCCCGCCATGGGTGCCCAGGTGGCGCACATGCACGATCGGCCGACCGGCTGCACGGGCCGCGCCGAGCAATTGCTTGATGTTCGCGACTGCTGCATCCATGCCACTCAGGGCCAGGGGACCGGCGAGGTATTCTTTCTGGGCATCGATGATGATCAAGGTCGCTTGACTCAGATTGGCCGCCGCATAACCACGGCCACTGAGTTGAAACATCGTTTTTGGAACGGACATTCTGGGGCTCCTTCGAGTGGGGCTTTTGCGACATTGTCCTCTGGCTGAGCGGTTCTGTGAATCGCTTCCATCGCAAGGGCCGCCGTTGCTGGCCTACAGCCTTGTCAAGATGCTCCTCTTGTTCAATGGGTAGGGCAAAAAACGGATAAATCCTACGTTTGTTCCGGAGCTTTTCTTTCGTCTTTGGGGTGCGTTTTGGTGGGGGCGTGTTTGGCTGGTAGACTCTCCCGTCGATTTTTCTGGAGTTTGCCGCCGTGATCACTTCCCGCCTTCGTACCCTGCGCGACCATATCCGTTGGGCCGTCAGCCGTTTCCATGGGGAGGATCTGTTTTTTGGTCATGGCACCGACAATGCCTGGGACGAAGCCCGGCAACTGGTGTTGGGCGCGCTGCACCTGCCGTGGGAAATTGCCGATAGCTATTTGGACTGCCGTCTTGAAGACGAAGAGCTGGTCCATGTGCAGCGTTTGCTGCGCCGGCGTATCGCAGAACGTATCCCGGCGGCGTATCTGTTAGGTGAGGCGTGGTTCTGCGGGATGTCGTTCATCGTCGACGAGCGTGTGCTCATTCCGCGCTCGCCCATTGGTGAGTTGATCGAAAAGCGTTTCGAGCCGTGGTTGGGCCAGGAACCTGCGCGGATTCTCGACCTCTGCACCGGTTCCGGCTGCATCGGTATCGCCTGTGCGTTTGAGTTTCCCGAGGCCGAAGTGGTGCTGGCCGACCTGTCGTTCGAAGCGCTGGAAGTGGCCAACCAGAACATTGAGCGCCACGGCGTCGATGAGCGCGTGTTCACCGTCCAGGGCGACGGCTTTGAGGGGTTGCCGGGACAACGTTTCGACCTGATCGTGTCGAACCCGCCTTATGTCGATGCGGAAGATTTCGCCGACATGCCGCAGGAATACCAACACGAGCCGGAGCTGGGCCTGGCTTGCGGCGATGACGGCTTGAACCTGGTTCGCCGGATGCTCGCCGAAGCGGCCGATCATCTGACCGAGAAGGGGTTGTTGATTGTCGAGGTGGGCAACAGCCAGGTTCACGTCGAGGCGTTGTACCCGGAAGTCGATTTCGCCTGGCTGGATTTCGAGCGCGGCGGGCATGGGGTGTTCATGCTCAGTGCCGAGCAGTGCCGCCAGCATCAGGCGGTGTTTGCTTCGCGGGTTTGACCCTGGTTTTGATGCGACTGCCTCTGTGGCGAGGGAGCTTGCTCCCGCTCGACTGCGAAGCAGGCGCCCGGGGTTTGGAATTGGTCGTTTCCCTGGGGGCGCTTCGCACCCCAGCGGGAGCAAGCTCCCTCGCCACAGGTGTGTGTGTCAGGCAACTTCCTGCAGCAATCAATGCCGCGTCGCAATCCAGATCAGCAACCCCGCCTGGAACATGGCAAAGGCCACCAGGCAGGTGATGGTGAAGCGCAGGCCGGCGTCTTCGCGCTTGAACTTGGTGACCTTTTCTTCCTGCTGCTTGAGTTTGACTTCCTGTTCCGCCAGGTTCTGCTCGGCCTGTTGCAGCATCTGCGCCGCTTCAAGGATTTCCACGAACTGCAGCTTCTCGGTGTTCCAGTCCCCGAGCAGATCGCCAACGTGGGTTGGCTTGACGCTGCCCTTGAGGTGCTGGGCGTCGGCGTAGACCACCTCGAAACCCTGGGCCTTGAGAAAGCGGTCGCGGCGCAGGCGAGTGTCTTCGTTCAGGGCGTCCTTGTTATCCAGGTCGGTGCCGTGCACCTGGTAGGCCGACCAGCGTTTCTTGGCCCAGGTAATGCCCTGGGCCGCCAGGAAACGGCCGATGCCACGGTTGGACGGCTCGACTTGCAGATTGTCCGGAGAAAAAAACAGGCGTTTCTCGACGTGGTCGGCCCAGACGTCCAGGTGATTCTGTTCCTTGCGCACGCGCTGGTTCGGCAACTGGATGCTCATGCGCAGCAGGCTGCGTTCCTTGCTGTGGCGCTCGGCATAGCTGAACTCGACAAACCGCAACGGCCGCGCACCGGTGGCGCGGTCAGTCTTGAGCGGCGCCAGCCGGAGCATCTTGTGATGTTCGGTATGCACGTCGGCCCAAGGCAGTTCCACCGCAGACGAGGCGGGGGCTTCGGCAGCAGTGTTGGGGGAAGTTTCAGTTTCAGTCATAACGGCAAAAATCCTGTCCAGGCCGGCTGGTCGACAGCCATAGCGCTGCCCGACACCGGGCTATCGGCCGTTTTTTCCAGGACTGGAGGGCCAGTTGCCACTAAAACCGCTCAACGGGCGGCTAACGAGTCAATAAAACGCAGAATTCGCGCACCAAGCTCGGCCGCCAGGGGCAGGTTGGGATCCTTGTAGGAGGCCAGTTGCCGTTTCATGTCGTTGGGCACGATACGCATCACGTGATTCATGCCCTCGATCAGCGCCAATTCAGCGTCGGGCTTGGCGGCTTTCAATTGTCTGGCGTCATCGACGCTGACCTGGATATCGTTGCTGCCCTGGATGATCAAGGCCGGCATCTTCAATGCCGCAAAGGCGCGGGCCGGGTCCTGGCGGAACAACGAGATCAGGTAGGGCTGTACGCTGGGGCGGAAAATGACCTGCAGCTGTGCCGGTACGTTGTCGTCGAGCCGACCGGTCTTGAGGCTGTCGAGCAGTTCGTTGCTGCGCAACATCAGCGGCGGTGGCAGGCGGTTGCTTAATTGTTGACGCAGCACCTGGTCGATCGGCCGGGCGCTGCCGGACAGCGAAATCACCGCCGCCGCGTTGGCCTGGGGCGCGGCGAGGCTGGCGATCAGCGCGCCTTCGCTGTGACCCAGGATAATCAATGGACCCAGCCGTGGGTCGGCGGCGAGTTTGCGGCTCCAGGCCACGGCATCGGCCACATAGGCGTCGACGCTCAGGTTGCGTTCGTCCGGTGTCGCCGCGAGGCTGGCGGCCACGCCGCGTTTGTCATAGCGCACGCTGGCGATGTTGTGTTTGGCCAGCACCCAGGCCAGGCGCTTGAGGCTGTCGTTGCGCCCACCTTCGGGGTTGTTTCCGTCGCGATCCGTAGGACCGGAACCGGAAATGATCAGGACAACCGGCACCGGCGTGTCGGATTTGGGCAGCAACAGCGAGCCGAAAAGCTCACCGCTGCCGGTATCGAGGCTGATGGGACGTTGCAAAACCGTGGCCTGGGCCAGGCCGGTAAAGAGGGTAAGGCACAAGGCAAGCAGCTTTAACATCATCACGCCATTAGTTACGAAGGTGCCGGTTGGACTGGCGGGCACCGATAAGGTTCGAGGATGAACTACTTGGGGAGCCTGCGTATACTGGCGGCCATTACGAATCCAAGGTTGAGTCTCTCAGCGATTTCACGGAGCACCCTGCATGTCCGGCAATACCTACGGCAAGCTGTTCACTGTCACCACCGCGGGCGAAAGCCATGGTCCGGCGTTGGTCGCCATTGTCGACGGCTGCCCGCCGGGCCTGGAGATTTCCCTGGACGATCTGCAGCGTGACCTGGACCGCCGCAAGCCCGGTACCAGCCGCCACACCACCCAGCGCCAGGAAGCCGATGAAGTCGAAATCCTCTCCGGCGTGTTCGAAGGGCGCACCACCGGCTGCGCCATCGGCCTGCTGATCCGCAACACCGACCAGAAGTCCAAGGACTACTCGGCTATCAAGGATCTGTTTCGCCCGGCCCACGCCGACTACACCTACCACCACAAATACGGCGAGCGCGACTACCGTGGCGGCGGGCGCAGTTCGGCCCGGGAAACCGCCATGCGCGTGGCGGCCGGAGCGATAGCCAAGAAATACCTGGCCAGCCAGGGCATCGTGATTCGTGGCTACATGAGCCAGTTGGGCCCTATCGAAATTCCCTTCAAGACCTGGGACTCGGTGGAACAGAACGCTTTCTTCTGCCCCGACCCGGACAAGGTGCCGGAGCTTGAGGCCTATATGGACCAACTGCGCCGGGACCAGGATTCGGTCGGCGCGAAGATCACCGTGGTGGCCGAAGGCGTGATGCCCGGCCTTGGCGAGCCGATCTTCGATCGCCTCGACGCCGAACTGGCCCACGCGCTGATGAGCATCAATGCGGTGAAGGGTGTGGAAATCGGTGCCGGCTTCGCCTGTGTCGCCCAACGCGGTACTGAACACCGCGACGAACTGACCCCGCAAGGTTTCCTCAGCAACAATGCTGGCGGCATCCTCGGTGGCATTTCCTCGGGCCAGCCGATCGTGGCGCACCTGGCCTTGAAGCCGACGTCCAGCATCACCACGCCGGGCCGCTCCATCGACATCCATGGCAACCCGGTGGAGGTCATCACCAAGGGGCGTCACGATCCGTGTGTCGGTATCCGCGCCACGCCAATCGCCGAGGCGATGATGGCGATCGTGTTGATGGATCATCTGTTGCGTCATCGCGGCCAGAACGCCGATGTGCAGGTCGGCACTCCGGTGCTGGGTCAGCTTTGATGGCTGACCTGCCGACCGCCGTGGCCTGACGACCATGGCGGCACTGCCGTACTGGCGGCTCTCCAGTTTTTATCTGTTCTATTTCGCGCTGCTCGGTTCGACGGCGCCGTTCCTGGCGCTGTATTTCGATCATCTGGGGTTTAGCGCGGCGCGCATCGGCGAGCTGGTGGCGATTCCCATGCTGATGCGCTGCGTGGCGCCGAACGTCTGGGGCTGGCTGGGGGATTACACCGGCCGACGCCTGGCGATCGTGCGCTTTGGCGCGATCTGCACGCTGTTGACCTTCTCGCTGATCTTCATCGATAAAAGCTATGCCTGGCTGGCGATGGTCATGGCGCTGCACGCGTTCTTCTGGCACGCGGTGCTGCCGCAATTCGAAGTCATCACCCTGGCCCACTTGAGTGGGCAGGCCTCGCGCTACAGCCAGGTGCGCCTGTGGGGTTCCATTGGCTTCATCATCACTGTGGTGCTGCTGGGGCGATTGTTCGAATGGCTGAGCCTGGACATTTATCCGCAAGCCTTGGTGCTGATCATGGCCGGCATCGTGTTCGCCAGTTTCTGGGTGCCCAACGCCCAGCCGGTGCAGGGACCGCGAGTGGCGGGGGACGGCTTTTTGCGGCAACTGCGCAACCCCGGTGTGCTGGCGTTCTACGCGTGCGTGGGCCTGATGCAGGTGAGCCATGGGCCGTATTACACGTTTCTGACGCTGCACCTTGAGCACCTGGGCTACAGCCGCGGGTTGATCGGCCTGCTCTGGGCCGTCGGGGTGGTGGCGGAAGTGCTGATATTCCTGTTGATGAGCCGGATCCTGGCACGGTTTTCCGTGCGCCGGGTCCTGCTGGCGAGTTTCCTGCTGGCGGCGCTGCGCTGGCTGCTGCTGGGTTCACTGGCTGAGTTTCTCTGGGTGCTGCTGTTTGCCCAGGTGTTGCACGCGGCGACCTTTGGCAGCTTTCACGCGGCTGCCATTCATTTCGTGCAACGTAGCTTCGGACCACGCCAGCAAGGCCAGGGCCAGGCGCTGTACGCGGCGCTGGCTGGCACGGGCGGGGCGTTGGGTGCGTTGTATTCCGGCTACAGCTGGAATGCCCTGGGCGCCACTTGGACTTTCAGCATCGCCAGCGTCGCAGCCTTCGCTGCAGCCGTTATCATTGCCACACGTATGCAAGAGGACAGGCCATGAGCCTTACCCGTGAACAGCTCGCCCGGGAAATCATCGACGCCGGGCGTTTTTTGTATGGCCGCGGCTGGTCCCCGGCCACCAGCAGCAACTATTCGACCCGACTTGCCCCTGACCAGGCCTTGCTGACCGTGTCCGGCAAGCACAAGGGGCAACTGGGGCTCGACGATGTGCTGGCCACTGACCTGGACGGCAACAGTCTGGAGCGGGGCAAGCAACCGTCCGCCGAAACCCTGCTGCACACCCAGCTGTATCGCTGGCGGCCGGAGATCGGGGCGGTGCTGCACACCCACTCGGTGAATGCCACGGTGTTGTCACGCCTGACAAACGCAGCCTTCATCGACTTTGAAGACTATGAATTGCAAAAAGCCTTCAGCGGCGTTTCGACCCACGAATCCCGGGTCCGTGTGCCGATTTTCGACAATGACCAGGACATCGCGCGCCTGGCCGCCCAAGTGCAGCCCTGGCTGGAGGCGCATCCCGATTGTGTCGGCTACCTTATTCGCGGCCACGGCCTGTATACCTGGGGGCCGTACATGAACGATGCACTGCGCCAGATCGAAGCGTTCGAGTTCCTGTTCGAGTGCGAACTCAAGACCCGCGCACTCCTGAACCGTTAATTTGCTGGAGCCATAGCCATGAGCAGCCTGTCCGTCTACCACGTCTCAAGCCCTGACATCCCGAACAAGGTGCTGACCCATTTCGAAGACATCGCCTCGACCTTGGCCGAAAAGGGCGTGCGTTTCGACCGCTGGGAAGCTGCGGCAAAAATCCAGCCCGGCGCCAGCCAGGACGAAGTCATCGCCGCCTACCAGGCCCAGATCGACCGCTTGATGACTGAGCGGGGCTACGTCACCGTCGATGTCATCAGCCTCAACAGCGATCACCCGCAAAAAGCCGAGCTGCGGGCCAAGTTCCTTGATGAGCACCGCCATGGTGAAGACGAAGTACGATTTTTCGTCGCAGGTCGTGGCTTGTTTACCCTGCACATCGACGATTATGTCTACGCCGTGCTCTGCGAAAAGAACGATCTGATCTCGGTACCTGCCGGTACGCCGCACTGGTTCGACATGGGCGAGCATCCGCATTTTGTGGCCATTCGCCTGTTCAATAACCCGGAAGGCTGGGTCGCGAAGTTTACCGGTGATGACATCGCCAGCCGCTTCCCGCGCCTGGAGGACTGAGCCCGTGCCAATCAAAGCCATCCTTACCGACATCGAAGGCACCACCAGCGCGGTGAGTTTCGTGTTCGACGTGCTGTTTCCCTATGCCGCCAGGCATTTGCCGGATTTCGTCCGGCAGAACGCCGACCGCGCTGACGTGGCCGAACAACTGGCTGCCGTGCGTCAGGACAGCGCTGAGCCGGAGGCTGACGTCGAGCGAATCATCGCAATTCTGTTGGGCTGGATCGCCGAAGACCGCAAAGCCACGCCGCTCAAGGCGTTGCAGGGCATGGTCTGGGAGCAGGGGTATCACGCCGGGCAATTGAAAGGTCACGTGTACCCGGACGCCGTGCAGGCACTTCAGCGCTGGCACCAGCAAGGTTTCCAGCTGTTTGTTTATTCCTCGGGCTCGATCCAGGCGCAGAAGCTGATTTTCGGTTGTTCCGAGGCCGGTGATCTGTCGCCGTTGTTCAGCGGGTATTTTGACACCACGTCGGGACCCAAGCGGGACGTGCAGTCCTACCAGCGCATCAGCGCGGCGGTGGGCGTTGCGCCGGGGGAGATTCTGTTTCTGTCTGACATCGTCCAGGAACTGGATGCGGCTCGCGATGCGGGTATGGCGACCTGCGGGTTGGCCCGGGAGGGCGGTGAGCTGGCGGGGCATGTCACGGTGGACAGTTTTGCGCGGATCGAGCCGGCAGACTTTTGAAGTCCGCAAGCTACCACACGAAGTCAGGTGATGGATTGTGGGAGCGAGCAAGCCCGCTCCCACAGAAGGATCAAGCGCTGTGATAAGTCGGCAGAGCGAAGCGATGCTGGCTTTGCAGCAGGGTAATCTGTGGCAATTCGCTGGCCTGCTCAGCCAGGTCGCGACGGATTGCACTGATCACCCAGGACAATTGGTCTCCGGCGTGCAACTGCGCGTAGGAAATCGAGCGCTTCAACTGTTTGCCTTCGCTATTGCGCAATGTCAGCAGAATGCCGCCATCCGGGCGAGCCTGCGTCGTCACTTCGTAGTTGGAAAACAGGGACGAAAACTTTTCTTGAATCATGTTCATATTTGACTGCTCCATGGTTTTGATGGCAAACCGTGGAGGGGTAGTTGCAGTGTCTGTGCCAGCCTTGGCGCTTCTAAAAAATCCTTTAAAAACAGTTAGTTAATGATTCGTTGCATTTTTGCTTTCGTGCATCTTGCATGAATGCCCATCGTGCATCCTGCATTTTGCGTGGTCCGGCGTTAATTTATGGAACCAATTCGCCTCCCCAGGCTCATCGCTCCAGCTGTCTGGGGCAGCGGATACAAAACATTGCAAAAACCGCATGTACAGCGCCGGAATCCCTGGCGTACTTTCGATCCAAAATCACCTCCCACCCGATAATCAGACCCACGAGGTCGAACGGGGAAGATCACCATGAGTCGTACACCCAGCGACGCGATCACCTGGGGCATGATGTTGCGCAAGCTGCCCACCATTGCCAGAGCTGTTCCCCGGATCGTCAGAGGCATGAAGCTCGCCAACGTCCAGGACCCGACCCAGCCCTGCGGCCTGGGCTGGTGTTTCGAGCAGGCGACGCAACGTAATCCAGAGGGCCCGGCGTTGCTGTGCGGCGACACGGTGTGGAGTTATGCACAGGTCAACGAGCAGGCCAATCGCATCGCCCATTACTTACTGGCGCAGGGCATTGCTAAGGGCGACTGCGTGGCGATTTTCGTCGAGAACCGGCCACAGTTGTTGATCGCGGTACTGGCGGTGGCGAAGGTCGGTGCGGTCAGCGCCATGATCAACACCTCACAGACGGGCGATGCACTGGTGCACAGCCTGGCGCTGGTGGCGCCGGTTGCCGTGGTGGTCGGGGACGAACGTGTCGCGGTCTTCAATGACGTACGTAGCCGGACCGCATTGCCGAGCGCTCGAACCTGGTGGGTGGCGGATCAGGCGTACGCCGATGTCCCGTCCGGTTTCGTCGACCTGTTCAGTAGCAGCGACGACTACCCAGGTGACAACCCGGCCAGCAGCCAACAAGTCTTTTTCAACGATCCGTGTTTGTACCTCTACACCTCGGGCACCACCGGGCTGCCCAAGGCCGGGGTCTTTCGCCATGGGCGCTGGATGCGTACTTCCACCAGCTTCGGCTTGATCGCCCTGGACATGCAGCCCGATGACGTCGTGTATTGCACCTTGCCGCTGTACCACGCCACGGGCCTGTGCGTGTGTTGGGGGGCGGCGATCTGTGGCGCATCGGGATTTGCGATCCGGCGCAAGTTCAGCGCCAGTCAGTTCTGGAGCGATGTGCGCCGCTACCGGGCGACCACGCTGGGTTATGTCGGTGAGTTGTGCCGTTATCTGATCGACCAGCCGGCCAGTACCGAAGACCTCCGCCATGACGTGAAGAAGATGATCGGCAATGGCCTGCGCCCAGGGGCTTGGTCTGCCTTCAAGACGCGCTTTGGCATCGACCACATCTGCGAGCTGTACGCGGCCAGCGACGGCAATATCGGTTTTACCAACGTGCTGAATTTCGACAACACCGTCGGGTTTTCCCTGATGGGTTGGGAATTGGTGCAGTACGACCATGACAGCGCGGCGCCGTTACGCAACCTGCAGGGGCGCATGCAGAAAGTGCCCCGGGGCGAACCTGGCCTGCTCTTGGCGCGGATCGACGACAAGGCGCCGCTGGACGGCTACACCGATCAGGCTTTGACCGAAAAAACCATCTATCGAGACGTCTTCGTCCCCGGAGACCGCTACTTCAACACCGGTGACCTGCTGCGCAACATTGGCTTTGGTCATGGGCAGTTCGTTGATCGCCTCGGCGATACCTACCGCTGGAAAGGCGAGAACGTCTCCACCACGGAAGTCGAAAACGTTTTGCTGCAACACCCTCAGGTGGCCGAGGCGGTGGCCTATGGCGTGGAGATCAATGGCACCAATGGCCGCGCCGGCATGGCGGCGATCACCCCGTCGGAATCCCTGGCGGTGCTGGATTTCAGTGAACTGTTGCAGTTTCTGCAGTGCAAACTGCCGGCCTATGCGGTGCCGTTGTTCCTGCGCATCAAGGTGAAAATGGACACTACCGGCACGTTCAAATACCAGAAGACCCGCCTCAGGGCCGAAGCCTTCGACCCTTGCGTCACCGGTGATGAGCCGGTCTACGCCTGGCTGCCCGGCAGCCTGACTTACGTGCGGGTAGACCGGCAACTGGCGATGCAGATCCACGACGGGCAATACCGCTATTGATTCTGGCTATGAGCACTGCAGAGAAAAAAGGGATGACAGCTATCGAGTCCCTCAGGAAACTAGCGGCTTTGCAAAGACTTGAGTGGAGTTTCCCATGTCCGATACAAGCCGCCAGATGACCCCGGAAGAAGCAGCGGAGTTTGCCGAGCAGGTGTTCAACGTCGCACGCCAGGGTGACGCCGCGATGATGGCCGCCCTGCTGAGCAAGGGCCTGCCGCCGAACTTGCGTAATCACAAGGGCGACACCTTGCTGATGCTGGCCGCGTACCACGGGCATGTGGAGACGGTGAGGGTGCTGCTGGAGCACAAGGCTGATCCGGAAGTGCGCAACGACAACGGCCAGAGCCCGATTGCCGGCGCGGCGTTCAAGGGCGACCTGGCAGTGGTCACGGCGCTGGTGGAGGGCGGTGCGCAGGTGGAAGGTTCCTCCTTCGATGGTCGTACCGCGCTGATGATGGCCGCGATGTTCAACCGGGTGGAAATCGTCGACTACCTGATCAGTAAAGGCGCCGACCCCAAAGCCAAGGATGCCAACGGCGTCTCGGCCCTGGATGCGGCCAAGACCATGGGCGCGGTGGATACCACGGCGCAGTTGGAAAAGTTGTTGGGCTGAAAGGCTGTGGGAGCAAAGCTTGCTCGCGATACAGGCACCTCGGTTCCAGAGAGACCGCGTTGTTTTCATCGCGGGCAAGCCTTGCTCCCACAAAACGCTCGTTCGCAGGTTCTTCTCCAATCCTAATCCGCATGCGCTATCCTGCCCGCCCTCAAAAAACCATTCGCCACAGGATCCACCCCATGAAAGCCGCCCTCATCGAACTCATCAGCAAAATCAGCTCCGGCTGCCTGGGCGATGCGGACATTGCGAAAATCGCTGACGAAGCGGCTCAGGCCTACGCCGATCCGGCGGCTTTCCTGGCGGCCAACCCCGATATCAACTACGACGACACGTTCCCGATTCCCCTGGGTGAATGGGTGGTGGTGGGCAGCCTGCCGGACACGGTGTTGTTCCAGGCCGACACCTACGTGGACCTGTTCGAACAGATCGTCGCCTCGTTCGGCCCCGGCGTGGCGTTCAATCTCAAGCCCAAGCAACTGGCAAAAACCGAAGCCCTGACCGCGCTCAACCGCATCCAGATCCAGATGAGCAGCCTGAACAAGGACAATGGCGGTTATGTGCTGATGAACTTCAGCCAGTTGCTCGATGATGAGTTGCAAATGGTGCTGGTGTACGGCAACGACGTGCCGCGGGTGCTGGAGCTGTGTGGCGAAGTTGGCATCGCTGCCGCGCCGTCCCTGGAAGCCCTCAAGGTTGCTGTCCACGTCTGAAGCAATAAAACGGAACCCTCGCCGGGGGCCCGCTATCCTAAGGGTGCCTATCACCATTTGGGAGCGACACCATGGGTTCCACCTTCAACGGCCTGATCGGCCTGATCATCCTGGCGCTCGATATCTGGGCGATCATCAATGTGCTCAAGAGCGGCGCGGAAACCGGGATGAAAATCCTCTGGGTGCTGCTGATTATTCTGTTGCCGGTGCTGGGCCTGATCATCTGGGCGATCGCCGGGCCGCGAGGCAACGTGCGGATTTGACCGCTCCATGAAAAATGCCCGGGCGCCTCCAGCGACCGGGCATTTTTCATGGGTGGATATCAGGCCGTTGCCAGGGTTGGTTTCTGCGCGGCACTCAAAAAGCGCAGCAAGGCCAACAGCGGGAAGGCACTGCCGACGATCACCACCCACAACCAGCCGCCGTGTTCGTACACCGCGCTGGCGATCGATGAGCCGAAGGCACCACCGACGAAGATGCTGGTCATGTACAGCGCATTCAGCCGGCTGCGGCTTTTCGCGTCCAAGGCATAGATGGTGCGCTGGCCCAGGACCATGTTCATCTGCACACAGAAATCCAGGACCACGCCGGTCACGGCCAGGCCGATGACGCTGTACAGCGGATGAATGAACGCCGGTAGAAAGCTCAAGCTGGCGAACAGCATCGCCAGCAGCGAGGCGTTGCGGGTATGGCCGGCATCCGCCAGGCGACCAGCGATGGGCGCGGCGATGGCGCCGATGGCACCGACCAGGGCGAACAGGGCGATTTCAGTCTGGGACAGGCCATGGTTGCGTGACAGCTCCAGCGGCACGGCGGTCCAGAACAGGCTGAACGTGGCGAACAGGCAGGCTTGGTAAAACGCCCGTTGCCGCAACAGCGGTTGCTGGCGCAGCAGAGTGCCGAGCGAGCCCAGCAGTTGACCATAGGAGGCGCTGTGGTCGGGCTGGCGCTTGGGCACGGTCAGTGCCAGGACGATGCTGATCGCGGCCATCAATGCGGCGGCGATCATGAACATCGCCCGCCAGCCGAAGTGATCGGCTACCAGGCTTGAGATCGGCCGCGCCAGCAGGATCCCCAAGAGCAGACCGCCCATGATCCCTCCCACGACCCGCCCTCGGGACTCCTCCGGCGCCAGGTGCGCAGCCAGGGGAATCAGGACTTGCACCGACACCGAGCTGAAACCCACCAGCAGCGAGACCAGCAGGAACACGTTCGGTTGATCGGTGAACGCAGCGGCCAACAGGCTGGCAATCGCCACTACGGTGGTGAGGATCATCAGGCGACGGTTTTCCAGCAAGTCGCCCAGCGGCACCAGGAAAAACAGGCCCAGGGCATAACCGATCTGGGTCAACGAGACGATCAGGCTGGCCATGGTGCTGCTCAGGCCGACATCCGGCGCGATCAGTTCGATGATCGGTTGGGCATAGTAGATGTTGGCGACGATGGCTCCGCAGCAAAAAGCGAACAGCAGGACCATGCCTCGGGTCAGGGTGGCGGGGTGGGCACTCATGGCATTCTCGTCAGTAACTAGGAAGATGGCGTGAGGCTAAAGAGTTGCGATGCTCTGGAACAGGCTTTGTGGCTGATATCAGACATGCTTGCTATTGATGATGAACAGCCCCGTAGGAGCTGTCGAGTGCAACGAGGCTGCGATCTTGTCCCTGACAATTGAGTCTCAAGCGAAAGATCAAGATCAGAAGATCGCAGCCTTCGGCAGCTCCTGCAGAGGCGGGTGGGGCCACTCCCCGCGACTCACTGCCCGCTGTAGATCTGGTCGAAAACCCCACCATCATTGAAGTGCGTCTTCTGCACCGTGCGCCAGTCGCCAAAGGTTTTTTCCACCGACAGGAAGTCCACTTTCGGGAAGCGGTCGGTGTATTTGGCTAATACGGCCGGGTCCCGTGGACGCAGGTAGTTGGCGGCGGCAATTTCCTGGCCTTCAGGCGACCACAGGTATTTGAGGTACGCCTCGGCGGCTTCGCGGGAGCCTTTTTTCTCGACCACTTTGTCGACCACGCTCACCGGTGGCTCGGCTTCAGCGGAGACGCTCGGGTAGATCACTTCAAACTGGTCGCGACCGAACTCGCGGGCGATCATCTCGGCTTCGTTTTCAAAGGTCACCAGCACATCGCCGATCTGGTTAGTCATGAAGGTCGTCGTCGCGGCGCGGCCACCGGTGTCTAGCACTGGCGCCTGTTTGAACAACTTGCCGACGAAGTCCTTGGCTTTGCTTTCATCGCCCCCGTTCTTCAGCACATAACCCCAGGCCGACAGGTAGGTGTAGCGGCCGTTACCGGAGGTTTTCGGGTTGGGCACGATCACCTGCACGCCGTCCTTGAGCAGGTCGGGCCAATCTTTCAGCGCTTTTGGGTTGCCTTTGCGTACGATGAACACCGTGGCCGAGGTGAACGGAGCGCTGTTGTTCGGCAGACGGGTGACCCAGTTCTCAGGCACCAGTTTGCCGTTATCCGCCAGGGCATTGATGTCGGTGGCCATGTTCATGGTGATGACATCCGCCGGCAACCCGTCGATCACCGAGCGCGCCTGCTTGCTGGAACCGCCGAAGGACATCTGCACGGTGATGTTTTCGTTGTGCTCGGCCTGCCAGTGTTTCTGGAAGGCGGCGTTGTAGTCCTTGTAAAAATCGCGCATCACGTCGTAGGACACGTTGAGCAGGGTCGGGGCGGCGTGGGCCAGGCTGCCGAAGGTCAGGCCGGCGGCGAGAAGGGAAGCGCCAAAGAAGTTCTTCACTTACCAATTCCTTTTATTTGAACGGGGGGGCTAGGCAATTAGCCAGCACACTAGCTGCAAGCCTATAGACCTTCAAGCATCAAAAAGTGCTTTGCTTATTCCAGTTTCTTAAACAACGCATTGCCGCAACGTGAGCAAAAAGCGGCGCCATGTTCGTGGTTGTTTTTACTGCACACCGGGCAATCGTGCTTGAGCTGATCAGCGCGCATGGCCGTGGCCAGTTCGGCGGTAAAGATCCCCGTTGGCACGGCGATGATCGAGTAACCGGTGATCATCACCAGGGATGACACCACCTGGCCCAGTGGCGTCTTGGGCACGATGTCGCCAAAACCCACCGTGGTCAGTGTCACGATAGCCCAATAGATGCCCTTGGGAATGCTGGTGAAGCCATTCCCTGGGCCTTCGATGACATACATCAGCGTGCCGAACACGGTCACCAGGGTCGAGACGCTGACCAGGAACACGATGATTTTCTGCTTGCTGCCCCGCAGCGCCGCCATCAGGTAGTTGGCCTGCT
This sequence comes from Pseudomonas sp. CFBP 5748, assembly GCF_053850495.1. NCBI lineage: Bacteria > Pseudomonadati > Pseudomonadota > Gammaproteobacteria > Pseudomonadales > Pseudomonadaceae > Pseudomonas > Pseudomonas sp. CFBP 5748. The sequence continues at coordinate 77,247 of NZ_JBSPTN010000014.1, forward strand.
TGAGGTAAGGGCTGAGCTTGAGCACCCGGAAAATCCGCAGCATACGGATGATTCGAATGATCAGCAGGTACTGGGCATCGCTGTAATACAACGCCAGGATTCCCGGCACGATCGCCAGCAGATCCACCAGGCCGTAGAAACTGAAGGCATAGCGCAGGGGCTTGGGCGAGCAGTACAGACGCAGACCGTACTCGACGATGAAGATAAAGGTGAAACCCCACTCGATAGCGGCCAAAAGCGTCGCGTAGTTTTTGTGCACGCTGTCGATGCTGTCGAGCATCACGATGACCAGGCTGGCGAGGATGATCAACAGCAGCGTGCTGTCGAAGCGCCGGCCGGCCACGGTGTCGCTCTGGAAAATCATGACGTAGAGCCGTTCACGCCAATTGTTGCTGCTGTCCATAAGCTTCGCCTGAATCAGAATCAGCGAAGCCTAGGGCGATTGTCCCGCAGAGCGCAAGGCGCGGCATCAAGGCTGGCCTGGTGCCACGCTCGGCCAGTGGCCTGGATCAGCCAGCAGGCCAGGACGAACGGTGCGGTCAGCGGCACCAAACCGAGGGCTGCAAAGCCAGGTGTCAGCAGCATTGCCAGGAGCACACCGGCCAGTGGCAGCCATGGCTGGCGGTGCTGTTGGCCGAGAGCCAGAGCCACCAGCGCCGGGTTATATCCAGCAAGTCCTGAAAGGGCGGCTGCGTTTTCATGATGCAGCACGGCGAATGCAAGGCCGGCGGCCGAACCGAACAGTGCCCAGCCGGCGGCGCGACGGTTGCTGATCAGCAGGCCTGCGGCGATCAGCCCTCCGGCCAACGGGTGGTCGAGAAACATCACCTGGCCGAGTCCGTTCAAAAGGGCGGCCAGCAGGCTGGGCATCGTCAGTTCGACCGGCAGAGGCGAGGGTTGTGCAGGGGCGAAACTGAGCAGCAACCAACCCAGGCCCACGAAGGGCGCGGTGTAGGCCGAGAGACATTGTGGGTCGCGAGTACGCTTGAGCCATTGCTGGGTCAGCATCGCGCTGAGACCAGCGCTGGCGATGATCAACGGTGGCAGTAACGCTGACCAAGGCAATGCCAGGCTCAGCAGTAACCCCAGCAGGATGCCGTTGTAACTGAACAGGCCGGCCTGCCGATCTACCTTGGCGTAACCGCGTCTCTGGGCCGTGAGCAATCCGGCGACGCCGCCGAGCAGTGCGCCGCCAAACAGGCCGGGCGCTGTGAGCAGAGTCGCCAGCAGGCACAACAGGCCGCACAGGGGATGGCGCTGGAGGAAAATCTGGCTGAAACCGTTGAGCAGGGCGGTGGCCCAGTCGGGGCAATGGGTGTTGGGCATGGTTAGGCTGTGTATCTGATGGACCGGGGTGCCCTCATCGCGAGCAGGCTCGCTCCCACACTGGATTTGCGGTGTAAACAAATAACCTGTGGGAGCGGGCTTGCTCGCGAAGAGGCCAGAACAGGCGCTAGATCAACCTCCCGATGCACCGTGAATGGGTCAACAGGCGTCATGCCTGGGGCTCTCGAGAATCAGGATGGCGCGAAAGTCGTTGACGTTGGTGCGGGTCGGTTCAGTGACAATCAACCCATCCAGCGCGGCGAAGTAGCCGTAGCCATTGTTGTTATCCAGCTCATCGCTGGCACTCAGGCCCAACTCGGCGGCGCGGCGATAGCTGTCCGGGGTCATGAGGGCGCCGGCGTTGTCTTCGCAACCGTCGATGCCGTCCGTGTCACCGGCCAGTGCGTAGATGCCGGGGTGGCCCTTGAGGCTGTCGGTCAGGCTCAGCAGGAACTCGGCGTTGCGTCCGCCACGGCCATCACCGCGCACGGTGACTGTGGTTTCGCCGCCGGACAGGATCACGCACGGAGCCGCCAGTGGCTGGCCGTACAGGGCGATTTGCCGGGCGATGCCAGCGTGGACTTTCGCCACCTCCCGGGATTCACCTTCCAGGTCGCCGAGGATCAACGGGCTGAAACCAGACTGACGGGCTTTCACCGCGGCCGCTTCCAGTGATTGCTGCGGGCGGGCGATCAGTTGGAAGTGACTGCGGGCCAGGCTCGGGTCGCCGGGTTTGACGGTTTCCGATTCCGGGCTTTGCAACCAGCGGTGCATCGAGGCCGGCACCTCGATCTGGTAGCGCTTGAGGATCGCCAGGGCTTCGGCCGACGTGCTCGGGTCGGCCACGGTGGGGCCGGAGGCGATGACCGTGGCGAGGTCGCCCGGTACGTCGGAAATCGCATAGGTATAGACCGTCGCCGGCCAGCAGGCGTTGCCCAGGCGCCCGCCCTTGATCGCCGAGAGATGCTTGCGCACGCAGTTCATCTCGCCGATGGTGGCGCCGGACTTGAGCAAGGCCTTGTTGATCGATTGTTTGTCGGCCAGGGTCAGGCCTTTGGCGGGCAAGGCGAGCAGGGCAGAACCGCCGCCGGACAACAGGAAAATGACGCGGTCGTCTTCGCTGAGGTGACTCACCATTTCCAGCACCCGCTGGGCCACGGCCAGGCCGGCAGCGTCAGGCACCGGGTGAGCGGCTTCGACCACTTCGATTTTCTGGCAGGGCGCCCCATGGCCGTAGCGGGTCACCACCAGGCCAGAGACTTCGCCCTGCCAGCAACGCTCGACCACTTGCGCCATGGCGGCGGCGGCCTTGCCGGCCCCGATGACGATCACCCGGCCACTGCGATCGCTGGGCAGATAGGGTTCAAGGACGTGCTGCGGATGGGCCGCGTCGATGGCTGTGGCAAACAGCTCGCGGAGCAGTTGTTGCGGATCGACCGACATGGCGGGCTCCCGATTTTTATTCTTAGCGTTGATGCGGACCCTGTGGGAGCGGGCTTGCTCGCGAAAGCGGTGGGTCAGTGCCGGTGATGTTGGCGGTACTGCCGTCATCGCGAGCAAGCTCGCTCCCACGGGGGGGAGTGCAGGGCTTATTTGTCGCGGATGGAGAAATTGGCCATATGCTCCAACCCCTTGATCAGCGCCGAGTGGTCCCAATTGCTGCCGCCAATGGCCGCGCAGGTGCTGAACACTTGCTGGGCGTTGGCGGTATTGGGCAGGTTGATGTTCAGTTCCTTGGCGCCTTGCAGGGCCAGGTTCAGGTCTTTCTGGTGCAGGTTGATGCGGAAACCCGGGTCGAAGGTGCCCTTGATCATGCGCTCGCCGTGCACTTCCAGGATCTTCGATGAAGCGAAGCCGCCCATGAGCGCTTCGCGGACTTTGGCCGGGTCGGCGCCGTTTTTCGCGGCGAACAACAGGGCTTCGGCCACGGCCTGGATGTTCAGGGCGACGATGATCTGATTCGCCACTTTCGCCGTCTGGCCGTCGCCGTTGCCGCCCACCAGGGTGATGTTCTTGCCCATGGCCTGGAACAGCGGCAGGGCACGCTCGAAGGCGGCGCTGTCGCCACCGACCATGATGCTCAGCGTCGCGGCCTTGGCGCCGACTTCACCGCCGGACACCGGGGCGTCGAGGTACTGCGCGCCTTTTGCATTGATCTTCGCCGCGAACGCCTTGGTGGCGGTGGGGGAGATCGAACTCATGTCGATCACCACCTTGCCCGCACTCACACCGGCTGCCAAGCCATCGGCGCGAAACAGCACATCATCGACCTGCGGGGTGTCCGGAACCATGACGATGATGAATTCGGCTTCCTGGGCCACTTCCTTCGGGTTGGCCAACGCCACCGCGCCGCCGGCCAGCAGGTCGGCCGGGGCCGCGTCGTGGTGCTGGGACAGGAACAGGCTGTGACCGGCCTTTTGCAGGTTCAATGCCATGGGGTGGCCCATGATGCCGGTGCCGATGAATCCGATTTTAGCCATGGGAAAATCCTCTTGTTTTTATCGCTGTTTCAAGCAAATGGGGAACTGCTTTCCTGTGGGAGCGGGCTTGCTCGCGAAGGCGGTGTGTCAGCTCACGAAGATGCGGTTTGGTACACCGCCTTCGCGAGCAAGCCCGCTCCCACATTAGGAAAGAGTTGGGTCAGATCGCGTTATGGGTTTTCAACCAGCCCAATCCCGCTTCTGTGCTGGTCAGTGGCTTGTATTCGCAGCCGACCCAGCCCTGGTAGCCGATGCGGTCCAGGTGTTCGAACAGGAAGCGATAGTTGATCTCGCCCGTGCCCGGCTCGTTGCGCCCCGGGTTGTCGGCCAGTTGCACGTGGTTGATCTCGCCCAAGTGCGCCGACAGCGTTCGGGCCAGGTCACCTTCCATGATTTGCATGTGGTAGATGTCGTATTGCAGGAACAGGTTGGCGCTGCCCACCTGCTCGCGGATCGACAGGGCCTGGGCGGTGTTGTTCAGGTAGAAGCCGGGGATGTCGCGGGTGTTGATGGCCTCCATCACCAGCTTGATGCCTTTGGCTTGCAACTTCTCGGCGGCGTATTTCAGGTTGGCGACGAAGGTTTTCTCCACCAGGGCCGTATCGCAGTTCTGCGGACAAATCCCGGCCAGGCAGTTGACCTGGGTGTTGCCCAGCACCTGGGCATAAGCGATCGCCAGGTCAACGCCCGAGCGGAACTCTTCAACCCGGTCCGGCAGACAGGCAATGCCGCGCTCGCCCTTGGCCCAGTCGCCGGCCGGCAGGTTGAACAACACTTGGGTCAGGCCATGGGCCTGGAGCAGCGCCTTGAGCTCGGCGGAGCTGTAGTCGTAAGGGAACAGGTATTCGACGCCTGTGAAACCGGCCTTGGCGGCGGCTTCGAAACGGGCGAGGAAATCCAGCTCGGTGAACAGCATGGACAGGTTGGCTGCAAAGCGTGGCATGGTGGTCTCCTGTAGATAGTTGGCAGGCCCCTGTGGGAGCGGGCTTGCTCGCGAAAGCGGTGTGTCAGCCGACATCTTTGTTGGATCTGAAGCCGTCTTCGCGAGCAAGCCCGCTCCCACATTGGGATGTCAGTCAAGTAGCGAAATGGCTGTCGGTGCATCGTTGCCCACCAGTGCCAGGTCTTCGAACTCGTTGACGGCGTTGATCTCGGTGCCCATGGAGATATTGGTGACCCGCTCCAGGATGATCTCGACAATCACCGGCACCTTGAATTCCTCGATCATCGCCTGGGCCTGGCGCAGCGCCGGTTGGATGCCGGACGGCTCGAACACCCGCAGCGCCTTGCATCCCAGGCCTTCGGCCACGGCGATGTGGTCCACGCCATAACCGTTGAGCTCCGGTGCATTGAGGTTGTCGAAGGACAGTTGCACGCAGTAGTCCATGTCAAACCCGCGCTGGGCCTGGCGAATCAGCCCCAGGTAGGAGTTGTTCACCACGACGTGAATATACGGCAGCTTGAACTGCGCACCCACCGCCAGCTCTTCGATCATGAACTGGAAATCATAGTCACCCGACAGCGCCACGACCTTGCGACTCGGATCGGCCTTGACCACCCCCAGCGCGGCGGGAATGGTCCAGCCCAATGGGCCTGCCTGGCCGCAGTTGATCCAGTGGCGCGGCTTATACACGTGGAGGAACTGCGCCCCGGCGATCTGCGACAGGCCGATCGTGCTGACGTAGCAGGTGTCCTTGCCGAACACCTGGTTCATTTCTTCGTACACCCGCTGTGGCTTGACCGGCACGTTGTCGAAGTGAGTCTTGCGCTGCAGGCTGGCCTTGCGCTGTTGGCAGTCTTGCAACCAGGCGCTGCGGTCTTTCAACTTGCCGGCGACTTGCCATTCGCGGGCCACTTCGATGAACACCGCCAGCGCCGAAGCCGCGTCGGAAACGATACCCAGGTCGGGGGTGAACACCCGGCCGATCTGGGTCGGCTCGATGTCCACATGAATGAACCTGCGACCCTCGGTGTAGACCTCCACCGAACCGGTATGACGGTTGGCCCACCGATTGCCGATGCCCAACACCACGTCCGACTTGAGCAGCGTGGCGTTGCCGTAGCGGTGGGAGGTTTGCAGGCCGACCATGCCGACCATCAGCGGGTGATCGTCGGGGATAGTGCCCCAGCCCATCAATGTAGGAATGACTGGAATGCCGGTCAGCTCGGCGAACTCCACCAGCAGTTCGCTCGCGTCGGCGTTGATGATGCCGCCACCGGCCACCAGCAGCGGGCGCTCCGCCTGATTGAGCATCGCCAGGGCCTTTTCGACCTGCGCGCGGTTGGCGGCGGGTTTGGCCAGCGGCAATGGCTGGTAGGTGTCGATGTCGAATTCGATCTCGGCCATCTGCACATCGAAGGGCAGGTCGATCAGCACCGGACCTGGACGGCCAGAGCGCATCTCATAGAAGGCTTTCTGGAATGCGTACGGCACCTGGCCTGGTTCCAGCACGGTGGTTGCCCACTTGGTCACCGGTTTGACGATGCTGGTGATATCCACAGCCTGGAAATCTTCTTTGTGCAGTCGGGCGCGGGGCGCTTGCCCGGTGATGCACAGGATCGGGATCGAGTCGGCCGATGCGCTGTAGAGCCCGGTGACCATGTCGGTGCCGGCCGGCCCCGAGGTGCCGATGCACACGCCGATGTTGCCGGCCTTGGTGCGGGTGTAGCCCTCGGCCATGTGCGAGGCGCCTTCAACGTGGCGAGCGAGGACATGATCGATGCCGCCGACCTTTTGCAGGGCAGAGTACAGCGGGTTGATAGCAGCACCCGGGATGCCGAAGGCGGTGTCCACGCCTTCACGGCGCATCACCAGGACGGCGGCTTCGATTGCTCTCATTTTGCTCATTGTTTTGTGCCTCTTACGTTTTGTAATTGTATACAAGTGGCTGGTGTGTCGAGTGTATTCACGGCTGGCTGGACAGGTCAATCCCTTTCCTCAAGTGCCTGCTTCATTCGTCGGAAGGCCTAAGATCCTATGATTTATGTCGATAACGGCGATTTTTGTATACAAAAATGTAGTTTGTTGTGTTCTATTTGTTGCATCCGGTTTGGCCGGAAGCGAAACCCATAAGGCTCTCCCATAACAAAAGAAGGACAGCACCCATGAGCGCTCTAACCTTGAAAGTCGCCCTTGGCCTGGCGGGGCAGGCCCTAGCCGCAGGTCGTGAAGTCAGCGCTGCACCGCTGACCGTCGCGGTCCTCGACAGCGGCGGACACCTGATCACCTTGCAGCGCGAAGACGGCGCCAGCCTGCTTCGCCCACCAATCGCCATCGGTAAAGCCTGGGGCGCCATCGCCTTGGGCAAAGGCTCACGCCTGTTGGCCCAGGACGCCCAGCAACGCCCAGCGTTCTTTGCGGCTTTGAATGGGTTGGGTCAGGGCAGCGTCGTGCCGGCACCGGGTGGGGTGTTGATCAGGGATCAGGATGGGAAAGTGCTTGGGGCGATTGGTGTCAGTGGGGATGTTTCGGACCTTGATGAGCAGGTGGCGGTCAGGGCTGTGGAGGGGGTGGGGTTGCTGGCAGATGCGGGGGGTACTGCTTGAATTTGCGGTGAGTGGATTGGCGCCTTCGCGAGCAAGCCCGCTCCCACAGGTTCGGTGATGGACACAAAATGTCTGAACACAGCAAATCCCCTGTGGGAGCGGGCTTGCTCGCGAATGGGCTCACCACAGTCTTTCAGCTCACCTCACACCCCTTCAACACCAACCGAATAATCGTCTGTGCCGCCGCTTCATAATCCGCTTCATCGAGCTTCGCTTTGCCGGTCACCGCGCTGATCTGCCAGTCGAAATCGGCATAGGTCTGGGTCGCGGCCCAGATGCTGAACATCAGGTGGTTGGGGTCGATCGGGGCGATTTGGCCGCGGTCGATCCAGGTCTGGATGCAGTCGATGTTGTGCCGGGCCTGGGCGTTGAGTTGCTCCACCAGGTCGGGGCTCAGGTGGGGGGCGCCATGCATGATTTCGCTGGCGAAGACTTTCGAGGCGAAGGGCAGGTCGCGGGAGATGCGGATTTTGGAGCGGATGTAGTTGCTCAGCACTTCACCCGGCACGCCGTCGGCATTGAACGGTGTCGAGGCCTGGAGGATCGGTTCGATGATGCTTTCCAGGACCTCGCGGTAGAGGTTTTCCTTGGATTTGAAGTAGTAATAGACGTTGGGTTTGGGCAGGCCGGCCTTGGCCGCGATGTCGCTGGTCTTGGTCGCGGCGAAGCCCTTGTCGGCAAATTCCTCGCTGGCGGCACGCAGGATCAATGCTTTGTTGCGCTCGCGGATAGTGCTCATAAACCCAGGGGTTCCTTGCCTGTTCTGGCGGTGGCGCATGGTAGCACCGGCCTCGCGCGGCGCTCAAGAATGCCCCCATGGCACCGCCGCTCGCGGTATGCTGCGCAGCATTATTATTCAAGGAGCCCCTCCATGGCCGGAAGCAGTTTGCTGGTATTGATCGACGATATCGCCACCGTGCTCGACGACGTTGCGTTGATGACCAAGATGGCCGCCAAGAAAACCGCCGGGGTACTCGGCGATGACCTGGCGCTCAATGCCCAGCAAGTCTCTGGTGTGCGTGCCGAGCGGGAGCTGCCGGTGGTCTGGGCAGTGGCCAAGGGGTCGTTTATCAACAAGTTGATCCTGGTGCCGTCGGCGCTGGCGATCAGCGCTTTCGTGCCATGGCTGGTGACGCCGTTGTTGATGGTGGGTGGCGCCTACTTGTGTTTCGAAGGGTTCGAAAAACTGGCCCACAAGTTCCTCCACAGCCCGGCCGAAGACCAGGCTGAACATGCGCAACTGGTCGAGGCCGTGGCTGATCCGGCGGTCGATCTGGTGGCCTTTGAAAAGGACAAGATCAAAGGCGCGGTACGCACTGACTTTATTCTTTCAGCGGAAATCATCGCCATTACCCTCGGCACCGTCGCCGATGCGCCGCTGACCCAGCAGGTAATCGTGTTGTCGGGCATCGCCATCGTCATGACCGTTGGTGTCTACGGCCTGGTGGCCGGCATCGTCAAGCTCGATGACCTGGGCCTCTGGCTGACACAGAAGCCAGGACAAGCCGCCAAAAGCATCGGCGGCGCCATCCTGCGTGCCGCGCCCTACATGATGAAAAGCCTGTCGGTGATCGGCACGGCGGCGATGTTCCTGGTGGGCGGCGGCATCCTCACCCATGGTGTGCCGGTGGTGCATCACTGGATCGAAGGCGTGGCAGCCAGTGCCGGCGGCGCTGGGTTTATCGTGCCGATGTTGCTCAATGCGGTGGCGGGGATCGTCGCGGGGGCAGCGGTGTTGGTGGGTGTGCTGGCGGTCGGCAAAGTCTGGAAGGCGCTGAAAGGCTAACCCAGACAACGCATTAAAACTGTGGGAGCGGGCAAGCCCGCTCCCACATTGGTTTTGTGTTGGCTTACTCGGCAATCTGCAACTTACGCGACTCGGTGTACACGTAACGCACCTTCTCATACTCGAACGGCGTGTTCAGCTGGCCATAGCGGAAGCTGGTCTGGTAGCGCTTGTCCACGGCGCGCAGGAGCAGCAGCTCCGGGTGGTTGCCGCTGACTTCGGAGACGTTCAGGAAGTTGATCGCCGATTCGGCCGTGTAGTCCACCAGCAAGCCCGAGGTATCGCGCAGGTTCGACGGACCGAAGATCGGCAGTACGAAGTACGCGCCACCGGGTACACCGTAGAAACCCAGGGTCTGGCCGAAGTCTTCGCTCTGGCGCGGCAGGCCCATGGCGGTGGCCGGGTCCCACAGGCCGGCGATGCCAACGGTGGTGTTGAGCAGCAGTCGCGCCGTGGTTTCCATCGAACGCTTGCCCTTGAATTGCAGCAGGCTGTTCATCAGGTTCGGCACGTCCCCAAGGTTATTGAAGAAGTTGCTCACTCCGGTGCGCACGAAGCTTGGGGTGATGTATTGGTAGCCATCAACGACGGGCAGGAATACCCATTGGTCGAAGCGGTAGTTGAAGTGGTAGACCCGACGGTTCCAGGATTCCAGCGGGTCATAGACGTTCAGGGCGTTGAGGGTCGAGCGTTCGAACTCGCGCTGGTCCAACCCCGGGTTGAACTTGAGCTTGCTCAGCGGCTCCTTGAAACCGTCGGAATCCACCACCACAGGCGCGTTGGCCTTGCTGTTATCGGCGTGGACCATGCCGGCACTCATTAACGCAGCGATAAGCAGGAGATATTTAGCCACGGAAGAACTCCAGCATGGCGTCGCTGTTGACGCGGTAGTTAAGGTTGCCGCAGTGACCGCCCAGTGGGTAAACCGTCAAGCGGTCACCAAAGGTCTTGCGCAGGAAGCCCAGGTCGCCTGGGCCAAGGATCACGTCATCGGCATTGTGCATGACGGCAATCTTCGGGCTGGCCTGCAGGTAATCCTTCAGCGCGTACAGACTGACCTGGTCGACCAGTTGCAACAGGCTGCCGCCGTCAGTGCGCGCACGCCACATCGGGATCACCTGCTCGGTCAGGTAGCAGTCGAAGTCGCATTGCAGCGCGCGCTTGAGAAACGGTGTCAGGCTGGTGCTTTCGGTGATCGGGAATTTCGGCGGGATGATCAGGCCGCGACGGTTGATCAGGTCCGAGGTGAAGGCGATGTCGGCTGCCGAGAAACGGAATGAGGTGCCGATCAGCATCGCCATCTGCTCGTTGCTCAGGTGTTGCTTGGACTGCTGGAAGTCGTAGAGCAGGGCATCGTTGAGGTCGATGTAGCCTTTTTGCTGGAAGTAGCGGGTCAGCTTATTCAGCACCAGTTCATAGAAGGTGGTGGTGTTGTTGATGCCCTTGACCTCGGTCTGGACCAGTTTGTCCAGGTTGGTGATCGAGGTGTAGAGGTTCACCGGTGGGTTCAGCAGCAACACTTTCTTGAAGTTGAAACTGCGTCGGGTTTCGTCCAGGTGCGCGACGAAGGCTGCGTCCAGGGCGCCGAGGCTGTAGCCGGTGAGGTAATACTCGGTCACCGGCAGTTTCGGGTTCTGCGCGCGCACGGCCTGCATCACCCGGTACATGTCCTCGGCATCTTCCTTGGAAATACCCGGCGTGGCGAAGCGCGAAGCGGCACTCATGAAGTCGAAGCTGGTGGGCGATGACAGCTGCACCACGTGGTAGCCGGCCTTGTAGTAAAGCTGCTTGAGGTATTCGTTGAGGGTGCTGTCGTAGCGTGCACCGGTGCCGGCGATCAGGAAGATCAGCGGCGCGGGTTTATCCTGGGTGGCCATGCGGTAGGTGAGGCTTTTCACCGGCCAGAAGTTGTCCGGCAGGATGAACTCGCGCTCCGGGCGCAGGGTCAGGCTGTGATCCGCCTGATTGATGTCCTCGATCGCTGGCAGCTCCGGGCGCAGGTCCGGCGGCGTGGTGGCGATGGTCGCCTCGAACGGGTTGGTCAGGGGGTAGCCGTAGCTGGCGGCATCGATATCCACCGCCAGCGCGGACGCACTCAGAATAAGGCCGCCGGCGAAGGCAGCGAAGCGCAAGGAACGGAGCATGACGAGATCCCTAAGAGGAAGGTGCCGAATGAGGTTCGCAGCCTATGACCACCGAAGCAGAGCCAAGTGCCATGACGGACACAAAACAGGCGCGGACGGGGCGCGATAATAGTAGCGGGACGATACACGTTCGCGCGCAGTAGCGGATAGTTATCTGATGACTCGGGGAATTGGGCTGCGCAAGATTCGGACGGGATAAGTGGCGAAGACAGCCGAAATCGTCTACTGGCTTTCTGATGTCGTTTCTCGTTGCCTGGACGTCGCAGGCAGAGCAGGTTCCATATCGGCGCAGGTTGATGATCGACAGGTCAGTACTCCACTGGCGTTCGGGCCGGTTTGCAGGCGGGCGTGATGGGGGCGCTGTGCACCATAACAATACGTTGACGCTGCTCGGCATCCGCCGGGCGCAGCACTTTCGGGGAAGTAACGATGAAGATGCGACGACTCTTGGGCGCAGGTGCCGCACTGGTACTGGCGATCAGCTCCACCCTGGCCAGCGCCGAAACCAAAACCCTGAGCATCGGTTACGTTGACGGCTGGTCCGACAGCGTCGCGACCACCCACGTGGCGGCCGAAGTCATCAAGCAGAAACTCGGCTATGACGTGAAACTGCAAGCCGTCGCGACCGGGATCATGTGGCAGGGCGTAGCCACCGGTAAGCTCGATGCAATGCTCTCGGCCTGGTTGCCCGTCACCCACGGCGACTACTGGACCAAGAACAAGGATCAAGTGGTCGATTATGGCCCCAACTTCAAGGACGCAAAAATCGGCCTGATCGTGCCGGAGTACGTCAAGGCCCAGTCCGTGGCTGACCTCAAGACCGATGAAAGCTTCAAAAATCGCATTGTCGGCATCGACGCCGGTTCAGGTGTGATGCTCAAGACCGAACAGGCTATCAAGGATTACGACCTGACCGGTTATCAACTCAAGGCCAGTTCCGGCGCCGGCATGATTGCCGAGCTGACCCGTGCCGAGAAGAAAAACGAATCCATCGCTGTCACCGGTTGGGTGCCGCACTGGATGTTCGCCAAGTGGAAACTGCGCTTCCTGGAAGACCCGAAAGGCGTCTATGGCGCGGCTGAAACCGTGAATAGCATCGGCAGCAAGGAACTGGAGGCCAAGGCGCCTGAAGTGGTCGCCTTCCTGAAGAAATTCCAATGGTCCTCGAAAGACGAAATCGGCGAAGTCATGCTGGCGATCCAGGAGGGTGCCAAGCCTGAAGCCGCAGCCAAGGATTGGGTTGCCAAGCACCCGGACCGCGTGAAGGAGTGGACCGGCAAGTAATCGGCCTGGTTTAGCTGTTCGGAAAAACCGCATGACTTTGCGTCATGCGGTTTTTTTGTGCCTGCAGTTTTTCAGCTTGCGCAAACCCCTGTGGGAGCGGGCTTGCTCGCGAAAGCGGTGGGTCAGCCAGCAGCGGATTCACAGGCAGGTCGCATGCGCGAGCAAGCCCGCTCCCACAAGGGATTGCGAAAGTTTTGCGGGAAGCTGGCGAGTCCGTCATGTCGTTCTAATACTAAGGTCGTCTGGAACCTGGCCTTGAGCCGCATAGAGTAGGGTTGTTCCAACTTAAATCTGTGCTGCGAGGATAAAAACAATGAACGACAGCATTTACCTCTCGATTCAAAACAGCCCGCGCTTCAAGGAGCTGGTGAGAAAAAGGGAAAAGTTCGCCTGGATTCTCTCGGCGATCATGCTTGGGCTGTATTCCGGCTTCATTCTTCTGATCGCCTATGGGCCACACATTCTCGGGGCCAAGATCACGCCTGAGTCCACCATCACCTGGGGTATTCCCATCGGAGTCGGCCTGATTCTCTCGGCCTTCGTCCTGACCGGTATCTACGTGCGGCGCGCAAACGGTGAGTTCGACGACCTGAACAATGCGATTCTCAAGGAGGCTCAGCAATGATCCGGCGTCTACTGGCTCTATTGAGCATCGCAGCGTTCGCACCGGGCGCCTGGGCGGCTGAAGCCTTGACCGGTGCCGTGCAGAAACAACCCCTCAACGTCGCGGCTATCCTGATGTTCGTGGCCTTCGTCGGCGCGACTTTATACATCACCTACTGGGCGTCCAAGAAAAACAACTCGGCGGCCGACTACTATGCGGCCGGCGGCAAGATCACCGGCTTCCAGAACGGCCTGGCCATCGCGGGCGACTACATGTCGGCGGCGTCCTTCCTGGGTATTTCTGCCCTGGTGTTTACCTCTGGCTACGATGGTCTGATCTACTCCATCGGCTTTTTGGTGGGGTGGCCGATCATTCTGTTCCTGATCGCCGAGCGCCTGCGTAACCTGGGTAAATACACCTTTGCCGACGTGGCGTCCTATCGCCTGGGGCAAACCCAGATCCGCAGTCTGTCCGCCTGCGGCTCGCTGGTCGTGGTGGCGTTCTACCTGATCGCGCAAATGGTTGGTGCCGGCAAGCTGATCCAACTGCTGTTCGGCCTGGATTACCACGTCGCGGTGATCCTGGTGGGTGTCCTGATGTGCCTCTACGTGCTGTTCGGCGGTATGTTGGCGACCACCTGGGTACAGATCATCAAGGCGGTGCTGTTGCTGTCGGGTGCTTCGTTCATGGCGTTGATGGTCATGAAACACGTCAACTTCGACTTCAACATGCTGTTTGCCGAAGCGGTCAAGGTGCACCCTAAAGGCGAGGCGATCATGAGCCCTGGCGGCTTGGTGAAGGACCCGATCTCGGCCTTCTCCCTGGGTCTGGCGCTGATGTTCGGTACCGCTGGCCTGCCACACATCCTGATGCGCTTCTTCACCGTGAGCGACGCCAAGGAAGCGCGCAAGAGCGTGCTGTATGCCACTGGTTTCATCGGCTACTTCTACATCCTGACCTTCATCATCGGCTTCGGCGCGATCCTGCTGGTCAGCACCAACCCGGCCTTCAAGGACGCGGCAGGTGCCTTGCTCGGTGGCAACAACATGGCAGCGGTGCATCTGGCCAACGCCGTGGGCGGCAGCATCTTCCTGGGCTTTATCTCGGCCGTAGCCTTCGCCACCATCCTGGCGGTGGTAGCAGGTCTGACCCTGGCCGGTGCCTCGGCGGTGTCCCATGACCTGTATGCCAGCGTGATCAAGAAAGGCAAGGCCAACGAGAAGGATGAGATTCGCGTGTCGAAAGTCACCACCATCGCCCTGGCGGTGCTGGCGATCGGCCTGGGTATCCTGTTCGAGAAGCAGAACATCGCGTTCATGGTGGGCCTGGCGTTCTCCATCGCGGCGAGCTGCAACTTCCCGGTACTGCTGCTTTCGATGTACTGGAAGAAGCTGACCACCCGTGGCGCCATGATTGGCGGCTGGTTGGGCCTGGTCAGTGCCGTGGGCCTGATGGTGCTCGGTCCGACCATCTGGGTGCAGATCATGGGTCACGAGAAGGCGATCTTCCCGTATGAATACCCAGCGCTGTTCTCCATGGCCATTGCTTTCGTCGGCATCTGGTTCTTCTCCATCACCGACAAATCGGCTGAAGGCGCAAACGAGCGGGCGCTGTTCTTCCCGCAGTTCGTGCGTTCGCAGACTGGTTTGGGGGCGAGTGGGGCGGTTAACCATTGATGTAGCGGTAAGTGTTTGAAGAAATACCCCAGTCGAGAGGCTGGGGTATTTTTTTGCGTGTGATAACTGTGGTGTGAGTGATGACGCCTTCGCGAGCAAGCCCGCTCCCACAGGGAATTGGCGTCGTACACAGATCCAGTGTGGGGGCGGGCTTGCTCGCGAAGGCGCCGGACCAGTCACCGCGGATATCAAAGAGGGCACAAACAAAACAGCCCCTGCTCTTATATAAGAAGCAGGGGCTGTTTCGGTGCAGCTTAAGACCTTATTGCAAGGCAGGCCTTACTTGCGGTCTTCCAGCTTGGTGATATCACGCGACTCGTAGCCGGTGTACAGCTGGCGCGGGCGGCCGATCTTGTACGGGCTGGAGAGCATTTCTTTCCAGTGGGAGATCCAGCCCACGGTCCGCGCCAGGGCGAAGATCACGGTGAACATGCTGGTTGGAATGCCGATCGCCTTGAGGATGATCCCCGAGTAGAAGTCGACGTTCGGGTACAGCGAGCGCTCGATGAAGTACGGGTCGGTCAGGGCGATCTCTTCCAGGCGCATGGCCAGTTCGAGTTGCGGATCGTTCTTGATCCCCAGTTCCTTGAGCACTTCGTCGCAGGTCTGCTTCATGACGGTGGCGCGCGGGTCGCGGTTCTTGTAGACCCGGTGACCGAAGCCCATCAGCTTGAACGGATCGTTCTTGTCCTTGGCCTTGGCGATGAACTTGTCGATGTTCGAGACATCGCCAATTTCATCGAGCATGGTCAGTACCGCTTCGTTGGCACCGCCGTGGGCCGGGCCCCAGAGTGCAGCGATACCGGCGGCGATACAGGCGAACGGGTTGGCACCCGAGGAGCCCGCCAGGCGCACGGTGGAGGTGGAGGCGTTCTGCTCGTGGTCGGCATGGAGGATGAAGATCCGGTCCATGGCCTTGGCGAGTACCGGGCTGATCGGTTTGATCTCGCACGGGGTGTTGAACATCATATGCAGGAAGTTCTCTGCATAGGTCAGGTCGTTGCGCGGGTACATCATGGGCTGGCCCATGGAGTACTTGTAGACCATGGCTGCCAGGGTTGGCATCTTCGCCACCAGGCGGATCGCGGAGATTTCGCGATGCTGGGGGTTATTGATGTCCAGGGAGTCGTGGTAGAAGGCCGAGAGGGCGCCGACAACGCCGCACATGACGGCCATCGGGTGGGCATCGCGACGGAAGCCGTTGAAGAAGGTCTTCAACTGCTCGTGAACCATGGTGTGGTTCTTCACGGTGCTGACGAACTGGGCCTTTTGCTCTGCGGTTGGCAGCTCGCCGTTGAGCAGCAGGTAGCAGGTTTCCAGGTAGTCCGATTTTTCAGCCAGTTGCTCGATCGGGTAGCCGCGGTGCAGCAGGATGCCGTTGTCGCCGTCGATATAGGTGATTTTCGACTCGCACGAAGCGGTCGACATGAAACCTGGGTCAAAGGTGAAACGGCCCGTGGCCGTCAGGCCCCGTACGTCGATTACATCGGGACCAACGGTGCCGGTTAAAATGGGCAGCTCGACGGGGGCTGCGCCCTCGATGATCAACTGCGCTTTTTTGTCAGCCATGTGGCCTCCTATTAATGCTTGGAATCATCAGACAGACCCCCCACGCAGGGCCCGCACCACTATAGTGAGATAAATCCGAATGTCAATTTGCCTAAAGTCTTGCTCCAGAAGGCTTTAACCGGACTTTTTCCGCGAAATTACCTGCCGTTTACGCCTTTTGCCTTATATGTGCAATGCGCTATTAGGGGAAGGTGAACGCGTTGTCATTAGTAGCCTAACTGTCTATACTCGGCCACCGACCGCCAGGGGCTTTTGGGCCTGCTTTCTTGGGGGTCGTCACTCCCTGGGTGGTGAGTACCTGACCAGTGCGCGCCCCAACAACTTTGCCCTGATTGTTAGGGGCTCTTCAGTGTGAAAAAAAGCCGTGAAAAGCCAACGACCTGTAAACCTAGACCTAAGGACCATCAAACTCCCAGTCACTGCTTACACGTCCATTCTTCACCGAATTTCCGGTGTCATTCTCTTCGTCAGCCTGGCCATCATGCTTTATGCATTGGACAAGTCGCTCGACTCGGAAGAAGGCTTCGGTCAGGTGAAAGCGTGTCTGACCAGTCCGCTAGCCAAGCTAGTGATTTGGGGCATCCTGTCCGCCTTGCTGTATCACTTGGTCGCCGGTGTGCGCCACTTGATCATGGACATGGGCATCGGTGAGACGCTGGAAGGCGGCAAGCTGGGCTCGAAAATCATTATCGCCGTGTCTGCGGTGTTGATCGTTCTGGCAGGAGTCTGGATATGGTAACCAACGTCACGAACCTCTCGCGTTCGGGCCTCTATGACTGGATGGCACAGCGTGTGTCTGCGGTCGTTCTCGCGGCTTACTTCATTTTCCTGATCGGATATGTCGTGGCAAACCCTGGCATTGGCTACGCCCAATGGCATGAACTGTTCGCAAACAACTGGATGCGCATTTTCAGTCTGCTGGCGCTTGTCGCACTGGGCGCTCACGCCTGGGTCGGCATGTGGACCATTGCAACCGACTACCTGACGCCAATGGCGTTCGGCAAGTCGGCGACTGCCGTACGTTTCCTCTTCCAGGCAGTATGCGGCGTTGCGATGTTCGCTTACTTCGTCTGGGGTGTGCAGATTCTCTGGGGTATCTGATCCATGGCTAACATTCCAACGATTTCTTTCGACGCCATCATCATTGGTGGTGGCGGTGCCGGCATGCGCGCAGCGCTGCAACTGGCGCAGGGCGGTCACAAGACTGCCGTGATCACCAAGGTTTTCCCGACCCGTTCGCATACTGTTTCCGCCCAGGGCGGCATCACCTGCGCCATCGCTTCGGCTGACCCGAACGATGATTGGCGCTGGCACATGTACGATACCGTCAAGGGTTCCGACTACATCGGTGACCAGGACGCTATCGAATACATGTGTCAGGAAGGCCCGGCTGCCGTTTACGAGCTGGACCACATGGGCATGCCGTTCTCGCGTACCGAGCAAGGTCGTATCTACCAGCGTCCGTTCGGCGGTCAGTCCAAGGACTACGGCAAGGGCGGCCAGGCTGCGCGTACTTGCGCGGCGTCCGACCGTACCGGTCACGCGCTACTGCACACCCTTTATCAGGGCAACCTGAAAGCCGGTACCGTGTTCCTGAACGAGTACTACGCTGTCGACCTGGTGAAAAACCAGGATGGCGCTTTTGTCGGCGTGATCGCGATCTGCATCGAAACCGGCGAAACCACCTACATCCGCGCCAAGGCCACTGTACTGGCGACTGGTGGTGCAGGTCGTATCTATGCCTCCACCACCAATGCCCTGATCAACACCGGTGACGGCGTCGGCATGGCCCTGCGTGCTGGCGTGCCGGTGCAAGACATCGAAATGTGGCAGTTCCACCCAACCGGCATCGCCGGCGCCGGTGTACTGGTCACCGAAGGTTGCCGTGGTGAAGGTGGTTACCTGATCAACAAGCACGGCGAGCGTTTCATGGAGCGTTATGCTCCGAACGCCAAGGACCTTGCCGGTCGTGACGTGGTTGCCCGTTCGATGGTTAAAGAGATCATCGCCGGCAACGGTTGCGGTCCGAATGGCGACCACGTGATGCTCAAGCTCGACCACCTGGGCGAGGAAGTGCTGCACAGCCGCCTGCCAGGCATCTGCGAACTGTCCAAGACCTTCGCTCACGTCGATCCGGTCGTCGCGCCGGTTCCAGTGGTTCCAACCTGCCACTATATGATGGGCGGCGTTGCCACCAACATTCATGGCCAGGCAATCACCCAGAACGCCGAAGGCGTCGACGAAATCATCCCTGGCCTGTTCGCAGTGGGTGAAGTGGCGTGCGTATCGGTCCACGGCGCCAACCGCCTGGGCGGTAACTCGTTGCTCGACCTGGTGGTCTTCGGTCGCGCTGCTGGCCTGCACCTGGAGAAAGCGCTGTCTGAAGGTATCGAATACGACGATGCCACCGACGCCAACATCGAAGCCGCCCTGGCGCGTCTGTCCGCCCTGAACGAGCGTACCGAAGGCGAAGACGTGGCGACCCTGCGTCGCGAGTTGCAAAACTGCATGCAGAACTACTTCGGTGTATTCCGTACCGGCGAATACATGCAGAAGGGTATTGCCCAGTTGGCGCAATTGCGTGAACGAATTGCCAACGTGAAGATCAACGATAAGTCGCAGGCGTTCAACACTGCCCGTATCGAAGCGCTGGAATTGCAGAACCTGCTGGAAGTGGCTGAAGCTACCGCCATTGCTGCCGAAGTACGTAAAGAGTCCCGCGGCGCTCACGCCCGTGAAGACTTTGAAGATCGTGACGACGAAAACTGGCTGTGCCACACCCTGTACTTCCCGGGTGACAAGCGCGTGACCAAGCGTGCTGTGAACTTCTCGCCGAAGACTGTTCCGACTTTTGAACCTAAGATTCGGACTTATTAAGGGTGGCCGCCATGTTGCAAGTCAGTGTTTATCGCTACAACCCTGATCAGGACGCTGCGCCGTTCATGCAGGATTTCCAGGTCGATACCGGTGGTAAAGACCTGATGGTGCTGGACGTGCTGGCCCTGATCAAAGAGCAGGACGAGGGTTTCTCCTATCGTCGCTCTTGCCGTGAGGGCGTTTGCGGCTCCGACGGCATGAACATCAACGGCAAGAACGGCCTGGCCTGCATCACGCCGCTGTCCGCGGTGGTCAAGGGCAACAAGCTGATCGTTCGTCCGCTGCCAGGTTTGCCGGTTATTCGTGACCTGGTCGTCGATATGAGCATCTTCTACAAGCAATACGAGAAGGTGAAGCCATTCCTGCAGAACGACACGCCGGCTCCGGCCATCGAGCGTCTGCAGTCCCCGGAAGAGCGTGAGAAGCTTGACGGTCTGTACGAGTGCATCCTGTGCGCTTGCTGCTCGACCTCGTGCCCATCCTTCTGGTGGAACCCGGACAAGTTCCTGGGCCCGGCCGCCCTGCTGCAAGCGTACCGCTTCCTGGCAGACAGCCGTGACACCAAGACGTCCGAGCGTCTGGCTGCACTGGATGACCCGTTCAGCGTATTCCGCTGCCGCGGGATCATGAACTGCGTCAACGTCTGCCCGAAAGGCCTGAACCCGACTAAGGCCATCGGTCACGTACGTAACATGCTGCTGCAAAGCGGCGTGTGATTCAGCTGCTGTACCCGTAGAACCGCTGTACCCGTAGAAGGCCAGGCGCGGGCTTCAACCCGCGCTCAGGCTATAACCAGAACGGCCGCTCACAAAGCGGCAGTTCTTATTTTGAAGAAATGAGACAAGCAGGGGCATCCGGGCTGGTACCCGGACTATCAGCGTGATCCTAAGTGGCTTGTTTTAGTCGCTGCACTCGGACTTCTGCAAGTTTGCTCGGTGTTTTCGCCGGTGGTGTTCCCCTAATCGAGGGTGACCAAGCATGCAAGAAAGCGTGATGCAGCGCATGTGGAACAGTGCCCACCTCTCCGGTGGTAACGCTGCCTATGTGGAAGAGCTCTACGAGCTCTACCTGCACGACCCTAACGCTGTGCCAGAAGAATGGCGCACCTACTTTCAGAAGTTGCCGGCTGACGGTAACTCTGCCACTGATGTTTCGCACTCGACAATTCGCGATCATTTCGTGCTGCTGGCAAAGAACCAGCGCCGCGCTCAACCGGTGTCTGCCGGCAGTGTGAGCAGCGAGCATGAGAAGAAGCAAGTTGAAGTGCTGCGACTGATCCAGGCCTACCGGATGCGTGGCCACCAAGCAGCCCAGCTGGACCCGCTGGGACTGTGGCAGCGTCCTGCACCTGCAGACCTGTCGATCACTCATTACGGCTTGACCAATGCCGATCTTGATACGACCTTCCGTGCCGGCGACCTGTTCATCGGCAAAGAGGAAGCGAGCCTACGCGAAATTCACGAAGCGTTGCAGCAGACATATTGCCGCACCATCGGCGCTGAATTCACGCACATCACCGATTCCGAGCAGCGCCAGTGGTTCCAGCAGCGTCTGGAAAGCGTTCGTGGCCGTCCGACGTACTCCACCGACATCAAGAGCCACTTGCTCGAGCGCGTTACCGCCGGTGAAGGCCTGGAGAAATACCTGGGTACCAAATACCCGGGCACCAAGCGTTTCGGCCTGGAAGGCGGCGAAAGCCTGATTCCGATGCTCGACGAGCTGATCCAGCGTTCCGGTTCCTACGGCACCAAGGAAGTTGTCATCGGCATGGCCCACCGTGGCCGTCTGAACGTGCTGGTCAACACCTTCGGCAAGAACCCGCGCGAGCTGTTCGACGAGTTCGAAGGCAAGAAGAAGGTCGAGCTGGGCTCCGGTGACGTGAAATACCACCAGGGTTTCTCGTCCAACGTGATGACCACAGGTGGCGAAGTCCACTTGGCCATGGCCTTCAACCCATCCCACCTGGAAATCGTTTCCCCGGTGGTCGAGGGTTCGGTCCGTGCCCGTCAGGATCGTCGCAACGACCCGACCGGCGAGAAGGTGCTGCCTATCTCCATCCACGGTGACGCGGCATTCGCCGGTCAAGGCGTGGTCATGGAAACCTTCCAGATGTCGCAGACCCGCGGTTTCAAGACCGGCGGTACCGTGCACATCGTGATCAACAACCAGGTCGGTTTCACCATCAGCAACCCGCTGGACTCGCGTTCCACCGAGTACGCAACCGACGTCGCGAAAATGATCCAGGCGCCGATTCTCCATGTGAATGGCGATGACCCGGAAGCCGTGCTGTTCGTGACCCAGTTGGCCATTGATTACCGCATGCAGTACAAGCGTGACGTGGTGATCGACCTGGTCTGCTACCGTCGTCGCGGCCACAACGAGGCCGACGAACCTAGCGGCACCCAGCCTCTGATGTACCAGCAGATCGCCAAGCAGCGCACCACTCGTGAGCTGTATGCCGAGCGCCTGACCCAAGGTGGCGTGCTGGATGCAGCGCGCGTCCAGGAAAAAGTCGATGAATATCGCAATGCCCTGGACAACGGCCTGCACGTTGTAAAAAGCCTGGTCAAAGAGCCGAACAAAGAGCTGTTCGTGGACTGGCGCCCGTACCTGGGCCATGCCTGGACTGCGCGTCACGACACCCGTTTCGATCTCAAGACCTTGCAAGAACTGTCCGCCAAGCTGCTGGAGATCCCGGAAGGCTTCGTGGTCCAGCGCCAGGTCGCGAAAATCTACGAAGACCGGCAGAAGATGCAAGCCGGCGGCCTGCCGATCAACTGGGGTTACGCTGAAACCATGGCGTACGCGACCCTGGCGTTCGAAGGTCACCCGATTCGCATCACCGGCCAGGACGTAGGCCGCGGTACTTTCTCGCACCGCCACGCGGCGCTGCACAACCAGAAAGACGCCGGCACCTACATCCCGCTGCAACACCTGTACAAAGGCCAGCCACGTTTCGACCTGTACGATTCGCTGCTGTCCGAAGAAGCTGTCCTGGCGTTCGAATATGGCTATTCCACCACCGAGCCGAATGCGCTGGTGATCTGGGAAGCCCAGTTCGGCGACTTCGCCAACGGTGCCCAGGTGGTTGTCGACCAGTTCATCACCAGCGGCGAGCACAAGTGGGGCCGTCTCTGCGGTCTGACCATGCTGTTGCCACACGGTTATGAAGGGCAGGGGCCGGAGCACTCTTCGGCACGTCTGGAGCGTTACCTGCAACTGTGCGCCGAGCACAACGTCCAGGTTTGCGTACCGACGACCCCGGCTCAGATCTACCACTTGCTGCGTCGTCAGGTCATCCGTCCGCTGCGTAAGCCGCTGATCGTGCTGACACCGAAATCGCTGCTGCGTCACAAACTGGCGATCTCTACGCTCGAGGATCTGGCCGAAGGCTCCTTCCAGACCGTTATTTCGGAAATCGATACCCTGGACGCGGCGAAAGTGACTCGCCTGATCCTGTGCAGCGGCAAGGTCTACTATGACCTGCTGGAAAAACGTCGTGCCGAAGGCCGCGAAGACATCGCCATCGTGCGTATCGAGCAGCTTTATCCGTTCCCGGAAGAGGACCTGATGGAAGCCATCGCGGCTTACACCAACCTCACCCACGTGGTGTGGTGTCAGGAAGAACCGATGAACCAGGGCGCGTGGTACAGCAGCCAGCATCACCTGCGTCGCAGCATTGGCAACCATAACAAGGCCCTGGGCCTGGAATATGCCGGCCGTGATGCTTCTGCTGCACCTGCGTGTGGTTATGCGTCGATGCACGCCGAGCAGCAGGAAAAACTGCTGCAAGATGCCTTCACTGTTTAACGCCTTCGCGCTGACTGAAACCGAATTTTAAGGACCCACAGATAATGGCTATCGAAATCAAAGCCCCGTCATTCCCGGAATCGGTTGCCGATGGCACCGTTGCCACCTGGCACAAGAAACCAGGCGAGGCCGTCAAGCGTGACGACCTGATCGTTGACATCGAGACCGACAAGGTCGTGCTGGAAGTACTGGCCGAAGCTGACGGCGTGCTGGGCGCAATCGTTGCCGAGGAGGGCGCTACCGTTCTGTCGAACCAGGTCCTGGGCTCGATCGAAGAGGGTGGCGCCGCTGCCGCCGCTCCAGCCGCCGCTGCACCGGCTGCCGCTCAAGCCGCTGCTCCAGCTGCCGATGGTGAAGACGATCCAGTCGCAGCACCTGCTGCGCGCAAGATCGCTGAAGAGAACGGCATCAACATCGCTTCCGTTGCCGGTACTGGCAAGGGTGGTCGTGTGACCAAGGAAGACGTGGTTGCAGCCGTTGCCGCCAAGAAAGCCGCTCCAGCCGCTGCCCCGTCCAAGCCAGCCGCGCCAGCGGCTGCCGCTCCGGTGTTCGCTGCCGGCGATCGCGTTGAAAAACGCGTTCCGATGACCCGCGTTCGCGCTACCGTGGCCAAGCGTCTGGTAGAAGCCCAGTCGAACATGGCGATGCTGACCACTTTCAACGAAGTCGACATGACTGAAGTCATGGCCCTGCGTTCGAAGTACAAGGACCTGTTCGAGAAGTCCCACAACGGCGTACGCCTGGGCTTCATGTCGTTCTTCGTCAAGGCTGCCACCGAAGCGCTGAAACGCTTCCCGGCCGTCAACGCGTCGATCGACGGTTCCGACATCGTCTACCACGGCTACGCCGACATCGGTGTTGCGGTCTCCAGCGACCGTGGCCTGGTGGTTCCGGTACTGCGTAACGCCGAACTGATGAGCCTGGCCGAAATCGAAGGCGGCATCGCCACCTTCGGCAAGAAGGCCCGTGACGGCAAGCTGTCCATCGAAGAGATGACCGGCGGTACGTTCACCATCACCAACGGTGGTACATTCGGTTCGATGATGTCGACCCCGATCGTCAACCCACCGCAAGCGGCGATCCTGGGGATGCACAACATCATCCAGCGTCCGATGGCAATCAACGGTCAAGTCGTGATTCGTCCGATGATGTACCTGGCACTGTCCTACGATCACCGCCTGATCGATGGTAAAGAAGCCGTGACGTTCCTGGTCACCATCAAGAACCTGCTTGAAGATCCGGCGCGTCTGCTGCTGGATATCTGATTTCGCCGCGAGGGCCGGTCGGTTGACCGGCCTCTTGCTGAAACAACCGGTTTCGTCCCCACGACGGTCGCCACAAGTGACCGTCCGGTTTGATTCGAAAAGGAATGACTCATGACTCAGAAATTCGACGTGGTAGTGATTGGTGCGGGCCCTGGCGGCTACGTAGCAGCCATCAAGGCTGCGCAACTTGGCCTTAGCACTGCCTGCATCGAGAAATACACCGATGGCGAGGGCAAACTGGCCCTGGGCGGTACCTGCCTGAACGTCGGTTGCATTCCATCCAAGGCGCTGCTGGACAGCTCCTGGAAGTACAAGGAAGCGAAAGAAAGCTTCAACGTCCATGGTATCTCCACCGGCGAAGTCAAGATGGACGTCGCAGCGATGGTTGGCCGCAAGGCTGGCATCGTCAAGAACCTGACCAGCGGTGTTGCCACCCTGTTCAAGGCTAACGGCGTGACCTCGATCCAGGGCCACGGCAAGCTGCTGGCCGGCAAGAAAGTCGAAGTCACCAAGCCGGACGGTTCGGTTGAAGTGATCGAAGCCGAGAACGTGATCCTGGCTCCAGGCTCGCGTCCGATCGATATTCCACCGGCTCCGGTCGATCAGAACGTGATCGTCGATTCGACGGGCGCCCTGGAATTCCAGACCGTGCCAAAACGCCTGGGCGTGATCGGTGCTGGCGTGATCGGCCTCGAGCTGGGTTCGGTATGGTCGCGCCTGGGTGCGCAAGTGACCGTGCTGGAAGCCCTCGACACCTTCCTGATGGCCGCTGACACCGCGGTTTCCAAGGAAGCGCTGAAAACCCTGACCAAGCAAGGCCTGGACATCAAGTTGGGCGCTCGCGTGACCGGTTCCAAGGTCAACGGCGAAGAAGTCGTGGTGAACTACACCGACACCAATGGCGAGCAGACCATCACGTTCGACAAGCTGATCGTTGCGGTCGGCCGCCGTCCGGTGACCACCGACCTGCTGGCTGCCGACAGCGGCGTGGTGATCGACGAACGTGGTTTCATCCACGTCGATGACCAGTGCGCTACCGCCGTCCCGGGCGTCTTCGCCATCGGTGACGTGGTACGCGGCATGATGCTGGCGCACAAGGCGTCCGAAGAAGGCATCATGGTTGTCGAGCGCATCAAGGGCCACAAAGCCCAGATGAACTACGACCTGATCCCATCGGTTATCTACACCCACCCGGAAATCGCATGGGTCGGTAAAACCGAGCAGGCCTTGAAAGCCGAAGGCGTTGAAGTTAACGTCGGCACCTTCCCGTTCGCCGCCAGTGGCCGTGCCATGGCAGCCAACGATACCGGTGGTTTCGTGAAAGTGATCGCCGATGCCAAGACGGATCGCGTATTGGGCGTTCACGTCATTGGTCCAAGCGCTGCCGAGCTGGTACAGCAAGGCGCGATCGGTATGGAATTCGGCACCAGCGCTGAAGATCTGGGCATGATGGTCTTCTCCCATCCGACCCTGTCTGAAGCCTTGCACGAAGCGGCCCTGGCCGTAAATGGCGGCGCCATTCACGTGGCCAACCGCAAGAAGCGTTAATAGACAATAAGAAACCACGGCGGTATGGCCCGTCGTGAGCCTTGCGAGCAAGACTCACCGCGGAATATCCGCTGGACGCAGCCTTGCGTAGCCGAACCGGTTAACTGGAACGCTACGCAAGCAGCAGTCACAGGTGGTGCGGCACCAGAACGGTGCAGCACCGAATGCGCAGTACCTAACGAAGACGGTAATAAGCATGAATCTTCACGAGTATCAGGGTAAGCAGCTGTTCGCTGAGTACGGCCTGCCAGTATCCACCGGCTACGCGGTAGACACCCCGGAAGCGGCAGCAGAAGCTTGCGACAAAATCGGCGGCAGCGAATGGGTTGTCAAAGCCCAGGTTCACGCCGGTGGTCGCGGTAAAGCGGGCGGCGTAAAGCTGGTTCGCAGCAAAGAAGACGCCAAAGCCTTCGCACAGCAGTGGCTGGGCAAGCGTCTGGTGACTTACCAGACTGACGCCAACGGTCAGCCAGTCACCAAGATCCTGGTTGAATCGTGCACTGATATCGCTAAAGAGCTGTACCTGGGCGCGGTCGTTGACCGTTCGAGCCGCCGCATCGTGTTCATGGCTTCCACCGAAGGTGGCGTGGACATCGAGAAAATCGCTCACGACACCCCTGAGAAAATCCTCAAGGCCACTATCGATCCACTGGTTGGCGCCCAGCCATTCCAGGGTCGCGAGCTGGCATTCCAGCTGGGCCTGGAAGGCAAGCAAGTTGCTCAGTTCGCCAAGATCTTCGTAGGTCTGGCCAAGCTGTTCAAGGATCACGACCTGGCGCTGCTGGAAGTGAACCCGCTGGTGATCAAGGCCGACGGCGATCTGCACTGCCTCGATGCCAAGATCAACATCGACGCCAACGCCATGTACCGTCAGCCTAAGCTGAAGACTTTCCACGATCCGTCGCAAGACGATCCGCGCGAAGCGCACGCTGCCAAGTTCGAACTGAACTACGTAGCCCTGGAAGGCAACATCGGCTGCATGGTCAACGGTGCTGGCCTGGCCATGGGTACCATGGACATCGTCAACCTGCATGGCGGCAAGCCAGCCAACTTCCTCGACGTGGGCGGCGGTGCTACCAAGGAACGCGTAACCGAAGCGTTCAAGATCATCCTGTCCGACACCAACGTCGCCGCAGTACTGGTCAACATCTTCGGCGGCATCGTTCGTTGCGACATGATTGCCGAAGGCATCATCGGCGCCGTGAAAGAAGTCGGCGTGAAAATCCCGGTTGTTGTTCGCCTCGAAGGCAACAACGCTGAGCTGGGCGCTAAAGTACTGGCAGAAAGCGGTTTGAACATCATCGCTGCTACCAGCCTGACCGACGCTGCTCAACAAGTCGTTAAAGCTGCGGAGGGCAAATAATGAGCGTCCTGATCAATAAAGACACCAAGGTTATCTGCCAGGGTATTACCGGTTCGCAAGGTAGTTTCCACACCCAGCAAGCCATCGAATACGGCACCAAGATGG
This sequence comes from Pseudomonas sp. CFBP 5748, assembly GCF_053850495.1. Lineage (NCBI taxonomy): Bacteria > Pseudomonadati > Pseudomonadota > Gammaproteobacteria > Pseudomonadales > Pseudomonadaceae > Pseudomonas > Pseudomonas sp. CFBP 5748. The sequence continues at coordinate 104,630 of NZ_JBSPTN010000014.1, forward strand.
TTGGCGGCGTAACTCCGGGCAAAGGCGGCACCGAGCACCTGGGCCTGCCTGTCTTCAACACTGTGAAAGACGCTGTAGCTGCCACTGGCGCCACCGCCAGCGTGATCTACGTTCCAGCTCCTTTCTGCAAGGATTCCATCCTTGAAGCAGCGTTCGGCGGCATCAAGCTGATCGTCTGCATCACCGAAGGCATCCCGACCATCGACATGCTGGAAGCCAAGGTCAAGTGCGACGAGCTGGGTATCACCCTGATCGGCCCTAACTGCCCAGGCGTGATCACTCCAGGCGAATGCAAGATCGGCATCATGCCAGGTCACATTCACTTGCCAGGCAAGGTCGGTATCGTTTCCCGTTCCGGCACCCTGACTTACGAAGCTGTGAAGCAGACCACTGACGCCGGTTTCGGTCAGTCGACTTGCGTCGGCATCGGCGGTGACCCGATCCCAGGTTCGAACTTCATCGACATCCTGAAGCTGTTCCAGGAAGACCCGAAGACCGAAGCGATCGTGATGATCGGTGAGATTGGCGGTTCGGCTGAAGAAGAAGCCGCTGCCTACATCAAGGCCAACGTGACCAAGCCGGTTGTTTCCTACATCGCTGGTGTGACTGCTCCTCCGGGCAAGCGCATGGGCCATGCGGGCGCAATCATCTCTGGCGGCAAAGGCACTGCAGACGAGAAATTCGCTGCACTGCAAGACGCAGGCGTGAAAACCGTGCGTTCGCTGGCAGACATCGGCAAGGCCCTGGCCGAGCTGACTGGCTGGGAAATGAAGAAGTAAGCTTCGGCTGACTTTTTTGTTCCAGCAACAAAGGCCACCTTCGGGTGGCCTTTGTCGTTTCTGGCACTGTGGGAGCAAGGCTTGCCCGCGATGAAGACGACGCGGTTCCCGGGTAAACAAGGCGCCTGCATCACGGGCAAGCCTTGCTCCCACAGATAAATCCCCTTGCCACAGGACTCCACTCGGAAAAATAGATATGTAAACGCGACACGGAAATGTCGCGTATCGGATACTTCGCCCCTTAACAGTGCGTTTGTCGCTTAAATTCGTTAGGCTAGCAGCCATTTTTGCGACCGCTGCCCACAAGGAAGCGACGCGCTAAACGGGTCGATCTCATACGGATCGGCAGCATTTCCCTCTACCCTCGGGGAAATCCCTCTCTAAATTCCGATTCAGTAGTGTGGTTTCCTTAATGAAAGTGTTGAAAGGCCAGGACATCCTGGCGCTTGGTTTCATGACATTTGCCCTGTTCGTCGGGGCTGGCAATATCATCTTCCCGCCTATCGTCGGTTTGCAGTCCGGGCCTCATGTCTGGATGGCGGCGCTGGGCTTTCTGATCACCGCAGTCGGCCTGCCGGTCATCACCGTCGTTGCGTTGGCCAAGGTCGGTGGCGCGATGGATGCCCTGAGCAGCCCCATCGGCAAGGTCGCCGGTGGTTTGCTGGCAGCGGTGTGCTACCTGGCGGTCGGCCCGTTGTTTGCCACGCCGCGTACCGCCACCGTTTCGTTTGAAGTCGGCCTGGCGCCACTGACCGGCGAAAGCCCGCTGGCGCTGTTGCTCTACAGTGCGGTGTATTTCCTGCTGGTGTTCTTCATCTCGCTCTATCCGGGCCGCCTGCTGGACACCGTCGGGCGCTTCCTAGCGCCGCTGAAGATCATCGCCCTGGCCGTGCTGGGCATCGCCGCATTTGCCTTGCCCGCCGGCGATATCGGCGTGGCGACACCTGAATACGTGGCGGCGCCGTTCTCCCAAGGCTTCATCAACGGTTACCTGACCATGGATACTCTGGGCGCTTTGGTGTTCGGTATCGTCATCGTCAACGCGATCCGTTCCCGGGGCGTCGAGTCGCCAGCCTTGATCACTCGCTACGCCATCATTGCCGGGCTGATTGCCGGGGTTGGTTTGGCCTTGGTCTACATCAGCCTGTTCCGCCTGGGGGCGGGCAGCCATGAAGTAGCGACGGGCGCGACCAACGGCGCCGCTGTGCTGCACGCTTACGTGCAACACACCTTCGGTAGCCTGGGCAGTGGTTTCCTCGCGGTGTTGATCTCCCTGGCATGCCTGGTGACCGCGGTCGGCTTGACTTGCGCCTGCGCCGAATACTTCAGCCGTGTCCTGCCACTGTCCTACAAGACACTGGTGGTGATCCTGGCGGCGTTTTCGCTGCTGGTGTCCAATCTGGGCCTGACCAAGCTGATTGCCTTCTCTATTCCGGTCCTGACCGCGATCTACCCGCCATGCATCGCTCTGGTGGCCTTGAGCTTCTGCAAGGACTTCTGGCATGAACAGGGGCGCATTGTCGGTCCGGTGATGCTGGTGTCGTTCCTGTTTGGCCTGATCGATGCGCTCAAGGGTGCCGGTTTCGCGGATTGGATGCCGACGCAACTGGCCCACTTGCCGCTGAGCGAGCAGGGCCTGGCCTGGCTGGTGCCTTCGGTGATGACCCTGGTCGTGGCCGTGGTGTGTGATCGTCTGCTGGGCAAACGCAGCGAAGCCTTGGCTTAAGCCGCTACAGGCAGGTCCACCGGTTACAACCGAAATGCCCCGTATCAATCGATACGGGGCATTTTTTTTGAGTGCGGTGTCTTTTTCCGTGGGCTAACGTCGAAGCAGTGTCTTGAAAAGCTTACACAAAACCTTGTGGGAGCAGGCTTGCTCGCGAATACAGTGTGTCAAACGGCATATTTGTGGCTGATACACCGCATTCGCGAGCAAGCCCGCTCCCACAGGGTCCATTGCAAGTTGCCACAGCTTTGTTTTCGTCACACAGGAAATCGAATGTCATTCATCCAAGCCAACCTGATCCATCTGCTTGCCGCCGCCTGGTTCATCATCTGCTGGGGCGGCTACACCCGTTATGCCACCTGGAAGGCTCGCGACACCGCCTGCCTGGCCAGCGTGATGCACCTGTACCGCGAAGACTGGATGCGGCGCATGCTGCTGCGCGAGAACCGCATCGCCGATGCCAGCGTGATCGGTAACCTGGAGCGCAACGCGTCATTTTTCGCCTCCAGTACGCTGATTATCCTGGCCGGTATCCTGACGGTACTCGGGGCGTCTGATCGGGCGGTGTCGTTGCTGGCGGACCTGCCGATGGTGCAGCAGGCTTCCCAGGGGATGGCGGAGGTCAAGTTGCTGTGCCTGGCGCTGGTGTTTGTCTACGCGTTTTTCACCTTCAGTTGGTGTATGCGCCAATACAACTTCGCGGCGGTCCTGATCGGTTCGGCGCCGATGATCGGCGAGCGTCATGTCTCGGAGCAGGAGCGCAAGGCCTTTGCACTCAGGGCGGCGCGGGTGATTTCCATGGCGGCCAACCAGTTCAACTTCGGCCTGCGTTCTTATTATTTCGGCATGACCATGTTGGCGTGGTTCGTCAGCCCCTGGTTATTCATGCTGATGAGTGCGGGTGTGGTGTTTGTGTTGTATCAGCGCGAGTTTCACTCCGACGTGCTCGACGTCATGGTCTATACCCCGACGGAAGCGCCAGCGCCTGAGGTTGGTAAAGAGGCCGCCTGATCGATCAGCTAAATCCCAGGCAAAAGAAAACCCGCACCAGGCGGGTTTCTTTTTGTCACTAAAACCGTATCAGTTGGTTTTAGGCGCAGTAGCAGGTACTTCTTCCTTCGCTGCGGCTTCGTTCGATTCAGCCTGAGCTTTGGCGGCTTCGGCGTTTTCTTTCGCCGCGTCGTTCACTTTATCCTGTGCTTTGTTCATGTCTTGCTGAGCTTGCTCAGCGTGTTGGTTGGCATCTTGAGCTTTGTCCTCGGATTTTTTATCGCAGGCAGCGAGACCGAGGGAGGCGGCCAACATCAAGGCAATAGCAAAAGTCTTACGCATGGGGTGTTTCTCCTTATGGAAATAACTACTGGCCTTTTGAACGCCGGCCCGCGGATTAAGTTCCTGTTACGTAACAGATATATAACTTTGCACTGCGATGGAACTTTGTGGATCGCGCCTGTTGTCAGGTCTCGTCACTCACTGGAGCGTTAACCGAATGGCCGAAGACCCCGTTTTTGAGCGTGCGACACGCTTTTTATCCGCACTTAGGCATTGCCAGGTACTGGGCTTGAAACTGCACAGCGCCAGTCGCGATGGGCTGACCGTGATCCTGCCTTACAGCCCCCGGATCGTCGGGAACCCGCTCTCAGGCATTATTCACGGTGGCGCGTTGACCTCACTGATGGACACCGCCTGCGGGATGTCGACCCTGTGTGTGCTGCCGCAGTTCGAGGTTTGTCCGACCCTGGACCTGCGCATCGACTACATGCACGCTGCCGAACCCCACAAGGATGTCTACGGCTTCGCCCAATGCTACCGAGTCACCCCGGATGTGATCTTCAGCCGTGGTTTCGCCTATCAGGACGACCCGGAGCACCCCATTGCTCATGTAGTGGGCACCTTCATGCGCCTGGGCCAGCACGCCAGGGGCATCAAAACAGGCGGCCCGCAGGCTGCGGTGGACAAGCCATGAGCGATATCACCCAGGAACAACTGCGCCAAGCTTGCGAGCAAGGCGACTACGCGCTGCTGCTGGCCTCGATCCCCTATGCGCAACTCATTGGCGTGGAATGCTCACGCCAGGACGATGGGCTGCTGTTTCGCCTGCCGGCCAACAAGGACAACATTGGTAATCCTTTATTGCCGGCGATCCATGGCGGGGTCATTGCCGGTTTCATGGAGCTGTCGGCTGCCGTTTATCTGCTGATCACCACGGGCGCGCCGGGCGTGCCAAAAATCATCGACTTCTCCCTGGATTACCTGCGCGCCGGGCAGTTTCGCGACACCTATGCCAAGTGCCAGGTCTGGCGCCAGGGCCGGCGGGTGGCCAACGTTGCGATCACCGCCTGGCAGGACGTCGAAGCCGAACCCATTGCCACCGCCCGGGCGCATTTCAAGATCCAGGAGCCCGCAAAAACCGCTGGCCCTTGAAATCATCATCGCTGCCCCCACCTTGAGGACATCCCGCCGCCAATCTCAGCGAGGCGGACACCACCATCCACTTGGAGTTTGATGACCATGAGCGTGGAAACTCAAAAGGAAACCCTGGGCTTCCAGACCGAGGTGAAGCAACTGCTGCACCTGATGATTCACTCGCTGTATTCGAATAAGGAAATTTTCCTTCGCGAGCTGATCTCGAACGCCTCTGACGCTGTCGACAAATTACGTTTCGAAGCCCTGTCCAAGCCAGAATTGCTGGAAGGCGGCGCTGAGCTGAAAATCCGTGTGAGCTTCGACAAGGATGCGAAAACTGTCACCCTCGAAGACAACGGCATCGGCATGAGCCGCGAAGAGGTGATCACGCACTTGGGCACCATCGCCAAGTCCGGCACCGCCGATTTCATGAAAAACCTCTCCGGCGACCAGAAGAAAGATTCCCACCTGATCGGTCAGTTCGGCGTTGGTTTCTATTCCGCGTTCATTGTTGCCGATCAGGTCGAAGTGTTCAGCCGCCGTGCCGGCCTCGCTGCGAGCGAAGGCGTGCATTGGTCGTCCAAGGGCGAGGGCGAGTTTGAAGTCGCTACCGTCGACAAGGCTGATCGCGGTACCCGCATCGTGCTGCACCTCAAGTCCGGTGAAGACGAGTTCGCCGATGGCTGGCGCCTGCGCAACATCATCAAGAAGTACTCCGACCACATCGCGCTGCCGATCGAGCTGCCGAAGGAAGTCAGCGCTGCCGAAGGCGAAGAAAAGCCGGAAGTGGAATGGGAAACCGTCAACCGCGCCAGTGCCTTGTGGACCCGTCCACGCACCGAAGTAAAGGACGAGGAATACCAGGAGTTCTACAAGCACATCGCCCACGACTACGAGAACCCGCTGAGCTGGAGCCATAACAAGGTCGAAGGCAAGCTGGAATACAACTCGCTGTTGTACGTGCCGGCCCGTGCACCGTTCGACCTGTACCAGCGCGAAGCGCCACGCGGCCTGAAACTGTACGTGCAGCGCGTGTTCGTGATGGACCAGGCTGAGTCGTTCCTGCCGCTGTATCTGCGCTTCATCAAGGGTGTGGTCGACTCCAACGACCTGTCCCTGAACGTTTCGCGGGAAATCCTGCAGAAAGACCCGATCATCGACTCCATGAAGTCGGCGCTGACCAAGCGTGTATTGGACATGCTGGAAAAACTGGCGAAGAACGAGCCGGATCAGTACAAGAGCTTCTGGAAGAATTTCGGCCAGGTAATGAAAGAAGGTCCGGCCGAGGACTTCGCCAACAAAGAGAAAATCGCCGGCCTGCTGCGCTTTGCGTCGACCCAGGGTGACGATGGCGAGCAAGTTGTGGGTCTGGCTGATTATCTGGGCCGCGCCAAGGAAGGTCAGGACAAGATCTACTACCTGACCGGTGAAACTTATGCACAGGTCAAGAACAGCCCGCACCTGGAAGTCTTCCGCAAGAAAGGCATCGAAGTGCTGCTGCTGACCGACCGCATCGACGAGTGGCTGATGAGCTACCTCAACGAGTTCGACGGCAAGAGCTTTGTCGACGTGGCGCGTGGTGACCTGGACCTCGGTAACCTGGATTCGGAAGAAGACAAGAAAGCCGCTGAAGAAGTCGCCAAGAGTAAGGAAGGCCTGGTTGAGCGGATCAAGACGGCCCTGGGCGATGCCGTCAGCGAAGTGCGGGTCTCGCACCGCCTGACCGACTCCCCGGCGATCCTGGCCATCGGTGAGCAGGACCTCGGCCTGCAGATGCGCCAGATCCTCGAAGCCAGTGGCCAGAAAGTCCCGGACTCCAAGCCGATCTTCGAATTCAACCCGGCTCACCCGCTGGTGGAAAAACTCGACAACGAGCAGAGCGAAGAGCGTTTCGGCGATCTGTCGCACATCCTGTTCGACCAGGCGGCCCTGGCGGCCGGCGACAGCCTGAAAGACCCGGCGGCGTATGTTCGCCGCCTGAACAAGCTGTTGGTTGAACTGTCAGCTTAATCAAGTGCAGGAAAAACCCGCTTCGGCGGGTTTTTTCATTTCTGGTGTTCGGTTCAAGAGGAGTCCGTCATGAGTCAGGTTACGGTTCGTTCGCTGGTCTATCAGATTGATGGCCAAACCTATGAAGGCCGGCTGGCCTTTGATATTAGCCAGCAGGGTTCGCGTCCGGGTTTGCTGATGGCGCCCAATTGGATGGGCGTAGGGGTGGGGGCCGAGGAGATCGCCAAGTCAGTGGCGGCCAACGGTTATGTCGTGTTGATTGCCGACCTGTACGGCCAGGCTGTGCGCCCGAGCAATGCCGATGAGGCCGGGGCGGCGATGATGCCGCTCAAGAACGACCGGGCGCTGTTGCGCAAACGCATGCAGGCGGCGCTCGAGCAGTTGCAGAATCAGCTCGATGCGCAGGTCGATGCGTCGAACCTCGCCACGTTCGGTTTCTGCTTCGGTGGCTGCTGTGCCCTGGAGTTGGCTCGTACCGGCGCTCCGCTGAAAGCCGCGATCTCGTTTCATGGCACCCTGGACACACCGAACCCGGCGGATGCCCGGAACATCAAGGGTTCAGTGTTGGTGATGCATGGCGCCTCCGATCCGTTGGTGCCGAAAGAGCAACTGCCGGCCTTCGAAGACGAAATGAACGCTGCCGGGGTGGATTGGCAACTGCTGAGCTACGGCGGCGCGGTGCATTCGTTCACCGATCCACAGGCCAACGTGCCGGGCAAGATGATGTACAACGCCAAGGTTGCCGGGCGAGCGTTCAGGTCGATGCATAATTTGTTGGGTGAGGTGTTCAAGGACTGAGTCTGGCTTTTGGGCTAAGTGTTTTCGGTGTCTGGGTTGGCCCCTTCGCGAGCAAGCCCGCTCCCACATTTGATCTCTGGCGAGCACAACATCTGTGAACGACACGATCCACTGTGGGAGCGGGCTTGCTCGCGAAGGGGGCGGCCGGGACAACGCTCAACTCAGGGCAACTCGATCCGCTCACTTTCCCCTGGCACGGTCGGCCAGTCCCCAGCCGCCCAGCGTCGACGGGCTTCATCGATCCGGGCCGGGTCGCTGGAGACGAAATTCCAGTTGATCCGTCGCGGTCCATCCAACGGCGCACCGCCGAACAGCACGGCATGACAATCACTGTCGGCACACAGTGTCAGTTCTTCCCCGGCCGGCAGTATCACCAGCGCGTGGGGTTCCAGCGGTTCACCTTCCAGGTGTGCCTCACCGCTCAGTACATACAGCGCTCGCTCTTCATGTTCGGTGGGAATCAGCAACGTCGTCGCGGTTTGCAGATTCAATTCGGCATAAAGCGTAGGAGACAGCACCGGAACCGGCGATTCCAGGCAAAAGCCAGACCCGGCGATCATGCGGATGCTCACACCCAGGTTCTCGCTCACCGGCAGGCTGTGTGCCGGATGATGGCTGTAATGCCCTGGACCCTGTTCGTGGGATTTGGGCGAGGCCAGCCAGACTTGCAACCCATGCATGACGAAGTCGCTGCCCAGCAGTGACTCGGGCGTACGCTCGACATGGGCAATGGCGCTGCCGGCGGTCATCCAACTGACGTCCCCGGCAGCCACCATCTGGTCGGAACCCAGGCTGTCCTTGTGCTGGAGCTTGCCTTCGAACAGGTAGGTGAGGGTGGACAGGCCGATGTGGGGATGCTGGCGGATGTTCATGCCTTTACCGGCTGGGTAGGCCGTTTTCAGCATGTGGTCGAAAAACACGAAAGGTCCGACGCTGCGGCACTTGGCGGACGGCAATGGGCGAAGAATCGGCTGGCCTTCGACGTCTTCGGCGCGGGGGCGAACGGTCAGGGGCGTGGTCATGGTGTCTTCCAGGGTGAACGGCGAATGGGCAAAGCATAACCCGTCGTCGCCAGCCGCGGCACATGCCGCTTGAACCCAGGCGGGACGGGCGGGGTCTACGCTGCTTATGGCCTTTGGAGACTGCCCGTGCCCCTGACCCGCCTGATCGTTGCCTGGCTGCTGGTTGTTTCCGGCAGCGGCGCCATGGCCCGCGAATATGCCTACAGCGATGCGCACCTGCATTACGTCGATTTTTTCCAGGAAACCGCCGGCATGCCCAAGCTGCTCAAGGCGATGGCGGACAATCGCGTTGAACATGTGATGATTTCCGGCGTTCCGGTCGCCAAGAAATGGCATGAGGATGAGCCCAAGCGCCCACGTTATTACGCCGGTGACGATGCGGACGCCTATTGGTACAGCGCCACCGACGTGATTGTCGCGGCGGCGGTGAGCAAATTGACCGCTGAACAACGCCAGCACTTCCATCCCTTCCTGTCGGGCTTCAACCCCAACGACAAGAACTCCGCCGCGCATATCCAGCGCATGCTCGATCTGTACCCGGGGCTGTGGCAAGGCATCGGCGAGGTGTTCACCCGCCATGACGACCTCACGGCGCTGACCTCGGGCGACACCCCGCGGGCCAACAACGAAGCGATGACGCGGATCTATCATTTGGCGGCCGAGAACGACCTGCCGGTGATACTGCATTCCAACATCACCTCCAAGCGTGAGAAAAATCCGCTGTACCTGGCCGAAATCGAAGAGCCGTTGCGCAATCACCCGCACACGCGCTTCATCTGGGCCCACGCCGGCACCAGTATGGAAATCCATCGCCACCAGACCCAGCTGGATTTTCTCTTGCCGACCCTGACCCGCATGCTCGAGTCCTATCCCAATTTGTACATAGACCTGTCCTGGAGTGTGCTCACGCCGTATCTGCTGGACGAGGCGGGCAAGCCTCGCGAGGCGTGGGTAAAACTGGTGGAGCGCTTCCCGGAGCGCTTTATGGTCGGGTCGGATGTGGTGGGGCGATTCAACAAGCTCGGTAAGGAATTGCACGGCTTCGATCCGTTCCTCGATGCCTTGCCGGAAGAGGTGGCGCGCAAGGTTGCACGGGATAATTTCCTGGCGGTGTTGCCTCGCACTGTCCCGAGATAGGAAAGACATTGTGGCGAGGGAGCTTGCTCCCGCTCGACTGCGCAGCAGTCGTCAAGGCCTTGGGGCTACTGCGTAGCCCAGCGGGAGCAAGCTCCCTCGCCACAGGTCAACCATGTCTGCGGGCTATTGGTGGCATGGCCAACACCGTTGTGTCATCAGCCTGTCACCCCCACGTCATACCCTCGCGCTCATCTCAATCAAGGAGCGCACTATGCACCTCACCCGTTCAAGCGCACTGGTCGCGCTGTTGTTGACCTGCGGCCTGGCCCAGGCAGAAGTCCGTGTCGAAGGCCCGGTGGAGTATGGCGTCTTCCAAGGGCCGCAAGCCGAGCTGCAATCGGGGGAGCGGGTCCTGCGTCGCAGCAACGAGCAGATCCGCCAGACCGAAAGCGTACCGGCCAAGCTGGGCACCAAGTTCGGCATGCGCTACCAGTTGGCGGGCAAGGTCGCGGATGACCAGCCGTTGACCCTGTTGTACTTCACACCTGGCATCCGCACCCCAGATGGCGTGCGCCACGATAAATTCGAAGTCATCCAGAAACTGGTGCCCGGCGCTCCCCAGGATGTCATGGCCTACGAATTCACCGAAAGCCACGAAGTGGTGCCGGGGGAGTGGCGGTTCATGGTGTTCCAGGGTGATCGGTTGCTGACGCAGCAGCGGTTTGTCGTGCGCTGAATTCCACCCACTGTAGACCTCATGTGGGAGCGAGCAAGCCCGCTCCCACAATGAACTCAGGTGTATTTGCCAGGCAAAAAAACGCCCCGAACCAGTCGGGGCGTTTTTTTGTGTGGCGTTAGCGGCGGGGCTTACTTGCCCTGCCAGCGCTTCAATACCAGGGTGGCGTTGGTGCCGCCGAAGCCGAAGCTGTTGCTCATCACGGTGTTGATGGTGGCATTTTCGCGAGTCTTGGTCAGGATTGGCAGGTCGGCCACTTCCGGATCCAGTTCGTCGATGTTGGCCGAACCGGCCATGAAGTTGCCTTCCATCATCAGCAGGCAGTAGATCGCTTCGTGAACGCCAGCGGCGCCCAGGGAGTGACCCGACAGACTCTTGGTGGAGCTGATGGCAGGGGCCTTGTCGCCGAACACTTCGCGCACACCTTTCATTTCCGCGACGTCGCCGACCGGAGTCGAGGTGCCGTGGGTGTTCAGGTAGTCGATCGGTGCATCAACGGTGGACATGGCCATTTGCATGCAACGTACGGCGCCTTCACCGCTTGGTGCGACCATGTCGTAGCCGTCGGAAGTGGCGCCGTAGCCGACGATTTCCGCGTAGATTTTGGCACCACGTGCCAGGGCGTGTTCCAGCTCCTCCACCACGACCATACCGCCACCGCCGGCGATGACGAAACCGTCACGGTCGGCATCGTAGGCGCGGGAAGCTTTTTCCGGTGTGTCGTTGCGCTTGCTGGACAGGGCGCCCATGGCGTCGAACAGGAACGACTGGCTCCAATGTTCTTCTTCACCGCCGCCGGCGAACACGATGTCCTGCTTGCCCATCTGGATCTGCTCGACCGCGTTACCGATGCAGTGAGCACTGGTGGCGCAAGCAGAGGAGATGGAGTAGTTCAGACCTTTGATCTTGAACGGCGTGGCCAGGCAGGCCGAAACGGTGCTGCCCATGGTCCGCGTGACGCGGTACGGGCCGACACGCTTGACGCCTTTTTCGCGCAGGATGTCCAGCGCTTCCATCTGGTTCAAGGTGGAGGCGCCGCCGGAGCCGGCGATCAGGCCGGTGCGCGGGTTGGACACTTGCTCTTCGGTCAGGCCGGAGTCAGCGATGGCGTCCTTCATGGCCAGGTAGGCGTAAGCCGCCGCATGGCCAACGAAACGATAGATCTTGCGATCGATCAGCTCTTCGAGGTTGAGGTCAATGGAGCCGGAAACCTGGCTACGCAGACCCATTTCGGCATATTCCGGGTTGAACCGGATGCCAGGGCGACTTGCACGCAGGTTAGCGGAGACGGTCTCTTTGTCATTGCCCAGGCACGAAACGATGCCCAGACCAGTGATAACGACGCGGCGCATGCGGATAACCCTTAGAAGTTGTCAGTGGAGGTGAAAACGCCGACCCGAAGGCCTTCGGCGGTGTAGATTTCGCGACCGTCCACGGCAACCGAACCATCGGCAATGGCCATGTTCAGCTTGCCCTTGAGGACGCGTTTGATATGAATGTTATAGGTGATTTTCTTGGCGGTCGGCAGGACCTGACCAAAGAATTTCACTTCGCCCGAACCCAGGGCGCGACCGCGACCCGGCAGGCCTTGCCAGCCGAGGAAGAAACCGACCAGCTGCCACATGGCATCCAGGCCCAGGCAGCCCGGCATCACCGGATCACCTTCGAAATGGCAGGCGAAGAACCACAGGTCCGGAGTGATATCCAGCTCGGCGACCAATTCACCTTTGCCGTACTTGCCACCCTCTTCGCTGATATGGGTGATGCGATCCACCATAAGCATGTTCGGGGCGGGCAGTTGCGCGTTACCTGGGCCGAACAGCTCACCGCGACTGCAGCGCAGCAGGTCTTCCCGAGTAAAGGCGTTTTGTTTGGTCATGCGAGCTCCTCAATAGTCCCATGCGGCAGGGTGGGGCAAATCTTCCCGGCCGATCGAAGCGTTCACGCCTCGAATCGACAGCTTACTCATAGACTATTGCGTTGTAGTGAAAGTCACAGCACACGGGAAATGAATGTACACCTGTGCACTGAAATTTTTATTCAAGCCCCAATCGGGGCCTGTTCGGGTGCCTAAGACTGCCGCACTTTCGCCTTTCACGCCAGTCACACCGGCCACTAATGCACCCAGCGTTGCAGAATTTGCTGCAGGTCAACTCTTTTGAACGGCTTGGCCAGGTAATCGTTCATGCCCGCCGCCAGGCAGGCTTCGCGGTCGCCCTGCAAGGCATTGGCGGTCAGGGCGATGATCGGCACGTCGCCGCAGCCGGGCAGTTGGCGGATCTGTCGGGTGGCTTCGTAGCCATCGACGATGGGCAGCCGGCAATCCATGAGAATCGCTTCGAAAATCAGGCTTTCGGCGCTGCGTACGGCCTGAGCGCCATCGGCGGCGACGCTCACCGTGAAGCCCAGGCTGCGCAGCATGGCTTCGATCACCGTCTGATTCACCGGGTTGTCCTCCACCAACAACACGTTGCGGCCTTCACCATTGCCGTTGCCGCTGGGCAGTCGTGGCACCAGGGGCGGCGGGGTCTGTCGCGACCGGGCCAGCGGCACTTCGAGGGTGAACACAGAACCCTGGCCCTCTGCACTCTGGGCCCGCAGCGTGCCGCCCATACGCTCGGCCAGGGTGCGGGCGATCGGCAGGCCCAGGCCAGTGCCGCCGTAACGCCGCGAAATCGAACTGTCGGCTTGCTGGAACGCATCGAACATGCGCTCCAGGCTCTCGGCCGGAATGCCAATGCCGCTGTCACGTACTGTGCAGGTGAACCACAGCAGTTCGTGATCCAGGGCCTGCCACTGGCACTGCACGGTGATACGGCCTTGCTCGGTGAATTTCAGCGCGTTGCCGATCAGGTTCACCAGGATCTGCCGGATCCGCGTCGGATCGCCTTGGACCTGCAAGGCCTGCATGTCGTCGGGGATCTGCAGGTCCAGGCCCAGTTTGCGTTGTGCGGCGCTGTGCTGGAACGACTGGGCGCAACTGCCCACCAGTTCCGCCAGATTGAACGGGATGTGTTCCAGTTCCAGGGCCGAACGCTCGATGCGCGAGAAGTCGAGGATGTCGTTGATCACCTTCAACAGGTGTTCAGTGGATTCGGAAGCCAGCGCCGTGTACTCGTGCTGCTCGTCGGTCATGCGGGTGGTTTCCAGCAGTTGCAGCATGCCCAGTACGCCGTTCATGGGCGTGCGCAGTTCATGGCTCATCATCGCCAGGAACTCGGATTTGGCGCTGTTGGCCTTTTCCGCTTCTTCCCGGGTCTTGATCAGTTGCGCCATGGCCTGGTGTTGTTCCCGGCTGGCTTGCTCCAGTCCGTCGGCCAGGTTGTTGATATGCCGTGACAAGGCGCCCAGTTCACCGTCGTCAACGATGGGCAGCGGCGTGCTGTAGTCGCCTTGCTGGATCGCCTTGACCGCGTTGCCGATGTCGCGGATCGGTCGGGACAGGTTCGCTGCCAGGCGCCGCGCTACCAGGAAGGTGAACAACAGGGCGAACAGCGCGAGGATGGCGGCCTTGAGCAGGATTTCCTGCTGGCGCTGGCTGAAGGCGTCACTGGACATGCCGACGATCACCCGCCCCAGGTAATCCTCGCCGGACGCCTCGGTTGAAGTGCTGTTGCCTTGCAGGAAATCATTGTTCAGGGCAATACGTTGCAGGCGAACCGGGGCCTGGAACACTTCTACCTGCTGAGTGCGCTCGTGGGTTTGCTCGGACTGCTCGACGTACACCAGCACCTTGTCCGTGCTGTCCTGAATCTCCAGGAAACGCACGTGGGGGGTCGCCAGGGTGGCGGCGAGCAGGCTTTCCAGCACCTCCTTGTTGCCGGAAATCACTCCGTATTCCGTGGCGGGGGCCAGTTGGTTGGCGATCAGTTGCCCGGTGTGATTGAGTTCCTGGCGCAGGTCCTGGATTCGCACGAAGGTGAAAAAGCTGATCAACAGCACGGTCAGCAGCAGCGCCGGGCCGAGGGCGATGAGCTGGGTGCGGGTATTGATGTCCCAACGGCGACGCAAGGTCATGGGCGGTGCTCTCCTTCGGCCAACGTCGCAGCGACGGATTCGGCGTCAATCGGTTCGATCCCCAGTGAACGGGTGACCTGTCGGTTGCTCAGGACTTTGAAACGGGCCGGATACAGGGTGCGCGGCCAAGTTGCGGCGGGGCGGTCGAGCAGATCGTCGAGGATCGCCAGCCAGTCGTCCTGGTCGCTGTAGGTGCTGGCCAGGCTACCGGCCTTGACGAAGGCGGCGCTCGGCCCGATCAGCGCACGTTGCCGGGCGTAGCTGCTGAGCAAGAGGTTTTTCACGGTCTTGGGGTTGTACAGGTCGGGATCGTCGAGGCCCAGCAGCACATCGCTCTGGCCCAGCAGGTTTTGCAAGGGGCGGCTGTCGCTGGTGTCGTCCCAGCGTTCGGCCACGATCTCCAGGCCCAGGGGCAGGGCGGCCTGGCGCAGGTCCTTGAGCAAGAACTCGCTGTGTCCGTCGAACAGTACGCCAACCCGGCGCACCTGCGGCAGGACCGTGCGGATCAGCCGCAACTGGCGCGCCATGGGCGGGTCGCTCCAGAGCAGGCTCAGGTGCTCGGGCGTGACCTCGCCCAAGCGATCCCGGGCTTGCTGGCGACTGATGCGCAGCACCAGCGTGGCCGGTCCGTGGGTTTTCTGCAGGCGCCAGTCGAGGCTGGGCAGGTCGAGCAAGACCAGACGGACATTGCCTGGCAATTTGTCCGGCGCTGGCAAGCCGGACAGTGGGGTGAACCGCACATTGTCCTCGGGGCGCAGGGCTTTGAGGGCCTGGGTGAAGGACTGCACGCCGGGGCTGTCCTCGGCGCCGGTCAGCAGTATTTCGGCGGCGCGGGCCTCGATCGTCGCCAGCAACCCTGTAAACACCAGGCATAGCGCCAGCGACAGGCGGCCATGAAATGGCGTCTTGCGTGATGGGCCCCGGGACATCTAGAAGGACAACTCTGCGCTGAAATACAGGACGTGACGGGAGTCGTAGCGGTTGTCGACGAACGTGGTCGGTTGATTGTCCAGGCGCTGTTGCAGGACGCCCGCCAGTTCCAGGCTAGCCTTGCCCAATGGGATGCGCCGGGCCAGCCGAGTGTCGAGCCGTTCGAAGCGATAACCGTTGAGGGCATCGGCGGCGTAATAGAAGACCGCACTGTTCCAACCCTGGCCCCAGTTCCGCAGCCAGCCGGCCGAACCGCTGTTGCGGGCGGTCAGTTGTTCGTCGAGGGGGTTGCTGGCCTGGGCATCGACATAGGCGTAGGTCAGGCGCAGGCGGTCGGCGCTGGTCAGGCGCCAGTCGAGCTGGGTTTCGGCCCCGGAGAACTGCGATTGGTTGCTGTTGCTGGCGATGTACTGATTATTGCGCAGCGGTTCGCTGATCATGCCGGTGATTTCGTCATGGAACAGCTTCACATCGACCGTCAGGCCCAGGTCCATGAAGTAACCGTTGTAGCCCAGTTCCCGGGAGCGCATGTGCTCCTGTTCCAGGTTCCCCGGGCCACGGGTCCGGACGAAGTAACGGGCGCTGCTCTGGCCGAAGGCGGTGGGCTGCAGGTTGGTGACCTGATAGCTCCAGTTGACGTTGTTCTCGAACATGTCCGGCGAGCGCACGGCTTCGGAATACACCGCCCGCAGGCCATGGCGCGGGGTGATCAGGTAGTTGACCGCCACTCGCGGGGTCAGTGAGCTGCCGGTCAGTTGGGTGTCTTCGAACATCGCTCCGCCCTGCAACAGCCAGTGCTCGGTGGCCCGCCATTCGAACTGGCCGAACAGCCGCCAGGTGGTGTCGTCCAGGGTGCCGTTGAAATAGGTTTCGGAGTCGGCCCGGTCGTACCGGTAGTTCGCCCCGGTGACCAGGCGCAGGCTGTCGGACAGGCTCAGGGTGTCCTGGATCTCCAGGTCGTAGCGCGACTCCCGGGCGCTCTGGTCGATATCGCCGCACAGGGTTTGCGAGGCGCCGTTGCGCCATTGATCGAGCACCTGGTTGGCCAACGCTTGTTCCTGTGGCGTGCCGGCTGGCGCGCCGCTGCTGAGGTAGCTGGGAATATTGCGCGCCAGCTTCTCGGCATAGTACGGGTTGAGCTGCCACAGGTCGGTCAGTTGCGGGCTGAAGGACACCTCGGCATCGCAGGCACGCCAGGTCTGCTGACGATCCCAGTGCTGGATCGAGCCTTGGACATAAAGGCTGTGGTTGGGGTCCAGGTCGAGGTTCCAGCGCAGCGAACCGGCGTAGTCCTTGGCGATAACGTCGGAATTGTCGCCGGCGGCGGTAATCCCGGCGAACACCGGGTGGTAGGTGTAGGGCCGCTGATTGGTCCCGTCCTTGGCGTTCAATTGCCAATCGATGCTCTGCTGCTCGTTCAATGCCTGGCTGACGGACAGGTTGAAGCGGTTCAAGCGACGGCTGTCGCGGTAATCGGCGCCGTTACGGTTGCTGTCAAAGCCATCGTCTTCCTGGCCGGACAGCGAAAGTCGCAGGTCGCCGTTCTCCCAGCCGCTGCCCTGGCTGGCGTACCAGTCGCTGATACCACGCTGGCCCCGGGTGATTTTCAGCCGGGTGCCGTGGCTGTCGGCGGGAGCGCGGGTGATGATGTTGACCACCGCCATCAGCGCGTTGGCGCCGTAGCTGACGGTGTTGGGTCCGCGAAAGACTTCGATCCGCTCAATGTCTTCCATGGCGACCGGGATATCGCTCCAGTCCACCGTGGCCAGGCCGGCGCGGTACACCGAGCGGCCATCGATCAGCACTTGCATGCGGCGGGCTTCGCTGGCGTTGGTGCCGTGGTAATTCACGGCGGCCTGGTTGCCGCTGATGTTGCCGACCATCATGCCCGGCACCAGGCGCAGCAGTTCGCTGATGTCCCGGGCGCCGCTGGCCTTGATCAATTCGCTGTCCAGCACGGTCATGCTGCCCGGCACCGCCGCCGGCGATTGCTTCAGGCGCGTGGCCGTCAGCACTTGGGGCAGGGCTTGGCTGTCCACGAACAAGTCGTCGGCCAGCACTGGCGGGCTGATGATCAGCGCCAATAGCAGTGACGAGCCTGAACGGGAAGGGCCAACGGGCACGGAACGACCTTGGGAATGGAAGGATAGCGGGCATGTTAACCGAGCTGAACGACTTTTCCATTCACGTTGACCGCATTTTCCGGGGAATTGATGGTCAGCTTGCTACAGCCTCCGGTAATTGTTGGCGGGGCTGGTCGCGATCCGGCCGCTCCGTATAATGCCCGGCATTGCCACTTGGTATGGATGAACGGATTGCATATGACTGAACAGCGCCCGATTGCGGTCCTGGGAGGCGGGAGTTTCGGCACCGCCGTGGCTAACCTGCTGGCCGAGAATGGTCACCCGGTGCGCCAATGGATGCGTGACCCTGAGCAGGCCGAGGCCATCCGGGTCAACCGCGAAAACCCGCGTTACCTCAAAGGCATCAAGATTCGCCCGGAAGTGGAGCCGGTCACTGATTTGCAGGCGACACTTGAGGGCAGCGAGCTGTTTTTCGTCGCCTTGCCGTCCAGTGCCCTGCGCTCGGTACTGGCGCCCCATGCCGAACGCTTGAGTGGCAAGTTGCTGGTGAGCCTGACCAAGGGCATCGAAGCCCAGACCTTCAAGCTGATGAGCGAGATTCTCGAAGAGATCGCCCCGAAGGCGCGCATCGGTGTGATTTCCGGGCCGAACCTGGCCCGGGAGATCGCCGAACACGCCTTGACCGCCACCGTGGTCGCCAGTGAAGACGAAGACCTGTGTCAGCAGGTCCAGGCCGCGCTCCATGGTCGCACCTTCCGGGTCTACGCCAGCGCCGACCGTTTTGGCGTGGAGCTGGGCGGGGCACTGAAGAATGTCTATGCAATCATCGCCGGGATGGCGGTGGCGCTGGGCATGGGTGAGAACACCAAGAGTATGCTGATCACCCGGGCGCTGGCGGAAATGACCCGCTTTGCCGTCAGCCAGGGCGCCAATCCGATGACCTTCCTGGGGTTGGCCGGGGTGGGTGATCTGATCGTCACCTGTTCCTCGCCCAAGAGCCGCAACTATCAAGTCGGTTTCGCCCTCGGCCAGGGCCTTAGCCTTGATGAAGCCGTGTCGCGCCTGGGCGAAGTGGCCGAAGGGGTGAATACCCTCAAGGTCCTCAAGGCCAAGTCCCAGGAGGCCGGGGTGTACATGCCGCTGGTCGCCGGGCTGCATGCGATTCTGTTCGAAGGGCGCACGCTGGAACAGGTGATCGAACTGTTGATGCGTGGCGAACCGAAGACCGACGTCGATTTCATTTCCACCAGCGGTTTCAACTGAGCCTTTATTTGAGCGCAAGCAGGAGCGAGCTATGAACGATCCGAAAGAGCAGCCCCAATACGAATCCATCCTGCTGCGTGTGCTGTGGATGGTCATTTATCTGTTGGTCTGGCAGGTGGCGCAATTCATCCTCGGCGCCGTGGTGCTGGTGCAACTGATCTATCGGCTGATCTACGGCGCACCCAGCGCCAGCCTGATGAATTTCGGCGACAGCCTGAGCCAGTTCCTGGCCCAGATCGGCCGTTTCGGCACTTTCCACAGTGACCAGAAACCCTGGCCGTTCGCTGATTGGCCAACCCCGCGCGCCCCGGAGGGGGAAGCTCCTCACGTTGTGGCACCGGCCCCGCATCCGGTTCGTGACGAAGAGCCGAAGCTATGAAGCTGTGGGTATTGCGCCACGGTGAAGCCGAGCCCTACGGCGCCCGTCCCGACCCCGAGCGGGCGCTGACCGCTCATGGTCGCGAGGAAGTGTTGCGCAGCGCCGCGCAGTTGATCGGTCAACCGTTGAGCGCCATCTATGCCAGCCCCTACCTGCGCGCCCAGCAGACCGCGCTATTGGTGCGCCAAGCGCTGGGTTTTCAGCCGGAACTGATCACGGTGGACTGGCTCACGCCGGACACCCGGCCGCAAAAAGTCCTGGAACACCTCGATGATCAGGGCGATGTGCTGCTGGTCAGCCATAACCCTCTGGTGGGTAGCTTGTTGGGCTTGCTGCAACATGGTCATCTGCAACAACCTGAACAGGTGAAAACGGCTGGCCTGGCTGAGCTGGAAGGCGATCTGCCGTTGGCTGGGGTGATGATGCTCAAGGGCATCAAGCACCCCTAAGATTGAGCACCCTGAAAATCACAAAGGAAGGGCAACGATGAGTCTGTGGCGCACCCCCCCCAACATCGAGCAACTGAACGCCGCCGGGAAGAACACCATCAGCGAAGTGCTGGACATTCGGTTCGAGTCTTTCGACGACGAATCCCTGACCGCCAGCATGGTCGTCGATCACCGTACTCACCAACCATTTGGCCTGCTGCATGGCGGTGCGTCGGTGGTGCTGGCTGAAACGGTCGGGTCGATGGCCGCCTATCTGTGTGTGGACGCCAGCAAGTTCTATTGCGTGGGGCTGGAAATCAATGCCAACCACCTGCGCGGCGTGCGCAGTGGTCGCGTGACGGCTACGGCGCGGATGGTGCACCTGGGGCGCACCACCCAGGTCTGGGACATCCGCCTGACCAACGACGAGGGCAAGGTCAACTGTGTGTCGCGCCTGACCATGGCCGTGGTGCCGCTGGGCGAGCAACCGCCGGCGCGTTGAAACTCGTTAACTTTTCGGGGCAGGAGAGGGCCTTTGTGGCGAGGAGATAAATCCCCTCGCCACAGTTTCACTGCCCATTGCCCCCCATAGCCCAACCCCGACTGTCATCATTCCTGTCAGTTACGGTCATTGCCGTGCCGCCAGGTTCTGCGGACAATCAGCCCCAGTTCCCCAATGGATCGGCTGTCATGTCGCAACAGGTGTTTTTCGCCCACGCCAATGGTTTTCCCTCGGCCACCTACGGCAAGCTGTTCGCCGCGCTGGCGCCGCAGTACGAGGTCGCGCACCTGGAATTGCACGGCCATGATCCGCGTTTCCCGGTGGACGACAACTGGCACAACCTGGTGGATGAACTCATCCACCACCTGGAACAGCAGGCGGGGCCGGTGTGGGGCGTCGGCCATTCCCTGGGCGGCGTACTGCACCTGCACGCGGCGCTGCGCTGCCCACAGTTGTACCGGGGCGTGGTCATGCTCGATTCGCCGGTGCTGACTCGCACCGATCAATGGGTGATCCTGGCCGCCAAGCGCCTGGGCTTCATCGACCGCCTGACCCCGGCCGGCCGGACCCTGGGACGGCGTGAAGAGTTCGCTGACCTGGCGTCGGCCCGGGCGTATTTTGCCGGCAAGACACTGTTCCGCGGGTTTGACCCGGACTGCTTCGACGCCTACCTGCAACATGGCCTGCAGCCAGTTGGCGATCGGTTGCGGCTGCGCTTCGACCCGGCCACGGAAATCAGCATCTACCGTGGCGTGCCGCACACCAGCCCAGGACGGACCCGTAAGCTCAAAGTGCCGCTGGCGGTGGTGCGCGGCCGGCAAAGTCGGGTAGTGATGGGGCATCACACCCGCTCGGTGGGGCGCATGCCCCAGGGCGAATCCCTGAGCATGCCTGGCGGCCATATGTTCCCCCTGGAGCGGCCGCAAGACACGGCTGATCTGCTCAAGGATTTGCTCCAGCGCTGGGAAGGTCGCAGCCGATGAGTGGGGTCGAAGAAGTCCGCCTGAGCTTGCCCCACATCGAACTGGCGGCCCATCTGTTCGGCCCGGAAGAGGGCCGGCCAGTGATCGCCCTGCATGGCTGGCTGGACAACGCCAACAGCTTCGCCCGGCTGGCCCCAAGGCTTGCAGGCCTGCGGGTGATTGCCCTGGACATGGCCGGCCACGGTCACTCCGGGCATCGGCCGCCCGGAGCCGGTTACGCCCTGTGGGACTATGCCCATGACGTGCTGCAAGTCGCCGAACAACTGGGCTTGAAGCGTTTCGCCCTGTTGGGGCACTCCATGGGCGCCATTGTCTCGCTGGTGCTGGCCGGCTCGTTGCCAGAACGCGTAACGCACTTGGGCCTGATCGACGGGGTGATTCCTCCGACCGCCAAAGGCGATAACGCCGCCGAACGCATGGGCATGGCCCTGCAAGCGCAGCTGGATTTGCAGCAAAAACGCAAACCGGTCTACAAAACCCTCGATCGGGCCATCGAAGCGCGCATGAAAGGACTGGTGGCGGTCAGCCGCGAGGCCGCCGAGTTGCTGGCCCAACGTGGCCTGATGCCGGTGCCGGGAGGTTACACCTGGCGTACCGACAACCGCCTGACCTTGCCATCGCCGCTGCGCCTGACCGATGAGCAGGCCATGGCCTTCGTCGCGCGGGTCGCTTGTCCTGCGCACCTGGTGGTGGCGGCCGACGGCATGCTTGCCCAGCACCCTGAACTGCTGGAGCGTCTACCCTTCAGTCATGAGCAGTTGCCGGGCGGCCATCATTTGCACCTGAACGACGAGGACGGTGCCGCGCTTGTAGCAGACTGTTTCAATCGGTTCTTCACCGTTTCTTGACTTGCGCCGGGCAACTGTCGAGGCTGGGCGGGTTGAAAGGGAGACAACCATGACAGATCTCTGTTTACCCGCCACGCGGCGCATCGACGACGCCTGTTTCGTCCAAGTGACTCAGGCCATGCCGATCCGATGAAATTATCCGTTCATTCACTCGCCCTGCTGGCGCTGGGTTGCTTCAGCCCGGCGTCGTTCGCCGTCGATGTGCCCGGCAGTCACGATCTGGAGCGTGTGCCACGCCTGCCCGATGCGCAGATCGTCGATTACCGGCAAACCAGCGACCTGGAGCGCGTCTACCCCATGGGCTCGATCCGTAGGATCAGCGGCCAGTTGCGCTTCGACGGCCAGGTCGAGGCCCGTGGCAATGTCACGTCGGTCACTTACGAGCTGCCGCCGGAACATTCCGCCACCCAAGCCTTTACCGCCGCTCGCGAAGCGTTGCAGAAGCAGGGCGCCGAGCTGTTGTTCTGGTGCCAGGCCCGCGATTGCGGTGAAAGCAGCCTGTGGGCCAACGAAGTATTCGGCAATTCCAAGCTCTACGGTGCCGACAATGGTCAGGCCTATCTGCTGTTGCGCCTGGCGCCACCGGCGGACAACACATTGATTGCGCTGTACGGCATCACGCGCGGTAACCGCAAGGCCTACCTGCATGTCGAGCAGTTCGAGTCGAGCGCAGCACTGGGCGAGTTGCTGCCGACCTCGGCCACGCTGCTGCGCCAACTCAAGGACACCGGGGTGCTGGACTTGCCGCGTCTTGCCGGTGAGCCGGATGACACCTGGCTACGCCTGCTGTCCCGGGCGCTGAACCTGGACACGGGCCTGCGGGTCAGTATCGCCGGTCCGCAGGCCGAGACCTGGCGCCAGGCGCTGATTGACCAGGGTGTCCGGGCGGCGCGGATGGAAGCTGCCCGTGGCGATGTGGCGGGCCTGCACCTTGAGTTGCTGCGATAAGCTGTTGCGGGTGACGGGCTTCACGCCGTGACCCTGGCCCTGTCCATTTTCGAGACCTTACATGCTCAATAACGATCGGCTGTTGGTGCAGATCCTGCTCCTGGTGTTGTTCGGCGCAAGCCTCTGGGTGATGGCGCCGTTCTGGTCGGCGCTGTTCTGGGGCGCGGTGCTGGCGTTCGCCAGCTGGCCGCTGATGCGCCTGCTGACCCGCTGGCTCAATGGCCGCGAATCCCTGGCGGCGGCGTTGCTGACGTTGGGCTGGATGCTGTTGGTGGCGGTACCGCTGGTGTGGCTGGGGTTCAACCTGGCCGATCATGTGCGCGATGCCACGGCGTTCATCAAGGACGTGCAGGTTGACGGTCTGCCCGAAGCCCCGACCTGGCTGGCCGGCGTGCCGCTGGTGGGCGGGCGGTTGGTGGGTATCTGGAACAGCATCGACCAGCAGGGTGCGGCAATGATGGTGTCCATCAGACCCTACCTGGGGCAGGTCGGCAACTGGCTGCTGGCCCGCAGCGCGCAGATCGGCGGTGGGATTCTCGAACTGACCCTGAGCATTGTGTTCGTGTTCTTTTTCTATCGCGACGGCCCACGATTGGCGGTGTTCGTCCATGGACTGCTGGAGCGCCTGATCGGCGACCGTGCCGGCTATTACATCGAACTGGTGGCCGGAACGGTGCAACGGGTGGTCAACGGTGTGATCGGTACTGCGGCGGCCCAGGCCGTGCTGGCACTGATCGGCTTCCTGATCGCCGGGGTCCCGGGGGCGCTGGTGCTGGGTATCGTCACTTTCCTGCTCAGCCTGATTCCCATGGGGCCGCCGCTGGTCTGGATCCCCGCCACGGCCTGGCTGGCGTGGAAGGGTGAATATGGGATGGCGGTGTTCCTCGGTATCTGGGGCACCTTCATCATCAGCGGCGTGGACAACGTGCTCAAACCCTACCTGATCAGCCGTGGCGGAAACCTGCCATTGGTGATCGTGCTGCTGGGGGTGTTCGGCGGCTTGATCGCCTTCGGTTTCATCGGCCTGTTCATCGGTCCGACCTTGCTGGCGGTGGCGTACAGTTTGCTGACGGATTGGAGCAAGAGCCAGGCACGATAGTGTGAATGCCGAGCACCTGTGGCGAGGGAGCTTGCTCCCGCTGGGGGCGTAGGAGCTGTGTAGGAGCTGTCGAGTGCAACGAGGCTGCGATCTTTCCCCAGACCCTTGAATCCAAGCGAAAGATCAAAAGATCGCAGCCTTCGGCAGCTCCTACGAGTGCAGCCCCGGTGAATCAAGTCGCCACGTTCAGGTGTTTCCCCACGGTCGCGACGTTATCCAGCGAGTATTGCCGGCTGAGGTTGGCGATCATCCTGTTCAACGCTTCGCTGCCATTGGCCTGGGCGGTGGAACTGTCGCTGCTGCGTCCGGCCTGCAAGGTGCTGTTGAACTCGTCGCTGTCGACCCCGCCGCTGCTGTCGCTGTCGAGTGCTTTGATCAGCATTGCGCTGGTGTCGGTGCTCGTGGCGGTGCTGTCGCTGGCCTGCAGGGCGCTGGTCAGTTCGCTGGCGGTAACACTGCCGTCGCCATCGCTGTCGAGCTGGCTGAACAGCTCTTCGCTGGAGGCCTGTTGCGGTGGTGGAGGCGGTGGGGCGAGGCTGGCGGCGAGTTCGTCGGCGCTGACGGTACCGTCTTCATTCTTGTCCAGCGCCGAGAACACTTGCTGACTGTCGGCATCGCTGCCAGCACTGGCCAGGCCGCTGCTCAATTCATCGCTGCTGATCGTGCCATCACCGTCGGCGTCCAAGGTGCTGAGCAGCGCCTCGGCCAGTTCGGTATCCGGCGCCTGGTTCCGTGGAGGTGGAGGTGGAGGGGCCATCGCGGCCATTTCCTCGCTACTCAAGTCACCGCTGCCGTCACTGTCCAGGTCGCTGAAATTGTCGCTCAGGCTGACCAGGATACCGTCGTCGCTCTTCTGCGACAGGGCGGTGCTCAATTCGTCCTGATCAACCGAACCGTCGCCGCTGCTGTCGAGCTTGCTGAGCAGCTCCTTTTGAAACTGCTGGCTGCGGGCACTGCTGGTCGCGGTACTGCTGGTGCTGGTGTAGGGCGAGTAACTGCTGACGCTACCGATCATGGGCGCTCTCCTTGGGCTGGAATGCCGGTGGGTGCACCGGCTTATGCAGCGTCGGCGGGGCAGTTGTCGTGGGTGTGTGGAGTTTGTACCGGTGGGTGTACAAACTCAGCCCCCGGCGGGCTCCCACATGGGATTGAGGTTGTTTCAGGCGCGGGGCAAACGGATGACGGCCGTCAACCCACCCCCCGGCGTTTCTTCCAGGCTCAACTGCCCGCCGAGGCGTTCTGCGGCTTCCCGGGCGATGGTCATGCCCAGGCCGACGCCGCCGGAATTGCGGTTGCGCGAGCCTTCCAGGCGATAGAAGGGTTCGAATACTGTCTCGCGTTTGTCCGCCGCAATACCCGGGCCGTGGTCGATGACCCGGATCAGTAACTGGTGAGGCTGGTCTTCCAGGGTAATCAAGGCGTGACCGGCATAACGCAGGGCGTTGTCCATGAGGTTGTTGAGGCACGAGCGCAGTGCCATCGGCTGCACCTGCAGCGGCGCACAGGAGCCGCTGGCCTGCACATCGGCGCCCTGGTCCTGGGCGTTTTCGCTCAGCGATTCCACCAACGCCTGCACGTCCATCCATTGCAGGGCTTCGCTGGTGCGCTGTTCGTGCAGGTAGGTGAGGGTCGCGTCGAGCATGCCGATCATGTCGTTCAAATCCTGGCGCATCTGGCCTTGCAGCTTGAGGTCATCGATCTGCTCCAGGCGCAGCTTGAGTCGCGACAGTGGAGTGCGCAGGTCATGGGACACCGCGCCGAGCATGCGTGAGCGCTGCTGCACCTGTTCGCGAATCCGTTGCTGCATCAGGTTGAACGTATGGGCCGCCTGCCGCGCTTCCCGGGGGCCGGTTTCTTCCAGTGGCGGGCTGTCGAGGTTCTCGCTCAGGCGCTCGGCGGCCTCGCTCAGGCGCTGGATCGGCCGGGTCAGCAATTTCGCACCGTACCAGGCGGCCACGATCAGGCACACGAACTGGAACGTCAGCGGCACCACCGGGCCGCCGAACCAGGGGCGCGCAGGTCGGTTGGGTGGCGGACCGAAGGCTGGTCGCCCTTCGGTTTGTCGGGAAAATTCCGGCGGTGGCCCGGGCGGTGGTGGCCTGTCGTAGTGAGCAAACCAGGCAAACGCCAACAGATGCGCCAGGACGATCGCCAGCAACAGCACGCCAAACAGACGGCCGAACAGGGAGTCGAGGCGCAAGCGCATCAGCCGATGTCCCGAGCGTCGAACAGGTAGCCTTCACCGCGAACGGTCTTGATCAGTTGCGGCGCCTTCGGGTCGTCGCCCAGCTTCTGGCGCAGGCGCGAGACCAGCAGATCGATGCTGCGGTCGAACGCCTCGATGGAGCGTCCACGGGCGGCGTCCAGCAGTTGCTCGCGGCTGAGTACCCGGCGCGGCCGTTCGATGAAGACCCACAACAGGCGGAATTCGGCGTTGGACAGCGGCACCACCAGCCCGTCGGCGGATATCAGTTGGCGCAGCACGCTGTTGAGCCGCCAGTTATCGAAGCGAATATTGGCTCGCTGTTCGGTGCGGTCGTCACGCACCCGGCGCAGGATCGTCTGGATCCGCGCCACCAGCTCCCTAGGTTCGAAGGGCTTGGCCATGTAGTCATCGGCACCCAGTTCCAGGCCGATGATGCGGTCGGTGGGTTCGCACCGGGCGGTGAGCATCAGGATCGGGATGTCCGATTCGGCGCGCAGCCAGCGGCACAGTTGCAAGCCATCTTCCCCCGGCAGCATCAGGTCGAGCACGACCACGTCGAAATGCTCGGCCTGCATTGCCAGGCGCATGGCCGCGCCATCGGTCACGCCGCTGGCGCGGATGCTGAAACGGGCCAGGTAATCGATCAGCAGCTCGCGAATCGGCACGTCGTCGTCGACGATCAGCGCGCGGGTGCTCCAGCGCTTGTCATCGTCGGGCGCTTTTTGATCGTCAGAATTTGCAACAGGGGTGTTCTGCATGGATGCATCATCTGCCAGGTAGGCTGCCAACCGCAAAGAAGGCGGCGAGGTTGAGGCTTCAGCATAGGCGTCGTGCCGCGAGGCGTGAAGCGCTGAAAGGACGGGGTGCGGCGCCAGACGGTAGCGTGCCGGCATGTTGCACGCATGTCATGAGTGTATCGGCTTCGACACAAAGGCCGGCATCGTCCATGCTGCTCTGGACGCGATGATGATTTACCGATCATCGGGTCCCGCACCGGCGCTGGTTCCGCTACAATGCGCGCCGATTTCGACTTGCCTGAGAGCCCGCTCATGTCCGCCTGCCAGACGCCCATTATCGTCGCCCTGGATTTCCCTACCCGTGACGCCGCCCTGAAGCTGGCCGACCAGTTGGACCCCAAGCTCTGCCGGGTCAAAGTCGGCAAGGAGCTGTTCACCAGCTGTGCCTCGGAAATCGTCGGTACCCTGCGTGACAAGGGTTTTGAAGTATTCCTGGATCTGAAATTCCACGATATCCCCAACACCACCGCCATGGCCGTCAAGGCTGCCGCGGAGATGGGCGTGTGGATGGTCAACGTGCACTGCTCCGGTGGCCTGCGCATGATGGCAGCCTGTCGTGACGTGCTGGATCAGCGTAGCGGCCCCAAACCCCTGCTGATCGGCGTGACCGTGCTGACCAGCATGGAGCGCGAGGACCTGGCCGGGATCGGCCTGGACATCGAGCCTCAGGAGCAGGTGCTGCGGCTCGCGGCGCTGGCGCAGAAGGCCGGCCTGGACGGTCTGGTCTGTTCGGCCCTGGAAGCCAGCGCCTTGAAAGCGGCCCATCCGTCGCTGCAACTGGTGACCCCGGGGATTCGTCCAGCGGGCAGTGCCCAGGACGATCAACGCCGCATCCTGACCCCGCGCCAGGCGCTGGACGCTGGCTCCGATTACCTGGTGATCGGCCGTCCGATCAGCCAGGCAGCGGATCCGGCCAAGGCGTTGGCGTCGGTCGTGGCCGAACTGGCCTGATCAACCTCTGAGGTTCCCCTTGTGGGAGCGGGCTTGCTCGCGAAGACGGAGTGTCAGGCGTCATGTATGCCAGCTGACTCACCGCCTTCGAGCAAGCCCGCTCCCACAGGTGTTTTGTGACTAGACCTTAAGTACCAACTTCCCGAAATTCTCCCCACTGAACAATTTGGTCAGCGTCTCGGGGAACGTCTCCAGCCCTTCGACGATATCTTCCTTGCTCTTGAGTTGCCCCTTGGCCATCCAGCCGGCCATTTCCTGCCCGGCGGCGGCGAATTGCGCGGCATAGTCCATGACCACGAAACCTTCCATGCGCGCTCGGTTGACCAGCAGCGACAGGTAGTTGGCGGGGCCCTTCACCGCTTCCTTGTTGTTGTACTGGCTGATGGCGCCGCAAATCACCACGCGGGCCTTGAGATTCAGGCGGCTGAGCACTGCGTCCAGAATGTCGCCACCGACGTTATCGAAATACACATCCACGCCTTTGGGGCATTCGCGCTTGAGGCCGGCATGGACGTCTTCGCTCTTGTAGTCGATGGCGCCGTCGAAGCCCAGTTCATCGATCAGGAACTTGCATTTGTCGGCCCCACCGGCGATGCCTACCACGCGGCAGCCTTTGATCTTGGCGATCTGCCCGGCAATGCTGCCCACCGCACCGGCGGCACCCGACAGCACCACGGTCTCGCCGGCCTTGGGCGCGCCAACGTCCAGCAGGGCGAAATAGGCAGTCATGCCGGTCATGCCCAGCGCGGACAAATAACGGGGTAGCGGCGCCAGTTTCGGATCGACCTTGTAGAAACCTCTCGGCTCGCCGAGGAAATAATCCTGCACGCCCAACGCACCGTTGACGTAGTCCCCGACGGCGAACCCCGGGTTGTTCGATGCAATCACCTGGCCTACACCCAATGCGCGCATCACTTCACCGATGCCCACTGGTGGAATGTAGGACTTGCCTTCGTTCATCCAGCCGCGCATGGCCGGGTCCAGGGACAAATACTCGTTCTTCACCAGGATCTGACCGGCTGCCGGTTCGCCGACCGGTACTTGTTGATAAGTGAAAGTCTCGCGGGTCGCGGCGCCCACCGGGCGTTTGGCGAGCAGGAACTGGCGATTGGTCTGGGCAGTCATGGCTGGCACTCAAGATGAATGAAGCCTTGTTGATAGACCTTCGAAGCCTTTGCCGCAAGGTTTGCTGATGCAGCGAATGCACTTCGATCCAACACAGTGATAGTCCGGCCAGGCGCTTTATCACTGGCGCCCATGAATGCTCAAACGGCAATTGGATAGTGCTGCCGCGTCATCGAGACCTGTGGCTAGACTGGCGTCATCCCCCGCATTCTTCGAGGAACTGACAATGAGCATGACGTTTTCTGGACAGGTCGCCGTGGTAACGGGCGCAGCCGCGGGCATTGGCCGCGCCACTGCCCAGGCGTTCGCGGCAGAGGGCCTGAAAGTGGTGGTGGCCGACCTGGACGTGACGGGCGGCGAGGGCACGGTGCAGTCGATTCGAGAGGCGGGCGGCGAGGCGGTGTTCGTGCGCTGCAACGTGACGCTGGAAAACGACGTGCAGAACCTGATGAACGAAGTGATCAATACCTACGGTCGCCTCGATTACGCCTTCAACAACGCCGGGATCGAGATCGAGAAGGGCAAGCTGGCCGATGGCACCCTCGATGAGTTCGACGCGATCATGGGCGTCAATGTGAAGGGCGTCTGGCTGTGCATGAAATACCAATTACCATTGCTGCTGGCCCAAGGCGGCGGGGCCATCGTCAACACGGCTTCGGTGGCCGGCCTGGGGGCGGCGCCGAAGATGAGCATCTATGCGGCCTCCAAGCACGCTGTGATCGGCCTGACCAAGTCGGCGGCCATCGAGTATGCCAAGAAGAAAATCCGCGTGAATGCGGTCTGCCCGGCGGTGATCGACACCGACATGTTCCGTCGTGCCTATGAGGCGGATCCGAAAAAGGGTGAGTTCGCCAACGCCATGCACCCAGTGGGTCGTATTGGCAAGGTCGAGGAGATCGCCAGTGCTGTGCTGTACTTGTGCAGCGATGGAGCGGCATTCACCACGGGTCATTCCCTGGCGGTGGACGGCGGTGTCACGGCTTTCTGAGGACCGTCTGCTGAGTTTGTAGGAAAAGCCCGCACTGGTTGCGGGCTTTTTCTTGGGCGGCGGAAAAGTCCTGGGAAGGGACCGACAATGTGTTTCAAGGAGTGAGAATCAGCGGTTTTGAGGCTGTTGTCGTACATCGTCAGGTGGCGGCCTGTGCTTAACTGTTTCCGGAAATAAAACAAACGCTTAGGAGCTTGGTTACTCATGGAATTGAGAATCGACCGACAGGCCCTGGTGCCCGTCGTGCAGCAGATTGTCGACGGGCTGGCGGGCTGGATCCGACAGGATGCGGTGCAACCGGGCACTCGCTTGCCATCCATCCGGCAACTGGCGCGGGAGAATCTGCTCAGCCAGTCCTGTGTCAGCGAAGCGTGCGAACGCCTGGTTGCCCAAGGGCTGTTGGCGTCCCGTCACGGCTCTCGTTTTTTTGTCGCCCCGTCACCTGACACCCTCGACGAAAATCGGCCGCAAGGTGCGCCACCGATCCAGGGGCATTTGCCCGGCAGTTCGCAATGGGCGTTGAAGTTGGGGTGTGGCGGGCTTCCCGAGAGCTGGCGTGAAAGCGATGACCTGGGCTATGCGATCCGCCAGGTTACCCGCACCGATATGGCGGGGCTGTTCAACTACAGTACGCCGTTGGGGTTGCCCGCCTTGCGCGAGCAACTGTCCCGGCGCCTGAAGCTGCTCAATATCGAAGCCGATAAGAACCTGATCATGACCACGACCGGAGCCACCCACGGGCTGGACCTGATCGTGCGGACACTGTTGCAGCCGGGGAGCTGCGTCGTCGTGGAAAGCCCCGGTTATTCGAAACTGTTCGAGCTGCTCAGGCTGCATAAGATCGACATGATCGAACTGCCCAGGACCCCGCGCGGCCCGGACGTCGATGCACTGCAAACCCTCCTGGCAACTCATCGGCCCAGTGCCCTGTTCGTCAACAGCGCCTGCCATAACCCGACCGGCAGCAGCCTGGTCCCGGCCGTGGCCCAGCGGCTGCTGCAACTGACAAAAAAACACGCCATGCTGGTGATCGAAGACGATGTCTATGCCGATTTCCAGGGTTCGGCGCGGACCCGGCTGGCGGCGCTGGACGCCGACGTGGTCTACGTTGGCAGCTTCTCGAAAACCCTGAGCAGCTCGTTGCGAGTCGGTTTCGTGGCGGCCGGGCCATCCGTCATCGCGCGCCTCAGCGAGGTCAAGGGCATTACCAGCATGGGCGGATCGCGGTTTTGTGAGTCGGTGCTCGCCAGCCTGCTGGCCAACGGTGCCTATCGCAAGCTGGTCCAGCGCCAGCGCCAACGTCTCAATGCCGATCGGGCGGCGGTGTTGCAGGTGCTGGAAGACGCCGACTGGGAAGTCTTTGGCAAACCGGTCGGTGGGCTGTTCATCTGGGCACGTCCGCCATTGTGTGACTACGCTGGACTACAACGCTTGGCCAAGCGGTTTGGCGTATCGCTGTCTTCGCGAACGGCCTTCAGCCCTTCGGGTGCCGACAGTGACTGGTTGCGGATCAACGTGGCCTACGCATTGGACCCCAGGGCACAAGCATTTTTCCGGGCCGCGGCCTTGGATCGACCTTGAGTGTCCTGAAAACGACGCGGCTGTAGCTTTTTGCCATTATTCCGACGCCAGCATCTTGTGTTGCGGGGCGTCTCGTTGCGAATCTGCAATCAACACACACTGGCAGAGGACTGAGCGCAATGATTTCGGCCGTGCAAGGACGTTTTGCCAACCTCGGTATGGCAAAAAAACTGGGTATCGGGTTCGTCCTGGTATTACTGCTCACTGCTGTGGTGGCGGCTATCGGAGTCTGGTCCCTGCAGACCATCAGCCATCGCTTCGAGGGGCTCAAACAGATGTCCGCCCTTAACAGCGAGCTACTCAAGGTCCGCCTGCTTGAGCAGGACTACGCCCTGCGCTCCGACGCTAAGACGGCCGACGCCCTGCGCCAGGGCGTCGACGGGCTGATTGTCCTGGCGAACGTGCTCAAGGCGCAGTCGGCGGCCAATGGCCCGGTGATGAGCGACGTCGAGCAGGCGCTGGCGGCTTATCGCAAAGCGTTCGACGAGTTTGTCAGCTTGAGCCAGAGCAAGGACCTGGCGCTGGAAATGGCCAGTTGGTCGGTGTCCAGCGTCGCCAATAACCTGGATGTGCTACAGGCGGGGTTGGCGGACGATGGCGCCTATACCTTGAAAGACACCGAAGGCAAGGAGGGCGCTGAGTTCATCGAGCAGGCCAACCAGATCAGCGAAGTGTCGCGGTTGATGCTGCAGGCCATGAACGAAGCGCGGGTCCGTCTGGACCAGAGTCGCAAAGGCAGTGATGAGGCGGCCGGGCAAGGCAATATTGAACAGGCCGAGCAGGCCATGAAACAGGCTGAAGCGCTCAAGGCCGTCATCAAGGACCCGGGTTACCAGACCGTGCTTAACGAAGTGGCCGGGCACATCGCCGGGTTCAACCAGCAACTGGCCGAATACACCGGGCTGTTGGCCAAGGAAAAAATCGTCTACCAACAACTGCACGAGCGGGCCGCCCAAGTCGTGGAGCGGGTAGACCAGGCCTACAGCGCCGAAGACGGTGCGATGCGGACCGAACTGAAAAAGAACTCGCTGCTGATCATCGGTTCGTCGGCCCTGGCACTGTTGGTGGGCTTGATCGCGGCCTGGGTCATTACCCGGTTGATCGTTGCACCGCTGCGCAGCGTCATTCGTGTCGCCCAGCAGATTGCGGCGGGTGACTTGAGCGCTACGGTCGAAGTGACGCGCCGCGACGAAATTGGTCAGTTGATGCTGGCCATGCAACAGATGGGGGCCGGCCTGAGCAGTATCGTCAGTGGCTTGCAGGCCGGTATCGAGCAGTTGGCCAACTCCGCCCAATCGCTGTCGACCGTGACGGAGCAGACCAACCTGGAGGTCAGCAGCCAGAAAGAGGAAACCGAGCAGGTCGCCACGGCCATGAACCAGATGACCGCCACCGTCCACGACGTGGCGCGCAATGCCGAAGAAGCGGCTCAAGCGGCCCAGACCGCCGACGATAAAGTCGAGAGCGGCCAACAGGTGGTGCGTCAGAGCATGGTGCGTATCGAGCAACTGGCCGATTCGGCCACTTCGGCCAGCACCAGCATTGAAAGCCTCAGCGCGGAGATCCAGAACATCGGTACGGTATTGAGTGTGATCAAGAGCGTTGCCGAGCAAACCAACTTGCTGGCGCTCAATGCCGCCATTGAGGCTGCTCGGGCCGGTGAGCAGGGCAGGGGCTTTGCAGTGGTGGCCGATGAGGTGCGGGCCCTGGCCAGGCGCACGCAACAGTCCACCGAGGAAATCGAGCGGTTGGTCAGCGCCTTGCGCTCAGCGGCCCACACCTCCGTGCAGCAGATCCAGAGCAGTGGCGAGCTAGTGAAAATGGCGGTCAGCGATGCACTGCAGACTGAAAGCGCCCTGGGAAGCATTGCTGCTGCTGTGTCGTTGATCCAACAGATGAACCAGCAGATCGCGGCTGCGGCCGAGCAGCAGAGTTCAGTGGCCGAGGAGATCAACCGCAGCGTCACCAGTATTCGGGCCAGCGCCGATCAATCCTCCCTGGCGATGCAGGGCAATGCCGCGTCCAGCATTGAACTGGCACAGTTGGGCGTTAAGCTGAAGGGGATGGTGGGGCATTTCAGGTTGTGATTTGTTCCATGAGCGCTTGCTCCCGTTGGGCTGTGTAGGCGCTACTGAAGGCTGCGATGTTTTGATCTTTCGCTTGGGACTCAAGCGTTTGGAGAAAGACCGCAGCCTTGTTGCACTCGACAGCTCCTACACAGCTTGGCGGGAGCAAGTTCCCTCGCCACATTTCAGTCGTAAACCTTCTTCTTCTTCCACTCGTCGTTTATTTCGTCATCCTTCAAGCCTTCGGTCAACTGGTTGACTTCGCCTTCGACGGGCTGGGTGCTGGCCAGGACCATGGCATTGGCCCGGCCCAGGAGTTTCTCCAGGTAGGCCAGTTGCTCGGCGTAGACCTGCGGTTCCTGTTGTTTGCGCAAGTATTGCACGCCGCGTTCGAATGCCAGGCGGGCCTGGCCTGGTTGCTCTTGCTGCAAGGCTTGTTGACCGAGGTTGTTGAAGAACTCGATGTGCAACAGGACGAGGATGTGCCGTACTTCGCGGATCCAGCGCTTGGCTTCGTTGGCTGGCAGAAAACCGTCCTGGGCGGCGCGGGTGATCTGACCATGCAAAGCCTCGAGCAGAAACCGCACATCCTTGGCCTTGGCCTCGGTCAGGATCGGTGCTGGTGGATTGTTTACCGGGATCGATTCACCTTGGGCGGCTAATGCGTTCAGTTCATCAAGGCGCGCCTTGACCGCGTTATTGGTTTTCTCCAGGTTCAGCAAGCGCTGGCAGACGTTCATCTCAAGGCGCGTCATCAGCAATTTCAGGGCCGGGGTCATCAACTGCCCCGGAAAGGTTTCCGTGAGTTCGCCACAGCGACGCATGCGGTCGTTGAGTTCAACCTTGGTGCGGGCCTTTTCCAGCTTATTGTTTTCCACCACATGGTTCATGTAGCCAATGGCAATCAACAGTGCGATCCCGGCTACGACGAGCAGGGTGATCATGAGTGGTGTCACCGGTAAGACCTCTTTAATGGGGTTCGCATGTTATGAGTGTAGTGGCTTGGCTTTTAAGCGCATAGGCCCGTGCGACGTGATTAGACGGGCGTCGTGCTGTTTATATGAAGCACAGCTAAGTAGATGCACATTGCCACTATTTGCCAGACGCGACTATAGCGTCTTGGCGGGCGACAGAATATAGACGTCAGAGACCAGGCGAGCAAAATCTGCGAATGGCCTCCAAACCGGGCGAAGTCATTGATTTAAATAAATTTATATCTGGGGGTTGACGACCCTCCAATCCATCCATAGAATGCGCGCCACTTACAGCGTAAAGCACTCAGCTAAACGCGGTAAGCAGTGAATGTTGTACGTGTGTCCCCTTCGTCTAGTGGCCTAGGACACCGCCCTTTCACGGCGGTAACAGGGGTTCGAGTCCCCTAGGGGACGC
>NZ_JBSPTN010000015.1:0-27021 GCF_053850495.1 Pseudomonas sp. CFBP 5748
GGTGGGTGATGACGGGATCGAACCGCCGACATTCTGCTTGTAAGGCAGACGCTCTCCCAGCTGAGCTAATCACCCTTTGCTTCGTTGAGGCCGCGAAATTTACGCAGGTACCGAAGCTAAGTCAATAGCAGGGTTGAAGTTTTTTCAAAACAGTTTCAAACGGCACCCGCAACCGCCCTCACTTATAAATCATTTTCTTGGTCATGCCACCGTCCACCACGAACTCCTGGCCCGTGACGAAACCGGCATTGCGCGACAACAGCCACGCCACCATCGCCGCCACGTCCTCTACCGTACCGACCCTGCCGGCCGGATGCTGGGCATGATCAGCATCGGTCAGCGGCTGTGCACGCCGCTGGGACGGATCTCGCGCGTCGATCCAACCGGGGCTGACAGCGTTGACCCGGATCTCCGGCCCGAGGCTGATCGCCAAGGCGTGAGTCAAGGCCAGCAAACCGCCCTTGCTCGCCGCATAGGCCTCGGTGTCGGGTTCCGATTGCGCGGCGCGGGTCGAGGCCAGATTGACGATGGCACCGTTGTGGGCGCGCAGGTACGGCGCACAGTGCTTGGCCAGCAGCATCGGCCCGCCCAGGTTCACCGCCAGGACTCGATTCCAGTAAGCCAGGTCCAGGCTTTCCAGGGTGATGTTGTGCGGGTCAGCGATAGCCGCGTTGCACACCAGCGCGTCGAGACGCCCGAACTGCCCGAGCACTTCGGCAATGCAGGTGGCGACTTGCGACTCGTCCGCCACGTCCATGGCGATGAACCAGGCGTTATCGCCCAACGTCTTCGCGACCTTGGAACCGCGCTCGCGATCCAGGTCGGTCAGTACCACCTGCCAGCCTTCGCAGATCAGCCAGGCGGCGATGCCCAGGCCGATGCCGCGTGCGGCGCCCGTAACCAGTGCGACCCGGCCATGAGTGCCGCTGGGCGGCGTTGCCAGCTCGATCACAAGGCCGCCAACCCACGGGCCAGATCAGCTTGCAGGTCGGCCACGTCTTCCAGGCCGACCGCGACGCGGATCAGGCTGTCGCGGATGCCCGCCGCTTCACGCTCCTGGGGCGACAGACGGCCGTGGGAGGTGGTGCTCGGATGGGTGATGGTGGTTTTGCTGTCACCCAGGTTGGCGGTGATGGAGATCAGTCGGGTCGCGTCGATGAAGCGCCAGGCGCCCTCCTTGCCCCCCTTGACCTCGAAGCTCACCACCGCGCCGAAACCACGCTGCTGACGCGCAGCCAGGTCATGCTGCGGATGGCTCTTGAGGCCGGCGTAATGCACTTTCTCGATGCCGTCCTGCTGTTCCAGCCACTCAGCCAGAACCTGGGCGTTGGCGCAATGGGCTTTCATGCGCAGGCCCAGGGTTTCCAGGCCCTTGAGGAAGATCCAGGCGTTGAATGGGCTGAGGGTCGGCCCGGCGGTACGCAAGAAGCCCACCACCTCTTTCATCTGCTCGCTACGACCGGCCACCACGCCGCCCATGCAACGGCCCTGGCCATCGATGAACTTGGTCGCCGAATGCACCACCACGTCCGCACCCAGCTTCAGCGGCTGTTGCAGCGCCGGAGTGCAGAAGCAGTTATCGACCACCAGCATGGCGCCCTTGGTGTGGGCGATTTCCGCCAGCGCGGCGATGTCCACCAGCTCAGCCAGGGGGTTGGAAGGCGATTCGACAAACAGCAGTTTGGTATTGGCCTTGATGGCGGCGTCCCAACCGGACAAGTCCGCCAGGGGCACGTAATCGACTTCCACACCGAAGCGCTTGAAGTACTTCTCGAACAGGCTGATGGTCGAGCCAAAGACGCTGCGCGACACCAATACATGGTCACCGGCGCTGCACAGGCTCATCACCACGGCCATGATTGCCGCCATGCCGGTGGCAGTGGCCACGGCTTGCTCGGCGCCTTCCAGGGCGGCAATGCGCTCCTCGAAAGCCCGCACGGTGGGGTTGGTGTAGCGCGAGTAAACGTTGCCCGGCACTTCGCCGGCAAACCGTGCCGCCGCATCGGCAGCGGTGCGGAACACGTAGCTGGAGGTAAAGAACATCGGTTCGCCATGTTCGGCTTCCGGTGTACGGTGCTGACCAGCGCGAACCGCCAGGGTATCGAACGCTACGCCTTCAAGGTCGCTGTCCAGCCGACCGGCATCCCAATCCTGACTCATGCTGTCACTCCTGAAATCGGTTTAAACGCAAACCGGCCCCTCAGGGCCGGTTGGTTAATCAGTTGTTGTACAGATCGATGATCGCGCTGACCGCCTGAGTCTTGGCCTTGGACGCATCGTTACGTGCGTTCTCGATCTTGTTCAGGTAGGCCTCGTCAATGTCGCCGGTGACGTACTTGCCGTCAAATACCGCGCAATCGAAGTGCTCGATCTTGATCTTGCCGCCACCGACCGCTTCGATCAGGTCCGGCAGGTCCTGGTAGATCAACCAGTCGGCGCCGATCAGGTCGGCCACGTCCTGGGTAGTGCGGTTATGAGCGATCAGCTCATGGGCACTCGGCATGTCGATGCCGTAGACGTTCGGGTAGCGCACGGCCGGGGCCGCCGAGCAGAAATACACGTTCTTGGCACCGGCTTCACGGGCCATCTGGATGATCTGCTTGCACGTGGTGCCGCGCACGATGGAGTCATCCACCAGCATCACGTTCTTGCCGCGAAATTCCAGCTCGATGGCGTTGAGTTTCTGGCGTACGGATTTTTTCCGCGCGGCCTGGCCTGGCATGATGAAGGTACGGCCGATATAGCGGTTCTTCACGAAGCCTTCGCGGAACTTGACGCCCAGGTGGTTCGCCAGCTCCAGGGCCGCGGTGCGGCTGGTGTCCGGGATCGGGATGACCACATCGATGTCGTGATCCGGACGCTCGCGCAGGATCTTGTCGGCCAGCTTCTCGCCCATGCGCAGGCGGGCCTTGTAGACCGAGACACCGTCGATGATCGAATCCGGACGCGCCAGGTAGACGTGTTCGAAGATGCACGGGGTCAGGCTCGGATTGGTCGCGCACTGACGGGTGTGCAGCTTGCCATCTTCAGTGATGTAGACCGCTTCGCCCGGGGCCAGGTCGCGAATCAGGGTGAAGCCCAGCACGTCCAGGGACACGCTTTCGGAGGCGATCATGTACTCGACGCCTTCGTCGGTGTGACGCTGGCCGAACACGATCGGGCGGATGCCGTGGGGATCACGGAAACCGACGATACCGTAGCCGGTGATCATCGCCACCACCGCGTAACCGCCCACGCAACGGTTGTGCACGTCGGTCACGGCAGCAAACACGTCTTCTTCGGTAGGCTGCAGCTTGCCGCGCTGGGCCAACTCATGGGCGAACACGTTGAGCATCACTTCCGAGTCGGAATTGGTGTTGACGTGACGCAGGTCCGATTCGTAGATCTCCTTGGCCAGCTGTTCGACATTGGTCAAGTTGCCGTTGTGCGCCAGGGTGATGCCGTACGGCGAGTTGACATAGAACGGCTGGGCTTCAGCCGAAGTCGAGCTGCCCGCAGTCGGGTAGCGCACATGGCCAATGCCCATGTGACCGACCAGGCGCTGCATGTGACGCTGATGGAACACGTCACGCACCAGGCCGTTGTCCTTGCGCAGGAATAACCGGCCGTCATGGCTGGTCACGATACCGGCAGCGTCCTGGCCGCGGTGCTGGAGCACGGTTAGCGCGTCATACAGCGCCTGATTGACGTTCGACTTACCGACGATACCGACGATGCCACACATGCGACGCAACCCCTACTTAATGGATCTGAACTGAACAACACTTACTGCGGCGTTTTGGCCATCGGCAAGAGGTGTTCCTTGAACGGTATTTCAGCGGGTACGCTGATACCGCTGGCAAGCCACTGACTGCTCCAACCCAGGATCAGGTTTTTGGACCAGTCTGCGACCAATAGAAATTGTGGCACGAGCCGGGACTCCTGCCACCACGTATCCTGCTGTACCGGCCCCAGGCTCAAGAGCCCGACGGCCACGACCACCAGCAACGCGCCACGCGCCGCGCCGAAGGCCATGCCCAGGAACCGGTCCGTCCCGGAAAGCCCGGTGACGCGAATCAGTTCGCCGATCAGATAATTGATCATTGCGCCGACCAGCAAGGTGGCGATAAACAAGATGGCACAGCCCGCGATCACGCGGGCCGACGGAGTTTCGATGTATCCGGCGAGGTACTGGGACAGCGAACCACCAAACATCCAGGCTACGACCCCCGCGATGATCCAGGTCAGCAGCGAGAGAGCTTCCTTGACGAAGCCACGGCTCAGACTGATCAATGCGGAGATGGCGACGATCGCAACGATCGCCCAGTCAACCCAGGTAAATGGCACGGTGCAGCCTACAGACGGATAAGGCGGCGCATTTTAGCAGAGCGCAGGGCTGTCGGTAAGCTGCACGATTCAAATCAGCTAAATCGCCGTTAACCGCGCTCTGGCTGGAAGCGCACCACGAAACCCTTGAGGTTCTGCTGGCGGCTGAGCAGGTCGCGCAGGCGGTCGGCCTCGGCACGTTCGATCAGCGGCCCGACAAACACCCGATTCTTGCCATCGGCGGAGCGGATGTAGGCGTTGTAACCCTGGCTACGCAGGCTTTTTTGCAGGCTTTCGGCGCTTTCTCGACTGGTCAGGCTGGCCAGTTGCACTGACCAACTGACCGACAGGCCGTTGGCATCCACGCGACGCTGCGTGGTGTCTGGCTTGGGCGTAGCTGCGGTAATTGGCTGGGTTGGCGCTGGCTTGATCGCCGGTGCCGCAGGAACGGCCGTTGGCGCAGCAGGCGGTTTGCTCGATGCAGCAGGTGCAGCAGGCGCGGGTGCAATCGGCGTGGAAGGCACAGGCGGTTGCTCCGCCAGCTCCTCGTCGCTCGGAACGGGCTCCTGGGGCAACGCTTGTGGCTCGGGCACCGCTACCGGTTCGACCTGCACAGGCGGTACAGACGGCGCCTGGGGCGCGGCCGGCGCTTCGACCGTGACCTGGCGCTGCTCATCCTGACGGGAAAACAGCATCGGCAGGAAAATCACCGCCAGGGCCACCAACACCAAGGCCCCCACCATGCGCTGCTTGTACGCCTTATCCAGCAATGCCATCTGCAGCTTCCTCCGTGGTGCGCCGGGCCAACCATTGAAGGGCCTCGGCAACACAAAAAAATGATCCGAACAGCAGAATCTCGTCTTCGCCGGTCGCCAGGGCGCACTGCCCTTCCAAGGCGGCGGCCACATTGTCGTAGGCTTGCACCGAAGCACCGCGACGCTGCAAAGCTGCCTGCAATTCAGTCGCCGGACGCGAACGCGGCGAATCCAGCGGCGTCACCGCCCAATGCTGGACACTAGCACCCAACGCATCGACAACGCCATCCAGATCCTTGTCAGCCAGCAACCCGAACACCGCCAGACGCCGCCCCGCTACCGGCCGCCGCGCCAAGCGCTCGGCCAGGTACTGCGCCGCATGGGGGTTGTGGCCGACATCCAGCATCAGGTTCAGACTTTTGCCCTGCCAGTCGAACTGACGACGATCAAGACGCCCGACCACGCGAGTCGCTTGCAACGCTGCGCTGATTTGCCCGGCATCCCACGGCAAGCCCAGCAACAGATAGGCCTGGAGTGCCAGCGCGGCGTTTTCCATCGGCAGGTCCAGCAGCGGTAAATCGCGCAGTTCCACCGGGTTGCCCTGGGCATCACTGCCACGCCACTGCCAATACTGCTCGGTCAGCGCCAGGTCGAAATCCCGCCCGCGCAGAAAGAACGGGCAGCTCAATTCGCGGACCTTGTCCAGCAACGGCTGAGGAGGATTGAGGTCGCCACAGAGCGCAGGCGCGCCCTGGCGAAAGATGCCAGCCTTCTCGAAAGCCACGGATTCGCGGGTATCGCCCAGGTAGTCGGCATGGTCCACACCGATACTGGTGACCAAGGCAATATCCGCATCCACCAGATTGACCGTGTCCAGCCGCCCGCCCAGGCCGACTTCCAGCACAACGGCATCCAGGCCGGCGCGAGCGAACAGCCAGAACGCCGCCAGGGTGCCCATCTCGAAATAAGTGAGGGAAATCTCGCCCCGCCCGGCTTCCACCGCGGCAAAGGCTTCGCACAGCGCGGCGTCAGTGGCCTCGACGCCGTTGACCTGCACCCGTTCGTTGTAACGCAGCAGGTGCGGCGAACTGTAGACACCGACACTCAGCCCCTGGGCCCGCAGCAGCGAGGCCACGAAGGCGCAGGTCGAACCCTTGCCGTTGGTGCCGGTGACAGTGATGACCCGGGGCGCCGGCTTGGCCAGCCCCATGCGGGACGCTACCGCTTGCGAGCGCTCCAACCCCATGTCAATGGCCGATGGATGCAACTGCTCGAGGTAGGCAAGCCAATCGCCCAGGGTACGTTGGGTCATAGGCCTGCAGGCACCGGCGGAACCACGATCGGCTCGATCGGTGCGGCGACGAATTTCGGCGTCGGCAGGCCCATCAGCTGAGCCAGCAGGTTGCCCAGGCGCGGACGCAGCTCTTGGCGATGAATGATCATGTCGATGGCGCCGTGCTCCAGCAGGAACTCGCTGCGCTGGAAGCCTTCCGGCAGTTTTTCGCGCACGGTCTGCTCGATCACGCGCGGGCCGGCGAAACCGATCAGGGCTTTCGGCTCGCCGACAATCACGTCGCCGAGCATGGCCAGGCTGGCGGAAACGCCGCCGTAGACCGGGTCGGTCAGTACCGAGATGAACGGAATGCCCTCTTCACGCAGACGCGCCAGCACCGCGGAGGTCTTGGCCATTTGCATCAGGGAGATCAGCGCTTCCTGCATCCGCGCACCGCCGGAAGCGGCGAAGCAGATCATCGGGCAACGGTTTTCCAGGGCATGGTTGGCGGCACGAACGAAGCGCTCGCCGACGATGGCCCCCATGGAACCGCCCATGAACGAGAATTCGAAGGCCGAAACCACCACCGGCATGCCCAACAGGGTGCCGCTTATGGACACCAGGGCATCTTTTTCACCGGTCTGCTTCTGGGCAGCGGTCAGGCGATCCTTGTACTTCTTGCCGTCGCGGAATTTCAGGCGGTCCACTGGCTCCAGGTCGGCGCCCAGTTCCACGCGGCCTTCGGCGTCCAGGAAGATGTCGATAC
The DNA here is from genome assembly GCF_053850495.1 of Pseudomonas sp. CFBP 5748. NCBI lineage: Bacteria > Pseudomonadati > Pseudomonadota > Gammaproteobacteria > Pseudomonadales > Pseudomonadaceae > Pseudomonas > Pseudomonas sp. CFBP 5748. The sequence goes on from NZ_JBSPTN010000015.1 coordinate 7,100, forward strand.
GGGCACGGGCGCCGATGCGCATGTGGTGGTTGCACTTGGGGCAAACATCCAGGGTCTTTTCCAGCTCGGGGCGGTACAGCACCGCTTCGCAGGATGGACATTTGTGCCACAGACCTTCAGGCACCGAGCTTTTCTTCACCTCGGAACGCATGATCGAAGGGATCAGTTTATCTACCAACCAGTTGCTCATGCTTTCTTTCTCCAGTACCGGCGGCCCGAACGCTTTGGTTCGCGGCCCCGCGTATGCCCTTGAGCTAAATTCATTGTGCGGCGAGTCGAGGGGCCGCCACGGTCAGCGCGAAACTTGACCTGCGTGCAACCCAACCTTCCTCAACCATCCCGGCAACCGCTGCACCGCGGCTGCCACTTCGCTATTGGCCCACCCGGAGGCGGCACCTGCCTGCTTTGTACAGTGCTGGTATGGACGGCGGCAGTCTGCCAGCCGTCACATTGACGACTGGCTACTGCGTACAGCGGCCATGAACGCACGAATCTTGTCCGGATCCTTGATGCCCTTGCTCTGCTCCACTCCACCGCTCACGTCCACTGCGTAAGGGCGAACCCGGCGGATGGCTTCAGCCACGTTATCCACTGTCAGGCCACCGGCCAGGATAATCGGTTTGCTCAGGCTTTGGGGCACCAGCGACCAATCAAACGCCTCACCCGTACCGCCGGGAACGCCTTCGACATAGGTGTCCAGCAAAATGCCGCTGGCACTGGCGTAGGCTTCGCAGCTGGCGGCTATGTCATCCCCAGCCTTGACCCGCAACGCCTTGATGTACGGACGATGCCAGCCTTCGCAATCGGCCGGGGCCTCGTCGCCGTGAAACTGCAACAGGGCCAGCGGCACCGCGTCGAGTATTTCTCCCAGCTCACAACGACTGGCGTTGACGAACAGGCCCACCGGGGTCACAAACGGCGGCAAGGCCTGGATGATCGCCCTCGCCTGCTGCACCGTCACCGCGCGCGGGCTCTTGGCATAAAACACCAGCCCGATGGCATCGGCCCCAGCCTCGACCGCCGCCAACGCGTCCTCGACGCGGGTGATCCCGCAAATCTTGCTGCGAACGGCCGACATGTCGTTAAAACCTCAGGCAAATCCGTGAAAGTCCCGGATGGTAGCAAATGCTACGGAGGGCGTCAGCCGTCGAGTTCCGAGAAGCCAGTGAGGAAATGTGGCCCGATGTAACGCTGCGGCAATTCGAACTCATCGCGATATTCCACCTGCACCAGATACAGGCCAAACGGATGCGCTGTTACGCCACCGGAGCGGCGGATACGACTTTCGAGTACTTCCTTGATCCATTCCACCGGACGCTCACCGGCGCCGATGGTCATCAGCACGCCGGCAATATTGCGCACCATGTGGTGCAGGAACGCGCTGGCACGGATGTCGAGCACGATCATCTTGCCGTGACGGGTCACGCGCAGATGATGCAGCTCCTTGATCGGCGACTTGGCCTGGCACTGACCGGCGCGGAAGGCGCTGAAATCGTGGACCCCGACCAGGTATTGCGCGGCTTCGGCCATGCGCTCGACGTCCAGCGGACGGTGGTTCCAGGTAATTTCTTCGTTGAGGTGTGCCGGGCGGATCTGATCGTTGTAGATCACGTAGCGATAACGTCGGGCGATGGCTTTGAAACGCGCGTGGAAATGCGCCGGCATCACCTTGGCCCAACTGACGCTGACGTCGTGAGGCAGGTTGATATTGGCGCCCATCACCCAAGCCTTCATCGAACGCTCGACCTGGGTGTCGAAATGCACCACCTGGCCGCAGGCATGCACGCCGGCATCGGTACGGCCGGCACAGTGCAGCGACACAGGTGAGTCGGCGACTTTGGACAGCGCATTCTCAAGGGTTTCCTGCACCGTCAATACGCCGGAAGCCTGACGCTGCCAGCCGCGATAGCGCGAGCCCTTGTATTCAACGCCCAGGGCGATCCGGAAAAAGCCGTCGGCCGCCATTTCGGCGGCCGGGTTGTCTATGTTTGCCAAGGAATTACAGCCTGCTGAGGTACGCAAAGGCGGGCATTATAAGGCCGGCTGAGTGGGATGCCAGTGCAACAGTCGATCCTGTACCGGATGGACTGACGCCATCGCGAGCAGGCTCGCTCCCACAGGGGCTCTCGGGTGCTCACAAATCCTGTGTCCAGCACAAATCCCCATGGGAACTGAGCTTGCTCGCGATGGGGCCAGCCCAAACGCCACTACCTCCCCTGCCCCAAACAAAAACGGCAGCCTCATCGGCTGCCGTTCTTGTTCACCCGATCCTCTCAGACCAGGCGCGACAACATTTCCTGTGCTTCGCTCTTCTGCGTGGTGTTGCCTTCGCTGAGGACTTCACCAAGGATGTCCCGGGCGCCGTCGTTGTCGCCCATGTCGATGTAGGCCTGGGCCAGATCGAGCTTGGTCGCCACTTCGTCGGTGCCACTGAGGAAATCGAAGTCCGGTTCGTCTTCAGCGCCAACCAGAGCGTCTTCAGCGGTGAAGGTCGGCGTGCTCAGGTCGTCAGACAGGCGATCCAGCTCGGCGTTGACATCATCCAGCTCGGACTCGAAAGCATCCTTTGGCTTGTCCTGGGCGTCCATTTCGTCGGCCAGGGACAGATCGAAATCCGCCGGTAGTTCGAGGTCGTCGGCCGGGGTGTCGGCCAAAGCCGGGGTCTCGGCTGCTGGTAAGTCCAAACCCTTGAGATCGTCGTCCAAGTCCAGCAGGAAGTCTTCATCGTCGAGTGCCGGGATCGGTGCCGGAGCATCGGCGCCCAGGTCCAGGTCAAACTCTGACAGGTCGTCCAGGCTTTCGCTGGCTTCGGTCTGCTGCTTGAGCACCGACTCGAAACTCAGGTCGTCGTCTTCCGGGAACGCGTCCAGCTCGGCGAGGGGCTCTGGTGCAGGCGCGACCGGTGTTGCCTCCATATCATCCAGGCTCAGGTCAAAGGCACTGTCGAGTTCCTCATCAGTCGGCGACGTGTCTTCCAGCAGATCCTTGACGTACTGCGCGTCCAGCTCCGCGGCCACTGCCGCTGCGGCCAGGCCGGCGGTGGTCGCGACCACCATGGCTGGGAAACGACTTTTGAGCTGCTCGACCTGGGCATAGTTTTCGCCATTGGCCACCAGTTGGCGCTCCTGGGCGACGAAGGCGTCACGGTCGCCCTGCTGGCCGTAGACTTCCATCAACTTAAGCCGCAAGTCGCTGCGCTGAGGCTCGGCCTTAATCCCCTGCTCAAGCAAGTCAGCCGCCTGGTTCAAGCGACCACGATCGATATGCGACTGGGCCTGGGGCAATACGTCGTCGGACCAATCGGCAGCCGGAGCCACCAACGGCGCGGCGATCGGTGGCGTGACGATCACAGGCGCAACCAGCGGGGCCGGCTTGGGTGCTGGCGCTGGCGCAGGTTTAGGCTCAAGTTTTACGCTTGGCGGTGGAACATCAATGCCCTCGAAGCTGCTCGGGGGCAGATCGAGCTCCGGGGAGAAGTCCGCCTCCTCCTCGAGGGCTCGTGCCATGCGCAGGTGCTTCTCGGCTTCCTGCTGGGCCTTGCGGCGACGGGCGAGCAACAACAGCAGCAACAGCAGGATCAGCGCACCACCGCCAACCAGGCCCAGCAGGACCGGATTGGTCAGCAAGTCGTTGTACTTTTGCTCATTGGCAGCAGCAGGCGGGGTTTCAACCGGTGCAACAGGAGGCGTCGCCTCGGGCGCAGGTGCTGCCGGCGGGGTTTGTGCCGAAGGCGCGGGGGTCAATTCTGCCGACATCGCCGGGTTCGGCTCGCCAGCAGGAGGAACAGCGGCACCTTCAGCCTGCATCTTGGCCAGTTGATTGTTCTTCAGCTCGATCAGGCGCTGCAGCTTATCCAGCTGGCTTTGCAGATCAGCCATGCGGCTTTTCAGCTCTTCGTTGTCGCGACGAGCCGAGTCGAGGCTTTCCTGGGTAACCGCGAGCTGGTTGCTCAGCGCCTGGGCATCACCCGCAGCACCTTTGCCCTTACCCTTGGTACCCGCCTTCGCAGCCTCAGCCGACACCAGGCTCAAGTTATCGCGACCGGCAGCCTGTGCCGGTGCGCCATCACCACGACCACGCTTGGTGGCATCCAACTGCTGCTGGCCATTGCGCGCCACGCCCGGACGCCCCTGGCGCCAGGCGGCATTCTGCGCGGCCACTTCAGCGATAGCCTGGGGTTGCGGCAGCGCAGTGCTTTGCACCGGGTCCGGCAGACGCAGCACCTGACCGGTCTTGAGCAGGTTGATATTGCCATTGATGAACGCTTTCGGGTTCAACGCCTGGATCGCCAGCATGGTTTGCTGGACCGAGCCGCCGTTACGCACCTTCGCGGCGATTTCCCACAGGGTATCGCGCGGCGTGGTGGTGTACTGGGAAGGCTTGGTAGCCCCGGTGACCGGCGTGGACACAACCTGAGGCGGCTTCGCTTGCGCGGCGTCGGCGGCCTGTGGCGAGAACTTGGACGGATCAAGCAACACACTGTAGTCGCGCAGCAGACGGCCGTTGGGCCACATCACCTGCACCAGGAACTTGACCATCGGCTCGGACAGCGGCTGGCTGGACGTTACCCGCAGGACGCTTTTGCCATTGGCATTGATCACCGGGGTGAAGCTCAGGTTATTGAGAAAGGCCTGGCGGTCGATCCCGGCCTTGGCGAACTCCTCAGGCGAGGCGAGGCTCGGCACGACTTCGGCAGCCGTCAGTTGCTGGACATCAAGCAACTCGATCTCGGCGACCAGAGGCTGGTTCGGCGGCGACTTCAGGGTCAATTCCCCGAGCCCGAGCGCTTGCGCCATACCGGAGGACAGCGCCGAGGCGGCCGCTATTGCTAACACCAGTTTGCGAACTTGAACCATAGCCTCTTCCTTTGTTTGAACATTCCTCGGCCAGCGAGAAGGTGTTGATGTCGCTGCCGTAAGGCATTGCGCGCAGCCCCGAAGCGACGGTGCGCGCGATCGTTTCACTCATGCCCCGGGCAAGTCCCCGCAGGGATGTTCGCCTTCAACGCTCTGGCCAAGCATAGCGCCCAGCTAGAATCATTCGACAAATTGTTGCCAAGTATCTTTTACAGCAGGTCTTTTATCAACAACTCAGCCACCTGCACTGCATTGAGCGCTGCGCCCTTGCGCACGTTATCTGACGTCAGCCACATATTTAGTTCAGCCGGATCGTCGATACCGCCCCGCACGCGGCCAACGTAGACCACATCCTGGCCCACCGCATCACCCACCGGAGTCGGATAATCGCCCGCCTCCACCAGCTCGATCCCGGGCGCCGCCTCCAGGGCTGCGTTAACCTTGGCCAGGTCGATGGTGTTCGCAGACTGCACAGTCACGCTAAAGCTATCGCCGAAAAACACCGGGGCTTGAATGCAAGTGACGGAAATCTTTAATAAAGGTTGATTCAACACTTGGCGCAACTCGCGAACCAGGCGCTTTTCCAGTTGCGTATGGCCCTGTTCGTCCGGGGTGCCGACCTGGGCCAGCAGGTTGAACGCCATCTGCCGGTCAAAGAACTTCGGCTCCAATGGGCGGGCGTTGAGCAGCTCGGCGGTCTGGCGCGCCAGCTCACTGACGGCGGCACGGCCCTGGGCCGACACGGCGAGGCTGGCGGTCACACTGATACGCTGTAAATCCAGGTATTCGCGCAACGGTGCCAGCGCGACCGCCAATACGGTAGCCGAAGCACTGGGGCTGCTGACTTGCAATGGCTTGCTTAAACCAGACAGTACCTGCGGGTTGGCTTCGGGCACGATCTGCGGCGCCTGCTCCGGCGGCAAGGCACCGGACAAGTCAATCAGCGCACAACCGGCCGCCGTGGCACGCGGTGCAAAACTCAGGGTCACCGCTGGCCCGGCGGCGAAGAACACCAATTGGACTTTGCTGAAGTCGAATTCATCGACCTCTCGCACCCGCACGTTTTTACCGCGAAACATCACCGAACTGCCTGCCGACTCGCTGCTGGCCAGCAGGTGCAGGTTGCCGACCGGGAAGTCCCGCTCTTCGAGGATCTGGACGAGGGTTTCGCCGACAGTACCGGTGGCGCCGATCACGGCAATATCAAAGGACTGGCTCATGGGTCTACCTCAGGTAAAACGTGGGGAGCGGCACTTTACCGGGTGGTGGGTATGCAGGCAATTGGCAGGAAATGCGTAGTGACTTTACCGGCCTCATCGCGAGCCCTGACACACAACTGCCAATAAAAAACCCGCACCTCTCACAAGGCACGGGTTCTTTCACAGCAGTGATCAATCAACGCTCGAGCAGGATCCGCAGCATGCGACGCAGCGGTTCGGCCGCGCCCCACAGCAGTTGGTCGCCGACGGTGAAGGCTCCGACGAATTGCGAACCCATGTTCAGTTTGCGCAAACGACCTACCGGGACATTCAGGGTGCCGGTGACCTTGGTCGGGCTCAGCTCCTGCATGCTGATTTCGCGGTTGTTCGGCACCAGCTTGACCCAAGGGTTGTGCTGGCTGATCAGCCCTTCGATATCGGCGATCGGCACGTCTTTGTTCAATTTGATGGTCAGCGCCTGGCTGTGGCAGCGCATGGCGCCGATGCGCACGCAGATGCCGTCCACCGGGATCGGGCTCTTGAAGCGACCGAGGATCTTGTTGGTTTCGGCCTGGGCCTTCCACTCTTCACGGCTCTGGCCGTTAGGCAGTTCCTTGTCGATCCACGGGATCAGGCTGCCGGCCAACGGCACGCCGAAGTTCTCGGTCGGGTACGCATCGCTGCGCATCGCCTCGGCGACCTTGCGGTCGATGTCCAGGATGGCACTGGCCGGGTTGGCCAGGTCATCGGCGACGGCGGCGTGGGTCGCGCCCATCTGCTTGATCAGCTCACGCATGTTCTGCGCGCCGGCACCGGAAGCCGCCTGATACGTCATGGCGCTCATCCACTCCACCAACCCGGCTTCGAACAGGCCGCCCAGGCCCATCAGCATCAGGCTGACGGTGCAGTTGCCGCCGATGTAGTTCTTGGTGCCCGCGTCCAGCTGCTGGTCGATGACCTTGCGATTTACCGGGTCGAGGACGATCACCGCGTCATCCTGCATGCGCAGGCTGGACGCAGCGTCGATCCAGTAACCCTGCCAGCCGGCTTCACGCAGCTTGGGGAAGACTTCGCTGGTGTAGTCGCCGCCCTGGCAGGTCAGGATCACGTCGAGGGTCTTGAGCTCGTCGATGCTGTAGGCATCCTTGAGCACACCGGTGTCCTTGCCCACGGACGGGCCCTGGCCACCGACATTGGAAGTGGTGAAAAACACCGGCTCAATGAGATCGAAATCCTGCTCTTCCAGCATTCGCTGCATGAGCACGGAACCGACCATGCCGCGCCAACCGATCAGACCTACACGTTTCATCGCAACTACACCTATACAAAAGTGGGCCACCGTCGGAGCGGTGGACCCGAAAGATTACAGATTCCGCAGCGCGGCGACTACTGCATCGCCCATTTGCTGCGTACCGACTTTGGTACAACCTTGCGACCAGATATCACCGGTGCGCAAGCCTTGATCCAAGACCACGCTGACGGCTTTTTCGATCGCGTCGGCGGCATCGTTCAAGTTGAAGCTGTAACGCAGCATCATCGACACCGACAGAATGGTCGCCAACGGGTTGGCAATGCCCTGCCCGGCGATGTCCGGTGCCGAACCGTGGCACGGCTCGTACATGCCCTTGTTGTTGGCATCCAGGGAGGCCGACGGCAGCATGCCGATGGAACCGGTGAGCATCGATGCCTCGTCGGACAGGATGTCACCGAACATGTTGTCGGTGACGATCACGTCGAACTGCTTCGGTGCGCGCACCAGTTGCATGGCGGCGTTATCGACGTACATGTGGCTCAGTTCGATGTCCGGGTAATCCTTGGCGACTTCCTCGACCACTTCGCGCCACAGTTGGCTGGACGCCAGGACGTTGGCCTTGTCCACCGAGCACAGCTTCTTGCCGCGCACGCGGGCCATATCGAAACCAACCCGGGCGATACGGCGGATTTCGCTTTCGCTGTACGGCAGCGTGTCGTAGGCCTGACGCTCGCCGTTATCCAGTTCACGCGTGCCGCGCGGGGCGCCGAAATAGATACCGCCGGTCAGCTCACGGACGATGAGGATGTCCAGGCCCGAAACGATTTCCGGCTTCAGGCTCGAAGCGTCGGCCAGTTGCGGGTAGAGAATCGCCGGGCGCAGGTTGCCGAACAGGCCCAGTTGTGCACGGATCTTCAGCAGGCCGCGCTCGGGACGAATATCGCGCTCGATCTTGTCCCATTTCGGGCCGCCCACGGCACCCAGCAACACGGCATCGGCTGCGCGGGCACGGTCCAGGGTTTCATCGGCCAGGGGCACGCCATGTTTGTCGATGGCTGCGCCGCCGATCACGTCGTGACTGAGCTCGAAGCCCAGGCCGTACTTGTCGTTCGCCAGCTCCAGGACCTTGACCGCTTCGGCCATGATTTCCGGGCCAATACCATCGCCAGGGAGAATCAGAATCTGCTTGCTCATGCTTTCCTCATTTGCTCTATCGGCGCGCCCCAGGCTTGGCAGCCTTGGACTGACCGGGAAAAATGCTATCGCTCGGCCCACAGCACCAGTACATCTGTACTGAACGAACCATCGGCCTCAATCTCAAAATATTCACGCACTTCATCACCCATGGCGCGTTGCAGCTCAAGAATCGCTGCACGCATCACCTCGGGGGTGCGCATGCGCTCGACCCAGGAGCGGTATTCCAGGCGCAGGCGCTGGCGCGCGGTGCTGCGGGTGTGCAGCCCCGCTTCGCTGACCTGGCGCAGCCATTCACCGGCCGAATAATCGCGCACATGGCTGGTGTCGCGCAGCACTTCGACGCTTTGCAGGTAGGTGTCCAGCAACGGCATGCCGGGCGACAGGACATCAATGAACGCCACCACGCCACCCGGCTTGAGCACCCGGCGCACTTCCCGCAACGCCAGCCCCAGGTCACTCCAATGATGCGCCGAATAACGGCTGAACACGAAGTCGAACTCAGCATCGGCGAACGGCAGGCGCTCGGCGGCACCGCGTACCGTGGTGATGTTACCCATGCCTCGATCCACTGCCGCGGCGGCGACGACGTCGAGCATTTGCTGGGACAAATCGTAGGCCACCACTTCGGCGGCCAGTGGCGCGACGTGGAAACTCACATGACCGGCGCCACAGCCCAAGTCCAGCACCCGGGCATCGCCACGGCCCGCCAGCTCAGCCTGTAGCAGCGCGAACTCGGCGCCCTGGGCGTGCACGGCACTGCTCAGATAGGCCGAGGCCTGTTCACCGAATTGCTTTTGTACAACCTGACTGTGGGCGGTGCTGGTCATAGGGACTTCCTTTTAGCTTGCGTTGTTAGTGCCGCCATCTTCGCGAGCAAGCCCGCTCCCACAAGGGGTTTTGTTTACGCTGCAAATCCAGTGTGGGAGCGAGCTTGCTCGCGATGGCGTCTTTACGCCTTACTCAAAATCAAGCATCCCGAAACAGCCAAGGCTGGCTCGCCCGATGCTTGGCCTCGAACGCGGCAATCGCCTCGCCGTCCTGCAAGGTCAGGCCGATATCGTCCAGGCCGTTGAGCAGGCAATGCTTGCGGAACGCGTCAATCTCGAAACTCAACACCTTGCCGTCGGGACGGGTCACGGTCTGGGTCGCAAGGTCGATCTGCAGTTGATAGCCCGGATTGGCCTCGACTTGCTGAAACAACTCGTCCACTTCAGCTTCACTCAAGATGATCGGCAGCAAACCGTTCTTGAAGCTGTTGTTGAAAAAGATGTCGGCGTAGCTCGGCGCGATGATGCTGCGAAAACCGTACTCTTCCAGGGCCCATGGCGCGTGTTCACGACTGGAACCGCAGCCGAAGTTCTCGCGGGCCAGCAACACGCTGGCGCCCTGGTAGCGCTCGGCGTTGAGCACGAAATCCTTGTTCAACGGCCGCTTGGAGTTGTCCTGGTACGGCTGGCCGACATCCAGGTAGCGCCACTCGTCGAACAGGTTCGGGCCGAAGCCGGTGCGCTTGATGGACTTCAGGAACTGCTTGGGAATGATCTGATCGGTGTCGACGTTGGCACGATCCAAAGGCGCGACAAGACCAGTGTGCTGGGTAAAAGCTTTCATGCTGCGCTCCTTCAGATCAATTCGCGGACGTCGACGAAACGGCCGTTGACAGCCGCCGCCGCGGCCATGGCTGGGCTCACCAGGTGCGTACGACCACCGGCGCCCTGACGGCCTTCGAAGTTACGGTTGGAGGTGGAGGCGCAATGTTCGCCCGACTCCAAACGGTCGGGGTTCATTGCCAGGCACATCGAGCACCCCGGCTCGCGCCATTCGAAACCGGCCTCGAGGAAAATCTTGTCCAGCCCTTCCGCTTCGGCCTGTGCCTTCACCAGACCCGAGCCCGGCACGACGATGGCCTGCTTGATGGTCGAGGCGACCTTGCGGCCCTTGGCGATCACTGCAGCGGCACGCAGGTCTTCGATCCGCGAGTTGGTGCAGGAGCCGATGAACACGCGATCGAGCTGAATGTCGGTGATCGCCTGGTTGGCGCTCAAGCCCATGTATTTCAGGGCGCGGACGATCGAGTCACGCTTGACCAGGTCCATTTCCTTGGCGGGATCCGGGACGTTCTGATCCACCGCCAAGACCATTTCCGGGGAAGTGCCCCAGCTGACTTGCGGTTTGATCTGGGTCGCGTCGAGCTCGACTACGGTGTCGAATTTCGCATCAGCATCGGAGACCAGGTCTTTCCAGGCTTCGACTGCCATGTCCCACTCAGCACCTTTCGGGGAGAACGGACGACCCTTGACGTATTCCACGGTTTTTTCGTCGGCGGCCACCAGGCCAACGCGAGCGCCGGCTTCGATGGACATGTTGCAGATGGTCATGCGGCCTTCGACAGACAGGTCGCGAATCGCACTGCCGGCGAACTCGATGGCATGGCCGTTACCGCCGGCGGTGCCGATCTTGCCGATCACGGCCAGGACGATGTCCTTGGCGGTCACGCCGAACGGCAACGTGCCCTCGACGCGCACCAGCATGTTTTTCATTTTCTTGGCGACCAGGCACTGGGTGGCGAGCACATGCTCGACCTCGGAGGTGCCGATGCCATGGGCCAGGGCGCCGAACGCACCGTGGGTCGAGGTGTGGGAGTCGCCGCAGACCACGGTCATGCCCGGCAAGGTTGCGCCCTGCTCCGGGCCGATGACGTGGACGATGCCCTGACGCACATCATTCATCTTGAATTCGACGATGCCGTATTCGTCACAGTTATCGTCGAGGGTCTGCACCTGCAGGCGCGAGACCTGGTCGGCAATGGCTTCGATGCCGCCCTTGCGCTCCGGCGTGGTCGGTACGTTGTGGTCCGGGGTCGCGATGTTGGCATCGATGCGCCACGGCTTGCGCCCGGCCAGACGCAGGCCTTCGAAAGCCTGCGGCGAAGTCACTTCATGGATGATGTGACGATCGATGTAGATCAGCGCCGAACCATCGTCGCGCTGCTTGACCAAATGCGAATCCCAGAGCTTGTCGTAGAGCGTTTTGCCGGCCATCAGACGGTTTCCTCATCAGCTTGTTTCTATGCCCCGGGTCCTGAGCGAATCAATAACCCCTTGGCTTGTGAGGCTGATCCTATGGGGTTACATTAAATAACTCAAATTCATATTTTTCATACTTTACATAACCAACTGGAATCCGACTGGAACCACCATGGACCTCGCCAATCTCAATGCCTTTATTGCCATCGCCGAGACCGGCAGTTTCTCCGGCGCCGGTGAACGCCTGCACCTGACCCAGCCGGCCATCAGCAAGCGCATTGCTGGCCTTGAGCAACAACTCAAGGTCCGCCTGTTCGACCGCCTGGGCCGGGAAGTGGGCCTGACCGAGGCCGGCCGCGCCCTGCTGCCACGGGCCTACCAGATCCTCAACGTGCTGGACGATACCCGTCGCGCCCTGACCAACCTGACCGGCGAAGTGACCGGGCGCCTGACGCTCGCCACCAGCCACCACATCGGTCTGCACCGCCTGCCACCTTTATTAAGGGAATTCACCCGACGCTACCCACAGGTGGCGCTGGACATTCAGTTCCTGGATTCGGAAGTGGCCTACGAAGAAATCCTCCATGGCCGGGCAGAACTGGCGGTCATCACCCTCGCCCCCGAACCACACACCCTGGTACGGGCCACGCCGGTGTGGGACGACCCTCTGGATTTCGTGGTGGCGCCGGAACATGCGTTGCTCAACGGCGCGGTCAGCCTGGCGGATATTGCCTTGCACCCCGCGGTTTTCCCCGGCGGCAACACCTTTACCCACCACATCGTCCAACGCCTGTTCCAGGCCCAAGGCCTGACGCCCAACATCGCCATGAGCACGAATTATCTGGAAACCATAAAAATGATGGTTTCCATCGGCCTGGCCTGGAGCGTTTTGCCGCGCACCATGCTCGACGAACAGGTGGCGCGCATTCCTTTGCCGGGCATACAGCTCAGTCGCGAGCTAGGCTATATCCTGCACACCGAACGGACGCTGTCGAATGCTGCACGGGCTTTCATGGCCTTACTGGACGCACAAATCGATCTGCCAGGGACAAAGGCATAGGTTGTGCTACTCCTATAGAGCCGCAATGCCTATGCCTAACGCCCAAATCTGCTCAAGGCTCGCGAGATAATGGCCAAACCCGCTGACCACCTGCCGCCCCTGCCGCGTATTCAGGCGCTCGACCCAAAACGGTCCGAGCAAAGCTGGGACAGCGCGCCGCAATTGCTGGCCGCCCTGAACGGTGCGCGGTTGGGGGCCTGGTCGTGGGACATCGATACCGGGCAAATCAGCTGGTCCCGGGGCACCCAGGCGCTGTTCGGCTTCGATCCGCGCCAGCCATTGCCGGCGGATGTGGATTACCTGGACCTGCTGCTACCCGAAGACCGGGCCAAAGCCCTGCGCGCTTTTCACGCGGCAGTGGCTGGCGCGCCGCTGGAACAGGCCATGCATCACCGCATCGTCTGGCCCGATGGCAGCCTGCACTGGCTGGAAATCAGCGGCAGCGTGCTGCCCGACAAGCATGGCCGTCCCCGAATGATCGGGGTGATCCGCGAGATCACCCATCAACGCGAACGGGAACAGGCACTGCGCAGTTCGGAAAAGCGCTTTGCCACGCTCTTCCATCTATGCCCGAACATGGTGCTGCTGACCCGCCAGGAAGATGGACTGATCGTCGAGGCCAACCAATATTTCGAAAGCCTGTTTGGCTGGCCGTTGCACGACATCATCGGCCGCACGACGCTGGAACTGGGTTTGTGGGTCGACCCCGGGCAGCGAAAAAAACTGGTGGAAGCCATCAACGCCAAGGGCGAACTGGCAAGCATGGAGGTCGAGTTGCAGGCCAGCAATGGCCAGATCCACAGTGGCCTGCTCAGCGCGCAAAAGGTCGAACTCGAAGGCCAACCGTACTTGTTGAGCGCGTTCCTTGACACTACCGAACGCAAACGGGCCGAACAGGCCCTCAAAGACAGCCAGGAACGCCTGGACCTGGCCCTCGACTCGGCGCAACTGGGCACCTGGGATTGGCACATTCCCAGCGGCATGCTCTACGGCTCGGCCCGGGCTGCGCAGCTCCACGGCCTGGAGCCCAAGCCGTTTCATGAGTCGTTCGATGAGTTTTTCGACGGGGTCCCCACCGAAGAACGCAATAACATGCGCAACGCCTACCGCAGCCTGCGTGAAGGGCCGGCAGGCAATTATCAACTGACCTACCGCGTACAACTGCCAGACGGCAGCTCCCGCTACCTGGAAAGCCGCGCCCGCCTCTATCGCAACGACGACGGTAGCCCCTTGCGCATGGCCGGCACCTTGCTGGACATCACCGACCAGGTCGAACGTGAGCAGAGCCTGGCGGCATCGGAGGAAAAATTCGCCACGCTGTTCCAGGTCAGCCCCGACCCGATCTGCGTCACCCATCAGGACAGTGGCCGGTTCCTCGAAATCAACTCCAGTTTCACCCAAACCTTCGGCTGGGCGGCCAGTGATGTGATCGGCCTCAGCGCCGACGAAATTGGTCTCTGGGATGCCTCGGGCAGCAGCCTGCAACGCATCGAACGGGTGATCCGCGAGCAGTCACTGAACAATGTCGCCATCGTTGTCCACCATAAGAACGGCCATCCGCTGGCCTGTGTGATCTCCAGCCGGCAAATCAATGTCGGCAACCAACCCTGCATCGTCACCACTTTGCGCGACATCACCCAACAGCAACGCTCCGAAGCGGCCCTCAAGGCCAGCGAGGAGAAGTTCGCCAAGGCGTTCCACTCCAGCCCCGACGCTATCACCATCACCGAACACGAAAGCGGCCGTTACCTTGAGGTCAACGACGGCTTCTGTCGCCTGACCGGCTATCGCGCCGACGAAGTGATCGGGCACACGGTCTATGAGATGGGGATCTGGGCCGAGGAAAAGCAGCGCGCGATGCTGCTGGCCGAGTTGCAACTCAAGGGCCGCGTGCATCATCTGGAAATGCTCGGGCGCAACAAACGCGGGGAAATACTCACCGTGGAAGTCTCGGTGGAGCCCATCACACTCAACGAAACAGCCTGCCTGCTGCTGACGGCCCGAGACGTCAGCCTGCTGCGCAATGCCGAAGCGCAGATACGCCACCTGGCCTATCACGACTCACTGACCAACCTGCCCAATCGGGCCTTGTTGATGGACCGGCTGAGCCAGCAAATCGCCTTGCTCAAGCGCCATAACCTGCGTGGCGCCCTGCTGTTTCTCGACCTGGACCACTTCAAGCACATCAACGACTCCCTTGGTCACCCGGTGGGTGACACGGTGCTGAAGATCATCACCGCACGCCTTGAAGCCAGCGTGCGCCTCGAGGACACCGTTGCGCGGCTCGGTGGCGACGAATTCGTGGTGCTGCTCAGCGGCCTGGAAGGCAGCCGCGCAGCGGTCAGCGCGCAAGTCCAGAGCCTGGCCGATACCTTGCGCGAACTGCTCTCGGAACCGATGTTCCTCGACGGCCAGCGCCTGCAAGTCACACCGAGCATTGGCATGGCACTGATCCCCGACCATGGTTCCACCCCGACCGACCTGCTCAAGCGCGCCGACATTGCGCTGTACCGCGCCAAGGATTCGGGACGCAATACCTCGCAGATGTTCCACGCCACCATGCAAAAAGCCGCCAGCGAACGCCTGCGCATGGAAACCGACCTGCGCCAGGCCCTGGCCCGTGGCGAGTTCAGCGTGCATTTCCAGCCCCAGGTCGACGCACGGGATAACCGCATCATCGGCGCCGAAGCCCTGGTGCGCTGGCATCACCCGGACCTGGGCGCCCAGTCGCCCAACGAATTCATCAAAGTGCTCGAAGACAGCGGGCTGATCCTGGAAGTCGGGACCTGGATCCTCGACGAAGCCTGTGACGGCTTCAAACGACTGATCGCCAGGGGCAAGGTCGATCCGCAGCATTTCAGCCTGTGCGTGAACATCAGTCCGCGGCAGTTCCGCCAGAGCGACTTCGTCGAACGCATTGAAAGCTGCCTCGCCACCCATGGCCTGCCCTGCTCCATGCTGAAGCTGGAAATCACCGAAGGCATCGTGATCCAGAACCTGGACGACACCATCGGCAAGATGCGCCGGCTGAAAAAACTGGGAGTGAGCTTTGCCATGGACGATTTCGGCACCGGCTATTCGTCGCTGACCTACCTCAAGCGCCTACCGGTGGACACCCTGAAAATCGACCAGTCATTCGTGCGCGACGCCACCAGCGACCCCAACGACGCCGAAATCATCCGCGCCATCGTCGCCATGGCCCGCAGCCTCAACCTGGAAATGATTGCCGAAGGTGTGGAAACCCTGGAGCAATTGCATTTCTTGCAAGGGCTTGATTGCCATTTGTATCAGGGCTACCTGCATAGCCGGCCGTTACCGCTGGAGGCGTTTGAGCGGTTGTTACCGTGATGCAAGACCCACAATGAAATCTCCAGAATGAAGAAGGGCGCCATCTGGCGCCCTTCTTCAGTTGCGATGCATCAGTTTTGCAGCGCGGGTTGCGGTTGCGCCCCATTGATCGGGATGCGCTTGGCTTTCGCCTCTTCCGGGATCACCCGCAACAGGTCGATGCTCAACAGACCGTTGCTCAGGCCGGCGGACTTGATCTCGATATGGTCGGCCAACCGGAAGGACAGCTTGAACGCACGCTGGGCGATGCCCTGGTGCAGGTAGGTCACGCTGTCGTTGCTCGCCTCGCGCTTGCCACCGCTGATGGTCAGCACACCTTTTTCCACCTGCAACTCCAGGTCTTCTTCCCGGAATCCGGCGGCGGCAACCACGATGCGGTACTCGTCATCGCCATATTTTTCCACGTTGTAGGGTGGATAGCTGCTGCCCGGTTCGTTGCGCAGGGCGGTTTCGAACAGGTCGTTGAAACGGTCGAAACCCACCGAGGAACGGAACAGAGGGGCCAGCGAAAATGCAGTACTCATGATTCAAATCTCCTGAAAAATTCAGCAAGTTTTTTTGTCTCCGCGACCCGAATTCGGCATCGCGTAACCCCTATCTAGGGTCCGCCAAAAACTTTTCAAGAGCTTTTTTTGAATTTTTTTCAGGCCGCTTCGGTGCGCTGCACACCCAGTAAGCGGCCCACCGCATCCAGGTCGGTCTCCCGGCGCAGAGCGGTAAACAACTCCACCGCTTCGGGATAATTGCGGGTCAGCATCGCCAGCCATTGCTTCAACCGACCCGGTGCCTGGCGGGGTGTCAGTTGCTCGACCACCTGCACCCAGAACTCCTGGAGCATCGGCTGCAGTTCGAGCCAGGACATCTCGACCACTTCCTCACCGGCCCGGGCTGCGGCGATCTGCCGGGCCAGATCGGGACGGGAAACCAGGCCACGACCGAGCATGATGTCCTCGACGCCGCTGATCTCGCGGCAACGGCGCCAGTCTTCCACGCTCCAGATATCGCCGTTGGCGAATACCGGGACCTTGACCACTTCCTGAACCCGCGGGATCCACTCCCAGTGAGCCGGCGGCTTGTAGCCGTCGGTCTTGGTCCGTGCGTGCACCACAATGTGCGCCGCGCCGCCTTCGGCCAGCGCCGTGGCACAGACCAGCGCGCCGTCCGGGCTGTCGAACCCCAGGCGCATTTTGGCGGTGACCGGGATGTGTTTCGGCACCGCACGACGTACGTGTTCGACGATTTCGTTGAGCAGTTCAGGCTCTTTAAGCAATACCGCCCCACCCCGGGATTTGTTCACGGTCTTGGCCGGGCAGCCGAAATTCAGGTCAATAACCTCTGAACCCAACTCGCAAGCCAACGCGGCGTTCTCCGCCAGGCACACCGGATCGGACCCCAGCAATTGCACCCGCAACGGCACGCCGGCGGCAGTCCGGGCACCGCTCAGCAATTCGGGGGCGAGCTTATGGAAATAGGCCGGCGTGAGCAGACGGTCATTGACACGGATGAACTCGGTGACACACCAGTCGATACCGCCAACACGGGTCAGGACGTCCCGCAGGATGTTGTCGACCAACCCCTCCATGGGCGCCAGGGCAATTTGCATGGAAAAACACACTCAACGAAAAAACGTGCGGCAGTTTACCGGATTTTGCCCACGTATCCGGCATTCACCACAAATCCCTTGTGGAAGCGGGCTTGCTCGCGAAAGCGGTGGATCAGTCGGTGAGGATGCCGGATGTCATCAGTGCCACACCATAACCCTCGATGAACTCCGGCGGCATGCGCTTGGGTCTGCCGGTGGACAGTTCAATGCAGACAAATGTGGTCTGGGCCCGCAATAAGGTGGTGTTATCACTGGGGCGGATCAACTGGAAATGCCGGGTCATCTTCAACCGCTGGTCCCAGTCGACGATCCAGGTAGCCAGTTGCAGCTCGTCACCTTCATAGGCCGCCGCGAGGTAATCGATTTCATGCCGCACCACCGCCATGGCCCGGTCCAAGCGCCGATACTCCACCAGATCCAACCCCAGGCGCTGGGAATGGCGCCAGGCACAACGCTCGAGCCAGGTGACGTATACCGCGTTATTGGCGTGGCCCAGCCCGTCGATGTCTTCGGCATTTACTTGAAGATCAATGACGAATGGTGTTGCCCGATCCCAGCCCATGCCCCTCTCCCAGTCGAATTTGGTTGGGGCCAGTGTAACGGATCCGAGCTTGACCGCCATCGCGGGCAAGCCTTGCTCCCACAGATCAAGCCGATTGCCGCGCTTGCAGGCTGCGCCCGGCCAGCAGTGATAACACGCCATCAATGACACGAGGATCGGCCAACACCCGCTGATGACCACCCTGCGGCAAGCGCAGCAAGCGGCTGTCGAACCAGGCTTCGTGAATCAGTTGCGATTCCTTGACCGAGACAAAAGTGTCGTCCTCGGCGTGGACGATCAACCCGGGCACGTCCAGTTGATAATGAGCGACGTCCATCTTCGAGGCGCGCATGCCCACATCGTTTTCCACCAGGCGAATGAAGGCCGAACGCGCCTTGGGCGGCAGCCCCATCATTCGGGCGAACCCGCGCAGCACGCCAAGGATCCGCGCGGGCGCTGCGATGCTGACCAGGGTCTCGGTCTGCAAACCCAACTGAACCGCGAGCATGGCACTGGCGCCGCCCATGGAATGTCCGATTACGGCTTGCAGCGACGGCAATTCAGCCGCGGCTTCGAGCATGGCCCTGGCGAACAGCAGGACGTTGGCCTCACGCCCAGGTGAGCGGCCATGGGCCGGACCGTCCAGCGCCACCACCGTGTAGCCGGCGTCTACCAGTGCCGTGATCAGCGCCGCAAATTGCGTGGGCCGCCCTTCCCAGCCATGCATCAGCAAGACCGTGGGACCTTTGCCCCAGCGCAAGGCGGACAGGCCGAAGCGTAAGGTGATGCGCTCGGAGGTCGCCAGCAATGGCAACTCCCAATCCCGTGGCGGCAAGTCGCGGGGGCGCATGAACAGCGATCGCATCTTCTTCGCGACCAGACCCGGGGTCACCCAGCCCAGCGTGCCATTAACGCCACGAATCCAGCTCAACCTGTTCATCACTCATCTCCAGGGCTTGCGCCTTAGCTCATTGCACCGCCGACTTGGCGGCGCGAAGCAAACGATCCGATAACTCTCCCGGGCCCAGCGCCCGTGCCAGGGCCAGGCCGCCGACCATCAAGGCAATGTCGGCCAAGGCTTTGTCGGCGTCTTCCGGGCTGGCCGCCAACTGCGCGACCATCAACTCAATGTGCTCATTGAGCACCTCACGAAATTCATCCGGTAACCGTCCGAGTTCGCCGACCGATGCCGGAATCGGGCAAGCCAGCTCGGTGGAGTCGCGGTGCTTGCGCGAGAGGTAGAACGCGGCTGCCAGGGCTCGCCGCTCCTCACCGCTCAGCCCGGTATCCATGGCGGCGATCAAGCCGCGGCGCTGACTCAGCAAGTGCTTGAAAGCTTCCAGCATCAAGGCATCCTTGCTTTCGAAGTGAGCATAGAAACCGCCCACTGTCAGCCCGGCGGCGCCCATCACCTCACCCACACTCGGCTCGGCCGGGCCACGCAGGATCAGCGCGGAGCTGGCGGCCTTGAGAATGCGTTCCCGGGTTTGTGCCTTTTTATCGCTCATCGTTGCCTCCGAATATTACGATTGAAATATTATCCATATAATAATTTTCCGCAAGCGGGAAATTTGACCGCTGATCAGAAGCATCTTTTCGAGGAATAGGAGAATTGGCCGAACGCCAGACAAACAAAAGGGCCATTCAAGAATTGAATGACCCCTATAAATCCCGCAGAGCGGGTAATCGTGGCGTCCCCTAGGGGACTCGAACCCCTGTTACCGCCGTGAAAGGGCGGTGTCCTAGGCCACTAGACGAAGGGGACACAAACCTTCTAACTTGATCAGCGCTGAGAACTGATCGACTCAAGGCCGGTGTGGCCAGACCTTGAACCTGTAAA
>NZ_JBSPTN010000015.1:27121-128604 GCF_053850495.1 Pseudomonas sp. CFBP 5748
TTGGTGGAGCTAGACGGGATCGAACCGTCGACCTCTTGCATGCCATGCAAGCGCTCTCCCAGCTGAGCTATAGCCCCAGATTTTTCGCCTCGCGGCGGAGCGACATCTTGCAACATCGCTTCTGTAAAACTGGCGTCCCCTAGGGGACTCGAACCCCTGTTACCGCCGTGAAAGGGCGGTGTCCTAGGCCACTAGACGAAGGGGACGCAAACCCTTCTATACAACTGATCAACGCTGAGTGTTGATCGCTTCAAGACCGGTGTGGCCAGGCCTTGAAGTGTAAATTGGTGGAGCTAGACGGGATCGAACCGTCGACCTCTTGCATGCCATGCAAGCGCTCTCCCAGCTGAGCTATAGCCCCTCATCGCTGAGGACGGGGCGAATCTTAAGGGCGTATCGGAGGGCTGTCAAATTTATTTTCAACAAATTTGAAAGTTTTTTGCCGGGATAACAATCACTTACCGACAAACCCCGGAAAACCGGGGTATGCCCTGCCTCATCGACCGCTTAGGCGATCGCGCCCAGCAGTTTTTCCCACTCTTTGTTTTCCTTCTTCGACACACCACCCAGCAAGTCGATGGCCTGGCGCAGGCGGAAACGGGTCAGGTCTGGCCCGAGGATTTCCATCGCGTCGAGCACCGACACCGAGCTGGCCTGGCCGGTAATGGCGGCGAACATCAGCGGCATGGCATCACGCAGCTTCAACTCCAGAGACTCGACCACGGCCTGAATGGTCGCGGTGATGCTGTCTTTTTCCCACTGACGCAGGCTTTCGAGCTTCCACAGGATCAGCTGCATCAACTGGCGCACCTGGTCGCCCGAAAGCTTCTTGGATTCGAACAGCTTCACATCCGGCGTTACGCCACCGGCAAAGAAGAAGCCGGCCAACGGTGCGATCTGGCTGAAGGTCTCTACCCTGCCCTGCACATGGGGCGCGATCTTCATCATGTATTCAGGGTTCAATGCCCACTTCTGTACCCGTGCGGCGAACTCCTCTACCGGCAAGTCCCGCAGCCACTGGCCGTTTAGCCACGACAGCTTCTCGACGTCGAAGATCGGCCCACCCAGGGAAACCCGCGACAAATCAAAGTGCTCGACCATTTCCTGCAGCGAGAACTTCTCGCGCTCGTCCGGCATCGACCAGCCCATGCGGCCCAGGTAG
This sequence comes from Pseudomonas sp. CFBP 5748, assembly GCF_053850495.1. Lineage (NCBI taxonomy): Bacteria > Pseudomonadati > Pseudomonadota > Gammaproteobacteria > Pseudomonadales > Pseudomonadaceae > Pseudomonas > Pseudomonas sp. CFBP 5748. Next base: position 28,284 of record NZ_JBSPTN010000015.1, read on the forward strand.
TTGAGCATCGCCTCGGGCATGAAGCCCATGCGCTCGTAGAACGTCACCGAGGTCGGGTTCTTGCGCTTGGACAGCTTGCTCTTGTCCGGGTTGCGCAGCAGTGGCATGTAGCACAGCTGCGGTTGTTCCCAGCCGAAGTATTCGTAGAGCAGGATCAGTTTCGGCGCCGACGGCAGCCATTCTTCGCCGCGCAATACGTGGGTGATGCCCATCAGGTGATCGTCGACCACGTTGGCCAGGAAGTACGTCGGCAGGCCGTCGGTCTTCATCAGCACTTGCATGTCCATGCGATCCCACGGGATCTCGACATCGCCCCGCAGCATGTCCGGTACCACGCAGACGCCTTCGCTCGGCACCTTCATGCGGATCACATGGGGCTCGCCAGCGGCCAGGCGGCGGGCGACTTCTTCCTTGGACAGCAGCAGCGCTCGACCGTCGTAGCGCGGGGTTTCACCGCGAGCCATCTGCTCGGCGCGCATCTGGTCGAGTTCTTCGGCGGTGCAGAAGCATGGGAACGCATGCCCCATGTCCACCAACTGCTGGCAATACTGCTGATAGATATCGCCGCGCTCACTCTGGCGGTACGGACCGTGCGGGCCGCCAACGTCCGGGCCTTCGCTCCAGTCGATGCCCAGCCAGCGCAGAGCGTCGAAAATCTGCTGTTCGGACTCGCGCGTCGAGCGCAACTGGTCGGTGTCCTCGATCCGCAGGATGAACTCACCGCCATGCTGCTTGGCAAAGCAATAGTTGAACAAAGCGATGTAAGCGGTGCCGACATGGGGATCGCCAGTGGGCGAAGGCGCGATGCGGGTGCGGACGGTGGTCATGGCATGTCTCGGAAAGAAGATAAAAGCAAAGATCAAACAGGGGGCGAATGGTAACAGGCGATGGCGGGCGGGCTCCAGTGAGAGCGGGATTTGTGTGGCCAGCCGTTGGACCGAGTCGCGCCCATCGCGAGCAAGCTCGCTCCCACAGGGGTTTTATGAACGCCCTAGATCCAGTGTGGGAGCGAGCTTGCTCGCGATGAGGCCCTTAAAACCGCCACAAAACCTCAGACAGCCAACAAGCGCTCGCGCAACTTGCCAATCTCATCGCGCAACTGCGCCGCCGCCTCGAACTCCAGGTCCCGGGCCAGTTGGTACATTTTTTCTTCCAACTGCCGGATCCGCTTGGTGATTTCGCTCGGTGAGCGCAGTTCGGCTTCGTAGCGGGCACTCTCTTCGGCGGCCTTGGCCATGCCTTTGCGCTTTTTGCTGCGCGAGCCGGGCACAGTGGCGCCTTCCATGATGTCGGCGACGTCCTTGAACACGCCTTTGGGGGTGATGCCGTTGGCCAGGTTGAAGGCGATCTGCTTATCGCGACGGCGCTCGGTCTCGCCGATGGCCCGCTCCATGGAACCGGTGATGCGGTCGGCATACAGAATCGCCCGACCGTTGAGGTTACGCGCCGCACGACCGATGGTCTGGATCAACGAGCGCTCGGAGCGCAGAAAACCTTCCTTGTCGGCGTCGAGAATCGCCACCAGCGACACTTCCGGCATATCCAGGCCTTCGCGCAGCAGGTTGATGCCCACCAGCACATCAAAGGTGCCCAGACGCAGATCACGAATGATCTCAACCCGCTCCACCGTGTCAATGTCCGAGTGCAGGTAGCGCACCCGCACGCCATGGTCCGCCAGGTAGTCGGTAAGGTCTTCGGACATGCGCTTGGTCAGCGTGGTCACCAGCACCCGCTCTTCCAAGGCTACGCGCTTGGTGATCTCCGAGAGCAGGTCATCGACCTGGGTCAGCGCCGGGCGCACTTCGATCTGCGGGTCGACCAGCCCGGTTGGCCGCACCAATTGCTCGATCACCCGGCCGGCATGTTCGGCCTCATAGTTGCCAGGGGTGGCCGAGACAAAAATCGTCTGCGGGCTCACGCTCTCCCATTCGTCAAAGCGCATCGGCCGGTTATCCAGGGCCGATGGCAGGCGGAAACCGTACTCCACCAGAGTCTCCTTGCGCGAACGGTCGCCTTTGTACATGGCGCCAACCTGGGGCACGCTGACGTGAGACTCATCGATCACCAGCAAGGCATCGGCCGGCAGATAGTCATACAACGTCGGCGGCGCGGCGCCGGATGGGCGGCCCGACAGGTAGCGCGAGTAGTTTTCGATGCCGTTGCAATAGCCCAGCTCCAGGATCATTTCCAGGTCGAACCGAGTCCGCTGTTCCAGACGCTGGGCTTCCACCAACTTATTGTTCGATCGCAGGTATTCCAGGCGCTCCTGCAACTCGACCTTGATCCCCTCGATGGCATCCAGCAGGGTTTCGCGCGGTGTCACGTAGTGGCTCTTGGGGTAGAAGGTGAAGCGTGGCAACTTGCGGATCACCTCACCGGTCAGCGGATCGAACGCCGAAAGGCTCTCTACCTCGTCATCAAACAGTTCGATGCGGATCGCCTCCAGGTCCGACTCCGCCGGGTAGATGTCGATCACATCGCCACGCACCCGAAAGGTGGCCCGGGCGAAATCCATGTCGTTGCGGGTGTACTGCAAATCCGCCAGGCGCCTGAGTAAGGCGCGCTGGTCGAGTTTGTCGCCACGATCCACATGCAGCACCATCTTCAGATAGGTTTCCGGGCTGCCCAGACCGTAGATGCACGACACGGTGGTGACGATGATCGCGTCCTTGCGCTCCAACAACGCCTTGGTCGCCGAGAGCCGCATTTGCTCGATGTGGTCGTTGATCGAGGCGTCTTTCTCGATGAAGGTGTCTGACGATGGCACGTAGGCCTCGGGCTGGTAGTAGTCGTAATAAGAGACGAAATACTCCACCGCGTTATTCGGGAAAAACGCCTTGAACTCGCCGTACAACTGCGCCGCCAGGGTCTTGTTCGGCGCCAGTACCAGGGTCGGGCGCTGCACTTGGGCGATCACGTTGGCGATGCTGAAGGTCTTGCCCGAGCCGGTCACACCAAGCAAGGTCTGGTGCGCCAGACCGGCCTCGATGCCCTCAACCATCAGGCGGATGGCTTCCGGCTGGTCGCCGGCGGGCTGGAATCGGGTGACTAGCTGGAATTCAGACATAACAAAACCTCTGGGTTCATCCCTGTCGGTCAGCCGACAGGGACGAGAAAGACCGAAACGACTGATGTCGCCCGAGGAAAAAGCTGGGATACATACAATGTGGAGGTGAATGCCTTCGCTTTCAAGACGAACGTCCTACACGCCTTGCAGACTTTGACGCGGCAAAGGGACTAACGGTCGAAAAAAAACGAAAATACTTACCGCAAAAGCCCAATCGCCTGTCGCCGCGCCCGGTGATGGCCTCTATACTAGCTCCCCGTTTGTGCACCGCTCTAGTGCATCCGGCTGGAGCGCGACACGTCCCCCCCACTCCATTCAGAGCCGCGCAATAATGAGCCTGTTTTCCGCTGTCGAATTGGCACCCCGCGACCCCATCCTGGGCCTCAACGAAGCATTCAACGCCGACACCCGTACCAATAAGGTCAACCTGGGCGTGGGTGTTTACTGCAACGAGGAGGGGCGCATTCCACTCCTGCGCGCGGTTGTCGAAGCCGAGACGGCTCGCGTGGCTCAGCACGTTTCCCGTGGTTACCTGCCAATCGACGGCATTGCCGCCTACGACCAGGCGGTGCAGACCTTGCTGTTCGGCAAGGACTCCCCGCTGATCGCATCCGGTCGTGTCATCACCACCCAGGCCGTGGGCGGCACCGGCGCACTGAAAATCGGTGCCGACTTCCTCAAGCAACTGCTGCCTGACGCCGTCGTGGCCATCAGCGACCCAAGCTGGGAAAACCACCGCGCCCTGTTCGAAACCGCCGGCTTCCCGGTGCAGAACTACCGCTACTACGACGCCGCCACCCATGACGTGAACCGCAGCGGCCTGCTGGAAGACCTCAACGCCCTGCCCGACCGCTCGATCGTCGTGCTGCACGCCTGCTGCCACAACCCGACCGGCGTGGACCTGAGCCCGCAAGATTGGAAAAACGTGCTGGCGGTGGTCAAGGCCAAGAACCATGTTCCATTCCTGGACATGGCCTACCAAGGCTTTGGTGATGGCATCGACGAAGACGCAGCGGCCGTGCGCCTGTTCGCCGAGTCGGGCCTGACGTTCTTCGCGTCCAGCTCGTTCTCCAAGTCGTTCTCGCTGTACGGCGAGCGCGTTGGCGCCCTGTCGATCGTCAGCGAATCGAAAGAAGAAAGTGCCCGCGTGCTGTCCCAGGTCAAGCGCGTGATCCGCACCAACTACTCCAACCCACCGACCCACGGCGCCAGCATTGTCGCTGCCGTGCTCAACAGCCCTGAGCTGCGGGCCCAGTGGGAAGCCGAACTGGCCGAAATGCGCCTGCGGATTCGCGGCATGCGCAACCAGATGGTGGATATGCTGGCCAAGGCCGCGCCGCACCACGACTTCAGCTTCGTCGCACGTCAGAGCGGGATGTTCTCCTACTCCGGCCTGAGCGTTGAACAAGTGACACGCCTGCGCAACGAGTTCGGCATCTATGCCCTGGACACCGGCCGTATCTGCGTGGCCGCGCTGAACCAGAACAACATCGAGGCGGTGACCAAGGCGATTGTTCAGGTGATCTGAAACTTTCGCGCCGGATGAAAAACGGGAAGCCATTGGGCTTCCCGTTTTTTTGAGCGTCACCACCAGGTCAGGTGTACCCCTCGCCACAAAAGCACCCGGCACAACACTTTCGGCAAGGCTACAGCTCCGTCGCCCGCTGACTCGCCGCATCGTCATAGATCACATACAACGACTCGGCAATCTGGCTCTTGATCGCCTTGGCGCTTTCCAACCCCAGGACAAAACCTTCGGCCTTGCCCCCGGCACGATTCAGTTCATCGGTGGTGCTGGCCTGGGTGATAGCGTCGTAGAGTTTTTCGGCGTGAGGCCCCACACCCTTGGGCAAGCTGATCTGTGCGGTGCTCATAGCGACACCCCGCTGCGGCTGGCGGTGTGAAGCGGTAACAGGAGATTCATGGCGCGTACCTTATGTCGGCGAATGGCCGGCAGCGCGTCCTGCCACTTCCGGGCGACCATGGTAGCCCTCTCCCGTCGCGGCGGTAACTGCCAATCGTAGATTGAGCGTAAACGGGCACCGGGAATGTGCCGATCAGCAATAGAAGCTTGACTTCTCTTTTCCAATCAGTAACATACGCGCCATTCCGCGATAGCTCAGTTGGTAGAGCAAGTGACTGTTAATCACTGGGTCCCTGGTTCGAGTCCAGGTCGTGGAGCCAAATAGCGACAAGTAAAGCCCCTGAATCGAAAGGTTCAGGGGCTTTTTCGTGGGCGAATAAAAAGCGCTGCTGATTGAAAAAGCTTGCCGATGTCGCTGCCGGAACAATATTCCGGCGCCAAAAAGGCATTATGGTCTGAATCCTGCTTTCTTTTCCTACAACCCAAGCTGTCACGTGAGCGTCATGACCGCGCCGCAAACTGGTGTGGTCCGTCAACAACAGCTTCATAACAACAAGGACGAAGGTATGCCCACACAAAATCCACACCACATTGTCGGCCTGTGCACCTCCAGCAAGGTGTACAACGCACTGACTGAGCTCAAGCACCTGGAAGGCCATCGTAGCGCCAAGTTCCTTTCCCTGCTGGCGGAAAACCTGGTTCGCAAGGGCCTGCTCAACGAGCAGGAAGTGGTGCACATGCTCGATCTTGTCGTCGATTGACCGGCATCGATTCCTACTATTGAGGCAGTTGATTTTTCGTTACCCAGGCTGAGTCGTAAGGTAACCCCATCGATTGATGGAGGTTCCCCATGCCCAAGGTTCAAATCATGTCTGTCATTGGCAGTGCCGTCCCCGCCCCACTCCGGGAACGCGGTCTGCTGGCCTGCTGGTATCTGGTGCAGGACGGCGTGACCATCAGCGGTCCGTTGACTTCACTGCCCGCCGCCCAAGCCCTGTCGCAACGCATCGGCCCGTATGTACTGAGTGCCTAGGGCAGTTGTATGCGCGGCGTGCTTTCAACGAACAAAGCCCAACACGACATGAACAGCGCGGCGATCAGCGGCCCGATCACGAAACCGTTCAGCCCGAACACCGCCAGCCCGCCCAGCGTCGAGACCAACACCATGTAGTCGGGCATCTTGGTGTCCTTGCCCACCAGGATCGGTCGCAGGAAGTTGTCCACCAGGCCAATCACGAACACCCCGAACAGCGTCAGCACCACGCCCTGCCAGATCGCCCCGGAGAGCAGGAAATACACCGCCACCGGCGCCCAGACAATGCCCGCCCCCACAGCCGGCAACAGCGACAGGAACGCCATCAGTACCGCCCACGGCAATACCGTCGGGATTCCCAGGATCCAGAAGATCAGCCCGCCCAGCGCGCCCTGGCTGATGGCGACCAGCAGGTTGCCTTTTACCGTGGCCCGCACCACCCGGTTGAATTTCAACTGCAGGCGACGCTTCTGATGTTCAGCCAGGGGAATGGCCATGCGCACTTTGCGCACCAATTCCGGGCCATCGCGCAGGAAGAAAAACAGTAAATAAATCATGACAAAGAAACTGACCAGGAACTGGAACGTCCCCTGACCGAAACTGAAGGCTTGGGTGGCGAAGAATTCACTGCCCTGCATTGCGCTCTTGACGATCTTGTCCCGCAACCCGTTCAGGTTACCCAGGCCGAAGCGGTCCAGCAGGTGCTGGAAGTACGGCGGCAAGGCATCCTTGAAACGGGCCAGGTAATCGGCAATGTCCAGTTCTCCGCTTTCCAGGCTCTTGTACAACGCCGCGCCTTCCTGGACCAGCAAGGTGCTGATGATGATCACCGGCAAAATCGCACTGACCACGCAAATGCTCAAGGTGAGGAGCGAGATGACGTTGCGGTGCCAGCCGAACTTCAACTGCAGGCGGCGCTGCATCGGCGCAAAGACGATACCCAGGATCACCGCCCAGAACACCGCGCCGTAAAACGGCAGCAAAATCCAGATGAAAGCGAGGGTGACCAGGATCAACAGCAGCATCTGGGATTTGTTTTGCAGCATCTTTCGATTCATCAGCGTTCCATGTCCAAAGGCGGGATAAACATTAGTCCTCCAGGACTCGCCGGAGTGCCTTCGCGTTTGCCTCCGGCGTTGATCCAAATCAATACCGCCGGGCCGACCGTGGCGTACCCTCGCCGCTTTTTGCGATCTGACGCCACCATGACCCTCGCCGCCCCCGAACTGCTCGCTCCCGCCGGCACCTTGAAAAACATGCGTTACGCCTTTGCCTACGGTGCCGACGCGGTGTACGCCGGCCAGCCGCGCTACAGCCTGCGGGTGCGCAACAACGAATTCGACCACGCCAACCTGGCCCTGGGCATTCGTGAGGCCCAGGCCATGGGCAAGCGGTTCTACGTGGTGGTGAACATTGCCCCGCACAACGCCAAACTGCGCACCTTCCTCAAGGACCTGGAGCCGGTGATCGCCATGGCGCCGGACGCACTGATCATGTCCGACCCTGGGCTGATCATGCTGGTGCGCCAGCACTTCCCCCAGATGCCGATTCACCTGTCGGTGCAGGCCAACACCGTGAATTGGGCGAGCGTCGAGTTCTGGCAGCAGCAGGGTTTGAGCCGGATCATCCTGTCCCGGGAACTGTCCCTGGAGGAAATCGCCGAGATTCGCCAGCAGGTGCCGGCCATGGAGCTGGAAGTGTTCGTCCACGGCGCCCTGTGTATGGCCTACTCAGGGCGTTGCCTGCTGTCGGGCTACCTGAACAAGCGCGACGCCAACCAAGGCAGTTGTACCAACGCCTGCCGCTGGAAATACTCGGCGCAACCGGCGGTGGAAAACGCCGTGGGCGACATCGTGCAAACCTGTCAACCCGAGCCGACCCTGGGCCTCGGCGCGCCCACCGACCAGGTGTTCCTGCTCCAGGAAGCGAATCGCCCGGAAGACTCCATGCCGGCCTTCGAGGACGAGCACGGCACCTACATCATGAACGCCAAGGATCTGCGAGCGGTGCAGCACGTGGAACGGCTGGCCCACATGGGCGTGCACTCGTTGAAGATCGAAGGCCGGACCAAGTCGCACTTCTATTGCGCACGCACCACTCAGGTGTATCGCCGGGCCATCGATGACGCGGTGGCCGGCCGGGAATTTGACCGCAGCCTGATGACTGACCTGGAGTCCCTGGCCCAACGCGGCTACACCGAAGGATTTCTACGGCGCCATGTGCATGATGAGTATCAGAACTACCAGAACGGCAGTTCGGTGTCGGAGCGCCAGCAGTTCGTTGGCGAACTGACCGGCGAACGGCGCGAACGGCTGGCCGAAGTGCGCGTGAAAAACCGCTTCGAATTGGGCGATCACATGGAACTGATGACACCCAAGGGCAACTTTCACTTCGACCTGCATCAGTTGCAGAACGTCAAAGGCCAGAGCATCGACGTGGCGCCGGGGGATGGGCATGTGGTGTACGTGCCGATTCCGGATGCGGTGGATTTGCGGTTCGGGTTGTTGATGCGGGATGTGCGGGAAGCGTAAGGCCGGGACAGTGCTCGCTCCCACAGGTATTTTCAGCCCTCGGCAGGAACTGCCGAAGGCTGCGATCCTCCGCTCCCGATAGGGCCCGGTTGCCCAGGCGAAACATCTGGATCGCGAGCGAAAGATCGCAGCCTTCGGCAGCTCCTGCCACCGGCTTTGGGTCAGATCCGGAACTGCCCCACCAGTTTGCCCAGGCGCTGGCCAAGGTCGGCCAGGCTGCGGGAGGTCTGGGCGCCGAGTTGGGTTTCGTCGGCGACGCTGTCCACCGCCACGGCGATCTGATGCACGCTGCGGTTGATTTCCTCGGCCACGGCGGTCTGTTCTTCGGCAGCACTGGCGATCTGGGCGTTCATCGAGTTGATGGTGCCGATCAACTGCGCCATGGTGTCCAGGGACGCCCCCGCCTCGTTGGCCCGCGCCGACGTGCCGTCACCGGCCTCACTGGAACGGCGCATCGCTTCCACCGCCGCATGGGTACCCGATTGCAGGCGGTCGATCATGCCCTGGATTTCCTGGGTGCTCTGCTGGGTCCGGCTGGCCAGGGCCCGCACTTCATCAGCCACCACCGCGAACCCACGCCCTGCTTCACCGGCACGCGCAGCCTCGATGGCCGCGTTGAGGGCCAGCAGGTTGGTCTGCTCGGCGATCGAACGAATCACCCCAAGCACACTGACAATCGAAGCCACGTCCTGCTGCAGGCTGTCCAGGGACACGCCGCTGCTGCGAATATCGTTCACCAACGCATGAATCTGCTGGATGCTGCCGGCCACCACGCGCTTGGCAGACTGGCCTTCTTCGTCGGTCTGCTGGGCCGCGACGGCGGCGCCCTGGGCGCTGCGGGCCACTTCCTGGGCCGCCGAGGACATCTCGTTGATCGCCGTGGCGACCTGATCGGTTTCGTGACGCTGCCGCTCCATGGCCTGCTCGGAACGCTGGGCCTGCTCGGAGACTTGCGTCACCAGCCCGGTCAGTTGCGAAGTCATTTCGGTGATCTGCCGCACCAGGCCGTGGATCTTGTCGACGAAGCGGTTGAAGGAACCGGCCAGTTGGCCCAGTTCGTCCTGGCTGGTGATCGCCAGGCGGCGCGTCAGGTCGCCCTCGCCGGCCGCGATGTCATCGAGGTTGTCTTTCATCAGATTCAGTGGCCGCAGGATGGTATTGGCCAACAACATCCCCACCACCGCTATCACCAGCAACACCACGGCGGCGATACCGACAATGCTCAGCACCACGCCTTGCAAACGCTCATGGACCTTGGCCTCCACCAGAGCCACCTGGGCTTCGATACCGTCCAGGTTGACCGAGCTGCCGACCGCCATGTCCCACTTGGGCAGGTATTCGGTGTAACCGAGCTTAGGCACCAGGTCCTTGCTGTTGGGCAGTGGCGAGCTGTATTCGAGATAGTGGGTTCCGTCCTTGGCGACTTTTACCAGGTCACGGTTGACGTAGACACCGTTCGGGTCGCGGTTGTCCTTGAAACTCTTGCCCACGCCATCGGGGCTGTTGGCCTTGAACAGACGAATGGTCTCGGAGTCGTAGCCGAAGAAATAGCCATCCTTGCCATAGCTGACGTTCGACAGCAGCTTGATCGCCTGGGCCCGCGCCGCGTTATCGCCCGCGGCGGCGGCATCGTACAACGGCTTGATGGCGGTGAGCCCCACGGCCACGTAATTCTGCAGCGTGGCCTTGGCCTCGCTGAGCAAGCGCTCGCGGGTCTGCTGGACCTCTTTGGTGGCCTGTTCCTTCAGGATGAAAGCCGTGGTCAGGCTGATGATCACGGCGGAGAGCAATACGGGCAGTATTGCCAGGGACAGGACTTTAGCCTTCAGGCTCAGGCGCATGCTGTTCACTCTTGTAAGTTTTATGGCGTGGTTAGCTGTATTAACGGCAAAGCACGGCAAAACTGTAGGACAAGGTGAAAAGGCTTGCCCGAGTGGTCAGTAAACTCATGACTGGCTTTAAAGGCCCCTTCGCGAGCAAGCCCGCTCCCACACTGGCTCGCCGGTGTTCACATATTCTGTGTTCACCGCCGATACAGTGTGGGAGCGGGCTTGCTCGCGAAGGATGCGACTCGGTCCTTGAGCCTTGTTGGATCGGCCTTACAACACCATCGCCGCCACCCAACCAAACGCCAGCAGCGGCAGGTTGTAGTGGATGAATGTCGGGACCACGGTGTCCCAGATGTGGTGATGCTGGCCGTCGATGTTCAGGCCAGAGGTCGGGCCCAGGGTCGAGTCCGAGGCTGGCGAGCCGGCGTCGCCCAGGGCGCCGGCAGTGCCGACGATGCAGACGATCGCCAACGGGCTGAAGCCCAGTTGCAGGCACAGCGGCACGAAAATCGTCGCCAGGATCGGCACCGTGGAAAACGACGAGCCAATGCCCATGGTCACCAGCAGCCCCACCAGCAGCATCAGCAGCGCACCGACACCCTTGTTGTGGCCGATCCAGGCCGCCGAGGTTTCCACCAGGCTCTGGACTTCACCGGTGGCCTTCATCACTTCAGCAAACCCCGAGGCGGCGATCATGATGAAGCCGATCATCGCCATCATTTTCATGCCTTCGGTGAACAGGTCATCAGTCTCGCGCCAGCGCACCACGCCCGATACCGAGAAGATCAGGAACCCGACCAGGGCGCCAATGATCATCGAATCCACCAACAGCTGAATAGCGAACGCCGCCACAATCGCCAGCCCCGCCACCAGCAGGCTCATGGGGTTGTAGCGCACCGCCACTTGCTCGGCCCGGGCGATTTTTTTCAGGTCGTAGACGCGTTTTTTGCGGTAGGTAAAAAACGACAGCAGCAAGCCAAACACCATGCCCAGGGCCGGGATGCCCATCGCGTGGGTGATATTGATCCCGCTGATGTCCACGCCACTGCGGGCAACGTTGGCCAGCAGGATTTCATTGAGGAAGATGTTGCCAAAGCCCACTGGCAGAAACATGTAGGGCGTGATCAGGCCGAAGGTCATGACGCAGGCGATCAACCGGCGGTCCAGTTGCAACTTGGTCAGCACATAGAGAAGCGGCGGCACCAGTAGCGGGATGAAGGCGATATGGATCGGGAGAATGTTCTGGGAGGCGACCGCGACCGTTCCCAGCAGACCGATCAAGACCCATTTGACCCCGGAGCCACCGGCGCTGTCCTGGCGATCCACCATGGCCAGGGCTTTGTCAGCCAGGGCGTGGGCCATGCCGGACTTGGCAATCGCCACGGCGAAAGCGCCGAGCAAGGCGTAGGACAATGCCACCGTCGCACCGCCGCCAAGGCCGGCGTTGAACGCTTTGAGCGTCGCCTCGATCCCCAGGCCACCGGTCAAGCCGCCCACCAGCGCGCCGATAATCAGCGCGATCACCACATGCACGCGGGACAGGCTGAGCACCAGCATGACGCCAACCGCGGCAATTACTGCATTTATCATCGTTACCTCAAAGCACAGCGATGGAAAGCCACCGGACAAAAAGGTCGCGACTTTGCAGGAAGCGGCGACAAGCTGCAAGGGCCAGGCGACGGGTTTTCACAAGGACTCCAGCCACCACAAACCAATGTGGGAGCGAGCTTGCTCGCGATAGCGGTCTGTCAGTTGATATCGATATCGCGACCCGACGCCATCGCGAGCAAGCTCGCTCCCACAGGGTTAATGCGGATTTCAGCGCTTAGGCAACTCGATCAGCACCTTCAGCCCGCCCCACTCGCTGTCTTGCAGCGCCAACGTGCCGCCCCAGGTGTCGACGATGTCCCGCACAATGCCCAGCCCCAGGCCGTGGCCATCGGTCTGTTCATCCAGCCGCGTGCCGCGGCTGAACACCTGGTCGCGGCGATCCTCGGGAATGCCTGGGCCGTCGTCTTCCACTGCCAGGCTGAAACCGTCGACCGTCTCGATCACCGTCAGGCGCACCTCGGCGTCCGCCCACTTACAGGCGTTGTCCAGCAGGTTGCCCAGCAGTTCCAGCAGGTCTTCTCGATCCCAAGGCAGATGCAAGCCGGGCGGCGCGACGTAACTCAGTTGCAGGTGTTCGCCATGGATCATGTTCAGTGTGGCCAGCAAACCCGGTAGTTCGGCGTCGCAGTCCAGGTGCGCGCCGGGCAACGCATCGCCGGACAACCGGGCACGGTTGAGTTCACGGTTCAGGCGCTGCCGGACCTGTTCCAGTTGCTCGAGCAACAGCTTGCGCAGCTCGGGATACGGGTCGAGCTTCTCGTTCGAAGCCAGGCTTTGCAGCACCGCCAGCGGGGTTTTCAGGGCATGACCCAGGTTGCCCAATGCATTGCGCGAACGCTTGAGGCTGTCTTCCGTGTGGGCCAGCAAATGGTTGATTTGCGCCACCAGCGGTTCCAGCTCCCGAGGCACCTGCTCGTCGAGTTGCGAACGCTGCCCGCGCTGCAACTGTGCAATTTGCTCACGGGCCCGATCCAGGGGACGCAGGGCGCGGTGCACGGTGATGCGTTGCAATAGCAGAATCAACAGCAGCCCGGCCAACCCGAGGCCGAGGCCGATCTGCTGCATGCGCCGGAAACTGTCACGCACCGGCGTGTAGTCCTGGGCCACGCTGATGGAAATCGCCTGGCCCAGGCGCCGATAGTCGGTGCGCAGCACCAGCAGCTTCTGCCCCTCGGGGCCCAACTGCAGGTTGCTGTGCAGGCCTGGGTGATCGAGCCGAGGCAACTCCTGGTCCCACAGGGAACGGGAGCGCCAGTGCACATCGGCAAAATCGATGCGGAAATAGTGCCCGGAAAACGGCCGTTGATAGGCCGGCGACAAGCGTCGCTCATCCAACTGCAAACCCTGGGGGCCACGTACCAGGGCCACCAGCAGGTTCTCGCTGTCGTTGCGCAAACCCGCTTCCAGATAACGCTGCAAGCCCAGCTCGAACAGCCACAAACTGGTCTGCGCCAGGACCAGGCCAACCACCACCATCACACCGATCAGGCCCAGGCTCAGGCGCCGCTGGATGGATCTCACTGCGCCTGCCCGCCGAACAGGTAACCCTGGCCGCGACGGGTTTCGATCACGCTGCGTCCCAACTTGCGCCGCAGGTGATTGACGTGCACTTCCAGCACATTGGAATCGCGCTCGGTTTCACCGTCATACAGGTGCTCGGCGAGATGGCTCTTGGAGAGGATTTGCTCGGGGTGCAGCATGAAATAGCGCAACAGACGAAATTCGGCGGCGGTCAGTTGGATCTCTGCACCGTCACGAATCACACATTGCCGGCCTTCGTCCAGATGCAGCCCGGCGGCCTGCAGCGTCGGCTGGTTGGCTTGGCCATGGGAGCGGCGCAACAACGCCTGGACCCGCAGGTGCAGCTCTTCGGGATGAAAAGGTTTGGTCAGGTAATCGTCGGCCCCGGCCTTGAGGCCTTCGATGCGCTCGGCCCAGGAGCCACGTGCGGTGAGGATCAGCACGGGCGTGCCCAGGCCGCCGGCGCGCCATTGGGCCAGCACCTCAAGCCCCGGCACACCCGGCAGGCCGAGATCGAGGATGATCAGGTCGTAAGGCTCGCTGCTGCCTTGATACACCGCATCGCGACCGTCGGCGAGCCAATCGACGGCATAGCCCTGTCGTGTCAGCCCGGCCATCAGTTCGTCGGCCAGGGGAACGTGATCTTCCACCAGAAGCAGGCGCATCAGTCTTCCTTATCTTTGAGTAAGCGGCCGGTCGCGGCTTCCAGGTCCAGTTCACGCACGACGCCATCGGTATCCAGCAACTCGACCTCGTAAATGTAGACGCCGTGTTTCTCTTCCAGCTCGGCCTCCAGCAACTTGGCGCCGGGGTGAAGATCCAGTGCTTGCTGGAGCAAATGCTCCAGCGGCAGGATCACGCCTTGCTGGCGCAGTTGCAGGGCCTCGTCCTGGTCCAGGTCCCGGGCCATGGCCACCGAACAAAACGCCAGCAGCGCCAGCGTCCATCGGCTGCGGGCGCATAGATTAAGCTTCATTACGTATCCTGATGATTCTTGAGCACATCGCCGTTGGCGGCGTCCAATTCCAGGTCCCATTCAATGCCTTTCGCATCGCGCAGGTCTACTTGATAAATGTACCTGCCGTACTCTTCTTCCAGCTCGGTATCGGCCAAGGTGGCGCCAGGGTGTTTGGACAAGACAATGGCGTTGAGTTTTTCAATGGACAGAATGGTACCAGCGTCTTGCAGTTTGCGGGCTTCGTCGTCTTTGAGGTCTCGTGCGTGAGCCAGGCCAGCGCTGAGGGCCATGAGGGTCGCGATGAAAAAGGCAGTCAGGCGGTTCATGGGTTGTCTCCTTTTTATAATCTTTTAACCGGGGGGGACTGTAGCGGGATGAACTTAACTGAAACTGAATTGCCATCATCCAACCCAGATCAATGTGGGAGCGAGCCTGCTCGCGATAGCGCCCGTTCAGTCACATCAATATCAACTGACAGACCGCCATCGCGAGCAAGCTCGCTCCCACTGGGTGTTGTGTCGCTATAATTGTCCGCTTATTTGCATCCGAGACCGGTATGACCGCCATCCACATCAAGTTCCCCGCCCTTACCCTCAAGGCTGGCCCCCGAGCCTTTGCGCGAATCCGCGAGGCCGGCCTGAACGCTGCCGACGTCGGCATTCTGCCAGGCGCCGCGGGTGGGCCCAAGGCCTTGGGTATTCAGGGGCTGGACTTGGCTTTGTTTGGCCAATGGCTGCCTGCCGCGCCCCGGGAGCGCTCGCTGATCGGGGCTTCGGTAGGTTCCTGGCGCTTCGCCAGCGCTTGCCTGCCGAATGCCGCCGAGGGAATCCGGCGCCTGGGCAGCTTGTACAACGAACAGAGCTTTGCCAAAGGCGTGACCATGGCCGGGGTCAGCCAGAGCTCGCAACGCATGCTCGATGACTTGCTCGAAGGCCGCGACAGCTCGATCCTCGATAACCCGCATTACCGGCTCAACATCATGGTGGTCAAAAGCCACGGCCGTCTGGCCCTGGATCATCGCGGGCAGCTCGGCCTGGGCTTATCGTCGGTGATCGCCGACAACCTGCGAGGCCGTGCGCGGTTGTCGCGGCATTTCGAACGGCTGATCATCCATGACCCACGCCTGGCCCCACCACTGCATCCGTTGAAGGATTTTCCGTCACGTTTCGTTCCGTTGCAGGCCGACAACTTGCGCCAGGCGTTACTGGCGTCAGGCTCGATCCCGATGGTGATGGAAGGCGTGCGCGACCTGCCGGGCGCCGGTGCCGGCACCTACCGTGACGGCGGCCTGTTGGACTATCACCTTGACCTGCCTTACAGCGGCGAGGACATCGTGCTCTATCCGCACTTCACCGACCGGGTCATTCCCGGCTGGTTCGACAAGGGTTTGCCCTGGCGCCGGGGCAACGTCGAACGCTTGCAGGACGTACTGTTGCTGGCGCCGTCCCGTGAATACCTGGCGCGCCTGCCCTACGGCAAACTGCCGGACCGCAATGACTTCAAGCGCTTCATGGGCGATGACCCGAGCCGTCGCAAGTACTGGCGCACGGCGATGGACGAGAGCCGGCGGCTCGGTGATGAGTTCCTCGAGCTGAGTGCCAACGGCGGGTTGGGCGAGCGTTTGCTGACCCTTTAGTCAGCACGGTCGCGCAACGCCGTTATCAAACTGATAAACTCCGCCGCCTGCCTCGCGACCGCTACCTTAAAGAGCCCGAACCTGTGGAAATTTTCAAAGAATTCACCTTCGAATCCGCCCACCGCCTGCCCCACGTGCCGGAAGGCCACAAGTGCGGGCGCCTGCACGGTCACTCCTTCAAGGTGGCGATCCACCTGAGCGGCGACATCGACCCACACACCGGCTGGATCCGTGACTTCTCGGAGATCAAGGCGATCTTCAAGCCGCTCTACGAGCGCCTCGACCACAACTACCTCAACGACATCCCTGGCCTGGAAAACCCTACCAGCGAAGTCCTGGCCAAGTGGATCTGGAATGAGTTGAAACCGCTGCTGCCGGAACTCAGCGCCATTCGCATCCATGAGACGTGCACCAGCGGATGCATCTATCACGGGGAATAACCATTCCCCTTGTGACAAGGGAGCTTCCTGTGGCGAGGGTGTCTCCCCTGCTGAATCGCCTTGGCCTGTGCTCTATCCCCTGAGCCATTCTCAGTGGAGCATCGATCATGACCAACTGGCCACTGGATCACGCATACGACTTCAACGGGCACCCCATCCGCTACGCCATCCACGGCGAAGGCCCGCCGCTGGTGTTTGTCCACGGCACGCCCTTCTCTTCCTACGTATGGCACCGAAGGGCCTGTATCCCGGCGTGCGCTGCCCGACGCAGATTCTCGGGGCGAGGATGACCAGTGGATCCCCATCGAGCGTGGCCGGGCCTTGCACAAGCTGATTCCCGGCGCGCAGTTCCACCCGGTTCCGAATGCCGGGCATCTGGTCCAGGAGAATGCGCCGGAGGCCATCGTCGCAGCGGTGTTGCGCTTTTTGACCTGAACCTGTGGGAGCGAGCTTGCTCGCGATAGCAGTCTGTCAGTTGACATCGATATGGCTGACCCGACGCCATCGCGAGCAAGCTCGCTCCCACAGAGAGATTCATCGCTGATGAGATCTGTGTTCCAACTTGAATCACCGCCGCACCGCTTTCGCCCTCTTCCCCCACCCAAGTCCAAAGATTGTCTATAAATAACCTCGCGATCACTCGTTTGGCACGGCCACTGCACGCTTGCGATACCCCCTCATCCGCAAGGACCGCCACATGACTCAGAACGATCCGGGCAACGATTACCCTTTGAGCGAAGTCCCGATGCATGCCCGCAAGGGCTTGGCCTCCACGGCCATGGTGCTGCTGGGCTTCACCTTTTTCACCGCCACAATGTTTGCCGGTGGCAAGCTGGGGGTGGCGTTCGGTTTTGCCGAAATGCTCACCGTGATTGTGATTGGCAATCTGTTGCTGGGCCTGTATGCGGCGGGCCTGGGTTACATCGCCTTCAAGAGCGGGCTCAACTCAGTGCTGATGGGTCGCTTCTGTTTCGGCGAGGTGGGCAGCAAGCTGAGCGACTTGATCCTGGGCTTTACCCAGATCGGCTGGTACGCCTGGGGCACGGCGACGGCCGCCGTGGTGCTGGGCAAGTATTTCGAGTTGAGCGAGAGCTCCGTGCTCGGCTTGATGGTGCTCTTCGGCCTGGGGTTCTGCGCCACGGCCTACATCGGTTATCGCGGCTTGGAAATCCTCTCCTACCTTGCCGTGCCGGCCATGATGTTGCTGCTGATGCTGTCGATGTGGGTGGCGACGGTGAAGGTCGGCGGCCTCGATGGCTTGCTGGCGATTGTGCCGACGGGCAGCCTCGATTGGTCCACCGCCATCACACTGGTGTTCGGCACCTTCGTCAGCGGCGCGACCCAGGCGACCAACTGGACGCGGTTTTCCCGCTCGGCGAAGGTCGCGGTGCTGGCGAGCCTGATTGGCTTCTTCCTCGGCAACGGCCTGATGGTGCTGATCGGCGCCTACGGGGCGATCGTCTATCAACAGCCGGACGTGGTCGAAGTGCTGCTGTTGCAGGGTTTCGCCATGGCGGCGATGGCGATGCTGCTGCTCAACATCTGGAGCACCCAGGACAACACCATCTACAACTTCGCCGTGGCCGGTTGCAACCTGCTGCGCACCCGTCGACGCAAGACCGTGACCCTGGGCGGCGCGGTGATCGGCACACTGCTGGCGCTGCTGGGCATGTACGACCTGCTGGTGCCGTACCTGATTCTGCTGGGCACGGTGATCCCACCCATTGGCGGCGTGATCATGGCCGATTTCTTCTTCCGCTGGCGCGGGCGCTATCCACGCCTGGCCGACGCGCGACTGCCGGCGTTCAACTGGCCCGGGCTGTTGGCTTATGGGGTCGGCACTCTCGCCGCGTTCAATTCGCCATGGGTCGCGCCACTGGTAGGAATCGCTGCCGGCGCGCTAACGTATGTGCTATTGATCGGCGTACTGGGAATTCGCGCCACCAACGCCCCCCTACAAGATCTTTAAGAAGGACTCGCTTGATGCACATCATCAACGCCCGCCTGCGCAACCGCGAAGGCTTGCATGAACTGCACCTGGAAAACGGCCTGATCGCCAACATCGCCCGCCAGACCGAAGCCCCAAGCCTCGGCCCGGAAGACCTCGACGCTGGCGGCAACCTGGTGGTGCCGCCCTTCGTCGAACCGCATATCCACCTGGACGCGACCCTCACCGCCGGCGAGCCGCGCTGGAACATGAGCGGCACGCTGTTCGAAGGTATCGAGTGCTGGGGCGAGCGCAAGGCGACGATCACCGAGGAAGACACCAAGACTCGCGCCAAGAAAACCATCCAGACCCTCGCCGCCCACGGCATCCAGCATGTGCGCACTCACGTCGACGTGACCGACCCCGAACTCACGGCCCTCAAGGCGATGCTGCAAGTGCGCGAGGAAAGCCGTCACCTGATCGACATGCAGATCGTCGCGTTTCCCCAGGAAGGCATCGAGTCCTACCGCAATGGCCGCGAGCTGATGGAAGAAGCGATCCGCATGGGCGCCGACGTGGTGGGCGGCATTCCACATTTCGAGTACACCCGCGACCAGGGCGTCAGCTCGGTGAAGTTCCTGATGGACCTGGCCGAACGCACCGGCTGCCTGGTAGATGTGCACTGCGACGAAACCGACGACCCGCACTCGCGTTTCCTTGAGGTGCTCGCCGAAGAAGCCCGCAGCCGAGACATGGGCGCGCGGGTCACGGCCAGCCACACCACGGCGATGGGCTCCTACGACAACGCCTACTGCGCCAAACTGTTCCGCCTGCTCGGGCATTCGGGCATCAGCTTCGTCTCTTGCCCCACCGAGAGCATTCACCTGCAAGGGCGCTTCGATACCTTCCCCAAACGCCGCGGCGTCACCCGAGTCAATGAACTGCTCGAGGCCGGGATGAACGTGTGCTTCGGCCAGGACTCCATCGTCGACCCGTGGTACCCCTTGGGTAACGGCAACATCCTGCGGGTACTCGAAGCCGGCCTGCACATCTGTCACATGCTCGGTTACCGCAACCTGCAGAGCGCCCTCGACCTGGTCACCGACAACAGCGCCAAGGCCATGGCCCTGGGCGAACGCTACGGGTTGGAACCGGGACGCCCGGCGAACCTGCTGATCCTCTCGGCGGACAGTGATTACGAAGTGATCCGCAGCCAGGGCTTGCCGCTGTACTCGATTCGTAACGGTGAAGTACTGATGAAACGGCAGATGCCGGTGGTGGAGTTTGCGCAGCAGTTGGGCTGATGTTCCCTGAGGGAGCAGCTTGCTTGCGATAGCGGTCAGTTGCATTGACGTTGAATCTATCGCCGTCTTCGCGAGCAAGCCCGCTCCCACAGTTGATCTTTAGTGGACACAGACTCAGCGCACGACACAGATCCATTGTGGGAGCGGGCTTGCTCGCGAAGGCATCATCAGTCGCACCACAGGACCATCTGGAATATAGAAAGCTAAGGCACGGACTTAGCCGTACCAAACAACCTGACCCGCATCAGCTCGCCGGCCTGCTCCTCCAACAAAATCGGCGCAATCCCCCCCGGCATCACCACACTCACCGGCCCCGCCTGCACCCAACCCACCCGCCACGCAGCACTGGCCACCGCACTGGCGCTGGTGCCCGAGGACGCAGTGGGGCCTTCGCCCCGTTCAAACACCCGGGCAACGATCCGCCCTTCGGCGTCACGCCAGGCCCATTGCAGATTCACCCCCGCCGGGCACGGAACCCCTGCGCCAGCGGGCGCCGCATAAGCGATGCGGGTCAGGCTTTGCGACAACGGCGAGGCACGCATTTGTGCGTTGCTCGGCAGCGCGTCGGCCCCATCCACCAGAGTCACGCAATGCGGATTGCCAATGTTCACGAATTGACTGTTGCTCCATGCCGGGTTCAACCCATGGAGCACCGCCACCCGACTGACCTCACGCTGATTGAATACCACGCACTCCACGCTTTGGGCAGCGACGGCCTGAGGTCCAAACAGGGGCCTTCCCAAGTCCAGCCAGAAGCCCTGCACACCCTCGAACTCAGCTGACCGCACCGACGTGTGCAGCGGCGACAAGCCCTGGTGTTTGTCGTGGTGCACCTGCAACAAGCAATCCCCCTCGCCCAGCATCAAGCCTTGTTCTTTCAGCGCCTGGGAGAAAATGGTCAGGCCGTTGCCGCTGCGCTCGGCCAGGGTGCCGTCGGTGTTGACGATCAAAACGTCAAAGGGCGGTTCGTTCTGGAACGGGCCGATCAACAGACCGTCGCTGCGATGGGCCTTGGCATCCGGCGGTGCTTCGCCCGGCGACCAACTGCAGAACGCCTGCACCGCAGCCATGGCCCAGGCCTCGCGCCGCCGTGCAGCCAGGGCGGCTGACGACGGCAGGTCAATGCCCTGGTCACGCACCTGTTGCGGTGAAACGACGCCATAAGTATTGCCGCGTGCATCATAAAACTGCGTCATGGACCAGACTCGGAATCAGCCAGCAAGGGCCGGTACTTTATGCTGGCACAGGCTGTGGGAGCAAAGCCTGCGCTTTGATCGGCACCTTGGGGTCGCGGCACGGTCAGTGGATATGCAAGCATAGGCCCCCTGCCCGCACCAACGCACCGCACGCAAGCCAAGGACGTTTCATGACTGCCATTACGCCGCCACCCACCTTCATCCCCGGACGCCTGGAACAGATGTCCACCCGCATCGCCTACCTCATCGCGGGTATCGGCATCGCCGCCTGGGCGCCGCTGGTGCCTTACGCCAAAGTGCGGGCAAACCTGGATGAGGGCACCCTCGGCTTGCTGTTGCTGTGCCTGGGAGTGGGGTCGATTCTGGCGATGCCGATTTCCGGTGCGTTGGCGGCACGGTTCGGTTGCCGTCGGGTGCTCAGCGGCGGCACCATCCTGATCTGCCTGGCGTTGCCGTTGCTGGCGACGATGACCTCCCTGCCCTGGCTGGTGGCTGCCTTGTTTTTGTTTGGCGCCGGCCTCGGCACCGTGGACTCGACCGTGAATCTGCAGGCGGTGATTGTCGAGCGCGCCAGTGGCAAGACCATGATGTCGGGTTTCCACGGCATGTTCAGCCTCGGTGGGATCATTGGCGCGGCGGGCGTGAGCGCCCTGCTCGGCCTCGGGCTTTCGCCGCTGGGGGCAACGCTGGTGGTCAACGCGGTGCTGCTGGTGGCGCTGTTCAAAGCGGCGCCGCATCTGCTGCCCTACGGCAGTGAAAGCTCAGGACCGGCGTTTGCCATTCCCCACGGCGTGGTGCTGTTCATTGGCATCCTGTGCTTCATCGTATTCCTCGCCGAAGGGGCGGTGCTGGATTGGAGCGCAGTGTTCCTGACCGCCGAGCGTGGTGTGGAGACCGCCTATGCCGGCCTGGGCTATGCCGCGTTCGCGCTGACCATGACCGTCGGCCGGCTGACGGGGGATTCGGTGGTGCGTCGCCTGGGCGCCAAACGCGTGATCATTTACGGTGGCGCGATTGCGGCGGCCGGGTTCCTGCTGGCGACCCTCGCGCCGATGTGGCAAGCGGCGCTGTTGGGTTATGCGTTGGTGGGGGCCGGGTGTTCGAACATCGTGCCGGTGCTGTACACCGCCGTCGGCAAACAGACCCTGATGCCGGAAGCCATCGCCGTACCGGCCATCACCACCATCGGTTATGCCGGCATCCTCGCCGGCCCGGCGCTGATCGGGTTTGTCGCCCATGGCAGCAGTTTGAGCTTTGCCTTTGGGCTGATTGCGCTGTCGCTGGTGGCAGTGGCATTCAGCGGCAAAGTGCTGAAGGTCTGAATCTTCCCCCACTGGACCGTAGGAGCTGTCGAGTGCAACGAGGCTGCGATCTTTCCCCAGACAATTGAATCTCAAGCGAAAGATCAAAAGATCGCAGCCTTCGGCAGCTCCTACACAGGGCGGCTATCAGAACCCCACACTGGCCTGCACGAAGAACGTGCGCGGTGCGCCCACGTACATGCCTGAGTTGTTGTCGCTGGAGCGGGTGTAGTACTGATGGTCGAACAGGTTCTTCACCCCGGCGCCGAGTTTCAGGTTCGACAGTTGCTCACCGAAGTCATAGCCGGCGCGCACGTTCCAGAGCACATAGCCCGGCATGTCGCCGTACTGCCCGTCAGCAGTGCCGTCGGTGATGTAGTCACCGCTGAAACTGCCATCGGCGTTCACGCCGGTACCCGGCGAGCGCTGTTTCGACTGGGCGAAGGCATCGAGGTTGTAGGTCCAGCGGTTGACGTCATAGCGCAAGCCCAGGTTCACCACCTGACGGGAATAGAACGGCAGGTCGCGGCCCTTGAAGCTCGGGATCTGGCCTTCATAGGTCGCGCGAGTGTAGGTGAAACCGGCATTGGCGGTGAGGCCTTCGAGGCGTGGGTCCAGGGCAGCCATGTCGTAATGCACCGAAGCTTCCAGGCCCTGGTGCTTGGTCGCACCCAGGTTGGTCCAGCCCACGTCGTTGCTGATGTACTGCAACTCGTCGTCGAAGTCGATGTAGAACAGCGTCACTTCCCCGCCCCACACGTCATCGTTGTAGCGCGTACCGATCTCGTAGGTCTTGGCCTTTTCCGGGCTCAGGCCATTGGCGGTGTTGTTGCCGTCGCCGCCCTGGCCGAGCTGGAAGTATTGCAGGCTGCCAAATGACGTCTCGTAGTTGGCGAACAGCTTCCACGCATCGGACAAGTGATACATCACGCTCAGGGCCGGCAGCGGTTCGTTGCTATCGATGCTGCGGCGTTTTTCCTGCACCGGGCGGCCGGCGGTGTCGAGCACGGGGCGGTCATGCCACTGGGTGCTGATGCTTTCGAAGCGGATCCCCGGGGTGATGGTCCATTTGCCGATATCGATCTTGTCGTCGATGTAAACCGCATGGGCTTCAGTGCCGCCAGTGCGGTCCTGGTAAACGTGACCGTCGGAGCCCGGACGTACCACCGGCTCGTTGTTACGCAACGCCAAGCGGCTGGCTTCTTCGTGCATGCCTTCCTTGAGGTAGCGATAACCAACGCTGACCTCCTGGGTGGTTGGTCCCAGGTCGAACACGTGGGACACCCGAGGCTCGATGCCGAAGGTGTAATAAGTGCGCGGGGAGGACGCCAGGTTGCGCTGGTCCCGGGAGGCGATGGTGCTGCCACGGTAGCTGTCGGAGTAATACGTCAGCACTTCGGCCTGGGTGCGGTCGTCGATCTGGCGCAGCCACTTGAACGACACATCCTTGCGTCGCCCGCTGAAGTTGTCCCAGTCGCGGTCGGACTGGTACGGGTCGGCGTCGTATTGCTTCTGGGTCAGGCCACCGGGCATGTCGGCCTTGGCGTCGTAGTAATGGAAGTTCAGCGAGAAATCGTCCACATCGGTGGGCGCCCAGTGGGTCTTGAGGATGACGTCGTCGATGTCGTTGTCATTGTTGCTTCGGCGATAACCATTGCCATTGACGCCCGAATACAACAGCGCAACGCCCAGGCCATTGTCCGCCGTACCGCCGAGGAACGCCGTGTCGATATGTTTCCAGCCGCCGCGCTGGGAGGTTTCCAGGGTGGTGCCGATTTCGCCGGTGGCTTTTTCCGGAATCGCCCGGGTCACGAAGTTGATCACCCCGCCGACGTTCTGCGGCCCGTAGCGAACGGACCCGGCGCCGCGCACCACGTCGATGCTGTCCAGGTTGCCCGAGGAGATCGGCGCCATGGACAGTTGCGGCTGGCCATAAGGGGCGAACGCGGCCGGTACGCCGTCGATCAACACCGTGGAGCGTGGCGACAAGCGCGAGGTGAGGCCACGCACGCCGACGTTCAGGGAGATGTCGCTGCCACCGGTGCCATTGGCCTCCTGCACCTGCACACCGGGCACACGCCGTAGCACATCGCCAACGTTCATGGCGCCCTGCTCCACCATCGCTTCGCGGCGGATCACCGTACGCGCGCCCGGATGGTTCTGCACCACTTCGGCATTGGCATCGCCGAGCCAGTCGCCGACCACCTGAATTTCCGTAGCCCCCAGTTCCATGGGGCCAGCGCTGGACGCCGCTGGCGCCGGCAGCACGGTAACCGAACCTTCATCGATCTGGTATTGCAGGCCGCTGCCCTGCAGTAATTGGCGCAACGCCGCTTCCGGCGACAAGGTGCCGTCCACCGCCGGGGCTTGTTTGCCAGCGACCAGCTCGGGGCTGAAGAACACCTGTAACGAGGTCTGCTGGCCGAGTTGGCTCAGGGCCTGGCCCAGCGGCTGCGCCTGGATGTGAATGTTGCTGGGCGCCTGCTCGGCGAACGCCTGGGGCAGCGCGGCGCTGACGGCCAGGGTCAGGGCCAGTGGCAACCAGCGGGCCGGGGTGTTTTGGGTAGTGGTTTTCACGTCGAACCTTGTCCTGTTGAATCGCAAGAATACGCGTCTGTTAATGCAAACCAGTTGCAGTTGGACAAGAAGACGAAGAACTCGAAAAAAACCTGAATCTATCGCGCAATTATTTCCTGGCTGCCGTCCTCCAGGGTGCGCACGGCCACCGGCAGAATGTTTGGCAAGGCCTTGAGCAGTGCTTCGGGATTGTCTACGCGGAACACGCTGGTCAGGCGCAGGTTACCCACCGCCGCGCTGCCGACCCGCAGGGGCTTGGCGCGATAGCGGGAGACTTCTTGCGCCACTTCGCTCAAGGGCGCGTTGTTGAATACCAATTTGCCGTTGCGCCAGGCCGTGAGTGCATCGGCGTTGATCGCGTAAGGGGCGGCGACTTTGCCCTGGGCATCGATCTGGGTACCGAGGCCCGGCGTAAGGCTGACGTACTGGGTTCGCGGTGCATCGCGTCCCTGGACCTTGACACTGCCCTGCTCCACCGCCACCCGGGTTTTGTCGGCGTCGCGGCGCACGTCGAAGCGCGTCCCGGTCACCGTCACCTGACCGTTGCCCGCATCAACGGTGAATGGCCGGCCGGCGTCATGCTCGACAGTGAACAACGCCTCGCCTTCGGCCAGTTCCACCCGGCGTTGATGATGGGCGAATTGAACACGCACTCGGCTGCGACTGTTGAGATCGATCATCGAACCGTCCGGCAATGCGATGTGCCGACGCTCGCCGAGGGTCGTGGCAAATTCGCCGCTGTAATCGGTGGAAGAACTCAAGCCACTGAACAGACCCAGGCCGACCGCCACCGCCAGCAACCCGGCGGCCACCGCGTAGCGCAACAGTGGCCGACGCCTGGGCCGTTCGGCGGGGCGCTCGCACAGCGCTTGCAGGCGTTCCCTGGGCAGCAGGTCGGTGGCGCTCCAGATGCCTTGCAGCAGTTGGATCTCGTCGCGGTGGTTGGGATGTTCATCCAGCCAGGCATCGAAACGCTGGCGCTCATCGACACTCATGGCGGGCGCTTGCAAGCGCACGAACCATTGCGCCGCCTCGTCGCGGACCTTGTCCTGCCCGCACGGGCATTCATGGTTATCCATCATGGAAGGTCCTGTGGCTCAGGAGGAAGATGACGACCGATCATTGGCCAGGCCCATCCAAACGATCGCGCAGATGCCGCAGGGTGCGGATCATATACTTTTCCACCATGTTTTTTGACAGGCCCAGGCGCTCGGCGATTTCCGCCTGGGTCAGGCCTTCGATCTTCTGCCAGACAAACACCGTACGGCAGTTGGCCGGCAGCTCGGCAAGCGCCCGCTCGATAGAGTCCGCCAGTTGGATCGCGTGCATGAAATGCTCCGGGTCGCCCGAAAACGACTGACCAGGGTCAATGACAGCCTCTTCCATGGCCCCCCGTCGATCTTCGCGCCGATAGCCATCCACTGCAATGTTACGCGCCGTCTGATGCAAATAGGCCCGTGGCTGCTCGACCCCGCTCGAATCGGACTCAAGCACCCGAACGAAGGTGTCATGGGCCAGGTCCTCGGCCTGCTGGCGATTGCGCAGGCGACGGGTCCAGGTGCCGATCAACTCTTCGTAATGCTCGAAAAAGCCAGGTCTGCGGGGCAGCTTGGGAATCATCGCGGCGCGCTGTGGGAACGGGGCGATAATAGTAATGCTTCCCATTAAGGAGAGACAAACGGATTGCGGTGCCTGTCGTCCGAAGCTTTAAAGCTGAGGATTGAATCTTTGTGGGGGCTTGTTCGCGATAGCGTGCTATCGGCAGGTCTATGTGTGACTGCCCCACCGCTATCGCGAGCAAGCTTTGCTCCCACAGGCTTGCTCCCACAAGGATTTTCTTCGTCCAACTACGCCTCGGGCATCTTGCGAAAACCCACCGCCAGACGGTTCCAGCCGTTGATGGCATTGATCGCCACCGTCAGGTCGACCATTTCCTTGGGGCTGAAATACTCGCTCAACAGGGCATAGTCGGCGTCTGGCGCATGGGTGTCGCTCAGGCGGGTCAGGGCTTCGGTCCAGGCCAGGGCGGCGCGTTCACGGCCAGTGAAGAACGGCGCTTCGCGCCAGGCGGTCACGGCGTAGAGACGGCGTTCGGTCTCGCCGTCCTTGCGGGCGTCGGCGGTGTGCATGTCGATGCAGAAGGCGCAGCCGTTGATCTGCGAGGAACGCAGCTTGACCAGTTCCAGCAGGGATTTTTCCAGGCCCAGTTTCGAGACGGCGGTTTCCAGGGCCAGCATAGCTTTGAAGGCGTCGGGGGAAGCGGTGTAGAAATCGATACGCGGTTGCATGGTGAGCTCCAAACAATGAGGTGTGGGGCTACGTTAGCCTTGCGCTGGCGTGGGACAAATAGCCAATTGTTGGGAAGTTCGGGTGGCCAATGGGGGCCGATGCCTACCTCCTGGGAATGAACACCTCGCCACAGGGTGGACACTTCAAGAGGTGCGTCAGGCCCGGCTACGCAGCCATTGCAAAAAGCGCTTCTTGGCAACCGGCTTGGGGAGCTCGCGGGTCAGGTTCTGGGCCAGGTGCATGCGCACGTCCAGCAGGTTTTTCATGGCGTCGTTGATGTCGCGACGGGCGTCGAGACAAGGTTTGAGGTAGCTGTTTTCGATGCGATAAAGGGTGCAGAACGTCTTGGCCGAAAAGCTCGCCAGCGCAGCCTGCCCGGCGACGATACCGGCTTCGCCGATCACCTCTCCCGGCCCCATGCGCCCGCCTTCGAACGGCTGGCCATTGCGCACAAGGCTCACGCTGACCACGCCGGACTCGATGATGAACAGATGATCGCTGACCTCCCCGGCTGCCAGGATCACATCACCGGCGCGGAAGGTTTGCAGGGTCATGTTCTGGCTGAAGGTTTCCTTTTCATCCTGGCGCAAGGTGGAGAAAATGTTCGAGCTTTCCAGCAACGCCCGGGGCCGCGACGCTCCATTGGCCGTGGCACTTTCGCTGGTGGACAGCAGGCTCACACCCGATGCCTGCAAATGCCGGAAAGCCAGGTCGAACAGCTGGTTGCGCACCTCGCGTTTCTGGGCCCTGGAGGCGACGAACCCGCTGATCTCGTATTCGGCCCCGCCGCTACCGCTGCTTTTGAGCGTCACACAGGGTGCCGGGTTGGTGAGCAAGGTACGACAGCCGATCATGGCCCGCTCCAGGGCATCGATCACTGTTTGGGGTCGCGCATGAGGGCTGACCTGGACGCTGATGGACAAGCCATGGACATCGCTGGGCCGGCTGAAATTGATGACCTTGGCCTTGGCCGCCAGTGAGTTGGGAATCACCGCCATGCTGCCCTGGGCAGTCTGCAGTCGCGTGGCCCGCCAGTCGATGTCGGTGACCCGGCCTTCGGTGCCATCGATGGAAATCCAGTCATCGAGCTGATAAGGCTTGGTGGTGTTGAGCACGATCCCGGAGAACACGTCGCTGAGGGTGCTCTGCAAAGCCAGGCCGACGATGATCGCCATCGCGCCGGAGGTCGCCAGCACCCCCTTGACCGGCAGGTCCAGCACATAAGCCAGTGCCGCGATGACCGCGATCAGAAAAATCACCGCGCCCAGCAAATCCTGCAACAGTCGCCCGGTATGGCCGACCCGCTGCATCATCGCCGCGCCGATCATCACCGTCAGGGTCCGCGCGGCGAACAACCACCAGGCGATCTGCAAGCCGGTGGCCGCGAGGTGGCGTGGCACATCGTCGACCCACTGCGCCGGCTGCATGGGGTTGAGTCCTTCGTTGAACAGCAGCACGCTGAACAACGAAAAAATCAGCAGCCGTGCGCCGATTTTCCAATAGGTCCGATCCGCACTGACCAGGCGCCACATCAGTAGGTCGAGCACAAGCAACACCAGGGCACAGAGCAGCGGGTGCTCGGAGATCAGAGACAGCATCGGCACAGCTCCAGAAAGGCCATTGGCGAAGATTGGCACAGATTGAACACGGCGTGGAGCTCACCACAAAAACCTTGTGGGAGCGAGCTTGCTCGCGATGGCGGTGTATCAATCAATGATGCATCGACTGCCAGACCGCTATCGCGAGCAAGCTCGCTCCCACAGGGATTGTGTCGCCTCAGTCATCCATCCGCCCAAAGCGCCCGGCGTGAAAATCGTTGAAGGCCTGGTGGATTTCCTGCTCGCTGTTCATCACGAACGGACCATGGCCGACGATGGGTTCGTCGATGGGCTCGCCGCTGAGCAGTAGCACCACTGCATCGTTATTGGCTTGCAGGCTCAATTGGTCGCCGGCGCGGTCGAACAGCGCCAGCTGCCCGGCCTCGACCCGCTCGCGGCCATTGGCCTGGACCGAGCCGCGCAGCACCACCAAGGCGGTGTTGTGACCTTCATGCAGGTCGAGGGTGAGGTTTTTCCCGGCATTCAGGCGGATGTCCCAGACGTCGATGGGCGTGAAGGTCTTCGCGGGGCCGTGCTGCCCTTCGAAGGTCCCGGCAATCAGGCGCAGGCTGCCGGCGTTGTCCTTCAGGGCGATGTTCGGAATGTCGCCCTTGAGGATCGTCTGGTAGCCGGCCGGGGTCATTTTGTCCTTGGCCGGCAGGTTGACCCACAGTTGGACCATCTCCATGAACCCACCCTGGCGGGCAAAGGCTTCGGAGTGGAACTCTTCGTGGATGATCCCCGACGCGGCGGTCATCCATTGCACATCGCCAGGGCCGATCTTGCCGCCGCTGCCGGTGGAATCCCGGTGTTCCAGTTCGCCCTGATAGACGATGGTCACGGTTTCGAAGCCGCGATGCGGGTGTTGGCCGACGCCCCGGCGCTCGGTAGTGGGTGTGAATTCGCTGGGGGCCGCGTGATCCAGCAGCAGGAACGGGCTGATGTGCTTGCCCAGGTTGTCGTAGGAAAACAGCGTGCGGACCGGAAAACCGTCGCCGACCCAATGGGGCCGTGGGCTGGTGTAGAGGCCGATGATGTTTTTCATGCTGTGTCTCCAAATCGGGTATTGCGATTAATGGACACAGAATAAAACCGACACCTTTAGAGCACTAGACTGCAAAAACCGGCCTTAGCGTTCTATCCAGGGAACGATAAAACGAAACCGGTGGGAGCGGGCTTGCTCGCTCCCACAAGTGGCGTCACAGATGATTGCGCTTGGAGAACTCCGACAGCCCCACCAACGATTTCAATCCAAGCTTTTCCAACAGGCGGGTCTTGTAGGTGCTGACGGTTTTTGGACTCAGGAACAGGTTTTCGGCGATGTCCTTGCCGCGCATGCCCATGGACAGCATGCGCAGAATGGATAGCTCGCGGGTGGAGAGGCTCTCCAGCGCCTGCTGTTCGGAGCGCTGTTGAAAATCCAGCCTGACGGACATTTGCGGAAAATAGGCGTAACCGGACTTCAACGCATGAATGGCCTTGATCAGCTCCTTCAAGTCGCTTTTCTTGGTCACAAAGCCCCTGGCGCCGGCCGAGATGCAACGATTGCAGAAGTGCTGCGCATCCTGGGAAGTGAACACCAGCACGCCACACTCAGGAAACTGGGCGATGATCCAGACCAACAGGTCCAGGCCATCGAAACCGTTCATCACCAGGTCGAGGATCACCAGGTCTGGCGTACCTTCCTTGATGAGGGCCCTGGCATCGGCGGTGCCGCTGGCATCCCTGACGCGGGTGAACCCTTCATTCTGGCAAATGAGCCGCAATGCTCCTCGTATGACAGGGTGGTCATCCACGATCAATACGTCTTTCAAGGCAGTTCCCCAGGTCAATACAAACGGCGTCGATGCCATGCCTGCACCGGACTTTTGCACAAGCGCCAAGCGGTGCCACCTGTCAGGTTCGACAGTGTAGACCAACGGTGAATCAACCTCCGCGCCCCTGCCTGAGGGGACGCGTCCAAGGTTGCAGTGACTCGCTGACCGGGGGATCAACCCGCTCCATCAGGCGTCCCAATGAAGTGAGGTCAGGCAGTTGAGCATCGTTCAGATACAGGTTTGATCGACGCACAGCAGACAGGCCGACCTGCTGAGCGTCGTAGATCATTGCGTAGCGAACCTGGGGGTTATCGAGCATGAAATCGTGCAGGTCCAACGCCCCGTTCGCCAGCCCGGCATGGACGACAACCAGGTCGAAGGGTTCGCTGCCGTACTCCACCAGCGCCAGCAACTCCTGCACATCACTCACGGGGGCGATTCGGAAATAGCCCAGTTGATTGAACAGGCGTTCAAGTTTCATCCGATGATAATGCTGTGTGTCGGCAATCAGGATACGTAGTGTTTTATTCGGCATGGCAGGCTTCCAGGAGCAACGCGACAGGTATGAAGCTGGGGCGTCAGGCTAGAGGAAGCTTTTGTGAGACGCTGTAGGACTAATCCGAAAAAGAAGAAGGAAAAGCGTCATCCCGATCAACCGAGGAAAACCAGAGCCGAATGCTGTCCCTGTGGCGAGGGGATTTATGTGGGAGCAAAGCTTGCTCGCGAAACATGCATCTCGATCCCTGCAACACCGAATCGTCTTCATCGCGGGCAAGCCTTGCTCCCACCAAACGCGGGTTATCCCCTTGCCACATGGTTCTTCAGGTATTGAGCCAAGTGTTCCATGGCCTGGCGCAGCTTCTCCACGGCGTCGGCGAGCAGCGATTCATCGCCCCCGCGGCAGGCGTCTTCCAGGGTTTCGCAGGCAACGATCAGGCGTTGCGCCTGGATAATCCGCGCCCCGCCCTTGATTCGATGCGCCAGGTCCGCCAATCCAGGCACATCGTGCTGGGCGAACAAGCGCAGCAGTCGTGTTTCATCTTCGGCATTGCTACTGACCAGCTCTTCCAAGAGGCTTTTGATCGAGGCGGTATCGCCGCCAGTCAGTTGTTCGAGGCTGGTCAAGTCGATGCCGTCGGTGGACGGCGAGGCATTCGGCATGATCGACGCCAGACGCGTGCTGAGCTGCCTGAGGCTGATGGGTTTGAACAGGCAATCGTCCATTCCAGCTTCGGCGCAGTGTTGCTTTTCCTCGGGCTGGGCGTTGGCGGTGAATCCCAGGATCACACCCGGCGACAAACCTTGGGCGCGCTCCTCGGCGCGAATGTTCCGGGCCAGTTCGTAGCCGCTCATCAACGGCATGTTGCAGTCGGTGATGACCACATCAAAGTGATCCCCGCGCCAGGCATGCAAGCCTTGAACACCGTCCTCGGCATCCTCGACGCGATGCCCCAGGTAGCCCAGTTGTTGGGACAGCAGCAGGCGGTTGGCCGGGTAGTCATCGACCACCAGGATGTTCAGCACCCGGCCCGGCAGCAGCGCTTCGATCTCTGCCGGCGGCGCTTCTGCCAAGGCGTCGAACACAGGCAGGCTCAGCAGGACTTCAATCTGCGTGCCCTCCCCCGGCACGCTGCTCAGCGCCAGGGTGCCGCCCATCATTTCGCACAAGGTGCGGCTGATCACCAGCCCCAGCCCGGAACCACTGCGCGCCGACTGAGTGTTATGGCTGGCCTGGGTAAAAGGGCTGAACAGCCGCCGCTGATCCTCCAGGGAAATACCGCAGCCGGTGTCCTCGACCCGCAGACAGACTCCCAGACGCTCATTGTCACGGGCTTGGGCCCGTACAATCAGGCGCACTTCCCCCTGGTCAGTGAACTTGATGGCATTGCTCAACAGGTTCGACACGACCTGCTTGAAACGCAACGGGTCGATCAACACATCGCGATCGCTCGCAGCATCCAGATCCAATTGCAGACGCAGGTACTTCTGTCGGGCCAGGCCTTCGAAAATCCGCGCCAGCGACTCGATCAGAGCCCGCAGATTGGCTCGCTCCGGCGCCAGGGACAGCTTGCCCGATTCGATGCGGGCGATGTCGAGGATGTCGCCGATCAAGTCCAGCATGCCGTGGGCGGCGCCCGAAGCGACTTCGATGGCAAACCGATCCACGACACCCTGGTCGGCCTTTTTCATCGCCAGCTCCAGCATGCCGATCACCGCATTCATGGGCGTGCGGATTTCATGGCTCATGGTCGCCACGAAGGTGGTCTTGGCCCGATTGGCGTCGTCGGCGCGCTCCTTGGCCACCCGCAACTGCTCCAGCAGCCGCCGCAGATAAAACACCCACGCCAACGTCACCAGCAACAGCAACGCGGCGACGGCGAACCCTTGGATGATGGTCGTGCGGTTGCGCAGCCAGTAGCTGTCATCGATCACCACTTCACTGCGCCAGCGGTTGGTCAGCTCGTCCATTTCTTCGGGGGAAATGCTCAGCAGCGCCTTGTCCAGAATCGAGTAAAGCTCCAAGGCTCCTCGATTCGTCGCCAGGGCAACCCGCGCCGGCAAGGTGCCCACGGTACTGGTGACTTGCAACGTGTCGCGGTACTGGCGGGAGATCAGGTAGCGGGCGCTGATCAGTGGATTGATCGCACCGTCCGCCGTGCCTGCGGCGACCATGGCCATGGCGTCGGCGGTATTCTGCGCGACCACCAACTGCACGCGAGGAAACTGCTCGAGCAGGAACTCGCGTAGTACGTTGCCACGCACCAGCGCCAGGCGCTTGCCGGCCATCTGGTCCAGGGTCAGCGGGACCTTGGCCCGAGCGGGCACCACCAGCACGAACGGGTTCGTCAGGTACGGTCGGGTAAAGCGCAACTCGTCTTCAAGTTCGGTGCTGGGTATGGCAGTCGCCAAAACGTCAGCCTCGCCACTCTCGATCTGCCCGATCAGCTCGTCAATCGAGTCGCCGCGCTGCACATCGAACTTCAACCCGGTGCGCAAGCTGATCCGGGCCAGCACATCGGCGCTGATGCCGCGCAAATGGCCCTGTTCATCGATGAACGTCAGCGGCAGGAAGTTTTCGTTGATCGCGACCTTGATCCGCGGATGGGTATCCAGCCAACGTTGTTCCTTGACGCTGAAATGCAGCGCCTGCTGACCCGGCATGCTCGCGCCGCCAGCGCTCCAGCGGCGCAGGATGCTCATGCGTTCGCCCGCGGGAATGGCTTGCAGCGCCGCGTTGACCACGGTTAACAGGCGCCCATTGTCGCGCCTGAGCGCAAAGGCGAACGGCTGCACTTCCATGCGGGAGAAATCCGCCAGTTGGATATTGTTCAGGTAATTCTTGCTGATCAGGTAATTGGCACTGATCGAGTCTCCCAGATAGACGTCGGCCTGACCGAACGCCACGGCGCCGATGGCGCTCAGGGTCGAGGGGTACAACTGCAGGGAGGCATCGGGATAGAACGCCTCGACCGTCTCCGGCGGCAAATAGTGATAAAGCATCGCCACCCGTTTGTCCGCCAAGTCCGCGGGCAAGTCCTGGCTGTCGTCGATGCGGGCCACGAGGGTCGGCAGGTCATCGGCGTAGGCCTGGGACATCGCCAAGGCCGGGTCGCTGGCTTCAAAGCCGTTGGCGGTGCCGAGCAGGTCAACCTCACCGCTGCGCAGGGCCTGGAGCGATTCGGCACGGGACGGGTAGCGCTGCACCTGCACGTTGACGTGCAGCAACTGCCCGAGCAACTGGGCATAGTCGGCGGTCAGGCCTTCATAGTCGCGGCCATTGCCGGTGATGCCGAAAGGTGGATCATCCGGCGCCGAGGCGCCCAGCAACAACGTGCCCTTTTGACGCAGCCAGGTCCAATCGGCTTCGTCCAGAGACACCGAATAGTCGCTCGCATGGGAACGCCCGAGCACCTGCAGCGTCTCGGGTGCCGCACCAGCCTGTGGCGCCACACTCAATGAGCCCAGCAACAGCGCCGCCAGGCCTGTGCGTAAAAGCATCATCTCGATCAAGTTGTTTCGCTTGGCGTAATCGGCCCGGCGCACCACCGACTTCACCATAAGTCAGGGTGACCGGCTGATGGGTTCAGACTGCCAATACGAGGGAACAGCGAACCGAGCCTTTCAAACAGCGGGAGGCGTGCAGTGAGTGTAGGAAGTTTCTGAGGAATTTCCTGCGAGTTGCCCAGGCCCCCATTCAGGGTCCGGAACTGTGGGAGCGGGCTTGCTCGCGAAAGCGGTGGGTCAGTCAATATATTTCTAGCTGATACACCGCCTTCGCGAGCAAGCCCGCTCCCACATGGTTTTTGCAGCGCGGCTCTGGCCTATACAGCGGCCAACAGCACATCTCGCACCGCACGAGCCTGCCCACGGTTTTTCCCGTGCTCATACAACGAGCCGGCGATCTCATCGGCACGCACCGGCAGGATCGACAGCAAGGTGTCGCTCAGGCCATGGCTGGCCTGGCAGAAGCCCTGCATGTAGATCGCCGCCTTGCAGCGCTCGTCGGTGATCAACTTGTAGTTGCGGTCCACCTCGAAATCCCCCAGGTATTGCGCAAGCGGGCTCAACAGTGTGCGGTGCATCTGCCGTTCGTAACCGGTGGCCAGCACCACCGCGTCATAGCGGCGCACGGTCAGTTCGCCGGTGGCGTTGTTGCGCACCGTCAGTTCCACCCCGGCGTCGGTGGCCGTGGCTTTCTCCACCGTGGTCAGGGTGCGGAACGCATGCCGCGCCACGCCGGAGACTTTCTGGCGATAGAAAATCCCGTAGATGCGTTCGATCAAGTCGATGTCCACCACCGAATAGTTGGTGTTGTGGTATTCGTTGACCAGGCGCTCGCGCTCGCTGTGGGGTTGCTGGAACACCAGGTCGGTGAATTCCGGCGAAAACACTTCGTTGACGAACGGGCTGTCGTCCGCCGGCTTGAGGGCCGAGCCGCGCAGGATCATGTCGACCTGCACCGAAGGGAAGCTGTCATTGAGGTCGATGAAGGCTTCCGCCGCGCTCTGGCCGCCACCGATGATGGCGATGTTCATCGGCTGGCCGCTCACGCACGGCTGGGTCGTCATGCGCTCCAGGTACTGGGAATGGTGGAACACCCGGCCGTCATCCTTGAAGGCCTTGAACGCCTCGGGAATACGTGGTGTACCGCCGGCACTGACCACCACCGAACGGGTGGTGCGCACGAACTCTTCGCCCTGGGCATTGCGGGAAATCACCCGCAGGGCTTCGACCTGCTGGTTGTGCAGCACCGGTTCGATGCGCAGCACTTCTTCACCGTAGCGGCTCTGCCCGGCGAACTGTGCGGCGACCCAGCGCAGGTAGTCGTTGTACTCCATGCGGCACGGGTAGAAGGTGCCGAGGTTGATGAAGTCCACCAGGCGACCATGGTGCTTGAGGTAATTGACGAACGAATAAGGGCTGGTGGGGTTGCGCAGGGTCACCAGGTCCTTGAGGAAGGAGATCTGCAACTCACTCTGGGTCACCAGGGTGTTGCCGTGCCAGCGATAGTCGGCCTGTTTGTCGAGAAACAGCGCATCCAGTTCGCCCTGGACCGGGCCCCGCTCCTGCAGCGCGATGGCCAGCGCCAGGTTCGAGGGGCCGAAGCCGATGCCGATCAAGTCGTGAACGACGGGCGATGCAATTGCCTGTGTCATGTCCAGTGTCCTCTGGAGAAGCCCCGCAACAGGGCGCGAAAAACCTGGGGAACCTGCCCAGCGTTTGTGGGGCCGGCAAGTCGTCTGTTGAGAGGAACGAGGACAATGAAAAAAAATTTACCGCGATGCGATCAGCGTGGGTCGATTATTGCGCGTCCCACTGTCGCACCCGAACGCGGCAGTGCTTCATGGCGTTGACGATGTGTTTTTCCACCAACGCCCGGGAAATGCCCAGGCGCTCGGCGATTTGCGGGTGGGACAGGCCTTCGAGCTTGCGCAACAGGAAACTCTCGCGGCACAGCGGTGGCAACTCGGCCAGGGCACGTTGCAGCATGTCCAGGCGCTGGCCATGGTCGAGGCTGGTGTGGGGCGACGGTGTGAAAAAGCGCTCTTCGCTGTCCAGCACATCCAGGGATTCGACCTGGCGCAGGGTATTGCGCCGATGCCCATCGATCACCAGATTCAACGCGGTGCGGTACAGGAACGCCCGGGGCTGTTCGATGGGGGTGTCACTGGCACGCTCCAGCACCCGTACATAGGCGTCATGCACCACATCCTCGGCCGCCTGGCGGTTGCCTAGCCTGGCGTTCAGGAAACACACCAGCTCGCGATAGTAGTTTTCCAACATGACTCCCGTGCGCAATGGCTGCGACAGCTATCCCTGTGCCCACTCGACATGCCTGGAAACAGGCAATGGCACGATGGTGGCAGATTCAATCGCGTAATTTATAGTAATTCTCATATAGATTTAAAGCTTTCGTTTGTATCCGGCCTGATTCATTCAGATAAGTAGGCGCCAGGCACCGCTTTTGTGGCGAGGGAGCTTGCTCCCTCGCCACAGGGGTCTGTGGCGTTTCAACTGATTTTCCCAACCTGCTACCAAGTGTTTCACACCAGTAAATTCCCGTCCGGAGCGCTCGTTTACCAAGACAGCCTCCCGTCCCTGCCCTTCATGGAACGGGCCCGACACCTCCGGCCGGAACCCTGCATGAAACGTCCCCGCCCTACCCGACGCGCCTGGCTTTTAACCTTCGCCCTGCTTCCAGCCGTGGCCTTCGCCACCTGGCAAGCGGTGGCACCGAGCCGTGAATCCCTGGTCACCGCACCCGTCACCCGTGGCGATATCGAAAACAGCGTCACCGCCCTGGGCACCCTGCAACCACGGCGTTATGTGGACGTGGGCGCCCAGGCCTCCGGGCAGATCCAGAAGATTCATGTGGAAGCCGGTGACGAGGTTCGCGAGGGCCAGCTCCTGGTGGAAATCGACCCGTCCACGCAAAAGGCCAGGCTCGACGCCGGCCGCTTCTCCATTGAAAACCTCAAGGCCCAGCTTCAGGAACAGCGCGCCCAACACGACCTGGCCCAGCAGAAATTCCGCCGCCAGCAGCAACTCAAGGCCGGCGGCGCCACCCGCGAGGAAGATGTACAGACCGCCCAGGCCGAGGTACGGGCGACCCAGGCACGCATCGACATGTTCCAGGCGCAGATCCGCCAAGCCCAGGCCAGCTTGCGCAGCGACGAGGCCGAGTTGGGTTACACGCGCATCTACGCGCCGATGAGCGGCACCGTGGTCGCCGTCGGTGCCCGGGAAGGCCAGACCCTCAACGCCCAGCAGCAAACCCCGTTGATCCTGCGCATCGCCCGTCTATCCCCCATGACCGTCTGGGCCGAAGTCTCGGAAGCCGACATCGGCCACGTCAAACCGGGCATGACCGCCTACTTCACCACCCTGGCCGGCGGCGCCCGGCGCTGGAGCAGCACCGTTCGGCAGATCCTGCCGGTGCCGCCACGGCCGCTGGAGGCCAGCCAGGGCGGCAGCCCCACGGGCGGGCGCAGTGGCAGCGAACGGGTGGTGCTCTACACCGTGTTGCTCGACGTCGACAACGCCGACCGCGCCCTGATGACCGACATGACCGCCCAGGTGTTTTTCGTCGCCGCCCAGGCCCACGACGTACTGACCGTGCCCAGCGCCGCGTTGCAAGACAACACCGGCCAAGTGCAGGTGCTGGCCGAGAACGGCGAGGTTCAGCCACGGACCGTGCGCACCGGCGTCAGCGATCGACTGCGCACCCAGATCGTCGACGGCCTGAATGAGGGCGAGCGGGTGCTGATCGACCCGGCTGTCGGCAGTGGAGGCTGAATGAACACGCCCCTGATCGAACTGCGGGACATTCGCAAGGCCTACGGCGGTGGCGACAGCCCTCGGGTGGAGGTGCTGCGCGGCATCGATTTATCCATTCATGCCGGGGAATTCCTGGCGATTGTCGGCGCGTCCGGCTCCGGCAAATCGACCCTGATGAACATCCTCGGTTGCCTCGACCGCCCCACCAGCGGCGAGTACCGTTTCGCCGGTGAAGACGTCGCCCATCTGGGCAGCGATGAATTGGCCTGGCTGCGGCGCGAGGCCTTCGGGTTCGTGTTCCAGGGCTATCACCTGATCCCTTCGGGCACGGCCCAGGAAAACGTCGAGATGCCGGCCATCTACGCCGGCACCTCCGCCGCCGAACGCCATGCCCGCGCCAGTGCCCTGCTCGCACGCCTGGGCCTGGCCAGCCGCACTGGCAACCGCCCGCATCAATTGTCCGGCGGCCAGCAGCAACGGGTGTCGATTGCCCGGGCCCTGATGAACGGCGGCCACATCATCCTCGCCGACGAACCCACCGGCGCCCTCGACAGCCAGAGCGGCATCGAGGTCATGGCCTTGCTCGACGAACTGGCGAGCCAGGGCCACGTCGTGATCCTGATCACCCACGACCGCGAGGTGGCGGCCCGGGCCAAGCGCATCATCGAAATCCGCGACGGGCAGATCATCAGCGACAGCGCCGGCCCTGTACCCGCCACCCCACAGGCCAACCCCAAGGCATTGCAGGCCGTGGACCTGCGCCAGCGCCTGAGCGCCGGCAGCGAACACACCGGTGCCTGGAAAGGCGAGTTGCTCGACGCGGTGCAGGCGGCGTGGCGGGTGATGTGGATAAACCGTTTCCGCACCGCCCTGACCTTGCTCGGCATCATCATCGGCGTGGCCTCGGTGGTGGTGATGCTGGCGGTGGGCGAAGGCAGCAAGCGCCAGGTCATGGCCCAGATGGGCGCCTTTGGCTCCAACATCATCTACCTCAACGGCGCTGCCCCAAGCCCTCGCGCCGCCAAGGGCATCATCCGCGACGATGACCTGGCCGCCCTCGCCGCCCTGCCCGAAGTGCAGCGGGTCATGCCGGTCAACGGCGCCGAAGCCAGCGTGCGCTTCGGCAACCTCGACCACACCAGCTACGTGGGCGGCAACGATACGAACTTCCCGCTCATTTTCAATTGGCCGGTGGTCCAGGGCCATTACTTCAGCGAGGCCGATGAGCGCAACGCGGCCGCAGTCGCGGTGATCGGTCACAAGGTCCGGCAGAAACTGTTCAAGGATGTCGCCGACCCCATCGGCCGCTACATCCTGATCGAGAACATGCCGTTCCAGGTGGTCGGCGTACTGGCGGAAAAAGGCGCCAGCTCCGGGGATTCGGACGCCGACAACCGCATCGCCGTGCCCTACTCCGCCGCCAGCGTGCGACTGTTCGGCAGTCGTCATCCCGAGTACGTGGTGATCGCCGCCAAGGACGCGGGCAAGGTCAAGCAAGCCGAACAAGCCGTCTCCCGAACGCTGTTGCGCCTGCACGACGGCAAGCAGGATTTCGAACTGACCAACAACGCCGCAATGATCCAGGCCGAAGCGCGCACCCAGGGCACGCTGTCGCTGATGCTCGGCGCCATCGCCGCGATTTCGCTGCTGGTGGGTGGCATCGGGGTGATGAACATCATGCTCATGACCGTGCGCGAACGGACCCGTGAGATCGGTATCCGCATGGCCACCGGCGCTCGCCAGCGCGACATCCTGCGCCAGTTTCTCACCGAGGCGGTGATGCTCTCGGTGGTCGGCGGGCTGGCCGGTATCGGCCTGGCCCTGCTGGTGGGCGGCGCCTTGCTGCTGGGCAAGATCGCCGTGGCGTTCGAGTGGCTGGCGGTGTTCGGCGCCTTCGGCTGCGCCCTGGTCACCGGCGTCGTCTTCGGTTTCATGCCGGCCCGCAAGGCCGCCCGCCTCGACCCGGTCGCGGCCCTCACCAGTGAATGAACCTCATCCTATGAAAGCGCACTTGACCCTCCTGGCGACCGGCCTGTTACTGGCAGCCTGCGCCAGCCCGTTGCCGGCCCCGGACAGCGGCATCCAGCCGCCAGCGGCCTGGCAAAACCTCGATACCCCCAGCACTCGGGCAGATAACCAGCAATGGTGGACGCAGTTCGGCAGCCCGCAATTGAACCGGCTGATCGAACAAGCGCGCCTGGACAGCCACGACCTCGCCGCCGCCATGGCCCGGGTGCGCCAGGCCCAGGCCAGTGCCGTCATTGCCGGCGCGCCACTGCTGCCGGAAATCAGGGCCGGGCTCAACGGCAATCGCCAGGAGTTGTTGCGGGGCAAGGGCTACAGCCAGCTGGACGTGGATCGGAACAACCGCACCATCGATTACTACGACGCCAACCTCAGTGCCAGCTATGAGCTGGATTTCTGGGGCGGCAAACGGGCGGCCCGGGACAGTGCACTGAGCACGCTCTCGGCCAGCCAGTTCGACCGCGCGACGGTGGAGTTGACCTTGCTCAGCAGCGTCGCCAATAGCTACACCCAGGCACTGTCCCTGAACGAACAACAGCGCATCGCCGAACTGAACCTGGCCAACGCCCAACGCGTGCTTGACCTGGTGCAGACCCGCTACGACGCCGGCAGCGCCACGGCCCTGGAACTGTCCCAGCAGAAAAGCCTGGTGGCAGCCCAGCAACGCCGATTGCCCCAGGTGCAGCAACAAGCCCGGGACGCCTTGATCACCCTGGCGGCGCTGCTGGGGCAACCGGTGCAATCGGTCAGGCTCGACGCTGAAAACTTCGACCGCTTGCACTGGCCGTCCATCGACGCCGGCGTCCCCAGCGAGCTGCTGCGCCGCCGCCCGGACATCGCCGCCGCCGAAGCCCGCCTCAGCGCCGCCCAGGCCGACATCACCGTGGCCCGCGCCGCCATGTTGCCCTCCGTCACCCTGGGCCTGAGCCTGGGCACTGGCGCCGACATCGCCGACCAGTTGCTGCGCAACAACTTCTACAACCTCACCGCCGGCTTGGCCGCGCCAATCTTCAACAACGGCCGCCTGAGCGCCGAACGCGACCGAGCCACCGCGCGCCAGGAAGAACTGCTGGAACTCTACCGCGCCGCCATCATCAACGGCTTCGCCGACGTCGAAAAAGCCCTGAACAGCATCCACGGTCTGGACCAGCAACGGCAGTGGCAAGCCGAAGAACTGCACCAGGCCCAGACCGCCTTCGACCTCGCCCAGAGCCGCTACCAGGCCGGGGCTGAAGATTTGCTCACGGTGCTGGAAACCCAGCGCACGCTGTATGCCGCCCAGGACATGAACGTGCAATTGAGACTGGCGCGGGTGCAGGCGAGTGTGGCGTTGTATAGGGCGTTGGGTGGGGGTTGGGAAGTGATGTAAGGCTAAAGCCAAGTGACATCATGGCGAGGGAGCTTGCTCCCTCGCCACAGATAACTCCCCTCTTCATAAAGGGTGTTCGGCTTTGATTCTGTTTATCCGGTCATGTAGGACTCTCGAGCGAGGCTACGTTGCCTTGCGCCGTTACCTACAACTGCGCCAGAATCCGCCGGCTTGTGCGCCTGGCACCCCGTCGATAACTTGTTCCCCGTCACTGCTCATCAGTGATCGGGTCTGCAAGCCCGACGAATACCAGGCGCATAGCCGAAGCCAATCGACACGTTCGTGTTCGTTTCATGGCGGCTGTGTGCGGGAGACCTTCGGGTCTGCCGGGTTCCTGGTTTCCCGGTCTTGCAGACCCGCGCATAGCTGCCACCCCATCATCTGCAAGTGATGTCTGGCAGCGCCCTTTGAATAATCAGGAGCTGCACCATGTTCAAGATCACTCCAAATCCCCCCGAAGACGATTCAAAAAAACTCAACGAAGCCGCCGACCGTGCCCTCGCCTTTTACCTCGACCCCAAATCTGAAAACCCCATTCCACCGCCGGGCCAGTTGTTCACCGTGGCGGAAGGTGCGGACCTGGAATGCCTGCTGGCCAACCTCAGCGAAACCCTGGCTTCGGTCAATGTCATGGCCAACGAACTGGCATTTGATTTGGAAGGCACGCGACGAAGTTTTGCCCTGGGGATCCAACAGATGGTCGAGCTGAGTGAGTTGCTGGCGAACCGCGCCCTGGACATCGCCGCGCCGCGATAAAACCTTCACAACAAATCTCAAGCCAAGTGAAACCTGTGGCGAGGGAGCTTGCTCCCTCGCCACAGATAAATCCCTCGCCACAAGAGTGTGCATCCAGCCGGATAGAGTTAAACCGGCTTGGATTTGAGATTGCGCGCATACCAAGGTCGTTGCGGCACGCGGCGGAACAGTTCGGAGAGCTTTTTGTCGTCGCTGCCGAAGGTGATGCGCAACGCCAGTTTCATGGTTTCCGGATCCATTTCCACCGAGCGTCCGACCTGCAGCCCCGGCGTGGTGCTGCAGCCGTGGGTGTCCGGGCCCAGCCAGGGGTCGGCGATTTCCACCCAGCGGCCCGGGGCGAACCAGGGTACACCGTTGACCTTTAGCCGGCTCACTTCGCCCGGGTGGAAGCGTTCGTGAGCGCGGTACCAGTCTTCGAGGCGGTCGTCGATCCAGCCGTGGAAGGCCCAGAACACCGGGCTCACGTGGGAGGAAAACGGATCGCCGAGGAAGTCGTTTTCCGGGGCATACCAGCGTGCGGCGAAATCGTCCGGGTCGCGGGCGAACGGCACCGGGTAACCGTTGGATGGATCGCGCGGCACCGAGGCCCAGCGCATGTGCAGCCAGTCGTGCAGGCCCAGTTCCACTTCCGAGCCGAACTGGCCCAGGGTCAATTTCGCCAGGTAGCGCGGGTCGCGGTAGCGCGATTCCCAGACCTGGAAATTGCTGTGGTAGGTCTCGGCGGTCTTGATGTCGCTGACCCACTGAGCGTATTGCTCGTCGCCATCGGCCAGCCAGGTGGGCGGCAAGGCGGTGCCGTCGTGGTTGTCGAAATAGCGGGCGAACCCCTGGCGATCACGCTCCAGCTCCGGTTGCGGCAACGGAAAGCGCGGCCATGATGGCAGCGGCTGGAACGAACGCGCGGTGCCAAGCATGTGCCGGTGCATGAAAAAGAAGTCGATGCCCGAGCCGTTGCGATCCTTGCGCGGGCCGCGGGCGTCGCGTTCCTGATCCCGTGGGCCGGGCTGCCAACCGATGCCGCGCAGGGCGTTGCGTTTGTCCTCGTCCAGGGTGTGCCATTTGTCCCGCGAGGCATGCCAGAGCTGGTGGAACAACCGATGCTCGGGCGACACCAGCCAGGCCAGCAACGCCGGGCTCAGGGGCGTGCGTTCCCGGGCTTCGGGAAACGGTTGCTTGCGGGCGATGAATTGGTTGTCGAGTTCCGACAGGGCCAACGGACGGTCCAGCCGCGACACACGGCCGCTGAGGGTCGCGCTGCCGGCATTGCCGAAACCGGCCCAGACTTCGTCCAGGGTCATGGTGAACTCATAGTCCGGCGCGCCACCCGAGGCCTGGGCGCCGATCAAGCGCCAGCTCAGTTGCTTCGGGTCGGTGCCGGCCAAATCCCCCAACACCCGATAACGGGGTTCATCCCCGGCACGCAGGCGTTCGGCGGTGTCGAGGTAACCCACTAGGCCACGGCCCTTGTGGCCGATATCGAGGAGCACTTGCAGATCGTCCTGGGGCAAGCCGTCGAGGCCGGCATCACGCCCGGTGAAACGGATGCTCCAGATTCCCCGCAGCGTATCGGCCCGGCGCTGGCCCGCCACGTCGGCCACATCGAACGAGGCCTCGCCGGGGGTGATGGTGGGGTCCGGCCGGGTCAGTTCGCGATGCCCGTAATACACCGCAGGCACGGCGGCACCGGTCAGCGCCAGGCCTGCCATGAACCATCGTCGAGAAATCGTCATTGCCTTACCTGTGTTCGGCCCTGGAGCGGGCTTTATCCAAGCTAGAACGAGGGGTGGGGGGACAAATTTAAAGGCTCGGCATACACAGCTTGATCTGGGGACATCCGCAAGAGGGCGGTTGGCTTTAAGGTCGCCTTCGCGAGCAAGCCCGCTCCCACATTGGAACTGGGTACATTCGGTAGAGACTGGTTAGCTGAAAGGTCGCCTCGCGAACAAGCTTTGCTCCCACAGGGAATTTGCAACACGCCCACCTGTGGGAGCAAAGCTTGCTCGCGATGGCGGCCTTGAGAACGCCTAAATTTCCCCGCCGATCACTCGTTCTCCCCAGATAGCAAAGGCCCCTGCGCCTGTCCTTCCAAGGCGAACCTGACTGAGATCGGCAATGACAACACCACGTTCGAAAAAGGCTCTTTTCATCGGTGTGCCCCTGGCCCTGGCGCTGGCCGTGGGTGGCGGCCTGGCGGCCTGGGACCATTGGTGGCGGGACAACCCCGGCTACCCGGTCAAGGTGATGAAAGAGGCCAAGGAGCTGCACGAGCACCTGCTGTCCTTCGACAGCCACATCACCGTGCCGCTGGATTTCGGCACCGCCGGCAATGAAGCCGACAAGGACGGCAGCGGCCAGTTCGACCTGGTGAAAGCCAATCGCGGGCAGCTCTCCGGCGCGGCGCTGAC
Organism: Pseudomonas sp. CFBP 5748; assembly: GCF_053850495.1. Taxonomy (NCBI): domain Bacteria; kingdom Pseudomonadati; phylum Pseudomonadota; class Gammaproteobacteria; order Pseudomonadales; family Pseudomonadaceae; genus Pseudomonas; species Pseudomonas sp. CFBP 5748. The sequence continues at coordinate 73,117 of NZ_JBSPTN010000015.1, forward strand.
GGTGTTCGGCTGGCCCGAGATCTGGAACGGCCTCAACGCCCCGCACAAGCCCACCGCCGGTTTCGTCGAAGAGGCGCGCAACCAGCAGGAGGTGCGCTACAAGATCATCACCGGCCTGGTCCGGGACTTTCCCAACCAGGTCGCCATCGCCTACACCCCGGATGATTTCCGGCGCCTGCACGGCGAAGGCAAGTTCGCGATTTTCATCAGCATGCTCAACGCCTACCCGCTGGGACACGACCTGAGCCTACTGGACCTGTGGACGGCGCGCGGCATGCGCATGTTCGGCTTCAGCTACATCGGCAACAACGACTGGGCCGACTCCTCGCGCCCGCTGCCGTTCTTCAACGACTCGCCCGACGCCCTCGGCGGCCTGTCGGAAATTGGCAAGCAGGCCGTGACGCGCCTGAACGACCTGGGCGTGATCATCGACGTCTCGCAAATGTCGACCCCGGCCCTGGAGCAAGTCGCGCAACTGAGCCGCACACCGCTGGTGGCTTCCCATTCGGCGCCACGGGCCATGGTGGATATCCCGCGCAACCTCAGCGACAAGGAAATGCAGCTGATCAAGGCCAGCGGCGGCGTGGTGCAGATCGTTGGTTTCTCCCAGTACCTGCGCCCACTGACGCAAAAGACCCAGGACAAACTCAACGCCCTGCGCGAACGTTTCGACCTGCCGCCGTTGCCGAACCTGGCGATGGCGCTGATGCCCGGCGACCCGATCATTGCCGCCTGGCCGGAACAGAAGTTCGGCCAGTACGCCAGCCAGCTCTACGCCATTCTGGAGGAAGAACCCAAGGCCAGCCTCAAGGACCTGGGCGATGCCATCGATTACACCGTGCGCAAGATCGGCATCGACCACGTCGGCATCAGCTCCGACTTCAACGAAGGCGGCGGCGTCAAAGGCTGGGAGAACGTCGGCGACATTCGCAACGTCACCGCCGAACTGCTGACCCGTGGCTACTCCGAAGCCGACATCGCCAAACTGTGGGGCGGCAATTTCCTGCGGGTATGGGATCAGGTCCAGCAAGCCGCAAAACCCGCATTGGCCTCGAACCAGAAGGCTGTCCAGCCATGAATGAACGCCGTACCTTTCTGAAGCAAGCCGGGATCCTTGTCGCCGGCCTGCCTCTGGCCGCAAGCCTTCCCACCACTGCCAGCGCCGACTCGCTGCCGCCATTGCCCCGCAACAAATGGGCGCAATTGCGCACGCTGTTCGACCAGGACCCCGACTACCTGCACTTCTCCAATTTCCTGGTCACCACCCACCCGCGCCCGGTGCGCGAAGCCATCGAAAAGCACCGCGCGGCCCTGGATCAAAACCCCGGGCTGTTGATGGACTGGGACCTGGGCGTCACCGAGGAACGCGAGGAAAACGTGCGAACCTGGGCCGGGCGTTACCTGCAAGCGAACCCGAAACAGATCGCTCTCACCGGCAGCACCACCGAGGGTCTGGCGATGATCTACGGCGGCGTCCATGTGGCGGCCGATCAGGAAATCCTCACCACCGCCCACGAACATTACGCCACCCACACCATTCTTGAGCTGCGCACCCAACGGGACGGCACCCGGGTGCGCAAGATCAAGCTGTTCGAAAACGCCCACGACGCCAGCCACGAGCAAATCCTCACCGCCATCGAGCGCAACATCCGCCCCGAGACCCGGGTGCTGGGCATGACCTGGGTGCATTCGGGCAGCGGCGTGAAGCTGCCGATCGACAAGATCGGCGCGCTGGTGGACAAGCACAACCTGGGCCGCAGCGAGGAGCAACGGATCATTTACGTGGTGGACGGCGTGCACGGTTTCGGCGTTGAAGACCTGAGCTTCCCGGCGATGAATTGCGACTTCTTCATCGCCGGCACTCACAAATGGATGTTCGGCCCACGGGGCACCGGCCTGGTGTGCAGCCGCAGCGAAGAGGTCAAGTACGTCACACCGATCATTCCGACCTTCTCCGAAGCCACGGCGTTTTCCACCACCATGACGCCCGGCGGTTACCACGCCTTCGAGCATCGCTGGGCGGCGGACGAAGCGTTCAAGCTGCACCTGCAACTGGGCAAGGCCGAGGTGCAGGCGCGCATTCATGCCCTCAACACCCACCTGAAAAAACAGCTGGTGGCACAGCCGCAGATCGAGCTGGTCACGCCCCTGAGCCCGGACCTGTCAGCAGGTTTCACCTTCTTCCGGGTCAAGGGTCGCGACAGCGATGAGATCGCCAGCTACCTGATGAAGAACCGCGTGATCGCCGACGCCGTGCATCGCGACGCTGGGCCGGTGATCCGCACTGCGCCGGGGTTGCTCAACACCGAAGCCGAGATCGACCGCTTCATGGGCTTGCTGAGCAAGACACTCTGAACCTGATTTTATCGAGAGAAATGGATGAACAGTTTTTCCTTGACGCTACTCCCCGCACTGGCCCTCGCCGCCCTGCTGCCCTCCGGCGCCCAGGCCTCGCAACCGGGCCAGGTTTTTCGCGACTGCAAGGACTGCCCGGAAATGGTCGTGCTGCCCACCGGCACCTTCCAGATGGGCACCCCGGAAGACGAAGTGGGCCGCGAGCCCGACGAGGGGCCGATGCACCCGGTGACGTTCGCCAAGCCACTGGCGATCAGCCGCTTCCAAGTCTTGAAGGGCGAATGGTTCGCCTACCTGCACGATACCGGTTACCAGATGCCCGATGGCGACAAGCGCCCCGGCCGCGCCTGTAAGGCCGGCATCCCCGACTATCAGGGCAGCGACCCGCGCAAGCAATACACCGACCGGCACCCGGCGGTGTGCATGGATTTCGCCGAGGCCAACGCTTACGTGGCGTGGTTGTCGAAAAAAACCGGCAAGCACTACCGGTTGGTCAGCGAATCCCTGCGCGAGTACGCGGCGCGCGGCGGCAGCACCGGCCCGTTCCCCTTCCCGTTCGACGAGGGCAAGGAATACAGCATCGCCCAACACGCCAACACCTACGGCGCGGCCGACGGCTACAACTTCACCGCACCGGCCGGCAGCTTCGCGCCCAATGCCTTTGGCGTGTACGACATGCACGGCAACATCTACGAATGGACCGCCGACTGCTACAACGAAAACTACGTGGGCGCCCCCAGCGACGGCAGCGCCTGGCTGACCGGCAAGTGCGAGTTCAAGCGCATCCGCGGCAACGACTGGGGCGAGGCACCGGTGTTCTCCCGCTCCGGCAACCGCAACGCCTTGGTGCCAAGTGATCGCGGCGACTGGATCGGTTTTCGGGTGGCGCGGGATATGTAGGCCGAACACAGCACGGCCCCATGTGGGAGCAAAGCTTGCTCGCGATGCAGACACCTCGATTCCACAGAGAACCGCATCGCCTTCATCGCGGGCAAGCCTTGCTCCCACAGGATAAATTCCCCTCCCCTCCAATCGTTCTAAAGATGGGCACAACCCAATCCAGCGCGCCTGCGCCCTAAAGCCCTCCCGGCAACCACCCGCGATGGCCTTCGACCTTTTCATCAAGCAGGGAAACCTCCATGAGCCAACCAACACGCGGGGTGATCAATGAACTGTTCAGCCTGCTCAAACCCTTCCGGCTGATTGTCGTAGGCTCCATCCTCTTGGGCATGCTGGGCGGCCTGAGCATCACCGCCCTGCTGGCAACCATCAACGACGCCCTGAACGCCGCCACAGCGCCCACACCCCAGGTGCTGGCGACGTTCGCCGGGCTTTGCGCGGCGGCGCTGTTGACCTCGATTCTTTCCGACATCGGCACCAACCATGTCGGGCAGAACATCATCGCCGAGCTGCGTAAATCCCTGGGCAAGAAAGTCTTGCTGGCGCCCATCGAGCAGATCGAACGCTATCGCAGCCATCGGCTCATCCCGGTGTTGACCCACGACGTCAACACCGTCAGCGACTTCGCCTTTTCTTTCGCCCCGCTGGCCATTGCCTTCACGGTCACCCTCGGTTGCCTGGGTTACCTGGCCTACCTGTCACTGCCGATGTTCTTGCTGCTGCTGGTGGCCCTGGTGATCGGCACGGTCGTGCAGTACCTGGCGCGGGCCCATGGCATCAGGGGTTTCGAAGCCGCCCGCGAGGCCGAAGACGCGCTGCAAAAACACTACGGCGCCATCGCCGCCGGGGCCAAGGAACTGCGCATTCATCGCCCACGTCGCCAACGCATGTTCAGACAGCGCATCGAAGCGACCGCCGATTACATCTGCGAAACCAACATCCGTTCGGTCAACACCTTCGTGGTGGCCAAGACCTTCGGCTCGATGCTGTTTTTTGTGGTCATTGGCCTGGTCCTGGCCCTGCAATCGCTGTGGCTGGGCACGGATAAAGCCGTGCTCAGCGGTTTCGTGCTGGTGCTGCTGTACATGAAGGGCCCGCTGGAATACCTGGTGATGACCTTGCCGGTGATCAGCCGGGCACACATTGCCTTCCAGCGCATTGCCGAGCTTGACGAGCAGTTTTCCTCACCGGAGCCGCACCTGCTGCTAGACGACAAGAGCGTTGCCAAGCCGACGCTCCGGCAGCTTGAACTGCGTGATGTGCACTACGCCTTCCCGGTGGTCGAAGGCAGCCAACCCTTCGCCCTGGGACCGGTCAACCTGTCCATCGCCCAAGGTGACATTGTGTTCATCGTCGGCGAGAACGGTGGCGGCAAGACCACGCTGATCAAATTGCTGCTGGGTCTCTACTTCCCCCAGGGCGGCGAAATCCTCCTGGACGGCGCGCCGGTAAGGGCCGCGCAGCGGGACGATTATCGCCAATTGTTCACCACGATTTTTGCCGACTACTACCTGTTCGATGAGCTGGTCCAGGGCGACCAGCAGGTGCCCAAAGACACCAACCGCTACCTGGAGCGTCTGGAAATCGCCCATAAGGTCAGCATTCAGGACGGCGCCTTCAGCACCACCGATCTCTCCACCGGCCAGCGCAAACGCCTGGCGTTGCTCAACGCCTGGATTGAGGAGCGCCCAGTGCTGGTGTTCGACGAATGGGCCGCCGACCAGGATCCGCTGTTCCGCCGCGTGTTCTACACCGAACTGCTGCCGGAACTGAAGGCGCTGGGCAAAACCATCATCGTCATTTCCCACGACGACCGCTATTTCGACATCGCCGATCAACTGGTGCGGATGCAGGCCGGTCAGGTCATCAGTGAAAAAGCTCCGGCGGCGTTTGCCTGAGCCCGTCCGACGCCATGCTGCTTACCGCGAGAACACCATGAACGAACTGCTAGATGATGATCTGCTGACGCTGCTGCTGGAGGATATCGCTCGCGACGGGCAAACCAGATCCAGCAGCAGGCTGGACCGCGCGCCCTTGTCTTTCGCCCAGCAACGCCTGTGGCTGGAGCACCAGCGTGACCCAACCCGCTCGGCCTACAACCTGCCACGCGCCCTGCGCCTGACGGGCGAGCTCAATGCCGACGCCCTGGAACAGGCGCTGAATCGGGTCATCGACCGACACGACATCCTGCGCACCGCGTTCAATGACATCGACGCTGCGCCGGTCCAGGTGGTCGAGCGTCACGCCTGCCTCACCCTGCACCGGGAGGACCTCCGCGCCCTCGACCACCCGACGCGTGCCATGGCGCTCTCACAGCGCATTGAGCTGCACGCCCGGCAACCGTTCGATCTCAGCTGCGCGCCGCTGATGCGGGCAACGCTGCTCAGGCTGGACAGCGATGAACATGTGCTGCTGCTCAACATGCATCACATCGTCTCCGATGCCTGGTCCAACACGATCCTCATGCAGGACATGACCCAGGCCTATGCCCGGGCCTTGCTTGGTGACTCGTCACCGCTGCCGCCGTTGCCCATGCAATACGCCGACTACGCCACCCACCAGCGAGGCGAGTATTTGCAAAGCACGGCCTGCCGGCGCAGCGGCGAATACTGGCGTCACTACCTGGGCCACGACCTGCCCACGTTGGAATTGCCCCTGGACTTCCCCCGCACCGCAAGCCAGCAACACCGGACCGGACGCGTGCACGTGACGCTTGCCCCCGCAGAGACCCAGGCCCTCGACACGTTCTGCCAACGCCAGGGGCTTACGCCTTTCGTGGTGGCGCTGGGAGCCTGGCAACTGCTGCTGGGCCGCTACAGTAACCAGGACGATTTCACCGTCGGCGTGCCCAACGCCAACCGCAACAGCCATGAAAGCCAGGACCTGGTGGGGTTCTTCGTCAGCAGCCAGGTGTATCGAACGCGGATCGACTCAACCCATAGCGCGTTGGATTTTCTGCGCAGTTTGCGCGCCCAGTCCCTCGCCGCCCTGGAACATGCCGACTACCCGCTGGAGCTGATCCTCGATCAACTGCAACGTCCCGGCGCACAGGGCTTGTTCCAGGTCTTGTTCAACTGGCGCACCGGCTCACCGGCCCAGCCGATCTCGCCCAAAGGCGAACTGGCCCTGGAGTTTCTCGATACGGGCGACAGCCAGGCCAAGTTCGACTTGGCGCTGGATGTCGACTATTCACAGCAGCAGATACTGGCGACGTTCGAATACAGCCGTGATCTCTACCGCACTGAAACCATCGAGCGCATGGCCGGCCACTGGCAAAACCTGATGCGGGGCCTGATCGAGACGCCTGAACGCGCCCTCGGCGAACTGCAATTGCTCAGTGCTGATGAACGCCAGCACACCCTGCACGACTGGAACCGCCAGCCGACCCAACTGCCCCGTGAACACTGCTTGCACCAGTTGATCGAAACCCATGCCGCCGCGACCGGTGAGGCCATAGCCCTGACCTTTGAAGGGCAGCACATGAGCTATGCCGAGCTCAACCGCCAGGCCAATCGACTGGCCCATCGGCTGATCGAGCAAGGTGTCGGACCCGACGTGCTGGTCGGCATCGCCGCCGAGCGTACGCCGCAGATGATCATTGGTCTGCTGGCGATTCTCAAGGCCGGTGGCGCCTACGTGCCGCTGGACCCGGCCTACCCCGCCGATCGCCTGGCTTACATGATCGAGGACAGCGGCGTGACGCAGATCCTGACCCAGGCTCATCTGCGTGAATCCCTGGCGTTGCCCGCCGACATCAACTGCCTGTTGCTCGACCCAGCCGAGGCCGATGGCGGCTATCCCGAGCACAACCCGGATGTGCCGATGCACCCGGATAACCTGGCGTATGTGATCTACACCTCAGGCTCGACCGGCCAACCCAAAGGCGCCTTGCTGGCTCACCACAATGTCAGCCGATTGTTCCAGGCCACTGACCGCTGGTTCGGCTTCGATCATCAGGACGTCTGGTGCCTGTTCCATTCCTATGCCTTCGACTTTTCCGTGTGGGAGATTTTTGGCGCGCTGCTGCACGGCGGCCGACTGGTCATCGTGCCCCACGCCGTGAGCCGTTCACCCCAGGATTTCTACGCCCTGGTTTGCCAGGAAAACGTCACGGTGCTCAACCAGACGCCCTCGGCGTTCAAGGCGTTGCTGCAGGTCGCCTGCGCGCCTGACCAACCTCTGGCCCACCGGTTGCGCCAAGTCATTTTTGGCGGCGAAGCGATTGACGTGCAGAGCTTGCGCCCCTGGTTCGAACGCTTCGGCGACCAGTCGCCTCACTTGATCAATATGTATGGCATCACCGAAACGACGGTCCACGTCACCTGGCGGCCGCTGTCGATCGCTGACTTGCACAGCGAGGCCGCGAGCCCTATCGGCCAGCCCATCGTCGACCTGTCCTGGTATTTGCTCGACGCCCACCTGAACCCGGTGCCCAAGGGTTGCATCGGTGAGTTGTATGTCGGCCGAGCCGGTCTGGCCCGTGGTTACCACCAGCGCGCCGACCTGACCGCCAGCCGCTTTATCCCCGACCCGTTCGATCCGCTGCCGGGTGGCCGCCTGTATCGCACCGGCGACCTGGCACGCTACCGCAGCGACGGCAGCATCGAATACATCGGGCGCCTGGATCATCAGGTCAAGATCCGCGGTTTCCGCATCGAACTGGGGGAAATCCAGGCACGTCTGCAAACACTGCCTGCGGTCCAGGATTGCGTCGTGTTGACCCATGAAGGCCCGACCGGCCTGCAACTGGTCGCTTACGTGATTGCCGCGCAAGCGTCCACGGCCGAGTTACGCGAAGGTCTGTTGGCCGCCCTCAAAGCGCAGTTGCCGGACTACATGGTGCCCAGTCACCTGCTGTTCATCGATCACTGGCCGCTCAATGCCAATGGCAAGCTCGACCGCAAGGCCTTGCCGGAACCTGATACCGCTCTCCGGCATGCCGATTACGTGGCGCCGCGTACGCCATTGGAACAGGCGCTGGCGCAGCTCTGGCAACAATCCCTCAGGGTTGAGCGCGTGGGCATCAACGACAGCTTCTTTGAACTGGGCGGGCATTCGATCCTGGCGATCGAGCTAATTGCCAACCTCAAGGCACGCCTGAACATCAGCGTGCGCCTGCAAGCGTTGCTGGCCAATCCGAGCGTCGCGCAGCTGGCGCTGTTCATTGCGCAAAATCATCGGGAGCAGACCCAATGCCTGGTCCCCTTGAACAACGCTCCCGCCAATGCGCCGCAGTTGTTTTGCCTGCACCCCAGCGGGGGCATCGTGTTCTGTTACCAGCCCCTGGCACGCAAACTCAATCACCGGGCGCGCGTCAGCGGCGTCATGCACCGTGGTTTCAGCGAACCCCAGGCGAACCCCGATGCCTGGCGCGAGATGATTGCCGATTACAGCCGGGAAATCGTCACGGCCCAACCTCAAGGCCCGTATTACCTGATGGGCTGGTCGTTGGGCGGGACCATTGCGCTGGACATCGCAGCGACGCTGGAAAGCCAGGGCCACACCGTCAGCTTCCTCGGGCTGGTGGACAGCACGATTCCTGAACACCTGTACCCGGCCACCTTGTCGCGTCATCGGCATTTGCCAGACGATGAACCCGCCGATCCGGCCTCCCAGGATCTGCTTGAGGCCATCGAATATTTCGACCTGCTGTTCCCGACCCTCACCGAACGCACGGCGGCCTACCGACAAGAACACCCCGACAGCACGGTCCAGGCTTTCCATGAATGGGCCACCCGCCAGATCGAGCCGGGGCGCGGCGACTTGCTGTCAATCGTGCAGAGCGTCAAGGATGAAGTCATGAACGCCCAGGCGTTCTCGGTGCATGATCGGTTGCTGGAAGCTTTTGACGGGTTCAGCTTCAAACCGGTACGGGTACGCCCTAGTTGCTGGTGGACCCAGGCGGAAAAAACGCCGGACGAATTGGCGTTCTGCGAGGGCTTGATCAAGGGTTACAGCCTGACCGGGGAGCTGCAATGCTCGGTGCGCTCGCCGTTGCGTCACCGCGGTATGATCTTTGATGATGGGTTGCTTGATTCGCTGGTTGAGGCTTTTCTGGGCAGCACGGCATAGGAGCAATAGCGCCGACAGCCGGTTTTGTGTTCCCCGAACGTTGGTGTGTATATCCGTTTCTTCGGTAACGGCCACTGGCGGTTCCGCTCTTACAGCGGGTCACTTTTGGAAGAGCCGGGAGCCGGACCAGCCAAAAGTAACCAAAAACGCTTTGCCCCACCACTCGGTGCCTCGCCTAGGCTCGGCACCGAGTGGTGGGGCAGAAGCGCTTTGGTTACTTTCGCGCTTTTCGAAAGTGACCCGCTGTAAGAGCGGAACCATAAGTGGCCGTTACCGCAGCAACGGATATGCCCCCAATCCACTCCAATCCAACCCAAAAGAAAACGACGCTTCCCCTACCCGGAAAAAGCGCCGTTTCCTTAAACAAACAACAGTACGCACAAGACAGCGTCTATTTCATTCCCGCGAGAATCAGAACTCCGGAGTGTACTTCACAGAGAACATCAGGTTACGCGGATCACCAAAGTTGTTGTTGCCATTGAGCTGGTTGTAAGCCGACGTTAAGTACGTCTTATCGAACAGGTTATTGGCATTGACCGCCAAGGCGATTTCCGGCGTCAGCTGGTAGCCGACGCGGGCATTCCATACGGTGTAACCCGGGATTTCACGGTCATAGTCATAAACCATCGTGTGGCTTTGGGTGGTGAAGCCCAAGCCGGTGCTGACACGGCTCCAGTCACCGGTGAACTGGTAGTTACCCCACACACGCAGCATGTGTTTCGGCGTCCAGGTACTGTAGATACGACCTTCCTTTTCCGGGTCCTCCAGGTACTTGGTGGTGTTGTAGGTGTAGCCCGCGAACAACTGCAGGTTGTCTATCACTTCACCACTGATTTCGGCATCGAAACCCTGGCTGCGCACTTTCCCCGAGGCTGCCGAGCAGTCCGAGTTAACACACGCCGGGTTAGAGCTGTCGTCGATGGCACGGTTTTCGTGGTCGTAACGGAAGATCGCCAGGGAGGTATTGACCCGACCGTCCATCAACTCACCCTTGAGGCCAACTTCGTAGTTGGTGCCGACGATGGGCTTGAGCACCGTACCGCTGGTATCGTGTTCGGTTTGCGGCTGGAATATGTCGGTGTAGCTGGCGTACACCGCCCACTCACGGCTCAGGTCATAGATGATACCGCCGTAGGGCGTGACCACCCCGGTTTCAGTTGTGATGCTTGGGTCGACGCGTGTGATACCGGTGGACTTTTCGATTTTCGACTTGTAGCTGGAGTCATACCAACTGACCCGGGAACCCAGCACCAGCGTCAGGTCGTCGACCGGCTTGACACGCCAAGTGCCGTACACGCCCTTCTGGCGAATATCGTACTTACTAAGGGTGCCCTGACCGCCCGCAGCGATCAGACTCTCGTAGCTGATGTCTGGACGGTCATTGTTCAGATCGAAGATAGAGTCGCTGGTGCTGTTGAATGTACGGGCGTAGCGATCATCCGTCTCCAACTGAGAGAAGTTGCCGCCCAGCATGACTTCCTGCTCCATCGACAAGGCTTCGAACTTGCCGTTCAGGTTCATGTCGAGACCAGACTTCGTGGACTGGAAATCAGTCAGGAAATCGGCATATTGCACGCCACTGCCATCAGCCAAGAGGCCGCCATTCCTTTGCACTCGCTGGTTTTTCGCCTGGTTGTCCTCTGTCATGTACACGGCCCCCACCTTGAGCGCCCAGTCCTCGTTGAAGCGATGCTCCAGGTCGGTGTAGTAGGTGGTGACATCGATTTCTGAACGGTTCCAGCGCGCACCCGTGTAGGTCGAACGCGACACGTCCGGCATCGAACCGTCAGCGTAACGTGGCAGGCCGCGGATGTTGCCGCGCGATTCACCGTTGGATTGACTGATCGCGAAGCCCAGGGTGGTGTCTTCGCTCAGGTCGACGTCCAACGCACCGTACAGCGAGTGGGTCTTGTTCCACGCATGGTCGACAAACGAGTTGCTCTGGTCTTCGTCGATGACGACGCGGCCGCGGATATTGCCGGCGTCGTTCAGCGGGCCGCCAGCATCCAGTTGCAGGCCGTAGTGATCCCAGGAGCCGGCCTTGCCGGTCAGGGTCACGGTCGGTGCGCTCTGGCCACGCTTGCGCACCAGGTTGACGGCACCACCGGGGCTGCCAGTGCCTTGCAGCAGGCCAGCGGCGCCGCGCATGATTTCCAGGCGGTCGAAGAAGATCAGGTCCTGGGTCGCCCAGTTACCCAGCGAATAGTTGTTACGCAGGATCGGCACGCCGTCGTACTGCCAATCGTCGATCTGGAAACCGCGTGACGACAGGATCATGCCTTGGCCGACGCCCTGCAGGCCGACGATGCCGGTGGTCTGGTTGACGGCGTCCTTGAGGCTGACCAGGTTCTGGTCATCCATCTGCTTGCGCGTCATCACGGTGACCGACTGGGGAATTTCCTTGAGGGTGTGGGTGCCCTTGCCAATGGTCACAGCATTGCTGGTGTATGAGTGGCTGCCCTCGGTCGTCGCGCCCAATTCCTGTGTACTGATGGTGGTCGCGCCCAGCTCGAGGCCTTCAGTGGCGGAACCGCGTACCAGCATCAGGGTGTTGCCCTCGACGCTGTAGCGCACGCCGGTGCCCTTGAGCAATTCGGCGATGGCCGCCTGCGGGGTCATCTTGCCGCTGACGCGATTGCTTTTCAGGCCAGCCATCTCGTCGGCGTTGTAGATCACTTGCTGGTTGGTCTGCTGACCGAACGCTTGCAATGCCTGCGGCAGCGGTTGCGCAGGAATGTTGATACTGACGTCTTGCGCCATCACCTGAGCGCTGAGTGGCAGTACACAAACCAGCCCCAGCCCGGTCAACACCCGACGCGAACGCAGACCGCGGGACATGACGAGTGCCTTGAACAGAGGTTTCAACTCATGAATGGATGACATCGTGCTCTCTATTATTGGTAAAGGTAAAAAGTCCCTGGGGCCGAAGGGCCCGCCGCTCGCCAGCACAAGAGACCCCGCACGGTCGATTGCCTCGGGGCAATGTGTCGGTGCGTGGCCGACCGGCCCCTCCCCGGGCGCGGTCATTCGGCTGGACGACGGCGAAATCTTTACTGAACAAACCCGGTGCCTGGGCGTCCTGCTCGACCCGATTTGTCCACATACCTAAGTAAGACGCAGCACCTGCAAAAAACCGGAATGAGTTTATTTATCATTTACGAAAAATAATAAAAAAAAGGCCGCCGCTGTTTAGGCGGCGGCCTTTTGTTCATGCCATATCAGCTGCCTTGCGCAGCCTTGGCGGCTTGCATCTGGCGAGCCTGTTCGGTCAGCAGTGCCTTTTCCTCGGGGCTCATCGCGTCCATGCGCAGGCGCACCTGGGCGATTTTTTCCAACTGCCCCGGGCTGCTCTCCACTGCCCGCAAGGCCAGTGCCAACGACGCCACGGTCGGATGATCGAAGACCAGCCCCGGATGAATGTCGCACTGCAACAACTTGCGAATACCGGCCACCAACTTGATCACCAGCAACGAATGCCCACCGGCGGCGAAGAAATCGCGGTCGATGCCCAGTCGTTCCAGCCCAAGCAATTGCGCCATGCGTGCGGCGAGCAATTGCTCCAGCGCATCGCGCGGTGCAGCGTCTTGGTCATCCGCCGCCACATCCGCCCACTGTTGCAGCGCCTTGCGATCGATCTTGCCGTTGGCCAGGCGCGGGAACTGTTCGATCAATTGCAGGCGCTGTGGAACCATCACACTGGGCAGGCGTGCGCCCAGCTCAGCACGCACAGCGTCCAGCAAGCCCGCCGACAGCCCCTGCTGCGCCACGACAAAGGCCAACAGCCCCTGCTCGGCCGATGCCGCCGGCAGCACCAGTGCTTCGGCCACCTGGGGCAGGCGCAGAAGCTCGGCCTCGATCTCTGCCAGTTCAATGCGGAACCCGCGCACCTTGACCTGCTGATCGCGCCGACCGTGCAACTGGATCGCCCCGTCCACGCGATAACGCGCCAGGTCGCCGCTGCGATACAAACGCTGCGCCGGATCGAACGGACTCTGGATGAACGCCTGCTCATCGGCCTGGGCATTCAGATAACCCCGACATAACTGCGCGCCGCCCAGGTAGACCTCGCCCAGCACACCCACCGGCGCCACACGCAGATCGGCGTCCAGCACGTAGACCTGGTTGTTGCCCAGCACCTGGGTCAGCGCCGAACAATCGTCGGCAGCGCCGTGCAGTGACAACGGATGAATCATCACCCCGACCGTGGCTTCGGTCGGCCCGTAGTGGTTGAACACCCGGCAATCGCTGCGCAAGCGGGCGATGCGCTCGATCAACGGCGCCGCAATCGGCTCGCCGCCCAGCACCAGGGTACGCGGCAATGTCGCCTGTTCACTGTCGAGCAGCGCCGCAAGGTGCGACGGCACGATCTTCAGGCAGTCGATCTGCTGCTGTTGCAGGTACTGGGCAAACAACGCGCCGTCCTGCATCTGCTCATCGCTGGCCACATGCAGGGTCGCGCCATTGAACAACCCGCCAAACAGCGTGGTGTTGCCCAGGTCCGCCGCTACGGTGGAACTGAAACCGACGTTTTCGCACTGGGCAAGTCCCAGTGCCTGACTGGCCTGGGCGGTGTAGTTGCGCAACTGCCGATGCTCGATCACCACGCCTTTGGGCACACCGGTGGAGCCCGACGTAAACAATACATAAGCGATGTCGTGGCCTTGGGTGGCGAGCGCTGGCAATGGCGCCGGCGACTGACTCAACTGCGCCGCCGTCAGGGCTTTATACGGTTGATCCTGCCAGGCCGGCAGATGCGCCGCATCGGTGAGCAACAGTGCCGCGCCGGCCTGTTCCAGCATCAACGCCTGGCGCGCCTGGGGCCACTGCACATCCAGTGGCAGATACGCCGCCCCCAACCGCCAGCTCGCCAGCATTGCAATCACCAGCTCCGCCGAGCGCGGCAACGCCAGCGCGACAATCGAACCGGCGCCCACGCCTTGGTGCTTGAGCCCTAGCGCCATACTGTCGACCCGGGCCTGCAACTGGCCGTAGCTCAATTGCAGATGAGCGTCGGTCAGGGCGATGGCGTCTGGTGTATGAGTTGCCAGATCGGCGATGCGCTGCGGCAGATAACGGCCATCCGCCAAAGCCTGCATCGGCGGATTGATCGCCAGCAAGCGCTGCTCCTGGGCGCGACTGAGCAGGCTGAGCTGCGCGAGTGCTCGGTGGGGCGCGGCCAGGATCGAGGCCAACAGCACGCCGTACTGTTCCAGTACCGCGTTGGCCGAGGCTGACGAATAACGCGAACTGGCGTAATGCAGATTGAGCGTGGCGTGGCGCTCGTTCAATTGAACCTGCATCAGCAACTCGAACGGATCTGCCGGCACATGCACGGACTCCGAGGCCGCCCAGTTCAGACCGCCACTGTTCCCGCTAGCGCTCGCCTGCCCCAGCGTAAAGCCGTAGGCCGGACCCGCCGCTTCAGGCGCTAGATCCGGCGCCCAGTATTCCTGCCAGGTGCGATGGGCTTCAAGACGCGCCGCCAGCTCGTCCAACCACTCGCTGAACGACGCGGTGGCAGGCAACGAAACGCACAGCGGCAGGGTTTTCTCGAACACACCCACGGCATTGGCGAAGTATTCATAGTCGTCGCGGCAGTCATGGCGCACACCGACCAAGGCCTGCTCAAGCCCGCTCAAACGCCCCAGCAACACCCACCAGGCGCCTTGCAGCACAGTGGCCAGCGGCTGGCCAAGCTGCTCGGCCAGATTGTGCAAAGCCTCGCGTTGAGCCGGCTCCAGGCTCAGCGATACGTGGCTGTCGGCGGCACCTGTCTCACCGCTGGTGCTGCGCGCCGCCAGCCATGGCGTGGCGATGTCTGCCTGCATCCCTTGCAAGTGTTGCCGCCAGTAAGCTCGTGCGCTGGCGGCGTCTTCATCCAGCACCACTTCACTGCGCCATTCCAGGTACTGGGCAAACTCACCCGGTGCTTCGTCTTCCTCTGCCTGAACCCCCGCGTAGGTTTGCTGGATGTGTTCAAGCAGCAGATTCAGCGACTGCGCATCGGCACTGGAGCGGGCGATGCCCAGCACCAGTCGCCATTGCCGGGGCGCCAGGCGATAGAGCACGGCCTGGACGCTTTCCGATTCGCCAACCACAAAAGCGCGGCCCATCGATTCCTGGATCTGCGCCTGGACCTCCTCGGCCCGTTGCTCGCCCGACTGCACCGTCAGCGGGAAGCGAGTGGCACCGACGGCGGCCTGACGCAAACCGTGGAAACCGGGTACCTTGGCCAGCCGCGCCAGCAACATCGGCTGCTGTGCCAGTTGCGTATCGAACGCCACCTGCAAGCGCTGCGGATCGAGATCGCCGTCAATGACCACGTCCAGCCAGCGCAAGGCCTGGCCACAGGTCGCCGTGCCGGGCAGTTGTTCGAGCGTCCTTTGTTGCTCGGGTGTCAGGGCAAAACCCGGGTTGTGCGCGTCCATCGTGACCTCGTTCATGCTCCGGCTTCCTCGGTATTGAGTGCGCCCTGGGCGGTTTGCCCGGCGGCCAACGGACGCTCAAGGCTGCTGCGTTCATACATATCGCCCATGGCGACCACGATCTTGCGTGGCCCCTCGAACGGATCGCGGGCGTGGGCCACCAACATGTTGTCGAGCAGGATCACATCGCCTTTCTGCCAGTCGAAACGCACCGCGCAGGCTTCGTACAACTCACCGATGCGCGCCATCACCTCATCTTCAATCGGTGTGCCGTCGCCGTAATACACATGCCGGGGCATGCGCTCGAGACCGAACATCGACAGCAGGTCTTGCCGCACGTCCGGGTCCAGCCAATAGATGTGGTGCAATTGCACCTGATTGAAGAACGACTTCTCCCCGGTGATCGGGTGGGTGATGATCGCCGGCCCCGGCGTGCGGGTCTGCAACTCATCGTTATCGAGCCAGCGCCATTGAATGCCACCCGCCCGGCAACGGGCCTCGACTTCGCGACGGTCCTCGGTCTTGAAGAAGTGCTGCCACGACACATCGAGTTTGTCGGTGAAGGTGCGCACATAGAGCAGGCCTTTGTCTTCGAACTTCTCGCGAAGGTCCGCCGGCAACCTTTCATACATCAAGCGGCAATCCACCACCGGGGTCGCCCCGCCCACAGGCGCGGCCTGCTCGCAATAGAACATCTGCTTGCGCGGCCAGCGGTCCTGATGGGAGCTTTCGTTGTGGAACAGAATCATCTTGCGCTCGGGGTACGGCGTGGAACGGTAGGTGTTCTTGCCCCCCTCCTTCTTCGGCAGGTCGCCGTACTGACCATAAAGCCCTGGCTGGATGGCTTCGGCGAACGCTTCAAAGCCCTGGATGCCATCCAGTTCGAAACCGCGGAACAGAACCCCCGCATGCTCAGCGAGCTTTTGCTCGATCAACGGCCGGTTCTGCTGAATCCACTCGATGACATCCAGATGGGGCTCACCCGGTTCCAGCATCAAGGGAAAACGTTGCGGTGCAGCCACCAATGATTCCCGCACCCGCGCCGCACGAGGCTTGGCGAGCGGTGTCACGGAGCGCTTGAGAAACTTGCCCAGTTTGTCGGCCTTGGGCCCTGGGACGGTGGCAGGCGTGACGGCTGCCGCCAAGTGGTCGACTGGCATGCTGATAGCTCCCAATTGAATGTCCTGATCAGCGACGATCTGTTCCAACAGGGCCGTCCAGGCCTGAATCAGGTGCTGAATGCGCTCATGTCCGAACAAGGTTGTGGCGAATTGCCAATTACCGCGCAATTGCCCTTCTTCTTCGTCAACGAACAACGCCATGTCGAATTTAGAATGGGTCTCCAGCGCCGGCAGGAACTCCATGCTCAATCCCGCCATGGACCGAGGGCGCACCGGCACGTTGTTCATCACGAACAACACCTGGAGCAGTGGGTTCATGCCCTTGTGTCGCGCTACGCCCGAGGCTTCGACAATCTGGTCGAATGGCAGATCCTGATGCTCCAGCGCGTCGAGCAGATTGTCCTGGGTGTGCGCCAGGAAGCTGGCGAACGTGGCCTCGGCGTCCAAGTGCGAACGCAGGGGCAGCACGTTGACGAAGAAACCAATCAGCCGCTCCAGCTCCGGTTGTTCGCGACCGGCCACGTCGGCGCCGAGCACCATGTCTTGCGCACCGCTGACCCGATGCAACAACACCTGGAAAGACGCCAGCAGCGTGCTGTACAGCGTGACCCCGGCCTCGCTGGATAACCGCCGCAATGCCCCAGTCAAGACACTGGAAAGCTGGAACTGCAGCGCATCGCCGTCATAGGACGCGGTCTGGCCCCGAGGGTTGTCCAGCGGCAGGTTCAGGCGTCCCTCGTAGCCGCTGAGGCGGTGTTTCCAGTACTCGGCCTGACGCGCCAGGACGCCCTGTTCTTCCAGCGCCTGCTGCCACAGCGCGAAGTCCTGGTACTGAACCTCCAGGGGCGCCAAAGGCATCGGTTTGCCGGTGAGGGACGCCTCATAGACCTGCACCAGTTCGTCGACCAACAGCCCCATCGACCAGCCATCGAAGATGATGTGATGCATGGCGTACAACAACACATGTTCGCTCGGCCCCAGGCGCAGGATCCGCCCGCGCAACAGCGGTGCCTGCTCCAGGTCGATAGGAGTACGTGCGTTCTCCAGCGTCGCCCGGACCACCTGTTCCTGCTGGGCAGCGGGTGAGAGATCGGACAGGTCGATCAGCGGGAAGTCCAGTTGCACCTCATCGGCAATCAACGCCAGCGGATCGCCTTCTTCGTCCTGGACATACGCAGTACGGAGCACGTCATGGCGGCGCACCACTTCGGCAAAGCTGCTCATCAGGTGTTCCACCGACAACCCACCGCACAGGCGCAGCGCCATGGGCATGCCATAGGCCGACGTGCCGCCGGACAGTTGTTCGGCGATCCACAACCGTCGCTGCACCAGCGACAGCGGTGCCGAGCGCCGCGGCCCATGGGCCTTGAGCCGAACCCCACGGGAATCACCCGCGCGAACCTGACCCTCCACGTTCCCGGCCATCAGCGTCGCCAGTGCCTTGAGCTGCGGATGATTGAACAGGTCACGCAGACTCAGCGGATAGTCCGTCAGCTTGCGCAAACGTGAGACGGCCTGGGTTGCCAGCAACGAGTGGCCGCCGCGTTCGAAGAAATGATCGTTGCGACCGACCTGCTCCAGCTCCAGCACCTCTTGCCAGACACCGGCGATCTGTTGCTCCAGCGCCCCTTCAGGCGCCACGAAGCCTTGCTGCGGCTGGCTGGCATCGAAGCGAGGCAGCGCCTTGCGTTCCAGTTTGCCGTTAGGGCTCACCGGCATGCGTTCGAGCAATACCCAATGCTGCGGGACCATGTAGTCCGGCAGATGCTGGCTCAAGTGGGCTTTCAATGCCTGCTCGAATTCGTGGTCGATACCGCCATCGGCGCTCAACAACGCAGGGGATTGCGGCACCACATAGCCCACCAGCAGCGTGCCGTCCTGAGCGATCACCACGGTTTCGCGGACCTCGGCATGTTCGGCCAGACGCGCCTCGATTTCACCCAGTTCGATGCGCAGGCCACGGATTTTCACCTGATGGTCCATGCGCCCGGCGTACTCGATGACGCCGTCGGCACGGTAGCGCGCCAAGTCGCCGGTACGGTACAGACGCGCACCGTCACCGAACGGGCTGGTGACGAAGCGCTCGGCCGTCAACGACGGACGAGCATGGTAACCGCGAGCCAGGCCTTCACCGCCCAGGTATAACTCGCCCGTCACCCCCACCGGCAACGGCGCCAGGTTGTGGTCGAGGATAAACGTACTCAGGTTGGCAATCGGCTGACCGATCGGCACCGCGTCGCGGCCCTCGTCCACGCAGGTCCAATGGGTTACGTCGATGGCCGCTTCGGTGGGGCCGTACAGGTTGTACAGGCCGGCCGCCGGCAACTTGGCGAACACCTGCAACTGGGCGTCCACCGGCAAGGCTTCACCGCTGCAAATAATCCGCGTCAGGCTCTGGCAACCGCCGACCGCGGGGTCTCGCATGAACACCTGCAACATCGAAGGCACGAAGTGCAAGGTGGTGATCTGCTGCATGGTGATCAGCTCGATCAGTTGTTCCGGATCGCGGTGGGCCCCCGGTGGCGCCATCACCAGGGTCGAACCGGTCAGCAGTGGCCAGAAAAACTCCCAGACCGACACATCGAAACTGAACGGTGTTTTTTGCAGTACACGGTCGCTCGCGTCCAGCCGATAGGCGTCCTGCATCCAGCACAAACGGTTGACCAGGGCCGAATGCCGGTTGCCCGCGCCCTTGGGTTTGCCGGTGGAGCCGGAGGTATAGATCACATAGGCGAGGTTTTCACCATGGAGCTCGACCAGCGGATTGGCCTCGCTGCGGCCGGCCAGCCAGTCGCCCGGCTGGTCCAGCACCAGGCTGCGCAGACCCGCCGGTAGCGGCAACTGTTCAAGCAAATGGCGCTGGGTCAGCAACAAACCAATGCCGCTGTCTTCAAACATATAAGCCAGGCGATCCTGTGGATACTCAGGGTCCAGCGGCACATAGGCGCCACCGGCCTTGAGGATCGCCAGCAGGCCGACGACCATTTCCACCGAACGCTCCACGGCGATGCCCACCAGTACATCTGGCCCGACGCCCTGCTCCATCAGCACATGGGCCAGTTGGTTGGCCTGGGCATTGAGGGCCGCATAGCTCAGCCGTTGCCCGGCACATACCAGGGCACACGCATCAGGCGTCTTGGCCACCTGCGCTTCAATCAACTGCTGCACGCTGCGATCGAGCGGGTACGGCGTCGCGGTGGCGTTCCAAGCCTGCTGGGCCCGTTGCTGTCCGGCATCGAGCAACGACAGTTGCCCCACCGAGCGCTCGCCGCCGAGCACCATCTGCTCCAGGAGATAACGCAGGGACTGGCCGATACCGGCAATGTCGTCTGGGGCGAAGCTGGCGTGGCTGTAGCTCAAGAGCAACGACAGCGTGTCACCCAGGTTCACCGCCAGGGTCAGTGGATAGTTGGTTTGTTCGTGATTGGCCACGTCGCCGAAGCGCAACGTGTCCGGGGCGCCCTGCTGCAACGCCTGGGACACCGGATAGTTCTCGAACACCAGCAACGTGTCGAACAGCGCCGCACCGCCCTGCCCGGCCCAGCGCTGGATGTCGAACAGCGGCGTGTGTTCGTGCTCGCGCAGGCTCAGGTTGCGCCCCTGGACCTCTTGCAGCCATTGGCCGATGCGCTGCTCCGCCCGCGGGCTGCCAACCAGCGGCAAGGTGTTGATGAACAGACCGATCTGTTGCTCGACGCCGGGGATATGCGCCGGACGTCCGGCCACCGTGGCGCCAAAGGCAACCACCGATTGCCCGGTGCAACGTTGCAGCAACAACTGCCAGGCCGCTTGCACCAGTGTGTTGACCGTCACTTTCTGCTCACGGGCAAAGGCATGCAGCCGCGCCGTGGCATGGCTATCGAGCACCAGCTCGTGTTCGCCGTGGCCGGCGCTTGCCTCGCCGCGATGATCCCGGGCGAAGGCTCCGGCAAGGTGGGTTGGCTCGTCCAGTTCGGCCAGTTGCGCCGTCCAGAATTGCTCGCTGGCCTGTGGGTCCTGGAGCGACAACCAGTCGATGTAGTCCCGGTAGCGTCCGAATGTCCGAGCCGGTGCCTGACCGCTGTAGCGTTGCAACACTTCGCCGAGCAACTGCGAGTTGCTCCAGCCGTCCATCAGGATGTGATGGCTGGTGTAGATCAGGTGATAGCACTCCTCTGCCACGCGCACCACCAGCAAGCGCAACAGCGGCGCCGCATCCAGCTCGAAACCCTGCTGGCGCTGCGCCAACGCCAGGGCGTCCAGGTCCAGGGATGGATCCGCGGCGGCGCATCCATCGTGGAACAGGAACGCAACCTCCATCTGCTTGTGAACGACCTGCAGCGCCCGCTTGAAATCGCCCTCCCAGACGAAACTGCTGCGCAGCACTTCATGGGCATCCACGACCGCCTGCCAGGCCTGGCGGAAGCGCTCGACGTCCAGACCTTCGACGTCAACCCGCAGTTGGTTGATGTAGTGACCGGCCTGTTGCTCATACAGCGAATGGAACAGCATGCCCTGCTGCATCGGCGACAACGGGTAGATGTCTTCGACGTCTCGCGGCGTCAGGGGCAATGCGTCCAGCTGGGCCTGGTTCAACCCGGCCAGCGGGAAGTCCGACGGTGTGAAGCCCTGGTGCCGGGTCTGGCAGCAGTGTTCGATCAAGGCCTGCAACTCTTGAGCGTATTCCAGGGCCAGCCGCTGGATCGTCGACTCATCGAACATTTGTGTGCTGAAGGTCCAGTCGATGCTCAACTCGCCCGCATAGACGCTGCCGTTGAGCGTCAGCCAGTTGTCCAGCGGCGCCAGCGGGCTCTGTGGGGTGCCCGCCGGTTCGCTGGCCGGGATAAACAGCCCGTCGGCGTCATCGCTGAATCCGCTGTCGAACTGGCCCAGGTAGTTGAAGGTGATGCGTGGCATGGGCAGCGCCGCGAGGGTGCGCCGTGTCTGCGCATCGCCCAGGTAGCGCAGCACACCGAAGCCGAGCCCTTTGTCGGGTATCGCGCGCAGTTGCTCCTTGATCGCCTTGAGCGAATCCTCAAGGGTCGCCGCCGGGGTCAGCCGCAGCGGGAACAGGCTGGTGAACCAGCCAACGCTGCGGCTCAGGTCCAGGCCATCGAACAGCGCCTCACGGCCATGACCCTCCAGCTGAATCAAGGTCGAGGCCTCGCTGGTCCAGCGACCGATCACCCGCGCCAGGGCCGTCAACAGCAGATCGTTGACCTGGGTGCGGTAGGCCGCCGGCGCTTGCTGCAAGAGTCGTTTAGTCTGGTTCTTGTCCAGGCGCGTCTGCACCTGCGCCTCGTGACACCTGCGCAACTCACCCTCAGGCCGGTCACAGGGCAAATCGTTGCGAGCGCCCTCAAGCTGCCCTTGCCAATAAGCCATCTGCGCCTGTAGCGCCGCGCTGCCGGCATGGGTTTCCAAGCGTTGCGCCCAGGCCTGGGTGGCACTGGTCTTGGCCGGCAGTTTCGGGGCCTGGCCGGCTTGCAGTTGTTCATAAGCCTGTTGCAGGTCTTCCAGCAAAATGCGCCAGGACACACCGTCCACCACCAGGTGATGAATCACCAGCAACAACCGTTGGCTGCCATCGGCCAGGCTTGCCAATACCCCGCGCACCAAGGCGCCGCTTTCCAGTTCCAGGCTGCGCTGGGCTTGTTCGGCCAAGCGTTCCAGCGCCAGGGCATCGGCCACCTCGGCGGTCCACAACAGCGGTGAGCGCTGCCAAACCGCTTCTTGCTCTGCGAGGGTTTGATGGCGGGCGGCCCAGGTGTCGTTCTCGCGCACGAAGGCCAGGCGCAAGGCATCGTGGTGAGCCACCACGGCCTGCAACGCCTGCTCCAGATGCCCGGCGTGGACCGGTCGCAGCCCCTTGAGCAGCACCGACTGGTTCCAGTGATGGGGCTCGGCCATGTCCTGTTCGAAAAACAATTGCTGGAACGGCAGCAACAGCGCATTCCCCGTCACCGGGCCCTGGTCAATGCCGGGGCCGCTGTCACCCAGGGTCGCCACGCTGGCGAGCCCCTGGATGGTCTGGTGGACGAACAGATCCTTGGGGCTGAAATGGATCCCGGCCTGCCGCGCCCGGCTGACCACCTGGATGGAGATAATCGAATCGCCCCCCAGCTCGAAAAAGTTGTCACTGACACCCACTTGCTCGCGGCCGAGCACGCTTTGCCAGATAGCGGCCAGTGCCTGTTCGAGGGCGGTGATCGGTGCGATGTAGGCCTTGGGATTGGCGCTGATATCGGCTTTGGGCAGCGCCTTGCGCTCCAGTTTGCCGTTGGGGCTGACCGGCAGCTTTTCCAGCCACACCCAGTGCTGCGGCACCATGTAGTCGGGCAAGGACTGGCTCAAATGTTTCTTGAGGCGGCCTTGCAACGCCTGGCGAACGGCGTCATCGGCGTTCAGCAGTTCAGCGCGTGCCGGCACCACGTAGGCCACCAGCAAGCTACCGTCCTGAGCGATGACGACGGTTTCGCGCACCTCGTCATGCTCGGCCAGGCGCGCCTCGATTTCACCCAGTTCGATGCGCAGGCCACGGATTTTCACCTGATGGTCCATGCGCCCGGCGTATTCGATCACGCCATCGCTGCGGTAGCGCGCCAGGTCACCGGTGCGATACAGCCGCTGACCGTGGCCGAAGGGACCGGTCACGAAGCGCTCGGCTGTCAGCGCCGCGCGCCGATGGTAACCACGGGCCAGGCCCTCGCCCGCCAGATACAACTCACCAATCACCCCCACCGGCACCGGCGTCAGCTCATCATCGAGAATGTAGGTGCCCAGGTTGGCAATCGGCTGGCCAATCGGCACGCTGTCGCGCCCCTCTTCGACACAGGTCCAGTGGGTCACGTCGATGGCCGCCTCGGTCGGGCCATAGAGGTTGTAGAGACCGGCATTCGGCAGTTTGGCGAACACCTGCTGCTGGGCATCCACCGGCAGGGCTTCGCCGCTGCAAACGATGCGCGTCAGGCTGGTGCATTCGGCCACCTGAGGGTCTTGCACAAATGCCTGCAACATCGACGGCACGAAGTGCAGCGTGGTGATGCGCTGCGCGGTGATCAACTCGATCAGTTGCGTCGGGTCGCGATGCACGCCCGGCGCGGCCACCACCAGGGTCGAGCCGGTCAGCAGCGGCCAGAAGAACTCCCACACCGACACGTCGAAACTGAACGGCGTTTTTTGCAGCACGCTGTCCGTGGCATCGAGCTGGTAGGCCTGCTGCATCCAGCACAGCCGGTTGACCAGGGCCGAATGGCGATTGCCTGCGCCCTTGGGTTTGCCGGTGGAACCGGAGGTGTAGATCACATACGCGAGGTTTTCACCATGGACCGCGACGTCCGGATTGCTCTCACGGCCTGGGTGCGGCCCGGCGTCCGGCAGGTCCAGCACCAGGCTGCGCAGCCCGTCAGGGATCGGCAATTGCTCCAGCAAATGCTGCTGGGTCAGCAGCAAACCGATGCCGCTGTCGTCGAACATGTAGGCCAGGCGATCCTGGGGATACTCAGGGTCCAGCGGCACATAGGCACCGCCGGCCTTGAGAATCGCCAACAGCCCCAGGACCATTTCCACCGAACGTTCCACGGCGATGCCCACCAGCACATCCGGGCCCACGCCCTGCTCGATCAGTGTGTGAGCCAAGCGATTGGCCCGGGCGTTGAGCTCGGCGTAGCTCAGGCGTTGCTCGCCGAACACCAGCGCCGGGGCGTCCGGGGTCCTGCGCACCTGATCTTCGATCAGCCCCTGGACACTGCGATCAAGCGGGTAGGAAACCGCCGTCGCATTCCAGTCGACGAGCATGTGCCGCCGCTCGTCAGCGTCCAGTAACGTCCACTGCGCAACGGGACGATGCAGATCCTGCACCAAGCCTTGCAACAGGTTGAGCCAATGCCGCCCCATACGCTCGATGGTGGCTGGCTCGAACAGGTCCGTGGCGTAGATCAGCGCGGCGTGCAGGCCTTGTGGGCTGTCGGTGGTCTCCAGGCTCAGGTCGAATTGCGCGGTGCGCTGCTCCCAGCCTAGGGGTTCGACCGTCAGGCCCGGCAAGGCGTTTTCCAGGGCCGAGGCGGTTTCGTTGCGATGGTTGAACATGGCCTGGAACAGCGGGCTGTGGCTCAGATTACGCTGCGGCTGCAAGGCATCGACCAATTGCTCGAACGGCAGGTCTTGATGCATCTGCGCCGCCATGGCCGTCTGCTTGAGCTGTTGCAGCAAACCGGCGCCGGTCAGATCGCCGTGGAACTCAGCCCGCAGCACCTGGGTATTGACGAAGAACCCGATCAACCGCTCGGTTTCCAGGCGCTGGCGGTTGGCAATCGGCACGCCGACGCGGATGTCGGCCTGACCGCTGTAGCGGTGCAACAAGGCTTGGAAAGAGCCGAGCAGCAGCACAAACAGCGTGACGTTTTCCCGTCGGGCCAGCGCCTTGAGGGCATCGCTCAGCGCGCGATCCAGCACAATCGGCAAACGCGCACCGCGCAGGCTCTGCTGCGCCGGGCGCGGATGGTCCGTGGGCAGTTCCAGCAGCGGCTGCTCACCGCCCAGTTGCCCGGTCCAGTAGGCCAGTTGGCGCTCCCGTTCACCGGCCGCCATCCATTGGCGCTGCCAGACCGCATAGTCAGCGTATTGCACCGCCAGCGCGGGCAACAGCGCGGGCTGCCCCTGCGTGAAGGCTGAATACAGGCTCATCAGGTCGTCGACCATCACCTGCAACGACCAGGCATCGGACACGATGTGATGCAGGGCCAGCACCAGAATGTGCTCCTGCTCACCCAATTCCAGCAACGCCACGCGCAGCAGTGCATCGTTCAACAGATCGAACGGGGCTTGCATCTGCTGCTCGATGAAGGCCTGGACACTGGCCTCATCCTCGCCGGCCAGGCGTCGTTCGACGAAGTCGACCTGCCCTTGCGCGCGGATCACCTGGCTGGTGCCGCCATCGTTCTCCACGAACAGGGTGCGCAGGCTTTCGTGACGCGCCACCAGCGCTTCAAAACTGCGACGCAGGGCGACTTTGTCCAGCGCCCCGCGCAGCCGCAGCGCGGTGGGAATGTTGTAGGCGGCGCTGTCGGGGTCCATTTTCCACAGGAACCACTGGCGCTCCTGGGCAAACGACAGCGGCAGCGGCTGGTCACGGGACACCGGCACCATCGCCAACGGTTGTTCAGCTTGGCCGAGGTCGAAGGCACTGACGAAATCGCGCAACGTGCCGTGCTCGAACAGGCTGCGCAGCGGCACCTCGATCCCCAGTGCCCGGCGGATTCGCGAAACCACCTGGGTGACCAACAGCGAGTGCCCGCCCAATTCGAAAAAGTTGTCCTCCAGCCCGACCCGCTCAAGCTTGAGCACCTCCTGCCAAATCGCCGCCACCTGTTGCTCATGCTGACTGCGCGGTGCCACGTATTCCTGTTGCAAATCGCCGGCATCAGGGACTGGCAGCGCCTTGCGATCGACCTTGCCGTTGGGCGTCAACGGCAGTTGCGCCAGGAACAGCAGGTGCGCCGGGACCATGTACTCGGGCAGTTGCGCCTTGAGCGCAGCTTTGAGCGAAGCGCGTAACGCAGACTCGTCCGCTACTTCTCCGGTCGCGGGCACCACGTAACCCACCAGTTGCGCACCGGTCGGGCCGTCATGGGCCACCACCACGGTTTCCCGCACGCTGTCCTGGGCCAACAGCGCCGCTTCGATTTCCCCCAGCTCGATGCGCAAGCCGCGAATCTTGACCTGATGGTCGATGCGGCCGATGTACTCGACCACGCCTTCGGCCCGATAGCGAGTCAGGTCGCCGGTGCGGTACAGCCGCTCGCCGGTGGTGGAGAACGGGTCCGGCACAAAACGTTCGGCGGTCAGGGCCGGGCGTTGGAAGTAACCGCGCGCCAGGCCGTCGCCACCGATCAGCAGCTCACCCGGCGCGCCGGGCGGGTTGAGTGTCAGGTCGCTGCCGACGACGTACAACGCGGTGTTGTCCAGGGGCTTGCCGAGGTACGGACGGCTGCTTTCGCGGTTCAAAGGATGCAGCGCCGACCAGATCGTGGTTTCGGTCGGACCGTAGAGGTTCCAGACCTTCGGCGACAGCGCCAGGAGTCGTTGCGCCAACTCTTGGGGCAATGCCTCGCCGCCACACAGGAAAGTGCGCCCGGTCAGCAGCGCAGCGTGCTCATGATCCAACAGCATACGCCAGCTCGAAGGCGTGGCTTGCAGCACGGTCACGTCGTGACGCTCAATCAGCGCCAGCACCGCTTGCGGATCCTGGTGGACGTTCTGGCCGGTCAGCACCACGCTGGCCCCCGCCGACAGGGGCCCGTAGATCTCCAGGCCAAAAATATCGAAGGAAAACGTCGTCAGCGACAGCATGCGATCACTGGCCGCCAGGCCGGGTTGGGCAATCATGCTGGTGACGAAATTGCTCAGCGCGCCATGGCGCACCATCACGCCCTTGGGTCTGCCGGTGGAGCCGGAGGTGTAGATCACGTAGGCCAGGTGTTCGGCGCTCAGCGGCACCGCCGGGCAAGTGTGCGGTGCCTCCTGCAACGCGGCGTCGGGCTGGTCCAGCAACAGGGTTTGCAGGGTTGGCGGAATCGGTAATACCGTCTGCAAACGGGCCTGGGTCAGCAGCAGTTCGATGCCGCTGTCCTCAATCATGTAGGCCAGGCGATCCTCGGGGTACGCCGGGTCCAGCGGCACATAGGCGCCGCCGGACTTGAGGATCGCCAGCAGGCCGACAATCATCTCGACGCTGCGCTCCACAGCGATGCCCACGCGCTGGTCCGGCGTCACACCCAAGGCAAGCAAGCGGTGGGCGAGCTGGTTGGCCCGCGCGTCCAGTTGCCCGTAGGTCAGGGCTTGTCCATCGATGGTCAGCGCCAGTGCGTCCGGGGTCACGCGGGCCCGTTCGGCGATGCGCTGATGCACACACGTCGCGGGGCCATGATCGACCTCACGGCGCCAGTCCTGCTGCGTCAGACGCTGCTGGGCGCTGTCGAGCAACGGCAACTCGCCGATCCGTTGCTGCGGCGCAGCGACGATACCTTGCAGCAGGTTCTGCCAGTGATGGGCCAGGCGTTCGATGGTCTGCGGCTCGAACAGGTCGGTGGCGTAGGTCAGTTCCGCGGCGACGCCCTGCTCGGTTTCATAAGTGCCCAGGGTCAAATCGAACTGGGCGGTGCGCCCTTCCCACACCAGGTCTTCGATGCCCAGCTGCGGCAAGTGCATCTGCCGGACCTGGGCAGCACCCGAGGTCTGATGGTTGAACATGACCTGGAAGATCGGACTGTGGCTGAGGCTGCGTTCCGGTTGCAGGGCCTGGATCAACTGCTCGAATGGCAAGTCCTGATGCGCCTGGGCCGCCATGGCCGACTGCTTGACCTGATCGAGCAAGCGTTCGAACGGCAGTTGCCCATCGACATGGGCGTTGAGCACCTGGGTGTTGACGAAAAAGCCGATCAGGCCCTCGGTCTCGACCCGGTTGCGGTTGGCCACCGGCACGCCGACGCGGATCTGCGGCTGGCCGCTGTAGCGGTGCAACAACGCCTGGAACGAGGCCAGCAGCACCATGAACAGGCTGGCCCCTTGGCGCTGGGCCAGTTGCTTGAGCGCTGCCCCCAATTGCGGCGGCAGGTTCAAGTCCAGGCGCGCACCGCGAAAACTTTGCACGGGCGGGCGCGGATGATCGAACGGCAACTCCAGCACCGGCTGTTCGCCACCCAAAGTCTGGAGCCAATAGGCCAACTGGCGCTCACGCTCACCGGCCTCGAGCCAGTGGCGCTGCCAGATCGCATAGTCGGCGTATTGCACGGTCAGTTCCGGCAATACCAACGACTCGCCGGCCGTGTCGGCGGCGTAGTGGCGGACCAGCTCATCCACCAGCACCTGCATCGACCAGCCATCGGCAATGATGTGGTGCTGGATCAGCACCAGCACGTGATCGTCCTCGGCGATTTTCAACAACGAAACCCGCAGCAACGGCCCTTGGCGCAGATCGAACGGGCGGGCGATTTCGCGCTCGACGAAAGCCTTGATGCTCTCGTCCTGGCTGGCCGGCGAACCGGCGGGCAACGCCTCGAGCGCAATAGACAAAGGCATTTGCGGATGGATGACCTGCACGGTTTGCTCACCGCGCTCGATGAAGGTGGTGCGCAAGCTCTCGTGACGCTCGACCAGGGCGTTGAAGCTGCGCTCCAGGGCCGGCACGTCCAACTGCCCTTTGAGGCGCAGGGCACTCGGAATGTGATAAGCCGAGCTGTGCGGATCCATCTGCCACAGGAACCACTGGCGTTCCTGGGCGTAGGAAAGCGGGACGTCTTCGAACCCGCCACGGACCTCGGGAATGGGCAAGTTGGCCGGCGAGACGCCCTCTTCGAGCATCTTCTCCAGGTACAGCCTGCGTTTGTCCAGCGGCAGAGTGATAAAGCGCTTGGCAATCCTCAAAGCAACACTCTTATCCATCAGACTTCCTCCATTTCATCAAGCAGGGCTTCCAGCTTGTTCAGTTTCTGTTCATTGATTGGCCCGTCCCCGGTGTCCAGTTGCGCGACAAAATCCTTCAGGACGGGGTGCTGGAATATCAGTTGCGGGGTCAGCGTCAGCCCCAGTTCGAGGGCCAGGCGCGAGACGGCATTGACCGCCAGCAGCGAATGGCCGCCCAGCTCGAAGAAGTGATCGTGCAAGCCCACGCGTTCCACCGTGAGCACCTCGGCCCAGATCGCCGCGACCTGCTGTTCAAGTTCACTGGCCGGCGCGACATAACCGGCCTGCAACAGGCCAGTCTCCACGCCCGGCAGCGCCTTGCGGTCGAGCTTGCCGTTGGGGGTCAGGGGCAACTGATCGAGGAACAGCAGGTGCGCCGGAATCATGTAGTCGGGCAAGTGCTCCCTGAGCCCGGCCTTGAGTTGATCGCGCAGTGCACGTTGGGCTTCGGTGGCATCCAGGTTCAGCGCCGGGGCGACCACGTAGGCCACCAGTTGCTGGCCGCCTGCTGCGTCCTGGGCCAGGACGGCCACCTCACGCACCTCGGCTTGCTGCAGCAACCGCGCTTCGATTTCCCCCAGCTCGATACGGAAGCCGCGGATCTTCACCTGATGGTCGATGCGGCCCTGGTATTCGAGCACGCCATCGGCGCGATAACGGCACAGGTCACCCGTGCGGTAGAGGCGTTCGCCATTTGTGGAAAACGGGTTGGGCACGTACTTCTCGGCGGTCATCGCAGCGCGGCCAAGGTAGCCCCGGGTGATGCCCGCGCCGCTCAGGTACAACTCCGCCGATACGCCTTGGGGCACCGCTTGCAGGTCGGCGTCCAGCAGGTAGCTGGCGGTGTGCTTGAGGGGCCGGCCGATGTTTGCCGTACCGCCAGCAGTACGGCGGGTCCAAGTGGAATAGGTGGTGTCTTCCGAAGGGCCGTAGAGGTCGTAGACGTGCTCGCTCCCACAGTACAGGGCGTCCACCAAACTTTGTTTCAAGGGCTCACCGGCCAGGTTGATGATGCGCACGCTGGCCGGAATATCACCGTTGAGCTGCAACGCGGCGATGGCCGAGGGCACGCTGTTGATCAGGCGCACCTGATCCCGGGCCGGCAGCTGCGGCAACTCCAGCGCGTTGCGGGCGATGATCAGCGAGCCGCCGTTGGCCAGGGTCACGAACAGCTCCCACACCGACAGATCGAAGCACACCGACGTCGAGGCCAACACGCCCTGAATGTCATCGCGGCTGTAGACCGATTTGGACCAGTCGATCAGCGCCAGCACGTTGCGATGGGCAATCGCCACGCCCTTGGGCTTGCCGGTGGAGCCGGAGGTGTAGATCACGTAGGCGAGGTTGTCTGGGGTGACCTGGGTGTGCGGGGCGTTCAGCGGGTAGTGCGTCAAGTCGAGCTGATCGAGCAGCAACACAACGGTCTCGGCCGGAACGCTCAGCGTCGCCGCCACCGCGTGTTCAGTCAGCAGCACTCGCGCACGGCTGTCGTCGAGCATGTAGGCCACGCGTTCGGCCGGGTAGTCCGGGTCCAGCGGCACGTAGGCGCCACCGGCCTTGAGCACCGCCAGCAAGGCGATCAGCAACTGCTCGGAGCGCGGCATTGCCACGCCCACTCGCACTTCCGGGCCCACCCCAAGTTCGATGAGCTTATGGGCCAGGCGATTGGCGTGAGCGTCCAGTTCGCGGTAGCTCAGACGCGTGTTGGCGAAGGTCACCGCCTGGGCCTCTGGCGTGGCTTGAACCTGACGCGCAATCATCTGGTGAATGCACAGCGCTTGCTCGAACGGTGCGTCAACCGGGTTCCAGTCATGGGTCAGGCGCTGATGCTCATCGAACTCAAGCATCGACAGCTCACCCAGGCAGCGCTCGCCATCGGCGGTCATCTGCCCCAACAGTTGGGTCAGATGCGCCGCCAGGCGCGCCACGCTGGCGGGCGCAAAACTGGCCCGCTGGTAGCTCATGTGCACTGACAACTGCCGATCCAGGCCCACCAACAGCGTCAACGGGTAGTTGGTCTGCTCCTGGGTGGCCACCGGGCCGAAGCGCAGGCCGTCCGGCGCGCCCCGCTCCAGGGCCTGGGCAATCGGGTAGTTCTCGAACACCAACAGGCTGTCGAACAGCGCTTCACCGCCCTGCCCGGCCCAGCGCTGGATGTCCAGCAACGCGGTGTGCTCGAACTCCCGCAGCGCCAGGTTCTGCCCTTGCACCGCTTGCAACCAACTGTCCAGGGACTGCTCGGCCCGCGGGCTGGCGATCACCGGCAAGGTGTTGATGAACAGACCGATCTGCTGCTCGATGCCCGGCAGATCCGCCGGGCGCCCGGCCACCGTTGCGCCGAAGGCCACGGTGTCTTTGCCGGTGTAACGCTGCAACAGCAGCAGCCATGCCGCCTGCACCAAGGTGTTGACGGTGACTTTCGAGGCACGGGCGAAGACCTCCAGGCGGCGGGTCAGCGTTTCGTCCAGCACCTGCTTGTGATCACCATAACCGCCATCGGCCTGCGCCGGCTTCGGCATGACGTCGGCCAGGCGCGTCGGGGTCTCCAGGCGTTGCAACGCAGGCGTCCAGAACGCTTCGCTGGTGGCCGCGTCCTGGCGTTGCAGCCAGGCAATGTAATCGCGATAACGACCGGACGGACGGGCCACGGCGTCACCCCGGTAGTGCTGCAAGACTTCGCCGAGCAGCTGCGCGCTGCTCCAACCATCCATCAGGATGTGATGGTTGGTGTAGATCAGGTGATGACGATCCGTGGCGGTGCGCACCAGCACCAGGCGCATCAGCGGCGCCTGGGTCAGGTCCACGCCTTGGGCACGTTCTTCATCAGCCAGGGTTTGCAGGGCGCCATCAAGGTCGGCATGCCCGCTCCAGTCGAGCACACGGAACGGCACCTCGACCCGGCGCTGGACGATCTGCACCGGCTGCGCCAGATCGCCCTGCCAGAAGAAGCCGCTGCGCAGGATGTCATGGGCATCGACCACCGCTTGCCAGGCCGTCCGGAAGCGTTGCGGATCGACGCCTTCGACGTCGAGGCGCAGTTGGTTGATGTAGTCGCCGCCCTGTTCGAGCAAGGTATGAAAGAGCATGCCCTGCTGCATCGGCGACAGCGGGTAGAGGTCATCGATGGCCTGGGGGTGTGGGACCAGTGTGTCCAGTTGCGCCTGGGTCAGCCGCGCCAGGGGAAAATCCGACGGCGTCACGCCACCGCTGTGGTGGTCGCAGCAATGGGCGATGAGCGCCGTGAGTTCTTGCACGTAGTCATCGGCCAGGCGCTGGATGGTCGCGGCGTTGAACAGGTCCTCGCTGAAGGTCCAGCTCAAGTCCAGCTCGCCGCCGAACACTTGGCCGTCGAGGGCCAGCGGACTGCCCAGCGGCCCCTGCATGTTCACTTCTTCGCCGCCACGCTCAGTGGTCGGCACGAACAAGGCATCATCGGCGCCATCGAAACTGCCGTCGAACTGACCGAGGTAGTTGAAAGTCAGTTGCGGTTTCGCCAAGCCTTGCAGGGTTTGACGCGCATGTTCATCGCCCAGGTGCGCCAAGGCACCAAAGCCAATGCCCTTGTTGGGGATGGCGCGCAGTTGTTCCTTGATCTGCTTGAGCGAGGCGCCAAGATCGGCAGCCGGGGTCAGTTTCGCGGGGAACAGGCTGGTGAACCAGCCGACGGTACGGCTGAGGTCGACGTGGGCGAACAGATCTTCACGACCGTGACCTTCGAGCTGCACCCAGACACTGTCCGCGCCGGTCCAGCGCACCATCACCCGCGCCAGTGCGGTCAGCAACAGGTCGTTGACCTGGGTGCGATAGGCCGCCGGGGCTTGCTGCAACAGTTGCCGGGTGAGGGTTTTATTCAGTGCCGTGCGAATCGTCACGGCTTGGCTATGCTGCTGGCCGCCCTGGGGATTGTCCCACGGCAACCCCGCCGCGGCGCCTTGCAACTGTTGCTGCCAAAAGCCCAGCTCGGCCTGCAAGGGCGCGCTGGCGGCGTAGTCCTGCAACGCTGCAGCCCAGGCTTTGACCGCGCTGGTCTTGGCCGGCAGTTGCACCGCGGTGCCCGCCAGGGTCTGGCGATAGGCGCTTTGCAGGTCTTCGAACAGAATCCGCCAGGACACACCGTCCACCACCAGGTGATGGACGATCAGCAGCAACCGCTGCGTGCCGTTGGCGAGGTTCGCCAGCAGCCCACGGATCAGCGACCCGCCGTCCAGTTGCAGGCTGCGCTGGGCCTGATTGCCCAGCACTTCCAGCTCGGCGAGATCGGCGACGTCGGCTTGCCACAGCAGCGTGCCGGCGACCTGCGCCTCGACCTCGCGATAACGCGCGGTCCAGCCTTCGTCCTGCTCGATAAAGTCCAGGCGCAAGCTGTCGTGGTGCGCGACCAGCGCGCCCAGGGCCCGCTCCAGCGCCTGGGCATCCAGCGCCTGGGTCGGCTTGAGCATCACCGATTGGTTCCAGTGATGACGGCCAGGGACCGGCTGGGCGAAGAACCACTGATGAATCGGCAGCAGCGCGGTTTCGCCAGTCAACGGTTGCTGGTCGATCGCTTGCAGCGGTGCGCCGGTCTGCGCCACGGCAGCCAGGGCCTCAATGGTCTGGTGTTGAAACAGATCCTTCGGCGTGAAGTGAATACCCACCAGCCGGGCGCGACTGACCACCTGGATCGAGACGATGGAATCGCCGCCCAGTTCGAAGAAGTTATCCCGCAGGCCAACTTGCTTGAGCTTGAGCACGTCCTGCCAGATCGACGCCAGTTGCTGCTCCAGCTGGCTGCGCGGCGCTACGTAGGTGTGCTGCAAGTGGCTGACGTCGGGCTTGGGCAGGTTCTTGCGGTCGAGCTTGCCGTTGGGGGTCAGCGGCAGGCGGTCGAGCAGCAGCAGATAGGCCGGGACCATATGCGCCGGCAAGGTCGCCTTGAGCTGTTCGCGCAGGTGCTCGGCAAAATCCTTCGGCGCGGGTGCATCGGCCACCACATAGGCAACCAGGCGCTTGCCGCTACCAGCAGCCCCTTCCTGAGCCACCACCACCGCTTCGCGCACGCCCTCGAGGGCTTGCAGGCTGGCTTCGACTTCACCCAGCTCGATGCGGAAGCCACGGATCTTCACTTGGTTGTCGATGCGATCGAGGTAATCGAACGTGCCGTCGGCGCGCTGGCGCACCAGGTCGCCGGTGCGGTACAGCAAGCCGCCTGCAGCGCTGAACGGATCCGCGACAAAGCGCTCGGCGGTCAGGCCCGGACGGTTCAGGTAACCCCGGGCCAGCCCACTGCCGCCCAAGTACAGTTCACCGGCCATGCCTTGGGGCAGCAGGTTCAGGTCAGCGTCCAACACGTAGGCACTGCGGTCGCCAATTCGGCTGCCGATGGGTGCATACGCGGCGCCACACGCCACGTCACGGCCGGCCTTCCAGATCAGCGGCGTGACCACGGTTTCGGTCGGGCCGTAGCCGTTGATGATGAAGTCCGGATCCAGGGCGCGCTTGACCCGCTCGAAACTGGCATTGGGCACCGCATCACCGCCGAAGCAGTAGATGCGCACTTTCGGCGGGTTGCCCTCGCGTTCGGCGTGTTCGGCCAGTTGTTGCAGGTACACCGGCGGGAACGCCACCACCGTCACGCCGTGCTCGCGCATCGCGTTGTAGGTCTGCTCCGGGGTCCACAGGCTGTCATCGCGAATCAGCAGCGAAGCACCGTGGGTCAGGCTGGTGAGCCAGCGCTCATGGGCACCGTCGAAGGCGAAGGACATGAAATGGAATTCGCAATCGCTGCTCTGCATTTCATAACGTTCGCCGATGGCCTGGCAGTGCATCGCCAGCGGACCATGGGCCACGCTCACGCCTTTGGGGTTGCCGGTGGAGCCGGAGGTGTAGATCACGTAGGCGAGGTTCTGCGGATCGACGGTGATCGACGGTGCATCCGCCGGTTGCAGGCTCAGGTCCAGGCGATCGAGCTCCAGCACCTGGGCAGCGGCTTCCAGGGGAAGTTGCGCCGACACCCGGGAATCGGTGAGCAACAGCGCCAGCCCCGAATCCTCGATCAGGTAGGCCAGGCGTTCACGGGGGTAGCTGGTGTCCAACGGCACGTAGGCAGCGCCGGCCTTGAGCACCG
This sequence comes from Pseudomonas sp. CFBP 5748, assembly GCF_053850495.1. NCBI lineage: Bacteria > Pseudomonadati > Pseudomonadota > Gammaproteobacteria > Pseudomonadales > Pseudomonadaceae > Pseudomonas > Pseudomonas sp. CFBP 5748. Next base: position 108,534 of record NZ_JBSPTN010000015.1, read on the forward strand.
CCAGTAGCGCGACAATCACCCCTTCGCTGCGCGGCAGGGCCACGCCGACCCGGGTTTCCGGGCCCACGCCACGGGCAATCAGCGCGTGGGCCAGTTGGTTGGCCCGGCGGTCGATCTCGCCATAGCTGAAGCGCTGACCGTCGAAGATCACCGCCGTGCTGTGCGGTTTTAGCGCCGCCAAATGGGCGATGCGCTGGTGTACGGCGATGTCGGTCGGGTATGGCTGCGGGTGGTTAGCAGCCTGTTGCGCCCTGTGCTCCTCGTCATCGGCCAGGGCGATCTCGCCGAGGCGACGCTCGGCGGAGTCGGCAAACCGCTCCAGCAGGTGCAGCAGTTGCGCGCTCAAGCGCTCGATGGTTGCGACGCTGAAATGCGCCTGATCGAAACTCATGTGCAGCGCCAGCGTCTCGCCCAAGGTCACGCCCAGGGTCAGCGGGTAGTGCGTCTGATCCTGGTTGGCGACTTCGCCGAACACCACACCTTGGGCGGTGCCGCGTTGCAACGCCGCGGAAATCGGGAAGTTCTCGAACACCAGCAGGCTGTCGAACAGCGCGCCACCGCCCTGCCCGGCCCAGCGCTGGATGCTCGCCAGCGGCGTGTGCTCGAACTCGCGCAGGCTCAGGTTCTGCGCCTGCACGGCGGCCAGCCAGGCCGCGACCGTCTGGTCCGGACGCGAGCCGGCGATCACCGGCAAGGTGTTGATGAACAGGCCGACCTGCTGCTCGATGCCCACCAGCTCCGCCGGCCGCCCGGCCACGGTGGTGCCGAACGCCACGCAGGCGCTGCCGGTGTAACGCTGCAACAGCAACAGCCACGCCGCTTGCACCAGGGTGTTGACGGTGACTTTCTGCTGGCGGGCGAACGCGTTGAGCCGTTCCGTGCGCGGCGCGTCCAGCGTGTAATGCTTGAGCGCATGAGCGCTTTCGCTGCGCACTTCTGCACTCGCCGCGGCGGCGTTTGCCAGCACGGTCGGCTCCTGCAAATCGGCCAGTTGCTCCAGCCAGAACGCTTCGCTGAGGGCGGCGTCCTGACGCTGCAGCCACTGGATGTAATCGGCATAGCGGCTGACCGGGCGCGGCGGCTGTTGACCGGCATAACGCTGCAGGACTTCGCCGAGCATCTGCGCGCTGCTCCAGCCGTCCATCAGGATATGGTGGTTGGTGAAGATCAGGTGATGACGCTCATCGCTCAACTGAATCAGCGTGACCCGCAGCAGCCCGGCCTGGGTCAGGTCGAAGCCCTTGGCCAGGTCAGCGGCAATGAAATCCTCGAGCGCCTGGGCGGCGTCATGACGGCCGCGCCAATCGAGCAAGGTGTAGGGCAGCGCCAGACGGCGGTGGATGATCTGCAACTGCTCTTGCAACTCGCCCTGCCAGATGAAACCGCTGCGCAGGATCTCATGGGCGTCCATGGTTGCCTGCCACGCGGCGCGGAAACGCTCGGGGTCCAGGCCATCGACATCCACGCACAACTGGTTGATGTAGGTGCCGGTGCCCTGCTCGTAGAGGGTGTGAAACAGCATGCCCTGCTGCATCGGCGACAGGGGATAAATGTCTTCGATAGCGGCAGCCGGCACCGGGATCGCATCCAGCTGCGCCTGGGTGATGCGTGCCAGCGGGAAGTCCGACGGCGTGGCGCCCATGGCATCGGCCGAGCAGCAATGGCCAATCAACGCTCCCAGTTCGCGGGCATAGTCATCGGCCAGACGGGTGATGGTCGCCTCGTTGAATTGCTCATGGCTGAACGTCCAACGCAAGTCGAGCTCGCCGTCGTAGACCTGGCCCTCGATGCCCAGCCAGTTGTCCAGCGGCGCATCAAGGCTCTGCTCGAGCCCAGCGCTTTCGCCCGCCGGGCTGAACAACGCCCCCTCCCGGGCATCGAAACTGCCATCGAACTGGCCGAGGTAATTGAAGGTGATGCACGGCAACGGCAAGGCCTTGAGACGGGCCTGCGCGGTGTCGTCGCCGAGGTAGCGCAGCACACCGAAACCGATGCCCTTGTTCGGGATCGCCCGCAACTGTTCCTTGATCTGCTTGATGGCGGCACCCACGCCATCGGCCGGGGTCAGGCGCACGGGGAACAAACTGGTGAACCAGCCGACCGTGCGGGTCATATCGACGTCGCTGAACAACTCTTCGCGGCCATGGCCTTCCAGTTGGATCAGGGTGTCGGCCTGCCCGGTCCAGCGGCAGATCACCCGCGCCAGGGCGGTCAGCAGCAAGTCGTTGACCTGAGTGCGATACGCCGCGGGAGCCTGTTGCAGCAGTTGCTGGGTGAGGGTTTTGTCGAGACGGCTGTGCAGCACTTTAGCGTAGCGGCTTTGCCGGCTGCCTTGAGGGTTATCCCACGGCAGATCGACCACAGCGCCTTGCAGTTGCTGCTGCCAGAACGTCAGTTCAGCCTGCACGTTTTCACTGCTGGCGTAGGCCTGCAGCTGTTCGCCCCAGGCCTTGTAGGCACTGGTCTTGGCCGGCAACTTGATGGCGCCGCCGGCACTGGCCTGTTGATAAGTCCGTTGCAGATCTTCCAGCAGGATGCGCCACGACACTCCGTCCACGGCCAGGTGATGCAGGGCCAACAGCAGACGCTGGCTGCCATCGGCCATGCTCGCCAGCACCGCCCGCAGCAGTGGGCCATTTTGCAGATCGAGGCTGCGCTGGGCCTTGGCACAGAGTTCTTCCAGCTCGGCAGCGCTCAGGTTGTCCGCCGTCCACAGCAGCTCAGGGTCGACCGCGATCGGCGCCACCTCGGCACGCCAGCCCGCCGGGGTTTCGATGAAGCGCGAACGCAAGGCATCGTGATGCGCCAGCAGTGCGTTGAGGGCCTGTAGCAACGCTGGTGCCTGCAACGGCAGATGGCTGCGCAACAAGACCGCCTGGTTCCAGTGGTGACGCTGGGCAATGGCATCCTCGAAAAACACCTGCTGGATGGGCAGCAACGGCAGCTCGCCAATGACCGGTCCCTGATCGATGACCCGCCCACTGCCGCCCTGCTGCGCGACGCTCGCCAGGCCTTGCACGGTTTGATGCTGGAACAGGTCACGGGGGGTGAAATGGATCCCGGCCTGCCGCGAGCGGCTGACCACCTGGATCGAGATGATCGAGTCGCCGCCCAGCTCGAAAAAGTTGTCGGTCAGGCCGACCTGCTCCAGCTTGAGCACGTCCTGCCAAATAGCCGCGATGCCGCGCTCCAGTTCGCTGCGGGGCGCGATAAAGGCCTGCTGCAACTGGCTGGCATCGACTGAAGGCAAGGCCTTGCGGTCAAGCTTGCCGTTAGGGCTCAGCGGCAACTGCGCGAGGAACAGCAACTGGGTTGGCACCATGTAATCCGGCAGGCTGTCCTTGAGTTGCACCCTCAGGATTTCCCGCGCCGCGCTCTGTTCCTCGATCGAGGCCGACACCAGCGACGCGTCCTTGGGCACCACATAACCCACCAACTGCAGGCTGCTGCCGCCCTGCACCGCCAGCACGACGGTTTCGCTGACCGCATCCAGCTCCAGCAGGCGTGCTTCGACTTCCCCCAGCTCGATGCGCAAACCACGGATCTTCACTTGATGGTCAACGCGACCGACGTATTCGATCTGGCCCGAGGTGTTGAAACGCGCCAGGTCGCCGGTGCGATACAGGCGCGCGCCGGTGGTGGAAAACGGATCAGGGATGAACCGTTCGGCAGTCAAGCCCGGGCGTTGGAAGTAACCGCGCGCCAGCAACTCGCCGCCAATCAACAGCTCGCCAATCACCCCCACCGGGGTGGGCTCAAGGTGCGCATCCAGCAGATAGGTGTGCCGGCCTGGCAGCGGTTGACCAATGGGCAGGGTCAGCGGCAGTGGTCGGCGATTGAAGACGTAATCGCTGCAATCAAGGGTAGTGGCGGTGACCGTGGCTTCGGTCGGGCCGTAGGTGTTGAGCAGTTTGACCTGCTCAAGCCCGGCCCGGCGCCAGGCTTGCACGCCTTCGGGTGGCATGGCTTCACCACCGCTGTGCACCTGGCGCAGCGCCGCGTAGTCGCGCGGGCCGGCAGCGGCGAACTCCTTGGCGATCATGTTCCAGTAGGCGGTGGTCAAGTCCATGACCGTGATGCTCTGCTCGACGATCTGACGGTACAGGGTTTCGCTGTCCCACACCTCGTTGCCACGCAGCAGCACCGCGGCGCCGCAGGTCAGCGGGCCGAACAACTGCTCGCCAAAGGCATCGAAGTTGAACGTGGCGAATTGCAGCACGCAATCGGCACTGCTCAAGCCGTAATAGTGCTGCGAGGCGAACGCATGCTTGCTCAGCGCGCCGTGGCTGATGCCGACGCCTTTCGGCCGCCCGGTCGAGCCGGAGGTGAACATCACGTAGGCCAGGCTCTCGGCCCACACCTTGCGTTGCAGATTGCCGGGCTCAGCGTTCTCCCAGGACTCGGCCTGATCCAGGCACAGGCAACGTACGCCAGCGGGCACAGGCAGGCGCTCAAGCCAATGGCTTTGGCTCAGGAGCAAACGGCTGGCGCTGTCCTCGATCATGAACCGCAGGCGATCAGCCGGGTACTGGGGGTCCAGCGGCACGTACGCACCGCCGGCCTTGAGCACGGCAAGAATGGCGACCACCAGCTCCAGGCTCCGGTCGACGGCGATGCCCACCAGCACGTCAGGACCGACACCCGCCGCCACCAACGTGCGCGCCAGACGATTGGATCGGGCGTTGAGCTGGCCATAGGTCAATCGTTGTCCATCGCAGATCAAGGCGATGGCGTCCGGGCTGCGCTCAGCTTGCGCCTCGAACAGTTCATGCACCGGACGCTCGCTCGGCCAGGTCGTGTCGTGGCGCGCCCAATCGGTCACCAACTGGCGATATTCGGTGGGCGCCAACAAGGCCAGTTCACCGACACGCTGCTGCGGGTCGTCGGCGATGTTGCGCAACAGCAACGTCCAGTGCCGGGCCATGCGCTCGATGGTTTCGGGGTTGAACAAGTCACTGGCGTAGGTGAACGCCGCGTGCAAGTGCCCGCCCTTTTCATAGGTGTCCAGGCTCAAGTCGAACTGAGTGCTGCGGGACTCCCACTCGATGACGCCCAACTCCAGGCCGCTGCCGACTTTCAGCGTGGTGACATCGGCCACTTCCGGCTGGTGGTTGTACATCACCTGGAACAACGGGTTGTAGCTCAGGCTGCGCTCAAGCTTCAGCGCCTCGACCAGCCGTTCGAAGGGCAGATCCTGGTGGGCCTGGGCACCAAGGGCGGTTTCCTTGATGTCCCGCAGCAGATCGCCGAGGCGGGCCTGGCCGTCCAGTTGCACCCGCAACACCTGGGTGTTGACGAAGAAACCGATCAGCCCTTCGATTTCCCGGCGGTTGCGGTTGGCGATCGGCACGCCGACCCGCAGGTCGTCTTGTCCGGTGTAACGGTGCAGCAGGATATTGAAAGTCCCCAGCAGCAGCATGAACAAGGTCACCCCGTGCTGCCGGGCAACGCCGCGCAGTTGCTCGACCAGCTCGGCCTCCACTACATGCTCCAAGCGACGACCGCGATAACTCGGCAGCACCGGCCGTGGATAGTCGATTGGCAGCTCCAGCACCGGGTGCTCGTCACCCAGTTGCGCTTGCCAGTAATCGAGTTGACGCTGCAGCTCGCCGGCCTCCAACCAGCGCCGCTGCCACAGGGCATAGTCGCTGTACTGGATCGGCAAATCGGCCAACTGCGGGGCAACGCCCGCTTCATGGGCGTCGTAGAAACGGATGAACTCGTCGATCAGCACGTTCATCGACCAGCCATCGGAGACGATGTGGTGCAAGGTCAGCAGCAGCACGTGCTCCTGGTCATCGAGCTTGAGCAGTTCAACCCGCAGCAAGGGGCCGCTGGACAGGTCGAAGGGCCGCAGCGATTGTTCCTCGGCGGCCCGGCGCACCGCCTGCTCGCGCTCGGCAGCCGGCAAGTGGCTGAAGTCGGTTTTGACGATCTCCAGGGGCGCGCTGGTCGGCACCTGTAAGAGGCTGTCGTCGGCCTGGCGCTGGAACACCGTACGCAGGGTTTCATGCCGGGCCACCAGGCTGGCGAAAGCTTGCTCCAGCGCCGAAAGGTTCAGCGCGCCCTTGAGCCGCACCGCTCCCGGGAGGTTGTAGGCGCCGCTGTCGGGCTCCAGTTGCCAGAGGAACCACATGCGCTGCTGGGCGTAAGACAAGGCCTGGCGATCCTCGGCCTCGACGCCCTGGGGAATGGGAAAACCGCTGAACTCCACGCCCTCCTTGGCCAACGCCGCCAGGAACATCCGGCGCTTGTCCAGGGGCAACCCGATAAACCGGCGAGCAAGTTTCAAGGCGTCTTCAGCATTCATTTCTGGGGTATCCGGAATCAGTGGGCACAAGGCACAAAGGCAAGTCGTCCCTTTAAAACGAATGCAGACCGGAAAAATTAGCGTTTGAGAATTTGTATCAGGAAGAGAAGTAGAACGGGGGGGTCAGAAGGAGGCAGACCCTAAATGTGGGAGCAAGCTCGCTCCCACAGGGGACGAATCCCCCCCCAGCCAATGTGGGAGCGGCATTTGAATAAGCCGGGGGAATCAAATCAGGCACTGATGGCCAACCCATGCCGCCGCTGATGCACGCTCAACTGATCCTTGATCAGCCGCAACACCTTGGCCTCGTGTTCATGGATAAAGAAGTGCCCGCCCGCCAGCATGTCTACCGAAAAGCTGCCCGACGTTTCGCGGCGCCAGCCGATCAGTTGCTCCGTGGTGGCCTTGTCGGTGGTGCCGCCGAGCACATGCACCGGGCACTTGAGCGGCGGTCGAATTCGCGGTTGGAAGCGTCCGCACAACAGAAAATCGGCCCGCAGGATCGGCAGGGTCAAGGCCATCAGTTCTTCATTGGCCAATATCTCTTCGCTGGTGCCGTTAAGCGTACGCAGCTGTTCGATCAATTCAGCGTCGGTTTTCGGCTCGGCGAAACCCCGGTCGTAGTCGGCTCGCATCGTCGGCGCCGCCGTGCCCGAGGCAAACAGCGCCACCGGTTCCGGGCAGCCGAGCTCACGCAGGGCATGGGCGATTTCGCAGGCCAGCAGCGCGCCCAGGCTGTGGCCGAACAAGGCATAAGGGGCCTGGAGCGACGGGAGCAGTTCCCGGGCCAGTTGCATCGCCAACGCGCCCATGTCGGTGTGCAGCGGCTCCCCGAAGCGCGCCCCGCGCCCCGGCAGCTCCACAGGCTGCACGTGCAGCCACTGCGGCAACTTGCGCCGCCAGCGGCTGTACACCATCGCGCTGGCGCCGGAATAAGGCAGGCACAGCAGGGTCAGTTGGGTCACTGCGGTTTTCTCCGATCGGTCGTGTAAGAAAGATAACGAAATCGTAACCCACAAAATTAGTCAAAACCGTTACGTTCGCTCCATCTTCTTCGTCCGACCTTATACTGGCCGCACCTCGACTCACTGCGCCGCACAGGAGAACGCCATGGGCTGGTCCGCCAAGCAATACGTCACCTTCGAACAGGAACGCACCCGTCCGTCCCGGGACCTGCTCGCCGCCATCCCCCCCACCCAGGCCCGTTCGGTGATCGACCTGGGTTGCGGCCCTGGCAACTCCACCGAGCTGTTGGTGGAACATTTCAGCGGTGCCACGGTGCGCGGCCTGGACAGCTCCAGCGACATGATCGACGCCGCACGCAAACGCTTGCCCGCCGTGGCGTTCGACACTGCGGACATTGGCCAATGGGATGAACCCGGGCCGTTCGACGTGATCTTCGCCAACGCCGTGCTGCAATGGCTGCCCGACCACGCCACCTTGCTGCCCGCGCTGATCGGCAAACTCGCCCCCGGCGGCAGCCTGGCGATCCAGATGCCCGACACCCTGCACCAGCCCTCCCACCGCTTGATGCGGGAAATCGCCGCCAGCGGTCCCTGGGCCAGCCAACTGGCCGGGGCGGCTGAATCGCGCACAGAGGTGGAGGATCCCAGCACGTATTACTCGATCCTCAAGCCCCACTGCAGCCGTGTCGATGTGTGGCGCACCACCTACCATCACCCCTTGACCGGCGGTGCCGCAGGCGTGATGGAATGGTTCAAGGGCAGCGCCTTGCGGCCCTTTCTCGAGCCGCTGGATGAGGCCCAACGCGAGCAGTATCTGGCGCGCTATCTCCAGGCGATCGAACAGGCTTATCCGGCCCTGGACGATGGGACGGTGCTGTTGCCGTTTCCCCGGGTGTTCATGGTCGCCACGCGTTAGGGCGACGGTCGATGACGCAGCGACGAGGGCCTAAATTTCTGATCCGGGCCCTCGTTACTTGCTAAGACCAAAACCCACAAGAGTGACCGCCGTGGACCTGCAAACCATCCTGGGCAAGCTGTTCGCCAATGCCGGCGCCGTTGGTATCGAAGGCGTTTTCCAATTCGTGTTCGGCCCGCACCAGGCGTACTGGTCCGAGGTCAAGGCCAGCAGCCGCACCCAAGCCGGTCGGCACACCAGCCCTGATGTGACCATCGAAGTGGCGGAAAAAGACTTTCTCGGGATCATGGCCGGCATGGCCAATGTCGAGGAACTGTTCGCCAGCGGGCGCCTGAAGATCGGCGGTAACATGGGCCTGGCGACGTTGCTGCCGCAGATCATCGACCATGCCCGGCATGGCGGTGGCGTGGCGGAAAAGGTCGACATGAACAAGCGCTACCCTACCCCGCCACGCTTTAGCGAAGCACTCACCGCCAGCCTGCCGGTCCAACGCGGCGTAGAGCGGCGGCCTCGCAGCGGGCTGTCGGTGCAGGAGTTTCAAGCGCGTTATTTGCCCCATGGTATTCCGCTGGTCATCAGCGACGCCTTGCAGGACTGGCCGTTGTTCAAGCTCAGCCGCGAAGAATCCCTGGTGCACTTTGCCGAGCTGCAAGGCATCACCCGCCACGGCGACTACGTGAAGAAAACCTTCTCCACCGAGCGGGATTTCCGCTCCACGTCCATGGCCGATTTCATTGCCTCCCTGGACAGCCCGGCGGTCAAGGGCACCGACGGCGAACCACCGGCCTACATGGGCAACAACATCCTGCCGGCGCAGTTGATGGAGCAGATCGAGTACCCGCCCTACTTCGACCGCTCGCTGTTCATCCCGCCGCGCATCTGGATCGGCCCCAAGGGCACCCTCACGCCGCTGCACCGCGATGACACCGACAACCTGTTCGCCCAGGTCTGGGGCGAGAAAACCTTCACCCTCGCCGCGCCCCATCATCGCGAAGCCCTGGGCACCTGGTCCACGGCGCCCCAGGGCGGGCTGGACGGCTGTGATTTCAACCCGGACGCGCCGGACTACCAACGCTTCCCCAACGCTCGCGACGTGACTTTCATACGGGTGACGCTGGGGGCCGGGGATTTGCTGTTTCTGCCGGAAGGCTGGTTTCATCAGGTGGAGTCGGTGTCCACGTCGTTGTCGGTGAATTTCTGGGTGAATTCGGGGCGGGGTTGGTAATGGTGAAGACTGTTTCACCTAAATGAACTCTGCACGCCTCACGCCAGTCAGCAGGTAAGGCCCTCCGTTCAAGGTGCTAAACCATGCAGATATCCCTCGCCCAACAAGTCGCCCTCGTTACCGGTGCCAGTTCCGGCATTGGTGCCGGCTGCGCCAGGGCATTGGCGGACGCCGGGGCCGCCGTGGTACTCAACTACCATTCCAGCGCCGGCCCGGCCGAAGACCTGGCCCGTGAAATCAACGACAACGGCGGCCGCGCCATCGCCGTCGGTGCCGATGTAGCAAAGGAGCAGGACGTCGAACGGCTGTTCGCCCAGACCCTCGAAGCCTTTGGTTCGCTGGACATCCTGGTGGCCAATTCCGGCCTGCAAAAAGACGCCGCCGCCGTCGACATGAGCCTGGAAGACTGGAACACCGTGATCGGCACCAACCTCACCGGCCAATTCCTCTGCGCCCGCGCCGCCTTGCGGATTTTCACCCGTCAGGGCATTCGCCAGGGCGTGTCCCGGGCCGCTGGCAAGATCATTCACATGAGTTCGGTGCACCAGCGCATTCCCTGGGCCGGCCACATCAACTACGCCGCGTCCAAGGGCGGTGTCGATCAACTGATGCAGAGCCTGGCCCAAGAGAGCAGCCACCAACGCATCCGCATCAACAGCATCGCTCCCGGCGCGATCAGCACGGCCATCAACCGCGAAGCCACCGAGGGCGAACAGGAGCAGAAATTGCTGGAGCTGATTCCTTATGGACGCGTCGGCGATGTGGAAGACGTCGCCAACGCGGTGGTCTGGCTGGCGTCGGACTTGTCCGATTATGTGGTGGGTGCCACGTTGTTCATCGATGGCGGGATGAGCCTTTACCCGGGGTTTCGCGGCAATGGCTAATGATCACGAACCACAAAGCCCCATCGAGAACCACGGCATCATCGGCGACATGCGCACTGCTGCGCTGGTCAATGACCGCGGCAGTGTCGATTTTTTCTGCTGGCCGGAATTCGACAGCCCATCGATTTTTTGCTCGCTGTTGGACACCCCGGAAGCAGGCATCTTCCAACTCGCGCCAGACCTGCCGAACGCCCGCCGCCAGCAAATCTACCTGCCCGACACCAACGTACTGCAAACCCGCTGGCTGAGTGACGGTGCCGTGGTGGAGGTCACCGACCTGCTGCCCATCGGCGACAGCGAGGATGATCTGCCGGTGTTGATGCGCCGGGTGCGCATGACCGTAGGCAGCACAACGTTTCGCATGCGCTGCGCGGTGCGTCACGACTATGCCCGGGCAGTCACCACCGCGCGCCAGGACGGTGCCCACATCTGTTTCGAGGCGCCGGGGCAACCGAGCCTGCGCTTGTGCGCCGATCAGCCCATGAGGCTGGACGGCAACGCGGCGGTGGCCGAGTTCACCCTGGAACAGGGCCAGAGTGCCGAGTTCCTGCTCGGCGGCATCGACGACCCGCGCCTTCAGGATGACGTCAGCACGATATGCCTGGAGCGGACCCTGGCGTTCTGGCGCGGCTGGATCGGCCAATCCACCTATCGGGGGCGTTGGCGGGAAATCGTCAACCGCTCCGCCCTGGCGCTGAAACTGCTGACCTCGCGCAAGCACGGCGCGATCCTCGCAGCCGCCACCTTCGGCCTGCCGGAAACCCGCAGCGGCGAGCGCAACTGGGACTACCGCTATACCTGGATCCGCGACGCCTCGTTCACGGTCTACGCGTTCATGCGCCTGGGTTTCGTCGAAGAGGCGAACGCCTACATGCGTTGGCTGCGCGGGCGGGTCAGCGATTGCTGTGATCAACCGACCAAACTCAACATCCTGTACGGCCTGGACGGCAGGCTGGAACTGCCGGAAACCGAGCTGCCGCACTTGAGCGGTTTTGGCGGTGCACAGCCGGTGCGCATCGGCAACCTCGCCTACCAACAGGTGCAGTTGGACATTTTCGGCGAATTGATGGATGCGGTGTACCTGGTCAATAAATACGGCGAAGCCATTTCCCATCAAGGCTGGAAACACACCGTCGACGTGGTCGACCAAGTGTGCGAGGTCTGGCAGGACAAGGACGTGGGTATCTGGGAAATGCGCGGTGAGAAACAACACTTTCTGCATTCTCGACTGATGTGCTGGGTCGCCGTCGACCGCGCCATCCGCCTCGCCGAAAAACGCTCCCTGCCCGCCCCGTTCGCCCGCTGGGACGAGACCCGCCAGGCCATCTACCAGGACATCTGGACCAATTTCTGGAACGACGAACACCAGCATTTCATTCAGCGCCTGGGCAGCACCGCCCTCGACGGCTCGATGCTGTTGATGCCCTTGGTGCGCTTCGTCAGCGCCCGCGATCCGCGCTGGCTATCGACCCTGGACGCCATTGAAAAAAGCCTGGTGCGCGACGGCATGGTCTATCGCTACCGCAACGACGACAGCCCCATCGACGGCCTCAGCGGCACCGAAGGCTCCTTCGCCGCCTGCTCGTTCTGGTACGTCGAATGCCTCGCCCGCGCCGGCCGCGTGGAAAAAGCCCAGCTGGAATTCGAACAACTGCTGCGCTATGCCAACCCGCTGGGGTTGTACGCCGAAGAGTTCGACAGCCATGGCTACCACCTGGGCAATACGCCGCAGGCCTTGACTCACCTGGCGTTGATCAGCGCTGCCAGTTTTCTGGATCGAAAGTTGAGCGGGGAGAAGAATCATTGGCAGCCGTGAGCCACGTCGCCATCACTTTCGAGTGAACACTGTGGCGAGGGAATTTATCCCTTCACCACAGAGGAGGCAGTGTGCTGACTACCGCGCTGAGTCGGCCAGTTCGATGTCATCCAACGCTCGATTGGCCAGCAACCTGGCCAACTCGATCAACTGCTGGATCCCCAGCGCAACATGCCGCCGGGAACCTTCCAACTCGAACCCCAGGTCACTGACCAGCGCATCGGCCGAGGCCAGGGTTTCGCTGAGGGTGGTCAATACCGATTCGGTGTTGAGGCCCGGGACCACTGAAAAGACCTGGCCGTCCTGGGTGTCGGGTTTGGCTGGTGTGGGGGACAAATGGATGTTCAGCGCCCGGTCGGCGGCTTCGCGGAGTTTTTTTGAATCGAGGGTGGTGTAGGCGGAAAGGTTTTCAGCTTTTGGGGGGTTGGGGGTGATCTTGACCATAGTGAAACTCCTGACTTGAAGTTGGAGCTCACCCACCTCGTGACCAAACGAGGGTGGTGGGCTATACGCAGGTTGGTCAACCGGGAAGTCAGGCACCCGGCGCACTCGAAAGTGCCCCGCGCACAGCCCACCGCAAAGCATACCGACAAGCACACAAAAAAGCGCCGACATGCTGAGGTTGGCGCGTGTGCGCCTGACATTGGACGGGTGACCAAACCCGGTCGCTGATTTTGCAGCGACGAGCAAAGCCTATCCCCGCCCTTTCCGAACCGGCAACCGCCGCGACTCGTCAGAAAATTCCGGTTCACCTATTTTTTTGTAGGAACACAACCCCGTGGCGAGGGAGCTTGCTCCCGCTCGGCTGCGCAGCAGCCGCAAATTCTCCCTGACACAAGGGCATCGCAGTATCCCCTCCCCATTTATCGCCACGCCCGTTACAGGTTGCCAGCCCCCCAAACCCCTCCTAAGATCGATGCTCTCACGGGTGCAGCGGAGCTGCCCGATAAAAACCCGACTCAAGGATCTGACATGACCCATATCAAACGCCCCATCACCACCCCACCCCGAACAGGCCTGACCCGCGAAGACCTCTGGGAAGGCCAGGACCGGGGCCTGATCAAATGCTGGGAAATCGGTCGCGACCGCGCGGTGAAGTTTCCCGAACTGGCGCAACGCTGCCTGGCCGGTGAATTGCCAGTGCTGGGCTGGAAAGGTGGCGTCAGCCGCAGCCTGAAGAAAAACGAAAAATTCGGTTGCCTCAAGTACCTCGCCCAATGGCAGGGCCTGCGCGGTGAGGATCTGGACATCGACCTGACCCAGGAGCGCACCCTGACCTGTTCCAGCACGAACATGATCGTGACGTTCACCCCGGATCGGGCCAAATACGTCAACCAGGAACCTGCCTGAACGCAACCGCACACTGCCGGAGGCCGACATGAACCTTGAGCCTGGGATCGACTTCGTCGTCACGCCGTTGCTGCGCATCGCCTACGAAGAACACGGCCCCGCCAGCGGCGAACCCATCATCCTGCTGCACGGTTTTCCGTACGACCCCAGGGCGTTCGATGAAGTCGCGCCGGCCTTGGCCCAGCGTGGCTACCGGGTCATCGTGCCCTACCTGCGCGGCTACGGCCTGACCCGCTTCAACAACCCGACCATCCTGCGCTCCGGCCAGCAAGCGGCCCTGGCCCAGGACCTGTTGGACTTGATGCACGCACTCTCCATCCCCCAAGCGGCGCTGTGCGGCTACGACTGGGGCGGTCGGGCGGCGTGTATCGTCGCGGCGCTGTGGCCCGAGCGCGTGCGCTGCCTGGTGACCGGCGACGGCTACAACCTGCAGAATATCCCACGTTCCAAACAGCCGCTGGATCCGGAAACCGAACATCGCCTGTGGTACCAGTACTATTTCCACACGGCGCGGGGTGTCGAGGGCCTGACCCGGAACCGACGTGAACTGTGTGAGTTGCTCTGGCGCCTGTGGTCACCGACCTGGAAACGTGGCGCCGAACTGTACCCTCTCAGCGCAGTGTCGTTCGACAACCCGGACTTCGTCGACGTGGTGATCCACTCCTACCGTCATCGTTTCATGTACGCACCGGGCGACCCGACACTGGAGTGGATGGAGGAACGGCTGGCGGCACAACCGGCCATCAGCGTGCCGAGCATCTCCCTGTGCGGCGCCGACGACGGCGTGGGGCCCGCACCGGAACACGACGAAGACGCCGAGCATTTCACAGGTTTCTATGAGCGCCGGGTATTGACCGGTGTTGGCCACAACATTCCCCAGGAAGCCCCCGAAGCCACACTCAAGGCATTGCTGGATCTGCTTGAGGGCTGACGGCGAACCGCTCGCGATAGGCCTGGGGCGTCACCCCCATGGCCCGCAGGAAACTGCGGCGCAGGGTTTCTTCGCTGCCGAAGCCGCATTGCACCGCCACTCGTTTGATCGACACGGCGGTGTCAGACAACAGACGCCGAGCGGTTTCCACGCGAATCAACTCCACCGCCCGCGCCGGGGTCTGGCCGGTGTCGGCGCGGTAGTGCCGCACAAAGCTGCGTTCGCTCATGCCCACCTCGGCGGCCAGGCTCGAAAGGCCCAGGTCACGGGTGAGGTTTTCGGCGATCCAGGCATGCAGGTCATCGAACCGACTGCCCTGTTTTTGTAGCGACAACGTCACGCTGAACTGCGATTGACCACCAGGGCGCTTGAGGAACACCACCAGATGCCGGGCGACTTCCAGGGCAACGGCACGCCCCAAGTCCTCCTCGACCAGCGCCAGGGCCAGGTCGATGCCAGCCGTGACCCCCGCCGAGGTCCACACCGGGCCGTCGTTGATGAAAATCGGGTTGGGTTCGACCCGCAGTTGCGGATGTTGCTCGGCCAGTTGTTCGCAGCGGGTCCAATGGGTGACCACACGCCGTCCGTCCAGCCAGCCGCTGGCGGCCAGCAAAAACGCCCCGGTACACACCGACGCCACCCGCCGCGAACGCAGGCCGTGATCCTTGACCCAGGCCACCAGCGCCGGGTCCTTCGCCGCCTCATACACACCCCAGCCGCCAGCAATGAGCAAAGTGTCGCTGTCTTCAATCGGCAGCGGCTCGGCCAGCAGCGCCAATCCCGCCGAAGACATGACCGCGCCGCCACCGGCAGCAATCACCGTCGGCGTGTATGGCAACGGCAGGCCTTGCTGGCGGGCCAGGTCGTTGGCCGAGGCAAACACCTGCAAAGGCCCGGTGACATCCAGCACTTGCACGTTGGCGAAGGCCAGCACATGAACGGTTTTCGGTGGTGTGGGCATATTGGCGTGATTCGTGGGTTTATTGGCGTATACGCCAGAGCCTACGGATCTAAAGTAAATCCGTCCACCCCTCGGGCAATCATCCACAGGAGAACGTGACATGACGCTGCAGATCGGTTTGCTGTTATTCCCCCAGGTCCAACAGTTGGACCTGACCGGCCCTTACGACGTACTGGCCTCGTTGCCAGACGTGAAGGTCCACCTGATCTGGAAGGACCTGGCCCCGGTCACCGCCAGCACCGGTCTGGTGTTGCTGCCCACCACCACGTTCGAGGACTGCCCGAAGCTCGACGTGATCTGCGTCCCCGGCGGCACCGGCGTCGGCGCCCTGATGGAAGACGAGCAGACGCTGGCCTTCATCAAGCGGCAAGCCGCCGAGGCGAAATACATCACCTCGGTGTGCACCGGTTCGCTGGTGCTCGGTGCGGCGGGCCTGCTGCAGGGCAAGCGAGCCACCACCCATTGGGCCTATCACAGCCTGCTGCAAACCTTGGGCGCGACGCCGGTCAAGGACCGCGTGGTCCGCGACGGCAACCTGCTCACTGGCGGCGGCATCACCGCCGGGATCGATTTTGCCTTGACCCTGGCGGCCGAACTGTTCGACCAGGACACCGCCGAACTGGTCCAGCTGCAACTCGAATACGCCCCTGCCCCACCGTTCAACGCCGGCAGCCCGGACACCGCCCCCACGCAAGTACTGGAAGAAGCCCAGCGGCGTACGGTGGAGTCGTTCCGGGTGCGTTCGCAGATCACCCAACGCGCTGCGGCGCGGTTGGGACTGGCGTAACGCTAAGTCCTCAGCCGGACATTGCTGAACGGTTCTGTGGGAGCAAAGCTTGCTCCCACACAGCCAGCCGTGGATTCAACACTCCTCCTGGCAATACAACACCATCCCCGCGTGGTACAGCACACCGTCGCGAAAATCCCCATCAGCGGTGAAGCCAGTGTCGTCGTGGTATTCGATATGGTCGTCCTGCAGCCAGTAGTCGCCCTGGTACGCACTCTCACGCAATCCCCGCGCTTCATCGTAGCGTCCGCCCGGCAACAGCCGATGGCGGATCACGCCATCAGCCGTCACCCATAGGCCGACGAATTTGTCCTGGTCTCCAAAGGCCTTTCTCATGGTTCATCTCCTATCGGATCGATTCGGTTCAGAAGGGGCTGGCGGTTGGCCGCACGATCAGCTCGCTGACGTCCACCTCCGCTGGTTGCTCGATGGCGTAGGCAATTGCCCGGGCGATGGCTTCAGCAGGAATGGCAATCCTGCGGAACTCGCGCATTTCGGCACGTCCACCTTCATCGGAAATGCTCTCGGCCAGTTCAGATTCGGTCACGCCGGGGGAAATCACCGTCACGCGCACATCGCCACCGACTTCCTGGCGCAAGCCCTCGGAAATCGCCCGCACGGCAAATTTGGTGGCGCAATACACGGCGGCGGTCGGGCTGACGGTGTAGGCACCGATGGACGCGATGTTGATGAACTGGCCGCTGCGCTGGCGTTGCATCAGCGGCAAGCCGGCGGCAATCCCGTGAAGCACGCCACGGATGTTGACGTCGATCATGCGGTCCCACTCCTCGACTTTCAGTGCCTCGAGCTTGGAGAGCGGCATGACCCCGGCGTTATTGATGATCACATCGACCCGGCCGAACCGCTCGACAGCAAAATCGATCAGGTTCTGGACATCATCGCGACGAGTTACGTCCACGGCTTTGCAGACCGCCTGCTGGCCGACGGCTTTGAGCTCTTGCACCAGTGCTTGCAAACGATCGATGCGTCGGGCGCCAAGCACGACACGAGCACCGCGAGCCGCGAGCAACCGCGCCGCTGCTTCACCAATCCCGCTGCTGGCGCCGGTGATGACCACTACTTTTTTTTGAATATCGGACATGATGGATCCCTCGTCTGGATGTGCTGGCCCCCGGTGGGAGCGTTTTGACAGGTCCAGATTAGGGAACCGACTGAAACCGGGGTTAGCCGGATCCTCCTGCGCACTTGCACGATCCTGTAGCGATAAAACCGGCTCTGGCCGACAGTCGCGCAATCGGCTTTACTAGCGCGGTCACTCATTTGGCCAGGGAGATTGATTGGCATGTCGGTATCCACGTCCATCCACATCGCGCCAGACGACGGCGTCAGCCAGCGTCGCGCCGAACTGGCGAGCCTGATGAAGCGCTTTGCGCCGGAATACGGTGTCCACCCTACGGCTATCAAGGCCTTGCACCTGATCCGTAGCGACCAGCCGACCGAAGCCCTGCACACCGTGCACAAGCCTGGTTTGTGCGTGATTATCGAGGGGCGCAAGGAAGTACGGCTGGCGGACGAATGCTACGTGTATGACCCGCTCAATTACCTGGTGGTCTCGGTGACGCTGCCGATGGCCGGCCAAGTGATTGAAGCCAGCCCTGAGCGCCCTTACCTGTGCATTCGTCTTGATATCGACCCGGCGCAGATCTGCCGCCTGATCGCCAACGCCAGCCCTATCGGTGTGCCAGCCCAGCGAACCGAGCGCGGTCTGTTCCTGGATCGCATCGATGCACCATTGCTCGATGCGGTGTTGCGCCTGCTGCGGCTGTTGGACAGCCCGGACGATATCGCCACCCTCGCGCCGTTGGCTCAACAGGAGATTTTCTACCGACTGCTGCGTGGCGCCCAAGGCCAGCGCTTGCACGAAATCGCCATTCCCGACACCCAGACCCACCGCATCAGCCGGGCCATCGAGTGGCTCAATACCCATTACGCCGAACCGCTGAGCATCGACAGCCTGGCACAAATGATCAATCTCAGCCCTTCGGCACTGCATCACCGCTTCAAAGCCGTAACCGCCATGAGCCCGCTGCAATACCAGAAACAGCTTCGCCTGCAGGAAGCCCGACGGCTGTTGTTGGCGGAGAACAGCGACGTTTCGTCAATCGGCTACAAGATGGGGTATGAAAGCCCTTCGCAGTTCAGTCGCGAATACAGCCGTCTATTTGGCGCCTCGCCGAGCAAGGACATCGCTCGTTTGCGCGCCCAGGCGCTACAGGCTAGTAGTGCCTGATCCTACAAGTCGGTTTGGATAAGCGTCTGGCATGGTTGTGGTTGGACCACTTTTTTGCAGACGAAAAAAAACCCGCCGAAGCGGGTTTTTTGAGGACCAATTTGACTCCCTGTCCGGCATTCCATGCCTGGTCCCATCATCCATGACCCTAAGCACTCCCTGTACTCAGTGGATGAACATAGATTAGGCCCGTCGATGCCTTGGCAAAAGGCGAGAAAGCAGCAACAGCGTGTAAGCGTTTCGCTATACAGCCCCCCGCGACTTTATGACAGACGAAAAAAAACCCGCCTAAGCGGGTTTTTCCAAGACCATTACGACTCCCTGTCGATAGCATCCTTGCAAGGTCGATCTTCCCTGATCCTGAGCACTTCCTGTGCTTCAGTGGATAGGTCCAGATTACGCTGCGGATCCAAAGTGCAATAGACGACATAGCTACCATGGCGTGTAAGACATTCGCTATACCTACTCTTCCGTAACCCCTGACGACCGCCGGGTATCGGCGACATCTGCGTCAACGGAAGAGAAAATCAAGACTTGCCCAAGAACGCTTCAATATTGGACATCTGCTCATCCCAGCCCCGGCTATCCATGCGAAAGGCCTTAAGCCGGCGAGCTTCAGGAATGTTGTTAAACCCCGATTCAACCACTTTGAGCAGGGTACCGCCGTCCATGTCTTCAAGTTCGAACAGCACTCGTGTTTCGGACTCTTGAGAATAATCCACCTCTGGTTCAACGGCGTAAGGATGCCAGCGAAACGAGAACACCCGCTCGGGCTCCACCCGGTCCACCGCTACGTCCCAGATAAGGTGTTCGTAACCTGGATAGGTGATCTGCCCCTGGGTACGCTCACCCGCCACAAATCGCTTGCCCTCAAGGGCGACGCCGAACCATTGGCCAAAGGCTTCGGCATTGGCCAGGGCGCGCCAGACTTGAGAGCGCGGGGCTTTGAGCAGGATCTTTCTTTCAATGCGGTCGGATGAATGCATGGGTCACCTCCTGTGTTCAACAGTAGGCTTGTAAGACCACAAGGCCAACCGGAAAGTTGTATCAGTCCATCGTTTGGGTACACTCCTGCGGCATTTGTCCCCCCTCAAGGAGAGATCGACCATGCCTCCACGCTTGCTTCTGGCCCTAGCGCCGTTGTTTTTCATCACCGCTGCCCAAGCCGATGACTGCGCCAATGCCACCACTCAGGGTGAGATGAACCAGTGCGCGGCCAAAGAGAACAAGGCCGCCGACAACGAACTGAACAGCCTGTATAAGCAAATCACCGCACGTCTGAAGGGCAACCCCGAGGCCAAGCAAATGTTGGTCAAGGCACAACGAGCCTGGATTGGCTTCCGTGACGCCGAATGCAACTTTTCTGCCTCCGGGGTTGAAGGCGGTAGCGTCTATCCGCTGATCTACAGCAACTGCATCACTGACCAGACCAAGGCCCGGATCGAAGCATTCAAGACCTACCTCAAGTGCAAGGAAGGGGATCTGAGCTGCCCAGTTCCAGAGGCTTAACCGTCTGGATGGCAAAAAGGATGGCCTCTTCAGGTCATCCTTTTTTTGGTATGAGGTTTTTCAGCACAAAAACAAAACCCCTACCTGCGTCAGCAGATAGGGGTTTCGGAATTTAATCTTGACGATGACCTACTCTCACATGGGGAAACCCCACACTACCATCGGC
>NZ_JBSPTN010000016.1:0-118804 GCF_053850495.1 Pseudomonas sp. CFBP 5748
CATGTGAGAGTAGGTCATCGTCAAGATTAAATTCCGAAACCCCTATCTGCTGATGCAGGTAGGGGTTTTGTTTTGCCTGCAAGAAAAGCGTGTGCGAAAGCTTGATAAATTTGCACAGTTATTTTCGAGTTACAGCACTAGAATAGCCCCAACTTAGCTGAGCCAGAGCTCTTTTATGTCCGATCCGTCAGACACTCATCGATTGTCAGATTTACCTCTGGATGATCTGGTGGCGTGCCATGAGTGCGACCTGTTGATGCGCAAGCCGCAACTGGCCCACGGCGAAAAAGCCGAGTGCCCCCGTTGCGGGTATGAGCTCTACGCCCATCGGCACAATGTGGTCGAACGCAGTCTTGCCTTGGTCATCGCCGCTCTGCTGTTATATGTGCCGGCAAACTTCTTACCCATCATGCAACTCAATTTGCTCGGGCAGTCCTCCCAGGACACCGTCTGGAGTGGTGTGATCGGTCTGTTCAATACTGGCATGCAGGGCGTATCGGTGGTGGTGTTCCTATGCAGCATGGGCATTCCGTTGCTCAAGCTGCTTTGCCAGCTGGCTGTGCTGCTGACCATTCGCTTCAATATAGGCCGTAGTTACGGTCTGTTGCTGTACCGCATTTATCACCATTTGCGAGACTGGGGAATGCTCGAGGTCTACCTCATGGGCGTACTGGTAGCCATCGTCAAGTTAGCGGATATGGCAGCGATTACCGTAGGCCTTGGCCTGGTGTGCTTTGTCAGTTTGTTGCTGGTCCAGGTCTGGCTGGAGGTGGTCATGTCGCCACATCAGATCTGGCAAGCGTTATCAGGAGAGGATGCCCATGCGGGCGATTGATGCAGGCATTCTGATCTGTACTGAATGCCATGAGTTGAACCGGCAGGATGCGGACGCTGACCAACAAACCTGTACCCGTTGTGGCGCACTGGTTCATCCCCGTCGCCCGAACAGCTTGATGCGCACCTGGGCATTGTTGATCACGGCGGCGATTCTCTACATTCCGGCCAACATGTTACCGATCATGACCATCAACTCGCTGGGCCAAGGTGCTCCGAGTACCATCATGTCCGGGGTCATCGAGTTGGTACAACACGGCATGATTCCTATCGCCGCGGTGGTGTTCATCGCCAGTATCGTCGTACCCACTTTCAAACTGGTGGGCATCGCCTTGTTACTGTTTTCCGTGCAGCGGCACCAGCCCATGTCTGCACAGCAACGTATCCTCATGTATCGCTTTATTGAGTTCATTGGCCGCTGGTCGATGCTGGATATTTTCGTGATCGCCATTTTGGTGGCTGTGGTGAATTTCGGTCGGCTTGCCAGTGTCGAAGCCGGTCTCGGCGCGATTGCGTTTGCCAGCGTAGTGATTTTGACAATGATTGCCGCAGTAACCTTTGATCCCCGACTGATTTGGGATAACACGGAGTCGGATGACGACCATGACTGATTTGCCTACCGCTAAAACCCGACCGGCTTCGAACTGGTCAGCCATCTGGGTCTTGCCGCTGATTGCCTTGATCATCGGTGGCTGGCTCGGCTGGAGGGCTTATACCGATACCGGAATCCAGATCAGCGTGCGCTTTGAGAGCGGTGAAGGCATTCAGCTCAACAAGACTGAAGTTGTCTACAAAGGCATGCCGGTCGGCAAAGTGAAGGCCCTCACGCTGGATGACGAAGGCAGCTCCAAGGGAGTGGTCGCGACCATCGAAATGAACAAGGATGTCGAGCAATACCTCAAGACCGGAACGCGTTTCTGGCTGGTCAAGCCGAGCGTGAGCCTGGCGGGGATCACCGGCCTGGAAACGCTGGTGTCGGGTAATTACGTGGCTATCAGCCCGGGTGAAGGGGAGTCGACCCGTAAATTCAAAGCCCTGGCCGAAGAGCCGCCACTGTCGGACTCCAAGCCAGGTTTGCACCTGACCCTCAAGGCTGACCGACTGGGCTCGCTCGACCGTGGCAGCCCGGTGTTCTACAAACAGATTCAGGTCGGCCAGGTGAAGAGTTACCTGTTGTCGGAGGACCAGAGCAAGGTTGAAGTCAAAGTCTTCATCGAGCCGACCTATGCCAACCTGGTACGCAAGCACACGCGTTTCTGGAACGCCAGCGGCATCAGCATCGATGCCAACCTGTCAGGCGTCAAAGTGCGCAGCGAGTCGTTGGCCAGTATCGTGGCCGGGGGGATTGCCTTCGCCACGCCGGAAAGCCGCAAGGACAGTCCGCCAACGGACCCAAGCCTGCCGTTTCGTCTTTACGAAGACTTTGACGCGGCGGCTGCCGGCATCCGGGTGAAGGTCAAACTCAGTGACTTCGAAGGGTTGCAAGCCGGTCGTACGCCAGTGATGTACAAAGGCATCCAGGTTGGCAGCCTGAAGACCCTCAAAGTTGACTCGGACCTGTCCAGTGCTACTGCTGAATTGACTCTGGACCCATTGGCTGAAGACTATCTGGTGACCGGCACTCAGTTCTGGGTCGTCAAGCCGTCGATCTCCCTGGCGGGTATCACCGGTCTGGAGGCGCTGGTCAAGGGTAACTACATTGCCGTCCGGCCAGGCGATAAGGGCGGTGCGCCGCAACGGGAATTCGAAGCCAGGGCGAAGGCGCCGCCGCTGGACTTGCGTTCACCGGGCCTGCACCTGGTCTTGCTCACCGAGAACCTCGGATCGCTGGAGGTTGGCAGTCCAATCCTCTACAAACAGGTCAAGGTCGGGTCGGTGCAGAGCTACCAGTTCTCCCGCAAGAAAAAGCAGCTGATCATTGGTGTGCATATCGAGAAGGAATACGAAGGGCTGGTCAACGGCTCGACGCGGTTCTGGAACGCCAGCGGCATTACTCTCACCGGTGGTTTGACAGGCGGGATCCAGGTCAAGAGTGAATCCTTGCAGAGCCTGATGGCCGGGGGGATTTCCTTCGAGACGCCGGAGCCCAATGTACCGTTGAAAAGGCGCATCCCCCGGTTCCGCTTGTTTGAGGACCGCGAAGCCGCGCAACAGAATGGCACCGTGGTGACGATCAAAGTCGACCGCGCCGACGGTTTGCACAGCGGTACGCCGATCCGCTTCAAGGGGCTGGATGTGGGCAAGATCGAGGATGTGGACCTCAGCGGCGATCTGCAATCGGTACTGCTCACTGCGCGGATCACCGAAGTGCCAGAGCGCATTGCCCGGGTGGGTTCGCAGTTCTGGGTGGTCAAGCCTGAGCTGGGGCTGATCAAGACTTCCAACCTGGAGACGCTGGTGACCGGGCAGTACATCGAAGTGCAGCCCTCGGCGAAAAACCTCGGGCCGCAGAAAAGCTTCGTGGCCCTGGCCAGCCCTCCGGAAAGCGCTGCGCCCGAAGCAGGTTTGAGCCTGGTACTGAGCGCGGCTCGCCGTGGTTCGTTGAAGACTGGCGTACCGGTGACCTACCGAGAGATAACCGTGGGCAAGGTCACCGGTTATGAGCTGGGCCAGACGGCGGACCGGGTGCTGATCCATGTCCTGATCGAGCCAAAATATGCGCCGTTGGTGCGTAGCGGTACGCGATTCTGGAATACCAGTGGCTTTGGTCTGGACTTCGGTCTGTTCAAAGGGGCGACGGTACGAACTGAATCTTTGGAAACGCTGATCCAGGGTGGCATTGCCTTCGCAACGCCGGATGGCGAGAGAATGGGCAGTCCGGCGCGGCCGCAGCAGACCTTCCCGCTGTTCGACAAGTTTGAAGATGAGTGGCTGACCTGGGCGCCGAAGATCAGCCTCGGTAAGTAACAATAGCGTCGCCTGTACTGACGCCATCGCGAGCAAGCTCGCTCCCACAGGGGGCAGTGTTGTTCATAGAGATCAAGCACGACGCTAATCCAATGTGGGAGCGAGCTTGCTCGCGATGAGGCCATCAGTAGCGCTGAAGACTCAAAAATAGCGCAATGAAAAAAAAGGCCGCGATCCATTTGGATCGCGGCCTTTTCATTTCCGGCTTTTCACATCACACCGGATCCAGCTCCGGCTCATCGGCCTGTACATTCACCGTGGCCCTCACCGCATCGTGACGACGGATGTATTTCCAGTCCGCTTCGTCGATGTAGATGCCGTTCGGACCGCTGCCGCCTTCCAGGTCGATGGCGACACTGGCGCAGACTTGCGGTTTCACACTGGCCAGGATCGGCACAAAGCCCAGTTGCAGACTGGTTTCCAGCAGAGCCGCCTGGTTTTTCTCGTCGATGTCCGCCGCTTCGTCGAGGTAGTACGGCAGGCGCACGCGGCCGGCCTGTTCGCGGTCCATCAGGTGCAGCAACAAATACATGTTGGTCAGCGCCTTGATGGTCATGGTGGTGCCATTGGACGCTGCGCCATCGATGTCGGTGTGGATCACGGGCTGACCGTTGACCTTGGTGATCTCGAAGGCCAGTTCGAACAAGTCCTTGAGACCGAGCTGGTTGTGGTTCGCCGCCACCAGCCGCGCCAGGTATTCCTTGGCTTCTTCGTTCTTGTTGTCCTGCTCGGCGCTCTGGCTGAGATCGAACACCGACAGCGTCTCGCCTTCTTCGTACTGGCCGGCGCTGTGGATGATCTGGTCGATGTGCTTGAGCGCTTCCTTGTTCGGCGCCAGGACGATCCGGAAACTCTGCAGGTTGGACACCTGACGTTTGTTGATCTCGCGGTTGAACAGCGCCAATTGATGTTCGAGGCTGTCGTAGTCGCTGCGGATGTTGCGCAGGGTCCGGGCGATGTCAGTCACGGCCGCACGCCGTGCCTTGCCCAGGGTCAGGGCCTCGTCAGTGCGGTGGGCATAGGCGTTGATCAACAGTTGCAGGCGCCGTTCCATGTCGTCTTCGCTGTCGAACTTGGCCACGCCCTTGAGACGCACTTGGGCATACAGCGCTTCGATCTGGCCGTCGACCCGCAGCAGGCCTTGCCAACTGTCCTGGTAGTCATTGAGCAACGGCAGCAGGTTGTCCATGGAATCGTCTACCGGGTCCATGAACGGCGTGCCGAACGGCAGGTCTGCCGGCAGCAATTGGCGACGGCGCAAGGCATCGTCGAGGGTGCGTTGCTTGGCTTCCATGTCGGCGATCTGCCGGCCCACCAGTTGCAACTTGGCGGACAGTTGCTGGACGCGCTCGGTGAAGGCATCGCTGGAGCGCTTGAGTTCGTCCTGGGCGGCTTCCATTTGCGCCAGTTGTTCGAGTTTCTCGCCTTCTTCGGCACTCAGGGTCTGGCTGCGGCGGAAGTCTTCCAAGGCTTTTTGCGCATCCAGCACCTGCTGGTACAGGGCTTCGGTCTGGGTCTTGCTCGCGGCGCGGTCGGCGGCCACGGCTTGCTGGGTCTTGAGCTGCTTGAGTTCTTTTTCCAGGCGCTCTTTCTGGTCGCGCAGCGCGGCGCGGTCAGCCAGGGCTTGCAGGGCTGGCGGCTCGATGTGGGACAGGTCGATGGACAGGCCCGGTACTTCGAAACGTTCACCCTTGAAGCCGTCGAGGATCAGCTCCATGGATTTGACCCACTCGCCGTTCTCGTCCAGCGCGATGCCGTGTTCGCCCAGTGGCAGGCTGAACAGGGCGCTGTTGAACAGGCGCATCAGGCGTTCGACGTCCTGCTGCGAGAACTCTTCGCGCAGGCGGGCGTAGCTGTTGTTGTCGGCGTGGTCGAGTTGCTGCTTGACCGACTTCAGGCGTTTTTCCAGATCCCGCAGGCGCTCTTCCAGGTCTTCGGCGCTGAACTGCCGCGACTGGGCCAGGGCACCGGCCAGTTCGTCGTGGGCGTCCTTGGCCGCGAGCAGTTGCTGCTCCAGGACCTTGACGTCATCCACCAGGGCAAAGCGGTTCTTGAGCACCGACAGCTCGCCGATCCAGCGCTGGATGCCGCTGATTTCCCGCTCCAGGCGCATCAGTTCCTGAGTGCCGCCGCGCTGGTCGTTCTGCAGCGAATCCTGTTCGTTGCGGTAGTGTTCGGCCTGGATGGTCAGCTCTTCCTTGCGCGCACTGGCGTAGTCCGACCAGGTGCCGAGCAACGAGTCGAGCAATGGCGACAGGCGATGCAGTTTGCCGCGCAGAATGTCGCGCTGCTTCACGCCATTGGCCAGGGCTTCCACTAGCGGGCCGGCGGCGACCAGGGAGTTGTAGTCCTGCTCCATGCGTCGTACGTCGCGGAAGGCTTCTTCGCACGCCGCAATGTAATCCACGCTACCGGAGCGCAGGCTGTGCTCGAAGGCATCGAGGAACAGTTGCTTGAGCTTGGCCGCAGTGATTTCGCGCATGTGCAGCAGGTTGATGAACAGCGCGCGGAAGGTCTTGAGGCTTTGCTCGCTGGTGGAGCGCAGCGGGATCAGCGTCAGGTCCAGCGGGATGGACGTATGACCGCCTACCAACAACCGCCGCAGTTCATCGGGCTTGAGCTCGTAGGCTTTGAGGCCTTCGCGCTCCAGGTTGGTGAACAGTTCTTTCTGACGCAGGCAGGTGTCGTCTTTCTGGTAGTGGGCCAGGTCCAGTTTGCCGGCGTAGGCAAAGAACTGGTGACCGAAACCGCCGCCGGGGCCGCGACCGACCACGCCGATCACGTGTGGGCCGTGGGGCAGGGCGACTTCCACCAGGATGTAGCTGGTGTCCGAGGCAAAGTAGAAACGCCGGGATTGTTCCAGGCTGTACTTGCCGAAGCTCATGTCCGACATGCGTGCCAGGATCGGGAACTGCAGGGCGTTGATCGAAGCGGATTTACCGAGGTTGTTCGCGCCGTACACCGACAGCGGTTCTTCCAGCGGGAACAGGCCGAGGCTGTAGCCTGCGGTGTTCAAAAGGGCAAAGCGGCGGATGCCGTAGCGTTCCTTGCTCATGCGTCGGTCTCCTGTTCTTCGGCAATGGCGCGGGCCAGTGCGTCTTCTTCGCTCTCGGCATCAAAGGGGCTGAGGTCCAGCGGATCATCGGTTTGCAGCAGCTTCTCGTCGCTGTCTTCGTCGATCAGCACCGGCACGGGCAACGGCAGCACGCTGTGCAGGCTGGCGGCCAGGTCGCGGTCCTGCTGGACCGACAGGCAGACGTCGAGGAAACGGTGCATCGGTGGCAGGAAGCGGTACACACCGTTTTCCTCGCCGGCAAAACCCAGTTGGGTCATGCGCCGCATGATTTTTTCCTCCAGCTCTTCCTGGGTCTGCACTTCGGCCTGGATGAACAGGTCGCGGTACTTGTCCAGCAGTGAGGGCAGTTCATCGCGGCCCAGGCTACCACCGTCGAGCACGGCGATCGGGTCGCGGCCCTGGTCGGCCAGGTGCTCGACCAGGATGAATGTGAACAGCGCCAGGCGCTGGGCGGTCTTGTTCACTGCGGCGGCAGCGAGGTCTGGCACAAAGTAATAGAAGCCACGGGTGTCGCACACCAGCTCAAAACCCAGGGCTTTGAACAGCGTGCGGTACTGGTCCTGGAAGTTCGACAGTTGCGCGTACAGTTCCGGGTCGCGGCGGCTGACGTGGTAACCCTTGAACAGCTCGCGAAAGATCGGCGCCAGCTGGGACAGTTCGGATAGATCAAGATGCATGGGGGATGCTCGCAGAATCCTCGGCGGCGTTGTCGCGGGCCGAGAGCAGGGCGAAGGAGCGCAGGCTGACCTGATGCTCGTGAGTGTGGTAGTCGCGGCGTTCCAGACGCTCGCGCTTGAAGCGTTTTTCCCGCGACAGGCGCGAGAACCAGTACAGCAATTCGTCGGTGGCGCCGTCCGGTTCCTGCTCCAGCAGCCAGGTCATCAAGTCCGGCATCGGCAGGGCGTCTTCGCAACGCTCGACCATCTCGCGCACCGTGCGTGGTGCCCGCGGCGCCTCGCCGCCCTTGTGGGTCTTGTGGGACTTGGGGAAGCGCGTCGGCTTTGGCTCGAAACGGGCCAGGGCGTAGACATAGGCTTCGACTTGGCTCGCACTGCCCAGGAAGGTGCTTTGCGGCCGGGTGAACAACGGCATGGCGGCCTGCGGCACGGCATCGATGCCTTTGCGCCGAATAGCCGCCAGGGCCAGGGCGGCGCCACGGGTCACGGCGTTGTGGCGGCGGGCCTCTTCGCGCAGTGGCAGGAGCAGTTCGCGGGCATGGCGCAAGGTCAGTTGGGCACTGGTCTGCATTTCGAGGATGCGCGCGTGGGTGCGCAGCAGCATGTCATCGTCCACCAGGTGGCCGAGGCGCTGCTGTTCGGTGAGCATGCGCAACAGCACGTTCTCGACCTTGCGCACGCCTTGCTCGAACGCACCGTCGGCGTTCACCAGTTGGATCATCGGTTCGACGTATTCGTCCCAGGTCGCCAGCACTTCGGCGTAGCGCTGACGCAGGGGGATCTGCCGGTCGCTGGTCTTGGCCCGTTCGGCCACGGCCACCAGGGCCTGTTCATCGTTGGCGAGTTTCTTGAGGACGTCGCGCACGCGCATGTCCAGCAGGCGCAGCTGACGGGCCAGGTCGTTGCCGTCGCGTATATCGAAGGCGTCCTGTATGTAGCCGGCCAGGCGCTCAAGGTGACGCAGGTAGGCTTCGATCTCCAGGCACAGGCCCAGACGGTGTTCGCGGCGCAGGTAAGCGAGGAAGTCGTGGATCTGGGCGTTGAGCTCGAAGCGATTCGGGCTTTTCGCCACTGGCACGAGGATGTCCAGGCGGATCCACACGTCCAGCAGGCTGGTGATGTCCTGGGGCGTGCTGTCCAGTTGTTGGGCGGCCAGCTGTGAACGCAATTCGTTGAGGCTCAGGGTGCCCTGGTCGAAGTGCTCGCACAAAGGTTCCAGCAATGCCCAGTGTTCGGCGAGGGCGCGCAAGACGCGCTTGGGTTCGATCATCGCAATGGCCGTCGGGTTGGCAATTAAAAGCGGCGATTGTACTGCATCGGGCCGCTTGCGATTCACCCCTGAGACGGACTGTCGTGTGGTATCGATCAACTATTGGCTCAACAGGGAAGCGATCCGCGTCGAAGGGCGGTAGAATCCCTCCCACTTTCAGTTATCCACAAGTGGCCGACCTTTGCTTATCGAGTCCCGTCGCCGCGCCTATCTGAGCGCCATGCAGGTGGTCAACTGGCTGCCGCGTACCGAATTACCGTTCGCCGCCCCATCGCGGCCCGAGCTGCTGGACATGCCCGAGCCCGAGTACATTGCGCCGGTCGTGACCGCGCCCGTGGCCGCAACGGTTGCCGAGCCGGTGGCGCCCGTGGTCGAGCGGCCGAAAGTCGAGGTTCCGCGTCCGAGCCTGGCCTCGACCCGCACCAACGCCAAACCGGTGGAAGACGCTGTGGAGGCGCCAGTCAAGGCACCCTACGTCGCGCCGCCGCGTTTCGCCCTGCAGTTGCTGCGGGCCGGGCGTTGCTTGTTGCTGGTGGAACTGCCCACGGGCGACCCCTTCCAGAGTCGCGATCCGGCCTACCTGCTGCTCAAGGACATGCTACGCGCCGCCGGCCTGCCGGACAGCCCGCAGATTATCGGTGAGCCGGTGCGTTGGCCGCTGTTGTCCCGCGGCACCATGGACCAGGGGCCGGAAGCGGCGCGGGATTTCGTTCAGGGTTTTGTTTCGGCGCGGCTCGAAGATGAACCCTGTGCGTGTTTGTGGCTGATCGGCCTGCCGGCGGTGAAGTTTGCCGGCGAGGCGGATGCCGAAGCGTTCAATCGCGAATTGCAGGTCGAAGGCCTGGGCTCGGCCTGGGCGTTGCCCGGGCTGGAACTGTTAATGGACACGCCACAGCGCAAGGCTGATGTCTGGCAAGCCATGCGCCGGCTGATGGCGCGCTGGAAAGAATCGAATGAGTGACGCTGTATCGTTCCGCCCGATGACCGAGGCGGACCTCGACGCTGTGCTGAAAATTGAATACGCGGCCTACAGTCACCCCTGGACCCGAGGGATATTTCTCGACGGACTGGGCAAATACCAGATCTGGCTGATGTTCGAAGGCCAGCAGCAAGTGGGCCATGGCGTGGTGCAGATCATCCTGGATGAGGCGCACCTGCTCAATATCACCGTCAAACCGGAAAACCAGGGCCGTGGCCTGGGCCTGCGTCTGCTGGAACACCTCATGTCCATTGCCTACAAGGCCGAGGCCCGGGAGTGTTTTCTGGAAGTGCGTGACAGCAACCGCACGGCGTTCCGGCTGTATGAGCGCTATGGCTTCAATGAAATTGGCCGGCGCCGGGATTACTACCCGGCGGTGGGCGGGCGTGAAGATGCGGTGGTCATGGCTTGCACGCTGGTCGACTGAACGCCACCCCCTGTGGGAGCGAGCTTGCTCGCGATGGCGTCAGCCCTATCGGCGCTTACCGCTTGCCATCCAACGGATCGATATTTGCCATTTCCGCCTCATCCAGCCCGTCGCCCCCGCCAATATCATTTTCATCCACCACGCTCAGGTCCCAGTCCGCCCGTTCGTCGTCGCCGGCTTCGTGGGCGTCCCGGGCACCGTCTTCGCGGATAAGTGTTTCCGGGCTCATGTCGTCGTCGGTTGGTTCGTGATCCTCCGTCGAAGCTCCTGTCATACCCGCTTCGCGCACACGTTCCGGTGGCATCAACTGTTCGCGTTCGTTGTCCGGCAGTTCGTCGCCGATTTTCGCGCTGGGCTCATCCTCGTCGAATTTCAGCTCATGCAGCGAGCCCATGCGGTCTTCGTTGTCGTCGATGGGCTCCGGTTGCACCGCATCAAAGGGACGTCGTGAATCATTCATGGCAATTCCTCATACTGTGGGCCTTACTGGGTGGACCCGCAGCCGTGCCGAGAATTCCAACGGCATCATTGAAGTGACCTCGACAGGCGGTCGACTGTCAAAGTTGCGCACTATTCTCGAGGGCTAGAAGCATGAACGAATTACAAGATCTGATTGATAACAACGCGCGCTGGGCCGATGCGATCAAGCAGGAGGATCCTGACTTCTTCGCCAAGCTGGCCCGTCAGCAAACCCCGGAGTATCTGTGGATCGGCTGTTCCGATGCCCGGGTGCCGGCCAACGAGATCGTCGGCATGCTGCCGGGGGATCTGTTCGTACACCGCAATGTGGCCAACGTGGTGCTGCACACTGACCTCAACTGCCTGTCGGTGATCCAGTACGCGGTGGACGTGCTCAAGGTCAAACACATCCTGGTCACCGGCCATTACGGCTGTGGCGGTGTGCGTGCCTCGATGCAGGACCGCCAACTGGGCCTGATCGACGGTTGGCTGCGTTCGATTCGCGACTTGTACTACGAGAACCGCGAAGTGTTGGCCAAGCTGCCCACCGAAGAAGAGCGCGTAGACCGTCTGTGCGAACTCAACGTGATCCAGCAGGTGGCTAACGTCGGCCATACCAGCATCGTGCAGAACGCCTGGCACCGTGGGCAGAGTCTGTCGATTCATGGCTGTATCTACGGCATCAAGGACGGGCGCTGGAAAAGCCTGGACACCACGATCAGTGGTTTCGAGCAATTGCCGCCGCAGTATCGCTTGCGCCCGGTCGACGCGCCCTGAGCGCCATCGTCTCAAGGCCTATGAGTTGTCCCGCGTCAGCCTAGGCTGACGCGGGACATTCTGAGGTTTACACCGCCTCAGCCGGCAACGGCATTGGCACCTTCAGTTGCGGCAGTTGCGACTTGATCGCCGGCGTTTCGCATTTTTTCTCCGCGTCAGCCGGGGAGAGGTTGCGAATCGAGGTGTAGAACAACTCGCAAGTCTGCTCTTTTTGCGTCACCTGCCAAGTCTGGGTGCATTGGTTCAGCAGGGTGCTCGGATCGGTGCCCGGCTTGCTGCCCATACCGGCCTGCCAGCACGCGGCACTCAGGTCCTGACCCATGACTTTCAAGCCGGCGGCATCTGCCTTGGCTTCGTCACCGTCGTAGTTGTCCTTGTCAGCGGCGTACCAGATATAGCTTGGGTGGTTGGAGCCCAGCACCGGAACCTTGGTCCCCGCGGCCGGGGTGATGGTTGCCAGGCCAAGCACGCCCACGGTCTGGCCGTACTGGGTCTTGATCCAGTTCCTCACAGGAGCGCCGAAAGCCACCATCGGCAACGCGGCCCCGCTTGTGCCCTGAGTGACCTCCTTGACCATGGTGGTCTGGTAGTCGTTGAAATAATCGTAGAGTCCTTCCAGCGTACTGCCAGCATTGGACGGGGCCGCGATTGGCGCGATATCGATGATGGTCTGGTAGGCGGGCGTCTGGTCAGCGGCAATGCCGTTGACGGTCAGCAGCGTGGCCCAGCGGTCGGTGGTGGCCGACTCCAGGTAATCCTGGGCCTGGGTCAGGGAGTAATCCGGTGGGAAGTGCAACAGCTCGACACTCTTGCGGTTCTCCAGGGCCATGCCCAACGGCAGGAACAGGTACCAGTTGTAGGACCATTTCTTGTCGGTGTTGAGTTTGCTGGCGCCGTTGTACGCCAGGTCCCCCGCGTCGAGCAGTGCCTTCAGCGGTTGGCCATAGTCCTTTGGCACGCCGCTGATGTGGGCATAGACTTTATCGTTGTCGCGTTTGACGCTGACCTTGGCCGTGCTGTAACCGTCGCGCTGGACGCTTTGGGTCAGGTAATGCTCCACGGTCTGTTCCAGGGTCCAGTCGCGAAAGCAAATCACGTTGCAGTTGTTGGGATAAGCGAAGAGGCGGGTGACTCGTTCGGTGCTGCCAAGCTGTACATCGATGTCGGCGGCGTGGGTGGCGGCACTGAAGGCCAGGGCGGCAAAAGAAAGTACGGCGAGTTTGGACATGCTCAGATCCTTTTCAGCGTGTGAACCCCTCGAAACAGGGCGTAGCCATACTGAAACAGACCGAGCCGAAGAAAAAGTGGGCCGACGGAAATATCGGCCCTTTTTTATGGCTTTATGGCATCACTGGCGGCAAATAGCTCAACGTCGTCCCCAGCGCCCACAGCAGCGCCAGCACCAGCGGCGTATGCACCAGTAACTGCACGAAGGAGAAACCGATCAAGTCCCTGGCCTTTAACCCCAACACCCCCAACAGCGGGAGCATGTAGAACGGGTTGATGAGGTTCGGCAGCGCTTCGGCGGCGTTATAGATCTGCACCGCCCAGCCCAAGTGGTAGTTCAGGTCGTTGGCCACCTGCATGACGTAGGGCGCTTCGATGATCCATTTGCCGCCGCCCGAAGGAATGAAGAAACCCAATACCGCCGAGTAGACGCCCATCAACAGGGCGTAGGTGTCATGGGAGGCGATCTGTACGAAAAAGGTCGAGATGTGGTGGGCCAGCGTCTGGGCGTCGCTGCCCTTGACCGTGGTCAACAAGGCGGCGATCGAACCGTACAGCGGGAATTGGATCAATACGCCCGTGGTGGTGGGCACCGCACGGGCCACCGCATCGAGAAAACTGCGCGGTCGCCAGTGCAGGAGCGCCCCGAGCATCAGGAACAGGAAGTTGTAAGTGTTGAGCCCGGAAATGGCGCTGATCGCCGGTTTAGTCGAGAACTCATGGAACAGCCAGCCAGCGGCGAGTAGCACCAAGGCGATGGTCAGCAGCGGGCTGTGTTCCAGCCATTCTCCCGGGCGGGTGCGTGGCTGCAGCGCCGGCATGCTGAAACTGGGGTCGATGCCGCAGGCGGCGGCGTCACGGGCGCTGTTCGGGCCGGGAGCGGTGGCGTAGGCGACGATCAATGAGATCACGATCAACGCCAGCAGCATCACCCCGGACTGCCAGAGGAAGATGGTCTGGGTGAACGGAATGACCCCGGTGATCGACAGGATCGACGGCGGCAGGCTGGCCGGATTGGCCTGCAATTGCGCAGCCGACGAAGACAGCCCCAGGGCCCAGACAGCGCCCAGGCCAAGGTAGGCGGCGGCGCCGGCGGCGCGATAGTCCATCTTAAGATCGGTGCGACGGGCCAGGGCCCGCACCAACAGACCGCCAAACACCAGCGACAGGCCCCAGTTGAGCAACGACGCGACCATGGAGATCAGCGCTACCCAGGCCACGGCGGAGCGGCCGTTCTTCGGGATACGCGCCAGACGATCGATCAACTTGACGGCCGGCGGCGAACTGGCGACCACATAACCACCGATCACCACGAAGGCCATTTGCATGGTGAACGGGATCAGGCTCCAGAAACCATCGCCGAACGCCATGGCGGCGGCTATGGGGGTGGCGCCGATCAGTTGCGTCGCCAGTGCGACCACCAGCACCGCCAACGCGGCGAAGACCCACGAGTCGGGAAACCAGCGCTCGGCAAAACTGGAGCAGCGCAAGGCGAAGCGGGCGGAGCGACTGTCTTGGATGTCGGTGGTCACGGCAATTACCTCGTTTTTATGGTTATGGGTATTGGTAGTGGCAAGGGCTTCAGCAGCCAGGGGCCAACAGTAGAACAATCCAGTGACCATGGAAGGTTCATCAGGGTTCGAGGGGGCACACGATTAATTTCCAGGCCGACCAGTGGTGCTCTTTAGAAACAAATCACCGGGCCGATGGCAAGAGAACAAGCTATTTTTAAATTCTCCTGCCTGCCGGAGCTTGCCCATGTTCAACAAACGCTTGAAGCAGGAGCTGTCGGCTCTTCGTCAAGAACTGTCCAGCCTCATGCAAGTGAAAGAAAGCCTGGACCGCGAAATGCTGGCGCTCACGTTGGATGCCGACGGGCGGGTGCAAACGGTCAATCAGAATTTTCTCGACGAAATGCACTACAAGAGCCAGGACTTGATTGGCCGGCCTGTCGAAGAACTTGTCCCGGCGTATTTGAAATCCAACGAGTTCCAGATTCGCTTCAAGTCGGCGCTGACCCGTGGGGAACACTTCTCGGGTGCCGTGCGCCTGTTGCGAGGCAATGGCCAGGAAGCCTGGTTGCGTTCGATCCTTCAGCCAGTGCGGGCAGCTGATGGGCGAGTCCGCTATTTTTCAATGTATTCCAGTGACCTGACCCGCACCATCGAGGGGTCTCGCGAGCATGAAAACCTCATCGGTGCGTTGGTGCGTTCAACGGCGGTGATTGAGTTCGACCTCGGCGGTCACGTGTTGACGGCCAATGACCGCTTCCTCAACGCCATGGGTTACAGCCTGGCGCAGATCAAGGGTAAGCACCATCGCCTGTTTTGCGAGCCTGAAGAATACAACAGCGCGGCCTACCAGCAGTTCTGGCAGCGCCTGAACAGCGGCGAGTTCGTGGCCGGCCGCTTCAAGCGTATCGACGCCAATGGCCGTGAGGTCTGGCTGGAAGCCTCCTACAACCCGGTGCTCGATGCCAACGAGCGCCTGTATAAAGTGGTCAAGTTCGCTACCAACATCACTGACCAGGTCAACCAGGAAAAAGCCGTCGCCGAAGCGGCCAACATTGCCTACAGCACCTCATTGCAAACGGACAGTTGCGCCCAGCGCGGCACTACGGTCGTGACTCAGGCGGTGGATGTGATGCACGACTTGGCCCGGCACATGCAGACTGCCGGCGAAGGGATCGAGGCGCTGAATGAGCAATCCCAGGTGATCGGTACCATCGTCAAGACCATCAGCGGCATCGCCGAACAGACCAACCTGCTGGCGCTCAACGCGGCCATCGAAGCGGCCCGGGCGGGAGAGCAGGGCCGAGGTTTCGCCGTAGTGGCCGATGAAGTGCGGCAACTGGCGTCGCGAACCAGCCAGGCAACCGATGAAATCGTCAGCGTGGTTCGCCAGAACCAGGACATGGCCCGCAATGCCGTAGCGCTGATGACCGACGGTCAGCACCAGGCTGAACAGGGCCTGGCCCTGGCAGCCGAAGCGGGGACGGTAATTGTCGAGATTCAGGATGGGGCGAAGAAAGTGGTTGATGCGGTGAGTCAGTTCGCCAATCAATTGTCGACCTGATTTTATCGTTTTTTACATATTAATTATTGTTTTGCGATAATTTTACCGCTATGTTTTGGGCTCCTCTTGTTCTATTGGAGCCTCACATGCATTCGAATCGTCTTGCCCTGTACAGCCAGCGCATGGCTGCCATAACGCTTGTTTTCATTGTCGCGATGATGGCCATCAACGCCGCAGCCTGGCTGTTTCCTGGGGTGGCGTCGCAATATGGCCTGGGGTTTTCCCTGACCGAGCGGCAGCTGTCGAGCCTGTCTGACGGGGCGATGGAGTTGACTGGCTGGCAATGCCTTGGCGGGATCTTTTTATCGAGTATTCCTTTGCTGGTCCTGGCGTCTGGGCTAGCCAACCTGCGGCAGTTGTTCAAGCGGTATGCCCAGGGCCAATACTTTTCCAGCGAAGCAGCGGTTTATCTGGGAAAGGCGGGGCGCGCGGTTGCGCTATGGGTGCTGCTGGATTTCCTGTGTGAACCGTTTCTCAGCCTGCTGGTGACGATCAATGCGCCGGTCGGCCAGCGATTGCTTACCCTCAGCATTACCGCCCCGTCTTTTGTCGCTTTGTTTCTTGCGGCCTGTATTGCGATCATTGCCCGGATACTGTCCCAGGCCAGTGAAGTCGACTCAGAAAACCGAACTTTTGTTTGAGATACTCATGCCTATCGTTATTCAACTGGATGTAATGCTGGCGATGCGCAAGGTCAAGTCCAAGGATCTTGCCGCGGCCATAGGTATTACCGAAGCCAACCTTTCCTTGCTCAAGCAAGGAAAGGTCAAGGGTATACGGCTGGCGACCCTCGAAGCCATTTGCAGCTATCTGCAATGTCAGCCAGCCGATCTGCTGGTCTATCAACCCCAGAGCGAGATTGATCAATCCCCCAGTGCTTGACCCTCGCGCCGTGGGTCCGCCCCGCCAGCCAGTGACACTTTTCCTTGCCCGTCACGCACCCGGACGATTGCCTGGGTGCCACTGTTCATGTCGATTTCGCTCACGGTGTGGCCTTTATCCTTCAATGCCTGGATCAACGCCGGGCTGAACTGGCCCTGTTCCAGTTCGGTGGGGCCGTTGCGGCTGCCGAAGTTGGGGAGGTTGATGGCGGTTTGCGGGTCCAGGCCCCAATCCAGAAGGCCAATGACTGACTTGGCGACGTATTCGATGATTTGCGAGCCGCCGGGGGAGCCGACAGCGGCCAGGAGTCTACCCTGATGATCGAAGATCAGCGTCGGTGCCATGGACGAACGTGGGCGTTTGCCAGGCTCGACGCGGTTGGCGACTTTTTGCCCATTCTCTTCGGGGATGAACGAGAAGTCGGTCATCTGGTTATTGAGCATGAAGCCCTGGACCATCAAGTGTGAGCCGAACGCCGATTCCACCGTCGTGGTCATGGACACCGCGCCACCCTGGTCATCCACGGCCACCACTTGCGAGGTGGAAATACGCAGGGGTGAACGGTCCGGGGCATAGGCCACCTGGATGCCCGGTGGTGTGCCGGGCTTGGCGACACCCATGCTGCGAGGGCCGATCAGGCTGGCGCGGCTGGCAAGGTAACCCTGATCGACCAGGCCTTTGAGCGGCACGGCTACAAAATTTGGATCGGCAATGTATTGGGCGCGGTCGGCATAGGCCAGGCGCTCGGCTTCGGCGATCAGGTGCACCGCTTCGGGGGCGGGTTCAATGCCGGCGGGTTTAGCGGTCTTGAGGGGCTTCAAGGGCGCAAGGGCCGCGTTGCTGTCGCGCTGTTCGAGGGCCTGCAACGTCCCGAGGATCTGCGCCACGGCAACCCCGCCCGAAGACGGTGGTGGCATGCCGCAGATTTGCCAGCGCTTGTAGTCGGTGCATAGCGCTGGCCGCTCCCGTGCGGTGTAGCCCTGGAGGTCCGCCAGCGAAAGACTGCCGGGGTTGGCGTGGCCCTGCACCTTGGCGACGATCTCCTCGGCAACCGGCCCTTTGTACAAGGCATCGGGACCTTCGTGGGCGATGCGCTTGAGCACGCCGGCCAATGCCGGGTTTTTCAGCACGGTGCCGACCGCCTTTGGGCTGCCATCGGCATTGAGGAAGTAGGCCGCCATGTCTGGCGAGCCCGGCAACGACGGGTCGGACGCGATCAAGGCATGCAGCCTGGGAGAGATCGCGAAGCCCTGCTCCGCCAGCGCGATGGCCGGCTCGAACAGCGTCGCCCATTCGAGACGGCCATGTTTGCGATGGGCCAGTTCCAGTCCGCGCAACACCCCCGGTGTACCCACGGAACGACCGCCGATCTGTGCGGCAGTAAACGGCATGGGTTTGCCGTCAGCCTGCAGGAAAAGTCTTTCGGTGGAGCCAGCCGGTGCCGTTTCGCGACCGTCATAGGTGCGCACAGCCTTGCCGTCCCACAACACAATGAACGCCCCCCCGCCGATGCCAGAGGATTGCGGCTCCACCAGGGTCAGCACCGCCTGCATCGCAATGGCTGCGTCGATGGCTGAGCCGCCACGTCGCAACATCTCCCGCCCGGCCTCAGCCGCCAACGGGTTGGCCGCGGCAGCCATGTGCTTGTCGGCGTGGCGGGA
The DNA here is from genome assembly GCF_053850495.1 of Pseudomonas sp. CFBP 5748. NCBI lineage: Bacteria > Pseudomonadati > Pseudomonadota > Gammaproteobacteria > Pseudomonadales > Pseudomonadaceae > Pseudomonas > Pseudomonas sp. CFBP 5748. The sequence continues at coordinate 18,252 of NZ_JBSPTN010000016.1, forward strand.
CTGTAGATCGGCGCGGTAGCCGGCCGCGATTTCCGGTGGGGCGGGCAGTGCCGGTGTGGAGGAGGAGGAGGGTGGAGCCTTACAGGCAGTGAGCGTCAGAGCGACAGCCAACAGCGAAACAGCTGACAGGCGATGAAGATTGGGTTTCAGATCTGTAAACATGTGTCGCTCCATCCGTGGGCCAGGGAGATAGAACCGACTGTAGCGACGCGAGGCGTGGGGCGCAAATCAGCACGAGGCTGGCCGCCTAAATTTCCGGCTTGCCTGTCTGCACTGTGGCGAGGGTGCTTGAGTGCCCAGCGTTCAAAAAAAGGGGCTGCTGCTCAGTCCAGCGGGAGCAAGCTCCCTCGCCACGGTGGAACGAACAAACCTGAGGGAGCAGGCGCTATTTTCGAGGCATAAAAAAACGGCTTATCTTTCGATAAGCCGTTTTTAGTACTTGGTGGCTACACAGGGACTTGAACCCCGGACCCCAGCATTATGAATGCTATGCTCTAACCAACTGAGCTATGTAGCCAAGTGGCGCGCATTATTCGCCGGTAACGAAGATGTGTCAAGCGTAAATCTGAAATATTTCTCTACGCTTTCAACCGCTTATCAATCCTCGCTGCAAATGTCCGTCAACCGAGTTGAAATCTCCCCGTATTGGCACTCAAGGCCTGGCTTCCCTTGCTCAGGGTATCCGCCGCCAGGTTCACGGCCCGTGCGCCATCGAGCAAGCGCATGGCCGCTTGATCGACCTGCTGGATATTGCCGCTGACCTCGTCGGCCGTGCTGGCTTGCTCATCCACCGCGGTAGCGATTTGCGCCAGGGTGTCGGTGACGCTTTGCACGGCGCTGGCGATTTCTGCCAGGCGTTCGCCAAGGCCGGTGACGGCTTGGGCGTCGGTCTGGGCCTGGCCGCAGGCGGCTTCCATCAGGCTGACCGCTTCGTTGACCGTGGCCCGCAGGCTGTCGACGGTGCCGGCAATCTGTTGCGTGGAGGACTGGGTGCGTTGCGACAGGCTGCGTACTTCATCGGCCACCACCGCAAAACCACGTCCTTGTTCCCCGGCGCGAGCGGCTTCGATGGCGGCGTTGAGGGCCAGTAGGTTGGTCTGCTCGGCCACGCCACGGATGGTATCGACCACCAATTGAATCTGCTGCCCCTGTTCGCTGACCCGGCCCAGTGCGGCGGCGGTTTCGTTGAGTCGCTGGTTGAGCTGCTGGATGCTCGCCGTGGTGCGTTGGCTGTCGCGGCTGCTGTCGGTGGCGATGCGCCGGGTCTGTTGGGCGCTGTCAGAAGCCTGTTCACAACTTCTCGCCACCCCTTGAGACGTGGCGGCCAGTTGTGTCGCGGCGGCAGCAATCTGGCTGATCTGCATCTGCTGGGCTTCGACTTCGTCCAGGGCACCGCTGGAGTGAGTGTTAAGGGTGCGTACGGCATTGCTCAACTGCAACGTTTCGTGGTCCACCCCCAGCAGGCTGTTGCGCAGCTGTACCACGGCGACGTTGAGGGCGGTGCTGATGGCCGCCAGTTCGTCGCGCCCCTGTACCGGCACTTGTAAGCTGAGATTGCCGTCACGCAGGGCTTCGGCCAGCAGGGTGATGCCGCTGGCACTGCGGCGGATCGACGCTTGCAGGCAGATGAAGAGGTACAGTGCGGCCAGTAACAGGCAGCCAAGCACTGTTGCCACCAGCGTGAATTGACGGATCGCCGAGCCGTGGTAGTGGTCCAGTCGGCTGTCCAATGCCACCAGCGACTGTTGTCGCAAGGTGGCCAGGTTGGCCAGGAGGGCATCCATGTGTTTCTCGAAGTCTTCCGGCTTGAGATTGATGGAGCCGCCAAACACGCCGTCATCCAGTACTTTCAGGCCCGCATCCAGGTGCTTGAGGCTGCCTTGGAATTGTCCGGCCCAGGTTTGCAGCTCGCTGGGCAGGCGTGTTTCCAGCAATGCCCCGGTTTTGACCAACTGGTCCCGGGCGTCCCCGATACGGCTGCGCAGGTCCCGCAGTTGCAGACGGCTCTGCAAAGTGAACTGGCCCGACACCACGGAGGCTTGGCCGACGCTGGCCAGGCGGCCAACCCGTTCAATCAGGTCCGGTGTCTGTTGGGTGGAAATCTGCGTCAGCAAATACGTCTCCAACCAGGAGGCGAGGGTCAGGCGGTTGTCCATGACCATTTGCTCGCGCAAGGCTTGCAGTGCGCTCAGGGCCGTGGTGAAACGATCGTAACCGTCTGGCCACCAGCCCACGGCGCCCAGGTTCTTCGAATCCAGGCCGTTGAGGCTGGTTTGCAGGGTTTGATAGCGGGCGATGGTGTCGGCTTCGGCGCCCTCGGTTTGCAAGGTGGTGCCCAGGTCGACGGCGGCCTGGTTGAGGGCCGGTTGCACAGCATCGAAAGCCGCCATCGCGGCCAGGGTTGCCGGAGTCGGTTGTCGATTGGTTTCGGTGGCGCGCCAACGGGCCGCGCGGTTGCGCTGGGCGGTGATCAGGTTGTCCAGGTTATCCAGGGCCAGCAACTGGCGTACCCCGGCGCGCTCCCCGGAAATCAGGCTGAGTTTGTCGCGATAGTCCTGGCCGATCAGCCATAGGCTGCCCATGAGTGGCAGGATGAAAAGCAGGAACAACAGCTGGAATTTACGGGCGAAGCCGAAACGTCCCAGCAATCCGATGCCCGGTGATAGAAAAGCCTGCATGCCCATACTCCCCTGAACACCTTTGCACTGTTTTTGTGCGTTTCTACACAGTGCAGAAACAGGTGCCCTTTTAAAAGGCCTCGAAAGTTTGTCCAAATCGGCTCGGTAGGCCAGCTCTGTAGCGAAACTTCCCATTCTCGGTCCCCTTTGTAAGAGGCCGCGTTATAGACCATTAACAAGGCAAGATTCAGACCATGGCGTTGCGCTATCACCTTGGTTTCCGACAATTTTCTAGTTCGATAGCAAGCTAAGGGGATAGCCGTGCTGCACCGAAAAATGGCACATTGACGCACCTGCCCGTGTGCACCCATCTGTCGTATGGAAAATCCCATGGCTCTGAGCAATACCCAGGCGGACACCCCGTCTATTCCCGCCCCAGCGCAAAGCAGTCCCCTGGTCATGCGGATCATCGGTGCCGTGGCGCTGGCGCACCTGATCAACGACCTGATCCAGGCGGTGCTGCCGTCGATCTATCCGATGCTCAAGGAAAGCTATGGCCTGACGTTCACCCAGGTTGGCTTGATCACACTGACCTTCCAACTGACGGCTTCGTTGCTGCAGCCCTGGGTCGGCTATCACACCGACCGGCATCCCAAGCCCTGGCTGCTGCCGGCCGGAACAGTGTGCACGCTGATCGGTATCGTGATGATGTCCATGGTCGGCAGTTTCCCTTTGATTCTGTTGGCCGCCGCGCTGATCGGCATCGGCTCATCGACCTTTCACCCGGAAGCCTCGCGGGTCGCACGACTGGCCTCGGGCGGCCGTTATGGGCTGGCACAGTCGACGTTCCAGGTCGGCGGGAACGCCGGCTCTGCCTTCGGCCCTTTGCTGGCGGCCGCGATCATCATTCCCTACGGGCAAGGCAATGTGGCCTGGTTCGGGTTGTTCGCACTGTTTGCGCTGTTCGTGCTGTACCGCATCAGCCGCTGGTACGCCAACCACCTGAACCTGTTCAAGCTCAAGCAAGGCCAGGCGGCTACTCACGGTTTATCCAAAGGGCGGGTCTTGAGTGCGCTGGTAGTGCTGGGGCTGCTGGTGTTTTCCAAGTACTTCTACATGGCCAGTTTCACCAGCTACTTCACCTTCTACCTGATCGAAAAGTTCGACCTGTCAGTGGCGTCTTCGCAGTTGCACCTGTTCCTGTTCCTCGGTGCGGTGGCGGCGGGAACCTTCTTCGGCGGCCCCATTGGAGACAGGATCGGGCGCAAGGCGGTGATCTGGTTCTCGATCCTGGGCGTGGCGCCGTTCACCTTGATCCTGCCCCACGTTGACCTGCTGTGGACCAGCATCCTCAGCGTGGTCATCGGCTTTATCCTGGCTTCGGCATTCTCGGCCATCGTGGTGTACGCCCAGGAGCTGGTGCCGGGCAATGTCGGGATGATCGCCGGCGTATTCTTTGGGTTGATGTTCGGTTTTGGCGGGATTGGCGCCGCGCTCCTGGGGCATCTGGCGGACATCCGTGGCATCGAGTACGTGTATTGGTTGTGCTCGTTCCTGCCGTTGTTTGGGGTGTTGGCGATATTCTTGCCGAGGACCAGAAAAGTCTGATCTCCATTCGGATGGCCGTGACCAATGACTATGTAATTTTAGGCTGAAGAATCTTTGGATCAGAACGGTGACCTTCGCCATGGGTAAGCGTAAACGCAAGACACTGCCGAAGGATTTCGGTCAGTTGCTGGAGCAGGCTTCGTTTGCCGAGCTGGTCGCCGTGTTCGATGAATGCGAGCTTGAAGCCACCGGCGGTTACAGCAAGAGCTCTGCGCTGGGCTTCTACAACTGCCCCGACGAACTGGCCCGCTGGCTGGTGGAGCAGGGCGCCGACATTAATGCCCGTGACACTTACCAACGAACGCCCCTGCACCATCGCAGTTCGAGTTGGATTGGCGGTGTCGATCTGCTACTGGATTTGGGAGCCGATATCGAGGCGCAGGATTACCAGGGCTATACACCACTGCATGCCGCGGCCAACAGTCACAAAGCCGAGGCCATCGCAGCCCTGATCCGTCGAGGCGCCAATGTCGATGCCAAGAGTCGGCAGGGACAGGGTGTGCTGCATATTGCCCTGGCGACTAGCCGCAATGCCGATATCGAGGCCACTGCGAAAATCGCCCAGATTCTGCTTGCGGCAGGGCTGCAACCCGATGACGGCATGCTCGCTGAGGTGCAGCGCATCGGCCGTGAATTCGAGTTTCACCGGGCCTCCTTCAACCCGGACTACCTCGAGGCAACGGACGCGGCCCTGGCCAATCTTTATCGTCTTTTCGACGTTACTCCCGTTGCCTCCCGCAAGGTTCACGACGGTCAGGCCGCTATCGTCGTAACGGCCAGTGGCTGGCCTGATCAGCATCAGCAACTGTGGGAGATGCTGGTGCCATCCTCTGGCGCCGCAGCGACGGTGCAGGGTGAGGTGATCCGCATCAGTGGCCGTATCTCCCGAGAGATTCACCACAACGGCTCGGCCAACTGGGACGCGGATTTCAAAGCGATGTTGGCGGCTCTGCTTAACCACGTGGGCGCCGCCGTGCCCCTGCCTGCGGCCGAACTCGCTGAAGCGCGGGCGCTGGCTGCCATTCTGCGGGGGGGTAACGATAACGCCGGGCAGACCGAGCGCCTCTGTGAGTTGGCCGTGCGCTGGGTCATCGCCAACCCGCAGCCATTGCCATTGGCGATACCCTCCTACAGCCGATAGTGCGACGGCGCTTCCCCAGGATCAAATAGCCTGGCGTGATGCCGCGCGCGCCACAGATCCTCTCGGTTCCGCACGGTGTACACATCAATCGCGGGTACTTTCATCCGCATGTCGGGTCTTTGGTGAGTTACGACTAAAGTACTGTTTTGTATAACGCCTAAGTTTGATTTTGTATAAAACCAGAGCGTGTTAATTTGCTGTTGTGGTTATTGGTCTGAATGGATTCTGCGGCATTATCAAGGGTGACCCTGTGGTTACTGGAAAAGCAGGTTTTCACATTCTTTCCACCTATCGCCCTTATTGTCCTGGCACATAAGGCCTTCGGTTCCTGACTTGAATACCTCTATTGCTTTCCAGGCGAATAGAGCTGGATTTACGCCCCAACCCACCACGTTTCAAATACTTATAAAGCAGCTGTACCGCCATGCCCTTTCAAGGCGATTGCCTCGTGGGCCGCGTAAACAGCGCGGATTGATTGTTATTCGCCGCGTCGTGCAAAAGTTAGAGGCTTTCGCTCTTTAACGTTGGCAACAAAAAGAATCAGGCAGGGGACGATATGAAATTCAGATCATTGCAGGCACGAATTTGTGTCACGGCAGGCATATGCCTGTTTGTTTCATCCATCAGCCTGGTTGTATATGGGCTCTTCACGGCTCGGGCCAATGAGCAATATGTCGCGACCGAGGTCAGCGCACTGGTTGAAAAATCAACGATCCGGGAAATTCAAAACCTGGCCGAGTCGCGGGCCAACGCCATCCAGGCCAAGTTGCAAAATGCCCTGGATGCGGCCCGCACCATGGCCAATGCCTTTGCCGCCAGCAAAGTCACGCAAAGCCCCCTGGCATTGGGCCGGGAGCAGGTCAATACGGTATTGCTCAGCGTCCTCAAGGATAACCCTGATTTCAACGGTACCTATTCCTGCTGGGAACCGGATGCGCTGGACGGGCAGGATCAGGCGTTTCGCAATGCCCAGGATGGCAATAATCCACTGACCGGGCGCTTCACCCCTTATTGGACCCGCAGCGCCGGTGGCCATGTCGCGGTGCAGCCGTTGGTCGAGTACGACTCCCCGGATCGTCACCCCAACGGCGTGCCTAAGGGCGGCTGGTACAGCGGCCCGCGCGATACCCTGAAGGAAAGCGTGCTGGACCCCATTCCTTATGTGGTCCAGGGTAAAAACGTCTGGCTGACCACTTTGTCGGTTCCGATCGTCGCCAATGGCAAGTTCTATGGTGTGGTCGGGGCGGATTTCGATATTGCCTTTATCCAGAAGCTCAGTGAGCAGATGTCTGCCGAGCTCTACGGTGGCAAAGGCACGGTGACGATCCTGAGTAACCAGGGCCTGGTGGTTGCGGACAGCCAGCGTACTGACTTGATTGGCCAACCCATCAAGGCGTTGTTGCCTGAGTCCTGGGAAAACGTACTGCGCGACATCCAGAGCGGTCGTGGCAATGGCCTGCTCAATCCACAAACCCAGCATATTGAAGTGCTGATGCCCATTACGCTGGGTCGCACAGGCAAGCCCTGGGCGGTGTTGATCCGTCTGCCCAAGGCCGTGGTCATGAGCCAGGCGATTGCCCTGGAGCAGGAGCTGCAGGCGCGCAGTATCAATAACAGCATCTGGCAAGTGTCGGTGGGGATGGTCATTTCCCTGTTGGCCCTGGCCGCCCTGTGGTATGCCGCCGCGAAAATCGTCGGGCCGATTCGCGAGGCCGCGGCCTTGGCCGCCAACATCAGCCTGGGCGATTTTTCTCGTCGCCTGGTGCAGAAATCCGAGGATGAAGTCGGGCAATTGTCTGCGGCTCTTAACGACATGTCCGAAAGCCTGCAACGACAGGTTCGTGTGGCCGAGCGCATTTCTGAAGGAGACCTGGACCTGGAGGTCCGCTTGTCTTCGCCCCACGATACCCTGGGCAAGTCACTGGAGAAGATGGTCAGCAACCTGAACCAGCTGATTTCCGAGGTGCAGACCAGCGCCACGCAGATTACCGGCAGCTCGGCGCAGGTCACTGATCTGAGCCAGTCATTGTCCGATGGCGCGTCGAATTCCGCGTCGTCCATTACCGAAATCAGCGCGGTGATGACGCAAATGGCCGCGCAGACCCGGGACAACGCCGCCAACGCCAAGAAGGCCGACGAGCAATCCCAGGCATCCCGTGCCGATGCGGGGGAGAGCGATAAATTGATGAGCGAGCTGATTGCCGCCATGGCCGAAATCGACAACTCGGGCAAGGACATCACCGCGATCATCACCACCATCGACAATATTGCCGCACAAACCAATCTGTTGGCGTTGAACGCGGCCATCGAAGCCGCCCGGGCGGGTGAGCTTGGGCGTGGTTTTGCCGTGGTCGCAGACGAAGTGCGCAGCTTGGCCGCCCGCAGCGCCGAGGCCGCCCAGCAGACGGCGGCCTTGATCGCCGACTCATCGAGCAAGACGCAACGCGGCATGATCATCGCCGGCCGGACCGCCGAATCGCTGAAAAACATCGTCACTGGAACCAGCGCGGTTTCCAACCTGGTTTCGCTGATTTACCAAGCTTCCAGCGAGCAGGCTTCGGGCTTGCAGCAGGCTAGCATCGGCTTGGAGCAGATCGATGAAGTGACGCAGAAAAACCAGTCAAACTCGCAAGAGTGCGCGGTGGCGGCCAAGGACCTTTCGGAGCGAGCCTCGCTGATGCAGCGCGTGCTGGGACGTTTCAAAGTCAAAAGAGCTTAGTTGTTTTCCAGCCAGCTCCAGGCGCCCGCCTGGAGCGTTATTGCGCAAATCCCCGGATCCGCGAGTGATGCCGGGGATTTTTCAGTCTGGACGATCATCCGGGCTGGGTTTATTCACTGACGGTAAATGATCGCAATTGCATTGCTTTGCCCAATAGGGTCTCGATAACCGGCTTGAGGGTGTACTATCGATGTCTACCCATCAGATATCAGTTAGCTATGTCCACGCTAAGCGAAGAGAGCCGTCAGATCGTAGCTTCTCTGGCGCACCGCGTTGGCCCCAACGCTGACATTGCAAAGACCGCCCACGCGATCATTTCAATTCTGCAGGATATAGAGGCTGCTCTTACGCCCGTCATCGGTCCACAAGGGGTTGCGGCGCTTTATCGCCGCAGCCTGCACCTGTGCGCATCCACTTATCCGCGCCTGGCCAGCATCTGCGACAAGGTGCCGCCTGGCCTGGCTCTGACTGCCCTTAAATCTGTACTCGTTGAGCAAAGCGAAGCCGATGCGCTGTTTTTCGGTGAAATGTTGCTGACTATATTCTACGAGTTACTGACTACGCTGATCGGGCCCTCGCTCACCGCACGTTTGCTTCGTGGCGTGTGGGAACCTTCTTTGAGCGACACCCCTTCGCAGGAAAATTCGCCATGAGCACCAAAGTGACTATCAACCGCTTGGCCACCGGCGTGCCAGGACTGGACGAGGTCTTGGGTGGAGGGTTGCCGGAGTTTTCGTTCAACCTGATCGCCGGCCCCCCCGGTTGCGGCAAGACCACCCTCGCGCACCAGATGATGTTTGCCCTGGCGACCCCAGAGCGTCCCGCGCTGTTTTTTACTGTGTTGGGCGAGCCGCCGCTGAAGATGCTGCGTTATCAACAGCAGTTCGACTTCTTTGACAACGAGGCGATCAATCAATCGATCCGTTAGGTCAACCTGGCTGACGACACCCTGGCCGGGGATCTGGACGAAGTGCTGCGACGCATTGTCAGCGAGGTGGAGGCTCACTCCCCGGCGCTGGTGTTCGTTGACTCGTTCCGTTCGGTGGTGCTGGCCAGCCAGACCCAGGACAACCCCAATAACAACTTGCCGCAGTTCGTCCAGCAGTTGGGCATGCTGATGACCACCTGGCAGGCCACGACGTTTTTGATCGGCGAATATTTCACCGAAACCGATACCAACCCGATTTTCACCGTCGCCGATGGGCTGATCTGGCTGCGCCAGAGCGTTCAGCGCAACTCCATGGTGCGCAAGATGGAAATCATGAAGATGCGCGGCCAGCCGACGCTGCCGGGACTGCACACCTTCCGTATCGCCGCGTCAGGAATCAAGGTATTTGCCCCCGCTCCCTTCAACCCGAGCGAAACGTCGATGGAATTTCCCATCAAGCGCCTGGCAATGGGTGTACCGCAGCTCGATGACATGCTCGGCGGTGGTCTGCCGCGCGGGTATTCCTTGTTAGTGGCGGGCCCGTCCGGTTCGGGTAAAAGCATTCTGGCGGCGTCCTTTCTCGCCGAAGGCGCGCGCAACGGTGAGACCGGCGTGATCGCGGTGTTTGAACAGCGTCCCAATCACTCCCAGAACGCCACGCTCACCCACTTGATTCAATGTGGAAAAGTCGGGCTGGTGGATAGCCGCGCGCCGGACCTGTCCATCGACGAAATCGTGCACTTGCTGCTGGGCGAGATCGCCCGCCTGAAAGCGACCCGGGTGGTCATTGATTCGCTGTCGGGCTTCGAACTGGTGCTGGCGCCTACCTTTCGCGAGGACTTTCGCGAGTCGCTGTCGCGCATGGTCACGGCGTTGACCAGCGCCGGTGTCACGGTATTGCTGACTTCGGAGCTGGAGGACCGCTACACCGATCTGCGTTTCAGTCCTTACGGCACAGCGTTTCTCACCGACGCCATCATCGTTCAGCGCTACATTGAAGTGCAGAGCCGTTTATTGCGCATCATGGCCGTGGTCAAGGTGCGGGCCAGTGCCCACTCCGATGAGCTACGCCTTTATCGCATCGACGACAACGGTTTACAGATCGGCGAAATGTTGCCGGATCAGGAGGGGTTGCTCGGCGGCCGGCCTACCTTGCGACGTTCCGGCCACGGCGCGGGATGAGTCACGATCATGGATGAGGGCAATGGCAAGAATGAGCAAGCGAAGGCCACGGTCGCTCGCGAGCTGTTCCTGCTTGGCCAGAAAACCGTCGAGGCGCGGGCGGTGCTGGCGGCGTTGCAGAAGGAGCTGCGCGACGCCAGCACTCAACTGGCCGATAAGCAGCAGATCGAGCAGTTGATCGAGGCCAATCAGCAGTTGGTCCTGGCGATCCTGTCGGCCCAGTCCGAGGCTGAAAAGCCAAAAAACACGCAGGGAGTAGAACAACAACAGCTGTATCTGGATATGCGCGAAGCCAATGAGCTATTGGTCATCGCCGCCCTCAGCGCGCAACATCTGAAGGCCTCGGCCGAACGCGCGCTGGAGCGCCAGCGTAGCGTCCTCGCCCTGGTGGCCCATGAACTGCGCAATCCCCTGACCCCCATCAGCATGATTGCCGGCCGACTGGCACGGGTGCCCAGTGAGGAGCTGCCGCGCATGCAGAAAGTGATCGAAAGCCAGGTGCGGCACATGTCTCGGTTGGTCGAAGACTTGCTCGACGTCTCTCGGGTCAAGACCGGTAAGTTTCGCCTCGATTGCCAGATGGTCGATATCGTTCAGATCATTCATGAGTCCATCGACAACTGTCGGCCGGTCATGCTCTCTGGCAACCTGCACTTCAGCGCCGAATTACCCGAGTGTGCATTATCGGTCAACGGTGACTCGGTGCGGCTCGCTCAGATTTTTGACAACTTGCTGGGCAATGCCGCCAAGTACACACCCGCTGGCGGCACGATCAGGCTTTCGGCCACCGTCGAGGTCGGCAGAGTGGAGATCAGTCTCCGCGATAGCGGCATAGGCATCTCGGCCAAGGCACTGCCGTTCATTTTCGAGCCGTTTGTGCAGGACGTTCACGCCGTCGGTTTCAATGGCGCTGGCCTGGGCATTGGTCTGACGGTGGTACGCGAGTTGGTCGAAAGCCATGGCGGCACCGTGACCGGCAAGAGCGCGGGGGATGGCCAGGGGAGTGAGTTCGTGGTGAGGTTGCCGTTGGTGAATCAAACCACGTAAAGGAACATTCACCGTGACGCTTCAACTTTCCTGGCGTCTACGACTTTATAGCCAGTGTTGGCACTCTACATCCTGGAAGAGGCAGGTCCCTTTATGATCATCAAACCGCGCGTTCGTGGCTTTGTCTGTGTGACGACCCACCCCACTGGCTGCGAAGCCAACGTCAAGAGTCAGATCGACTACGTTAGCGCACAAGGCCCCATCGCTGATGGGCCAAAGAACGTACTCGTGATCGGCGCATCGACCGGTTACGGCCTTGCTGCGCGGATCACCGCCGCTTTTGGTTGTGGCGCCAAGACGCTCGGTGTGTTTTTTGAACGTGGAAGTGATGCAGGCAAGCTCGGCACCGCCGGCTGGTACAACACTGCGGCCTTTCACTCGTTTGCCGAGTCCGAGGGCCTCTACGCCAAGAGCATCAACGGCGACGCTTTTTCCGATGAGATCAAACAGCAGACCATCGACGTCATCAAACGCGACTTTGGCAAGGTCGACCTCGTTGTGTACAGCCTGGCCGCGCCACGCCGCACGCACCCCAAGACTGGTGCCGTACTGAGCTCTACCCTCAAGCCACTCGACAAGGCCGTGACCTTGAAGGGTGTGGATACGGACAAAGAAGTGGTCAAGGACACCACCCTGGAGCCGGCGACCCAAAGCGAGATCGATGGCACGGTGGCCGTGATGGGTGGCGAAGACTGGCAGATGTGGATCGATGCCCTGCACGAAGCGGGTGTTCTGGCTGATGGGGCGAAAACGACTGCGTTCACCTACCTGGGCGAAAAGCTGACGCATGACATCTACTGGAATGGCTCTATTGGCGCGGCCAAGAAGGACCTGGATCAGAAAGTCCTTGGCATTCGTGAACGATTGGCTGTTCTGGGGGGCGATGCGCGGGTCTCGGTATTGAAAGCGGTGGTGACTCAGGCCAGTTCAGCGATCCCGATCATGCCGCTGTACCTGTCATTGCTGTTTAAAGTCATGAAGGCACAGGGCACGCACGAGGGTTGTATCGAACAGGTCCATGGGCTCTACAAGGACAGCTTGTACAGCCAATCTCCAGTGATGGACGAGGAAGGACGCCTGCGCGCGGACTACAAGGAGCTGGCTCCCGAAGTCCAGGACCGCGTCAAGCAGCTCTGGGATCAGGTCAGCACGGATAACCTTTATGAGCTGACTGACTTTGTCGGTTACAAAGCGGAGTTCCTGCGTCTCTTCGGCTTCGGGATCGAAGGGGTGGACTATGAGGCTGACGTCGATCCAGACGTGAAGATTGCCAATCTGGTCCAGGCATAGGCCATCAGTCTGGAAGCTGCCTTGACGCGCAATGCAAGAGGCAGCGGCTTCTCCTGATCATCAATCATTTTGCCGGGGATGTGGCATAACGAAGCTTCTTTGTTATCCTGCCGTCCCTCTTTCATGGACGAACGCCGAGGCAAACCATGGCTAACGACACCCCGTCAAACATCGGGAAGATACTGCTGGGCCTGCTGTTTGCCCTGATTGGTATCGTCCTGTTGGGCATTGCCGTCAATCTCACGCTTGACCGCCGCGAGTTTCTCGCCCGCGCACAGACCGCTGAAGGCACTGTCAGCCACTTGAATGCCGGCGGTTCGCATCCTGAGATCGCCTTCACCACCGGCACTGGCGAAAAAATCTCTTATCCCCAAGGCGGCATAATCTTCGGCTATCGGCAGGGGCAGACGGTACGCGTGCATTACTTGCCCGAGCGTCCGGTCGGCAGCGCTATCGTTGATGATCCGGGTGCGCTTTGGGGGCCTGCCGGGCTGCTGGGGTGCCTCGGCCTGATGTTTACCCTGGCTGGTCTGGCAAAAGTCATTCGTCAGCGCGGTCACGGTGCGGTTCATTCACATAAAGGATTTTGAACGTATGAGCTACAACATCCCAATTCCGCTCAATGAAAGTCGCTGGCAGTACCAAACCGCCAGTGGTGGCGGCCTGACCGTGGTCATGGTGGCGGGCAGTGGTGGTTCGATCACCCTGCGTTCGCCCCAAGGTGAGGACGTCAGCTACCGCTATGGCGGCGTCGGGGTGGGGGCCGGATTTGGTGCGCGGCTGCCGCGTTTTGGCAAGATCAATATCCAGATCAAGGGCAAGAGCGTGGCTGGCGTCGGCGCGGCAGAGGCTTTTCCCAGCTTCGGCAAAGTGTTTGTCAGCGACGCCTTGGCCAGTCGCGACCTGACCAGTGACGATATCACCGGCCCTTGCATGTATACCGAAGTGGGAGGCGGCCTGGTGGTCGGCGGTTCTGCCACGGCGCTGCTGTTCGGGCTTGATCCCAAGTTGCTGGCGTTGTCGGTGGCGCTGAGCTCCAATCCGGCGACCGCGCTCATTGCGTCCACCACGGTCAACCGGCAGTTGGCGCGCTCGGCCAAGGGTGCGCTGGTCATGGCCGGCATGAACGCTGGTGTGCAGGCCGGTGGTGGCGGGGCGATCTACATCGGCTATCTGTTCTAGACGTGTTTATTTGCGAAGCAGGCTCGCCCACACACGAAAAAGCCGCGAATCAACGCGGCTTTTTCTATGCTACCAACAACGTCAGACGTTGAAGCGGAAGTGCATCACGTCGCCATCCTTGACGATGTATTCCTTGCCTTCCAGACGCCATTTACCGGCTTCCTTGGCGCCAGCTTCACCCTTGTACTGGATGAAATCGTCATAGGCGATGACTTCGGCGCGGATGAAGCCTTTTTCGAAGTCGGTATGGATCACGGCCGCGGCTTGTGGCGCGGTGGCACCGACGCGAACGGTCCAGGCGCGGACTTCTTTTACGCCAGCGGTGAAGTACGTCTGCAGGTTGAGCATTTCATAGCCGGCGCGGATCACGCGGTTCAGGCCAGGTTCTTCCAGGCCCAGGGCCTCGAGGAACATGTCCTTCTCTTCGCCGTCTTCGAGCTCGGCGATTTCCGCTTCGATCTTGTTGCAGACCGGTACCACTATGGCGCCTTCTTCTTCGGCGATGGCTTTTACCACGTCCAGCAGTGGATTGTTCTCGAAGCCATCTTCGGCAACGTTGGCAATGTACATGACCGGCTTGGTGGTCAGCAGGTGGAAGCCGCGAACGATCTGCTTCTCATCGACGCCCATGTTCTTGATCAGGCTGCGTGCCGGCTTGCCCAAGGTGAAGTGGGCGATCAACTGCTCGAGCAGGGCTTTCTGGGCGACGGCGTCTTTGTCGCCACCCTTGGCATTGCGAGCGACTTTTTGCAGTTGCTTCTCGCAGCTGTCGAGGTCGGCGAAGATCAGTTCCAGGTCGATGATCTCGATATCGCGTTTCGGGTCGACGCTGTTGGAGACGTGAATCACGTTCTCGTCTTCGAAGCAGCGGACCACGTGGGCGATGGCATCGGTTTCACGAATGTTGGCCAGGAACTTGTTGCCCAGGCCTTCACCTTTCGAGGCCCCGGCTACCAGGCCGGCGATGTCGACGAACTCCATGGTGGTTGGCAGCACGCGCTCCGGGATCACGATGGCCGCCAGGGCGTCCAGGCGTGGGTCGGGCATCGGCACGATGCCGGTGTTCGGCTCGATGGTGCAGAAGGGGAAGTTCTCAGCCGCGATACCGGATTTGGTCAGGGCGTTGAACAGGGTGGACTTGCCGACGTTAGGCAGGCCGACGATGCCGCAATTGAATCCCATGGTGTTTCCCCTCGGATAAGTGTCAGGCCTTCTGGCTGTGCAGGTTTTTCATCGCACGGTTCCATTCCCCGGCGAGGATATCCGGCAGCACGCCGAGGGCAAAGTCGATGCTGGCATCGAGTTTTTCCTGTTCGGCGCGAGGCGCACGACCCAGGACAAAGTTTGAAACCATACTGGCAACGCCCGGGTGGCCGATGCCGAGCCGCAGGCGGTGAAAGGTATTCTGATTACCCAGTTGCGCGATGATGTCGCGCAACCCGTTGTGACCGCCATGGCCGCCGCCCTGCTTGAGCTTGGCGACGCCCGGAGGCAGGTCGAGTTCGTCGTGGGCCACCAGGATTTCTTCAGGCGTTATGCGAAAGAAACCGGCCAATGCCGCCACGGCCTGGCCGCTGCGGTTCATGTAGGTGGTGGGAATCAACAGACGAACATCCTGACCCTGATGCGAGAAGCGCCCGGTCAGGCCGAAATATTTGCGATCGGCCGCCAGGCTGACGCCTTGTGCGTGCGCGATGCGCTCAACAAAAAGGGCCCCTGCGTTATGCCGGGTCTGTTCGTATTCGGCGCCTGGATTTCCCAGGCCAACGATCAGTTTAATGGCAGTCACGATAGGGGCCCTTCCTGGAGTGTGGATAACAACGTCGCGCTCAAACGGTATGGCGACAGTGGACGAAAAGTGCGGATCTACCGTTAAGTAAACTTCGCGTTCTCGCCCGCTGTTTCGCTACGTTCCAGTCCGCGATGTTTCCGGTCACTCCGGCGACAGAGTGAAATTACTCTGCAGCGCCTTCTTCAGTAGCTTCTGGAGCAACACGTGGAGCGTGGACGTTGGCAACAGCCTTGTCATCGCCGTGTGCCAGAGCAACAAACTCAACGCCTTTAGGAGCCTTGAGGTCGGACAGGTGAATGATCGTGCCAACTTCGGCGTCAGCCAGGTCGACTTCGATGAATTCAGGCAGGTCTTTCGGCAGGCAGGTCACTTCGATTTCCGAAACAACGTGCGAAATTTCGCCGCCTTTCTTGATCGGAGCAGCTTCGCCAACGAAGTGCACAGGCACGATAGCGGTCAGTTTCTGGCCAGCGACTACGCGTACGAAGTCAGCGTGCATCACGTGGCCTTTGGCCGGGTGACGTTGCAGGGCTTTGATCACGACGTTTTGCTTGGTGCCACCAACGTTCAGCTCGATGATGTGGCTGTAAGCCGCTTCGTTTTCGAGCAGCTTGGCAACTTCTTTGGCCAGCATGCTGATGGACTCAGGGGCTTTCTCGCCACCGTAGACTACAGCTGGAACCAGGCTTGCGAGACGACGCAGGCGGCGGCTCGCACCTTTCCCCAGGTCGGAACGCACTTCAGCATTCAGGGTAAATTCGTTCATGTTGTATCTCCAAAGTAACCACATTCACCCCCAGCGCTTGCGACCAGCGCTAAAGGCGATATGGGCAAAAAAGCCCCGCCCCGGCAGTGAATGCCGGGGCGGGGCGCTTTTCGTCAACGAGATGTCACGGCAAGGGCAGGGCCCTTAGCGGAACATCGCGCTGATCGATTCTTCATTGCTGATGCGGCGAACCGCTTCGGCAACAACCGGTGCGATATCCAGTTGACGGATACGCGCACAGGCTTGTGCTGCTGCGGACAACGGGATGGTGTTGGTCACCACCAGTTCGTCCAGCACGGAATTTTCAATGTTTTCGATTGCCCGACCCGACAACACAGGGTGTGTGCAGTAGGCAAAGACCTTGGCAGCGCCATGCTCTTTCAGGGCCTTGGCCGCGTGGCACAGGGTGCCGGCGGTATCGACCATGTCGTCGACCAGAATACAGGTACGCCCTTCGACGTCGCCGATGATGTGCATCACTTCGGAGTGATTGGCTTTCTCACGGCGTTTGTCGATGATACCCAGATCCACGCCCAGGGATTTGGCAACGGCCCGTGCACGCACGACGCCACCAATGTCCGGGGACACGATCATCAGGTTTTCGAAGCGCTGATCTTCAATATCATCCACCAGGACTGGGGAGCC
Organism: Pseudomonas sp. CFBP 5748; assembly: GCF_053850495.1. NCBI lineage: Bacteria > Pseudomonadati > Pseudomonadota > Gammaproteobacteria > Pseudomonadales > Pseudomonadaceae > Pseudomonas > Pseudomonas sp. CFBP 5748. The sequence continues at coordinate 35,170 of NZ_JBSPTN010000016.1, forward strand.
GTAGATGTTATCCACGGGAATATCGAAGAAGCCCTGAATCTGGTCAGCATGCAAGTCAACCGTGAGTACACGATCGATGCCGACTACGGTAAGCATGTCAGCCACGACTTTCGCGCTGATAGCCACACGTGCGGAACGCGGACGGCGATCCTGACGGGCATAACCAAAGTAAGGAATAACAGCAGTGATACGAGTAGCCGAGGAACGGCGGAAGGCATCAGCCATCACGACGAGTTCCATCAGGTTATCGTTGGTCGGAGCGCAAGTCGGCTGAATAATGAAAACGTCTTTACCGCGAACGTTTTCATTGATCTCGGCAGTGATTTCGCCGTCGGAGAACTTACCGACAGAGATGTCACCGAGAGGGATATGCAGCTGACGTACGACACGCCGAGCCAGATCGGGGTTAGCGTTCCCCGTAAAGACCATCATCTTGGACACGCGCAGTACCTGAAGGCTGAGGGTATACCTGGATGAGTATAGGAAAATGGCAGGGGCGGCTGGATTCGAACCAACGCATGGCAGGATCAAAACCTGCTGCCTTACCGCTTGGCGACGCCCCTGTATCTGTTGCTGCGAGTGCCCAGCACTCGATTCCTTTTAGAGCAGGCTTTGCAGCTTGCGATGCAACATCGAAACGTTGCTTCCTTTTGCTACAAACCCTGTAAGGGTCTCTGTCAGAAGGGCCGAGACTTTATCAGCTTCAGCTTTGCTTGGGAAGCCCCCAAACACACAACTTCCAGTTCCGGTGAGTTTTGCTTCGGTAAATTTACCTAACAAATTCAATGCGTTACGAACATCTGGATAACGCCTTGCTACCACCGGTAAGCAGTCATTTCGACTGTTTCCCTTGGGAACGGGGCGCACTTTAATGGGAGGAGAGTTACGTGTCAACAGCGGATCTGAAAAAATTTCTGCTGTACTTACAGATACTTGCGGCACCAGTACCAAGTACCAGGGTTCCTCGGGGTCCACCGGGGTGAGTTTTTCCCCGACGCCCTCGGCAAAAGCGGCGTGGCCACGCACGAAAACCGGCACGTCGGCGCCTAGTGTCAGGCCCAGCGCAGCCAGGCGATCCGTGTCCCAGCCCAGCTGCCAGAGGTGGTTGAGCCCGAGTAAAGTCGTCGCCGCATTCGAACTGCCGCCACCGATACCGCCGCCCATGGGCAGGATTTTTTCGATCCAGATATCGATGCCCAGCGAACAAGCGGATTGTTCCTGGAGTTTTTTCGCGGCCTTGACGATCAGATTGCTGTCGTGGGGCACGCCGTCGAATTCGGTGTGCAGGCGAATCACGCCGTCGTCGCGCACGGCAAAGGTGATTTCGTCGCCGTAGTCCAGAAACTGAAAAATCGTCTGCAGCTCGTGATAACCGTCCGGGCGACGCCCGAGGATGTGCAGCATCAGGTTGAGCTTGGCCGGGGAGGGCAGGGTCAGGCGTGGAGCGGTCATGTCATTGCCCCAGCTTGCGCGGCTGCCATTGCTTGATCACCAGCGTGACGTCGAGATTGCTGCCGTGCAGTTTGATGCGTTCGGGCAGCCAGTAGCCGTTCTGCTGGGCATAGCTTAAGTATTCGATCTGCCAGTCATCCTGTTCCAGGTTGGACAGGCGGCTGTCGGCGTCGAGGGTCAGGCGGCTTTTGCTGTCCGGTGCAGGTAGCCCGCGAACCCACCAGGTCAGATGGGATACCGGCAATTTCCAGCCCAGTTGTTCTTCGAGCAGCGCTTCTGGGGTGGGCGCCTCGTAGCGGCCCTGGTTGGCGACTTCCAGCGAGACCTGGCCCGGCCGGCCGGTCAGGCGGGCCGCACCGCGACCCAGAGGCCCTGACAGGCGAATGTCGTAGTAGTCCTGGCGTTGCAACCAGAACAACGTGCCGCTGCCTGAATCCTTCGGTGCGCGAATGCCGATCTTGCCGTCGATTTGCCAGCCGTCGAGGCCGCTCAGTTGTTGCTTGTGTTCACGCCACTGGGCCGGGTTGCCGTGGCCCTGGACGGATTCACGGGCGCCGAAGCCCGCGCAACCGGCGAGCAGGGCGATAAAGCTGAACACGATGAAATGGCGCAAAAACATAATCTTAAAGGGTCTCTGATCCGGTCAGGCGTTTGATGGTGCTGCGCAAAATGGGACTGTCGGGCTGGTCCTTGAGGAACTTGCTCCAGATCTGCCGGGCTTCGCGTTGTTTGCCGTTGGCCCATAGGACCTCGCCCAGGTGAGCGGCGACCTCCTGATCGGGGAAACGCTCCAGGGCTTGGCGCAACAGGCGTTCGGCTTCATCGAGGTTGCCCAGCCGGAAGTTCACCCAGCCGAGGCTGTCGAGCACCGCCGGGTCTTCCGGATTGAGCTGGTGGGCCTGCTCGATCAGCACCTTGGCTTCGTCGTAGCGGGTGGTGCGATCCGACAAGGTGTAGCCCAGGGCGTTGAGGGCCATGGCGTTGTCCGGGTCACGCTGGATGATCAGGCGCAGGTCTTTTTCCATCTGGGCCAGGTCATTGCGCTTTTCCGCCAGCATCGCACGGGTGTACAGCAGGTTCAGATCGTCCGGGTACTGCTTCAAGGCTTGTTGCAACACGTTCCAGGCTTTGTCGCCCTGATTGTTGGCCGACAGGGTTTCGGCTTCGATCAGGTACAGCTGGATGCCGTAGTCCGGCTGGGAGTCGCGCTGTACGGCGAGGCGGCTCTGGGCCTCAGCGGTCTTGCCGTTGCTCATCAGGATATCGGCCTGGCGCAATTGCGCCGGCAGATAGTCGTTGCCCGGGCCGACCTGGGCATACTCGATCAACGCGGTCTCGGGGTCGTTGCGCTCTTCAGCGATGCGCCCCAGGTTCAGGTGAGCCGAGTCGACATGGCTCTCCCGAGCGATCAGGTCTTCCAGATAACCCTTGGCCTCGTCCCAGGCCTTGGCTTCCAGGCAAACCAGCGCCAGGGAATAGCGCAGCTCGTCGTCTTCCGGGTACTGCTGGACCAGGCTGGAGAACTCCACCTTGGCGTCGTCCATGCGGTTGTTTTCCACCAGCATGCGGGCGTAGGTGAGGCGCAGGCGTTTGTCGTCCGGGTACTTCTTGATGCTTTTTTCCAGCAGCGGCAGCGCTTCGTCGCCGCGGTTCAAGCCTTGCAGCAGGCGTGCGCGCAGCAGGATCGGCGCCACTTCACCGGCTTCCGGTGGGTTGTCTTCCAGCAGGGTGAGGGCGCCCTGGGTGTCGCCATCCTGTTGCAGCAGCAGGGCTTTGCCGAAAATCAGCTGGCCGTTGTTCGGGTGACGCTGCAACAGGCGGTCGAAGCTTTTCATCAGGCCGTTGCGGGTTTCCTGGTCGGTGTCGGCGGCGGACAGCGCAAGGAAGTCGAAATGGGTGTCGCCCTTGCCCAGCAGGACCTTCTCCATATACATCATGGAGTCGTCGTAGCGTCCGGCCCGCGCCAGTTGCACGGCGGCAGCGCGCTGCGCGTCAAGATCGTCCGGGGCATTCTTGGCCCAGATCAGCGCGGTATCCAGTGCGGGCTGGTCGGCTCCCAGGTACTCGGCGATGCGAAACGCCCGCTCGGAGATGCCCGGGTCCTGGGTGTTGATGGCCTGGGTCACGTAGTTGTCCAGCGCAATGTCGAAGCGATTGCGCTGGCCCGCCAGTTCGGCACTCAACAGGCTGAAGATGGTTTCTTCGCTGAACGAGCCGTAGACCTTGGGTTTTTCAGGCGCCTGCGTGCTGTCTTCGACCGGCGGCGTGCCGTCCGTCGACACGGGGGCCATGGACTGGCAGCCGCTGAGCAAGGCAAAAGCGAGGAGCAACGCGGAAGATCTATTCATATAGGAAGAGGACGACTAACCTGCGGTCGGATCATCATGACACAAGCCTTCGGTCAAACATAACCGCCCCGTCGATTTACGGCGCGGGTGCGCAGCGATAGAGATCGAGTGGTTGTTCTGAATCTGGCGAAGTAGGACAATTGCCGGCTTCACGTCACTATCAGCGACCTTGAATGGCCTTCCTTGCACTTGGTATTAACCACAAGACTGCTTCAGTAGACGTCCGCGAGCGCGTGGCCTTTACGCCTGAGCAGCTGGTTGAGGCCCTGCAGCAGCTCTGCCGACTCACCGACAGCCGCGAAGCTGCGATCCTCTCCACCTGCAACCGCAGCGAGCTTTATATAGAACAGGATCACGTTTCGGCCGATTCAGTGCTGCGCTGGCTGGCCGAATATCACAACCTGAGCCTTGAAGAGCTGCGCGCCAGTGCCTATGTGCATGAGGACGATGCGGCCGTTCGTCACATGATGCGCGTCGCCTCGGGGCTCGATTCGCTGGTACTGGGCGAGCCGCAGATTCTCGGCCAGATGAAGTCGGCCTACGCCGTGGCGCGGGAGGCCGGCACCGTCGGTCCGCTGCTGGGGCGGCTGTTCCAGGCCACGTTCAACGCCGCCAAGCAGGTGCGCACCGACACCGCCATCGGCGAGAACCCGGTGTCAGTGGCGTTTGCCGCCGTCAGCCTGGCGAAACAGATTTTCAGCGATTTGCAACGCAGCCAGGCGCTGCTGATCGGCGCCGGCGAGACCATTACCCTGGTTGCCCGCCATCTGCACGACCTGGGGGTCAAGCGCATCGTCGTCGCCAACCGGACCCTGGAGCGCGCCAGTACCCTGGCCGAGCAGTTTGGCGCCCACGCGGTGCTGCTGTCGGACATCCCGGCCGAGCTGGTGCACAGCGACATCGTCATCAGTTCCACCGCCAGCCAATTGCCGATCCTGGGCAAGGGTGCGGTGGAAAGCGCCCTGAAGCTGCGCAAGCACAAACCGATCTTCATGGTGGACATTGCCGTCCCCCGGGACATTGAGCCGGAAGTCGGCGAACTCGACGACGTTTATCTCTACAGCGTCGATGATCTGCACGAAGTGGTCGCCGAGAACCTCAAGAGCCGGCAAGGCGCGGCCCAGGCGGCGGAAGAGATGATCACCGTCGGCGCCGACGATTTCATGGTGCGCCTGCGCGAACTGGCGGCGGTGGATGTGCTCAAGGCCTATCGGCAGCAGAGCGAACGCCTGCGCGACGAGGAACTGCAAAAGGCCCAGCGCCTGCTGGCCAACGGTGGCAATGCCGAAGAGGTGCTGGTGCAATTGGCCCGCGGCCTGACCAACAAATTGCTCCACGCCCCCAGTGTTCAGCTCAAGAAGCTGACCGCCGAAGGCCGCCTCGATGCGCTGGCCATGGCCCAGGAACTCTTTGCCCTCGGTGAGGGCTCACCGGATAGCTTTTCGGATAAAAAACCGCAATGAAAGCGTCACTGCTCAATAAACTGGACATCCTCCAGGACCGTTTCGAAGAACTGACCGCCTTGCTGGGCGATGGCGAAGTCATTTCCGACCAGAATAAATTCCGTACTTATTCCAAGGAATATGCGGAAGTCGAGCCGATTGTCGCCACCTATAAACAGTTGCTCAAAGTCCAGGGTGACCTCGAAGGTGCCCAGGCGCTGCTCAAGGACAGTGATCCGGACATGCGCGAAATGGCGGTCGAGGAAGTCCGCGAAGCCAAGGAGCAACTGCTTGAACTGGAAAGCAGCCTGCAACGCATGCTGCTGCCCAAGGACCCGAACGACGGGCGCAACGTATTTCTTGAGATCCGTGCCGGTACCGGTGGCGACGAGGCGGCGATTTTTTCCGGCGACCTGTTCCGCATGTATTCGCGGTACGCCGAACGTCGCGGCTGGCGCGTGGAGATCCTTTCGGAGAACGAAGGCGAGCACGGTGGCTATAAAGAAGTCATCGCCCGTGTCGAGGGTGACAACGTCTACGGCAAGCTGAAGTTCGAATCCGGCGCCCACCGTGTGCAGCGCGTACCAGCCACCGAATCCCAGGGGCGTATCCATACCTCGGCCTGCACCGTGGCGGTATTGCCCGAGCCGGACGAGCAGGAAGCCATCGAGATCAACCCGGCGGACCTGCGGGTCGACACCTACCGCTCCTCCGGTGCGGGCGGCCAGCACGTCAACAAGACTGACTCGGCGATCCGCATCACTCACTTGCCTTCGGGCATCGTGGTCGAGTGCCAGGAAGAACGCTCCCAGCACAAGAACCGGGCGCGGGCCATGTCCTGGTTGTCGGCCAAGCTCAACGACCAGCAGACCAGCGCCGCGGCCAATGCCATCGCCAGCGAACGCAAACTCCTGGTGGGTTCGGGCGATCGTTCCGAGCGGATCCGTACCTACAACTTCGCCCAGGGCCGGGTCACGGATCATCGTGTCAACCTGACCCTGTATTCCCTCGACGAAATTCTTGCCGGTGGTGTCGATGCGGTAATCGAGCCGTTGCTGGCCGAATACCAGGCCGACCAGTTGGCGGCGATTGGCGAGTAAGCACAGGTGAATAAATGACCATCATCGCCAGTTTGTTACGCGCCGCCGAGTTGCCGGATTCGCCCACGCCACGGCTGGATGCCGAGTTGCTGCTGGCCGCTGCACTGGGCAAGTCCCGCAGCTTCCTGCACACCTGGCCCGAGCGGATTGTGCCGAGCGAGGCGGCGCTGCTGTTTTCCGAGTACCTGCGCCGGCGTCGCTCCGGCGAGCCGGTGGCCTACATCCTCGGGCAGCAGGGCTTCTGGAAACTCGATCTGGAAGTCGCCCCCCACACGCTGATCCCGCGTCCTGACACTGAACTGCTGGTGGAAACCGCGCTGGCCTTGTTGCCGGCCACACCGGCCCGGGTCCTGGACCTGGGCACCGGCAGTGGCGCGATTGCCCTGGCCTTGGCCAGCGAGCGTCCGGCCTGGAAAGTCACGGCGGTCGACCGCGTGCTGGAGGCCGTGGCCCTGGCCGAACGCAATCGCCAGCGCCTGGACCTGCACAACGTCACAGTGTTGAGCAGTCACTGGTTCAGCGCGTTGGACGGCGAGCGTTTTGAGTTGATCATCAGCAACCCGCCTTATATCGCCGCCACCGATCCGCATCTGGCCGAGGGCGACGTGCGTTTCGAACCGGCCAGTGCGTTGGTCGCAGGGCAAGACGGTCTGGATGATTTGCGCGAGATCATTGCCCAGGCGCCGGGGCACCTCGAACCGGGCGGCTGGTTGATGCTGGAGCACGGTTACGATCAGGCCGCGGCGGTGGGCGATTTGCTGCGGGCCCAAGGCTTTGCTGAAGTCCACAGCCGCAAGGACTTGGGTGGCCATGAGCGCATCAGCCTGGGGCGCCTGCCGTGCTGAACGATCAGGAGTTGTTGCGCTATAGCCGGCAGATTCTGTTGCAGCATGTCGATATCGACGGCCAATTGCGCCTCAAGCACAGCCGTGTGTTGATCGTCGGCCTCGGCGGTCTTGGCTCCCCGGTGGCGTTGTACCTGGCTGCCGCCGGCGTCGGCGAGTTGCACCTGGCGGATTTCGACACGGTCGACCTGACCAACCTGCAGCGTCAGATCATTCACGACACCGACAGCGTCGGCCTGAGCAAGGTCGATTCGGCGATACGCCGTCTGACGGCGATCAACCCCGAGATTCGGCTGGTGCCGCACCCGACGGCCATGGATGAAGACAGCTTGGCCGCCGCGGTCGCGGCGGTGGATGTGGTGCTCGATTGCTCCGACAATTTTTCCACCCGCGAAGCGGTGAACGCCGCGTGTGTCGCGGCGGGTAAGCCGCTGGTCAGTGGGGCGGCGATTCGCCTGGAAGGGCAGTTGTCGGTGTTCGATCCACGTCGTCCCGAAAGTCCTTGCTATCACTGCCTCTACGGTCACGGCAGCGAAGCTGAGTTGACCTGCAGTGAAGCCGGCGTGATCGGGCCACTGGTGGGTTTGGTGGGTAGCCTGCAAGCCCTAGAAGCCTTGAAGTTATTGGCCGGTTTCGGTGAGCCGCTGGTAGGGCGCCTGCTGCTGATCGATGCCCTGGGCACCCGCTTCCGTGAGCTGCGGGTCAAGCGCGATCCGGGGTGTAGCGTCTGTGGTGACCCGCATGAGTGAGGCTCCGGTCGGCGTGTTCGATTCGGGTGTCGGCGGGCTGTCGGTGCTGGGAGAAATCCGTCAGTTGCTGCCCAATGAGTCGCTGTTGTACGTGGGTGACTGTGGGCATATTCCCTACGGCGAGAAAACCCCGGAATTCATCCGACAGCGCTGCGCGATCATTGCCGACTTTCTCCAGCGCCAGGGCGCCAAGGCGTTGGTGGTGGCCTGCAATACCGCGACGGTCGCCGGGGTGGCTGATCTGCGGCGCGATTTCCCCCATTGGCCCATCGTCGGCATGGAGCCGGCGGTCAAGCCTGCGGCCGCCGCCACCCGCAGCGGCATTGTCGGTGTGTTGGCCACCACCGGCACTTTGCAAAGCGCCAAATTCGCCGCCTTGCTCGACCGTTTCGCCACTGATGTGCGGGTCATCACTCAACCGTGCCCGGGGCTGGTGGAACTGATCGAGGCGGGTGATTTGCACAGCCCGGCCGTGTATCAACTGCTACAGGGCTACGTCGATCCCTTGCTGGCTGCCGGCTGCGATACGCTGATCCTGGGCTGCACGCACTATCCGTTTCTCAAGCCATTGCTCAAGCAAATGATCCCGGAACAGATAAGCCTGATTGACACCGGCGCCGCCGTGGCACGCCAACTTCAGCGGCTGCTGGCCGAGCGGGCGCTATTGGCCGAAGGGCCGGCCAGAGAAACGCAATTCTGGAGTAGTGCAGATCCGATACATTTAAGAAATATCCTACCGATGCTATGGAATTCTTCCGGCGTTGTGCGAAGCTTCGATCTGTAAAGAAAACGTGAAAAATGTGTAAAACGGGGTGAACTTCTGTTTTAACGCGGATTTCTATAGCTTTGTCTGTTTGTAACAAAAAACTAACTAAGGTCGTCGGAAAGGGATGTTTCTAATGAAGCGTTTATTCTGCTTAGCTGCGCTTGCGGCTGCATTGCTGGGGCACACTTACACTGCGCAGGCAGCGGGTGTGGAGTTCGGAGTCGGCCAGACCAGTGACTCGACTATGACCTATCGCCTGGGGATGCAATTCGATTGGGACAAAAGCTGGTTGCAGAGCGATATGGGGCGCCTGACCGGCTACTGGAGCGGTGCCTATACGTATTGGGACGGAGACAAGACATCCAGTAACCACAGCCTGTCGTTCTCGCCGGTCTTCGTGTATGAGTTTTCCGGGCAGAACGTGAAGCCTTACATCGAGGCGGGTGTTGGGGTTGCGCTGTTCGCGGATACCGAAGTTGAAGACAATAAGCTGGGAACGGCTTTCCAGTTCGAGGATCGCATCGGCTTCGGCCTGCGCTTTAACGGCGGACATGAAGTGGGCATCCGCGCCACTCACTATTCCAATGCGGGTATCAAGTCGACCAACGACGGAGTGGAGAGTTACGCGTTGCATTACACCATGCCGCTGTAACGCTCGCCCCCTGTGGGAGCGGGCTTGCTCGCGAAAGCGTGGTGTCAGGCACTTCGGTGTTGGCTGATCCGATGCTTTCGCGAGTAAACCCGCTCCCACAGAAGTCGCGTTGATTTCCTACCGATACGCCGTCGCAATCCCCAAGCGTTCCTCAATGCATTCCGGCGCGCCCATCTCGAATTCGCGGCAGATCAGCGGGCGTTTTTCGTAGATCGTGCACATCATGCTGTCGCGATCCAGGGCCGCGCACCAGCCGTCGTCGAGCCGCAGCATCACTTCCCCGCCCCAATCGTCCGTATCGATAAAACGTTCCGGGACGCCGGTGTCGGTGATCAGCATCACTTCCAACTGGCAGCAGCATGCCGCGCACGTCGAGCAAGTGACGACCGGAGCGGCAATTTCATGGAGGGGAATGGTTTTCATGGCGCGCAGTGTAAGGCAACCAGGCTGTTCAGGGTTGTCCCTTGATCGGGCACTTGTTACTCGCCTGACACGAGTCGATGTCTGCCTGCACGGTCTCGGTCGAAGAAGGCAGTGGCCAGAGCGCGGTCATGGTGGCGACGGGGAGAACCACTTCCTGCGGGCGTTCTTTGAGCTGTGTCAGGACGTGATGCGCTGCCGCTTCGGCCGTCCACCGGAGCGGGGCCGGAAAACAATCGTCGAGATTCGGCGATGGGTTGTCGACGCCTGAGTGAACCAGCGTCACATCGACGCCGTTGGGGGCCAGGTCAACACGAGCAGCGTCGAATAGATAACGCACCCCGCGCTCACCGGAGCCGGTGTGCGATGGTGTCAGGTAAGTCGCCGGGCTGGCGATCCCCACCAGATGAGACTCGTTGCCTGTGCGCAATAATGGCAAGGCTGCGTTGATGCAAAGGCTGGCCGCCAGCAGGTTGCTGCGTACGATGTGTTCGATGATCATATGGTCGATGGGCTGGCCATCAACGTATTCAGCGGTTCCGGCATTGAGAATGACGATGTCCAGAGCGCCCCATTGGCGGGTAATTTGCTCGCCGATCTCACGCACGGTCTGGCTGTCGGTCAAATCGCCGGGTACCGCCAGTACTTGGCCTGGATAGCGTGCCGAAAGGCCTTCACATGACCCCGCCGACCGCGAGCTGACGGCCAGGAGCGCACCCGTTTCGAGTATCGCTTCGGCCAAGGCCGCGCCGACTCCATTGCCCGCGCCGGTCAGCCAATATCGCGTAGGTGGTTCTAAAGCCATTCCATACTCCTCACGACGGGGCAGTGCTCAAGTTCGATATGAACTGTATGACCGCAGGGTTGAAATTGCATCTGGCGGGGGGCAATTTCATGTTCGCTGATCGCCCAGTCTCTCAATCGTCGCCTTTTCGCACCGCGAGATCTCTGAATGCTGACAGTGCGCGCGCCCGGGATTCGCTCAAGTCGACGATCGGAGAGGGGTAATCCACTCGATCAAACAATCCGCCCTGGGTATTTGGGCTATGGACCTGTTGCCTGTCGAGATCGTTCAGTTCAGGCAACCAGCGTTTGATGAACAAACCCTCGCGATCGAATTTCTCCGACTGGCTCAATGGGTTGAAGATTCGGAACCAGGGCGCCGAGTCCGTGCCGGTGGAGGCGCTCCATTGCCAACCGCCATTATTGGCGGCCAGGTCGCCGTCGATCAGGTGTTGCATGAAAAAGCGCTCACCCTCGCGCCAGTCGATCAGCAGGTTCTTGGTAAGAAACATCGCCACCACCATCCGCAAGCGGTTGTGCATCCAGCCGGTTTCCAGCAACTGACGCATGGCCGCATCAATAATGGGCAAGCCAGTTCGTGCCTGCTTCCAGGCCTCCAGTTCCTCGGGGGCCTTGCGCCAGGCCAACGCTTCGGTTTCCGGGCGAAACGCGCGATAGCGCGACACGCGTGGATAGCCCACTAGAATATGTTTATAGAACTCGCGCCAGAGCAATTCATTGATCCAGGTCACTGTTCCGACACTTCCGCTCTCGAATTCCCCCTGATTGGCTTGCAGCGCCGCGTGCAAGCATTGGCGCGGTGAAACTACGCCGGCCACCAGATAAGCCGAAATCTGGCTGGTGCCCGGTCTTGCTGGAAAATCCCGTTCACCCTGGTAGTCATCGAGGTGTTGCTCGACAAAGGTGTCCAAGCGTCGCCGGGCCTCGTCTTCACCGGCGGGCCAAAGTGCACGCAGCGCTTCACTGGCCAGGGTGAACCCTTCGACCTGCGTCGGTATTGGATCACTGGCGATACCGGTAGGCGCTTGCCGGGCGGGTGTGGCGACCAGGCTCGGCAGTGAGAAGTGCAAGCGGTTGTAGCAAACCTTGCGGAACTGGCTGAACACCTGGAAGTAATTCCCGGTCTTGGTCAGCACGCTGCCGGGCTTGAACAGCAACTGGTCAAGGTGGCTGTGAAACTCGATGGCCTGGCCCCTCAAGGCCTGGGCAACCTCGGCGTCGCGGCGGGTTTCGTTCAGGCCGTATTCTTCGTTGACGTGAACGGCGCTGATCTTCAGTTCGTCGCACAGCCTGAGGAGCACCTGCGATGCCTGATCCCAGAGCGGCGCGGGGCGGATCAGCAGGGGAATATTCAGCGCGTCCAGAGCGGCGCCCAGCGAGGCGAGGTTGCGCAACCAGAAATCGATCTTGCACGGTGCATCGTCATGGGCACGCCATTGTGCCGGGCTCGGCAAGTACACCGCTACGCATGGCCCCCGGGCTGCGGCCGACGCCAGGGCGGTGTTGTCGTGCACGCGCAAGTCGCTGCGCAGCCAGATCAGTTGCATGCTGTTTTCCATTTAAAGAAGTTCTCTGCGGCTCAGTTCGCGGTGAGCCGATAACGGGTCTTCGGCCCAGGTGACGTCAGTCATCGAGACGCTTGTGGATAACCTGGCGTGGTGAATAGACGCGGCCGAGCCGGCGATGATGATCGGGCAATCGATACCGCTCAGCAGTTTGGGCAGTTGGGACAGGTTCAGGGCGTTACTGGAATACAGCAGCACGCCGCGAGCCTTGAGGCGCTCGACCGCCAGGGCCAGTTCGCCCGCCGGTAGAGGCCCATCGAACACTTCCACCGGGCAGTCGGCGCTGCTGGCCAGCCAGGCCGTGAGCCAAAGTTGCGGTTCCAGGGGCAACTGCGAATGGTTGACCAGCAGCAACGGCGCGCCGCGTAGCTGACGGTTGTTGTGGTAGATCCGACTGCCGAATTTGCTGCGCAGCCAGGAGTACAGGAACACACGTTCCAGCTGCGCACCGAGCTGGCCTTGCCAGCGCAATTGCAGCTCAGCGAGCAGCGGCAGCAGCAACTGCTCGCAGACGGTCCGGGGCGGGTACAGCGCGATGGCCTGATTGAGTAGATCATCAACCTGACGCTCAGCCAGTTGCGTCACCGCCAATACCAGGGCCTGACGCTGGCGCTGCCAATCGTTTTCTGGCGGTTCGGCAGGCGGCGGCGGTGTATCAAGCAACGGCTTGATCTTGCTCACGGCCACTCCGCGATTGATCCAGGTGAGGATGCTCAGGATCCGTTGCACGTGTTCGGCATTGAACAGTCGATGGCCCTTGGGGGTGCGGTGCGGCACGATCAAACCGTAACGGCGCTCCCAGGCCCGCAACGTGATGGCGTTGACGCCGGTTTGTCGGGCGACTTCGCGTATGGGGAGCCAGCCCTGCGCCAGGGCTTTTGCGAAATCGGCCCCCAGGTCTTCGCTGGCGCTGGAATCGGGTTCGTTCTTCATCAGATGGCGTTGCGCAAGCTGAGGTTTTCCGGATGCGGTTGCAGGTAGACCTGCTGCGCCAGGTAAGGATCGGGGTGCTGGCGCAGGTGATGCTTGAGCAAGGTCAGCGGTACCACCAGCGGCACGATGCCCTGGCGATACTGCCCGATCAGATGTTGCACTTCCTGCTTGTCTTCGGCGGTGATGGCGCGCTTGAGGTAACCGCTCAGGTGCTGCAACACATTGGTGTGGGTGCGGCGCGTGGCGCATTTTTTCAAGGCCGTCATCAGCGCGCTGAAATAGCGCGGGCCCAGTTCATTGGCATCGGCCTTGCCCATGCTGCCGAGCAAGTTGCCCAGGGCCTTGTACTGCACCGGGTTGTGGGCCATCAGCAGGTATTTGTAGCGCGAGTGAAATTTGATCAGGTCGCGCCGGGTCAGGCCTTGGCGGCGCAACGGTTGCCAGGCGGCATAGGCGAACACCCGCGTCAGGAAGTTCTCCCGCAGCACCGGGTCGTTGAGGCGACCGTCTTCCTCCACTGGCAGGTCGGGGTGACGTTCGCAAAAGGCCTGGGCATAGATACCGCGTCCACCGCCGTCCTGCGGCACGCCATTGTGGTCGTAGACTTTCACCCGCTCCAGCCCGCAGGACGGCGATTTCTGCATGAAAATGTAGCCGCAGAGGTCACTCAGTTCCCCTGCCATCTGTTGCCCGTATTCGGCCAGTGGTCGGGTCACGTCAAGGTCACGGTTTACCGTGCCAACGGCCTCGGGGTGCGCGACATCGCCCACCAGCCGGATTGGCTCCCGAGGGATGCCCAGGCCAATGGCGACTTCCGGGCACACCGGCACGAAATCGAAGTAATCGACCAAGCTGCGGCTGCACAGCTGCGATTGCTTGTGCCCGCCGTTAAAGCGAACTTCAGCACCCATCAGGCAGGCGCTGATGGCAATTTTCGGTTTGGTGACGGTTGCGTTGGGCATGGTGAACCTCTGATTGCTCAATCCTGTACAGAAAACTAATTTTGTACAATATTTTCATCATAGGTTCGAACCTGCACAAGTCAATTCGTTTTGTGCAAGGAAGTGCTTTGGAGGGTTCTTTTCACAGATGGGCTGCTGTCTCTTTCGACAGCAGCGGGTGAGGTTAGGTGGTCGATCTACTGCAGGCTGGCGTGCAGGCGACGTGCGGCTTCCTGGCCACTGAGCCACGCACCTTCGACGCGCCCGGACAGGCACCAGTCGCCACAGACATACAGGCCCAGATCAGCATCGGCCAGGGCGCCCCATTCATGGTTGCCAGCAGGGCGGGCATAGAGCCAGCGATGAGCGACGCTGAAGCTCGGGGCAGGCATGGCGCTGTGCAGCAGTTCGGCGAAGGCACCGTGAAGCTGTTCGATCACGGCTTCCTTGGACAGGTCGATGTGCTGCCGACTCCACTCGCTGGTGGCGTGCAATACCCAGGTGTCGAGCTGACTGTCGCGCCCCGGTTTGCTGCGGTTGCGGGCCAGCCAATCGAGTGGGCTGTCCTGTACGAAGCAGCCCTCCATGGGCGTATCCAGCGGTGTTTCGAAGGCCAGGGCCACCGCCCAGGTCGGGTCCATTTTTACCCCGGCTGCCACGCCGGCGAGCTTCGGTACGGCCGCCAGCAATGCGGTGGCCTGGGGCGCGGGCGTGGCGATCACCACCTGGCCGAAGGGGCCATGGGTGAAGCCTTCTGCGTCTTGCAGGTGCCAGTGTTCCTGGCCCCGGTACACCTCGGTGATTCGGCAAGAGAACTGCACTTGCAACTTGCCGAGCAGGGCGCGGGTGATGGCGCTCATGCGCGGGGTGCCGACCCAGCGGGTCTGCTCGTCTGGCGAAGGGCTCAGTTGTCCGCCCTGGAAGTTATAGAGTTGCGGGTTCCATTCCGCGGCCCAGCCATTGGCTTGCCAGCGCTGGACTTCCATGACAAAACGGCGATCGCGGGCGGTGAAGTATTGCGCGCCCATGTCGAGCGCGCCGGCATCGCTGCGTTTGCTCGACATACGTCCGCCGCTGCCATGGCTTTTATCGAAGAGTTGAACGACATGCCCGGCCTCCGTCAGGGCCTGGGCGGCTGAGAGTCCGGCGATGCCGGTGCCGATGATTGCGATAGGTACAGTCATGAGGGCCTCGTTTACCTTTCTGTACAGACTACGCCGTCGTTTAAACCTGTACAATTCGGGTTTTTGGTATAAGTTTCACCGTTCGCATTTGGACAGGTTGTCCTATTGTTAAACACAGACTCTGCCCGATACGAAAAATCCCTGCTTATAAAAATAGACTAGTGGGCCGATTAAAACGCGATGCGAGGAACATCTCATGCACATATTGCTGACCGGCGGTACTGGTTTGATCGGACGTCAGCTCTGCCGCCTCTGGTTGGAGCAGGGACATCGCTTGACGGTATGGAGTCGTCGACCTGAAGAGGTGGCAAAAATCTGCGGTGCGCAGGTGCGCGCAATTGCCCAGCTCGATGAGCTTGGCGAGTCGGTGGATGCGGTGGTCAACCTCGCGGGTGCGCCGATTGGCGACCGCCCTTGGAGCCACAAACGCAAGCTGTTGCTATGGAGCAGCCGCATCACCCTGACTGAAAATTTGCTGGCGTGGATGGAGCGTTGCGAGCAAAAACCGCAGGTGATGATTTCAGGTTCCGCAGTGGGGTGGTACGGCGATGGCGGTGAGCGTGAGTTGACCGAGGAATCGGGACCGGTCAGCGAGGATTTCGCCAGCCAGTTATGCATCGCCTGGGAAGAAACCGCGCAGCGGGCCGAGGCCATGGGCGTGCGTGTGGTACTGATTCGTACTGGCCTGGTCCTGTCTGCCGAGGGCGGCCTTTTGTCGCGGCTGTTGCTGCCGTTCAAACTGGGGCTGGGCGGGCGTATCGGCAGTGGTCGGCAGTGGATGCCGTGGGTTCACATTGACGATCAAATCGCCCTGATTGATTTTCTCCTGCACCGCTTTGATGCCAGCGGTCCTTATAATGCCTGCGCGCCGAACCCGGTGCGCAACCGCGATTTTGCCAAGGCCCTGGGGAAGGTATTGCATCGACCTGCCGTGGTGCCGATGCCGGAATTGGTGCTGAAAGTTGCCCTGGGAGAGTTGTCATTGCTGTTGCTGGGTGGTCAGCGGGCCACGCCAGCGCGATTGCAGGCGGCGGGTTTCACTTTTCGGTTTACTGATTTGCCTGCGGCCCTGGACGACTTGTCGGGCCGCCTTTGAAATAGGACGTTGCATGACCGATCACGCGTTGCTTCTGGTGAATCTGGGTTCGCCTGCTTCCACCTCGGTGGCCGATGTGCGCCGCTACCTCAATCAATTTCTGATGGACCCGTACGTCATTGACCTGCCATGGCCGGTGCGGCGCTTGCTGGTGTCGCTGATCCTGATCAAGCGTCCCGAGCAGTCGGCCCACGCCTATGCCTCGATCTGGTGGGACGAGGGTTCGCCGCTGGTGGTGCTCAGCCGTCGGCTGCAGCAGGCCATGACGGCTCAATGGACCCAGGGGCCGGTGGAGCTGGCGATGCGTTATGGCGAGCCGTCGATTGAGTCGACGTTGGTACGCCTGGCGAGCCAGGGTCACAAGAACATCACGTTGGCGCCGCTGTATCCGCAGTTCGCTGACAGCACCGTGACCACGGTGATCGAGGAAGCCAAGCGGGTGGTGCGGGCCAGGAAGCTCAATGTGCAGCTCTCGATTCTCCAGCCGTTCTACGATCAGCCGGAGTACCTCGATGCCTTGGTCGCCAGCGCCAAACCGTATCTGATGCAAGATTACGATCATCTGCTGCTGAGTTTCCACGGCTTGCCGGAGCGGCATCTGACCAAGCTCGACCCGACCGGCTTTCATTGTTTCAAGGATGCCGATTGCTGCAAGAACGCACCGCCGGAGGTCATGGCGACGTGTTACCGCGCGCAGTGCATTCGTACCGCCGAGCTGTTCGCCCAGAAAATGGGGTTGAAGGACGGCCAGTGGTCGGTGTCGTTTCAGTCGCGGCTGGGCCGCGCCAAGTGGATCGAGCCGTACACCGAGGTGCGCCTGGCTGAGTTGGCCAAGGGCGGCGTGAAGAAAGTGCTGGTGATGTGCCCGGCGTTCGTGGCCGATTGCATCGAGACTCTGGAGGAAATCGGTGATCGCGGGCGTGAGCAGTTCCGCGAGGCTGGGGGGGAGGAGTTGGTGCTGGTGCCGTGTCTCAATGACCAGCCGCAGTGGGTCAAGGCGTTGAGTACGCTATGTGAACGGGCGCCTATAGCGCTATAAGGAAAAACCTGTGGCGAGGGAGCTTGCTCCCGCTCGAGTGCGAAGCGCTCGCAAAGTTTGGGGTTGCTGCGCAACCCAGCGGGAGCAAGCACCCTCGCCACATTAGGTTCAGGCTGATTTACAGAAGCGGCTCATCGGCCTTCTTCTGCTTCCAACCGTCATTGCCCGGCAGCAGCAGGTTCAGGGCGATCGCCACCACCGCGCACAACGCGATGCCTTTGAGGCCGAAGTCGTCCGGGCCGCTGCCGGTACCCACCAACATGCCGCCAATACCAAACACCAGCGTCACCGAGACGATTACCAGATTGCGCGCCTCCCCCAGGTCGATCTTGTGGCGGATCAGCGTATTCATGCCCACCGCCGCGATCGAACCGAACAACAGGCACAGAATCCCGCCCATCACCGGCACCGGGATGCTCTGCAACAGCGCGCCGAACTTGCCGATGAACGCCAGGCTGATGGCGAAGATCGCCGCCCAGGTCATGATTTTCGGGTTGTAGTTCTTGGTCAGCATCACCGCGCCAGTGACCTCGGCGTAGGTGGTGTTGGGCGGGCCGCCGAACAGGCCGGCGGCGGTGGTGGCAACGCCGTCACCGAACAGGGTGCGATGCAGGCCGGGGTTTTTCAGGTAGTCACGACCGGTCACGCTGCCCACGGCAATCACCCCGCCGATGTGCTCGATGGCCGGCGCCAGGGCCACCGGCACGATGAACAGGATCGCCTGCCAGTTGAACTCCGGCGCGGTGAAGTTCGGCAGGGCGAACCACGGTGCGGCGGCGATCTTTGCGGTGTCCACCACACCAAAATAAAACGCCATGGCAAAGCCCACCAGCACACCGGAAATAATCGGCACCAGGCGGAAAATGCCTTTGCCGAACACCGCGACGATCAGGGTGGTGAGCAGGGCCGGCATCGAAATCATCATCGCGGTTTGATAATGAATCAGCTCGGTGCCGTTGCCGGCCTTGCCCATCGCCATGTTCGCGGCAATCGGCGCCATCGCCAGGCCAATGGAAATGATCACCGGACCGATGACCACCGGCGGCAGCAGTCGGTCGATGAACCCGGTGCCCTTGACCTTCACTGCCAGGCCCAGGAACGTATAGACGAAACCGGCCGCCATCACGCCGCCCATGGTCGCCGCCAGGCCGAACTGGTCCTTGGCGAGGATGATCGGGGTGATGAAGGCAAAGCTGGATGCCAGGAATACCGGTACCTGCCGGCGGGTGACGATCTGGAACAGGATCGTTCCCAAGCCTGCGGTGAACAGCGCCACGTTTGGGTCCAGCCCCGTGATCAGCGGCATCAGGACCAGTGCGCCGAAGGCGACGAACAGCATCTGGGCACCGGACAGTACCTGGCGCCAGAGCGGATCGTTGAACTCGTCCTGCATGCTCAAGCGTCCTTCTGCTTGGTGCCGAAGATCTTGTCGCCGGCGTCGCCCAGGCCCGGGATGATGTAGCCGTGCTCGTTGAGTTTCTGGTCGATGGAGGCGGTGTAGATGGTCACATCAGGGTGAGCGTCATGCACGGCCTTGATGCCTTCGGGGGCGGCGACCAGCACCATGGCGCGGATGTCCCGGCAGCCGGCTTTTTTCAACAGGTCGATGGTGGCGACCATGGAGCTGCCGGTGGCGAGCATCGGGTCGATGATCATGGCCAGGCGCTCGTCGATTTCCGGTACCAGTTTCTCCAGATAGGTGTGAGCCTGCAGGGTCTGCTCGTTGCGAGCCACGCCCACGGCGCTGACCTTGGCGCCCGGGATCAGGCTCAGCACGCCTTCGAGCATGCCGATGCCGGCGCGCAGGATCGGCACCACGGTGATCTTCTTGCCGGCGATTTTCTCTACCTGGACCGTACCGGCCCAGCCGTCGATTTCATAGGACTCCAGCGGCAGGTCCTTGGTGGCTTCGTAAGTGAGCAGGGCACCGACTTCCTGGGCGAGTTCGCGGAAGTTCTTCGTGCTAATGTCGGCGCGGCGCATCAGGCCGAGTTTGTGTCTGATCAGCGGATGGCGGATCTCGAGGATGGGCATGGGGAAGGCTCCGGCGGCGGGCAAAAAAACCGGCCTAGATTAATCTATCCGAGGGTGTTGTCCTATAGACAATACAGAACGTTAGTCCACAAACGCTTGATCTGGCCGGGCGGGATGCGTACCTTTGCCGGCTTTTCCGAACCCCTCCCTCCCCTTAACCTCTCCTGGAGAGCGCCATGTCTGCTGATCTCGAGCATATCCGTCAAATCATGCGAGAGGCTGACTGCCTGTACACCGAAGCCGAAGTCGAAGCGGCTATCGCCCGTGTCGGTGCACAAATCAACGACCAACTGGCCGAGACCAACCCAGTGGTGTTCTGCGTCATGAACGGCGGGTTGATTTTCTCCGGCAAGCTGCTGACCTATCTGAACTTCCCGCTGGAAGCGTCCTACCTGCACGCCACCCGTTATCGCAATGAAACCAGCGGCGGTGATCTGTTCTGGAAAGCCAAGCCGGAAGTCTCGTTCATCGACCGCGACGTGCTGATCATCGACGACATCCTCGACGAAGGTCACACCCTGGGCGCGATCATCGATTTCTGCAAACACGCCGGCGCTCGCGCCGTGCACACTGCCGTACTGATCGACAAGGACCACGACCGCAAGGCCCGTCCTGACTTGAAAGCCGACTTCGTTGGCCTGCCGTGCATTGACCGCTACATCTTCGGCTACGGTATGGATTACAAGGGCTACTGGCGCAACGCCAATGGTATTTTTGCCGTCAAGGGAATGTAATCGATGACTCGGCCGGGCTTTCTGGATCAAGTGCTGTTCGCTGAATTGGCCGAGAAAGCCGCGGCCAGTCCTCGCGGGCGCCAGCACCACAATTTTCATCAGATGGACGAGCCTTGCCATCGCATGGCGGTTGGCTTGCAACCCTCGACCTACATCCCGCCGCATCGCCATCTGAGCGCCGACAAGGCTGAAACCTTGCTGGTGCTCAAGGGCCGGCTCGGGGTGTTGATTTTTGATGAGGCCGGTGCGGTGCTGGACAAGCGCGTCCTGCAGGCCGGCGGCGATTGCCTCGGTGTCGACCTGCCGGCCGGTGTGTATCACGGCCTGGTGGTGCTGGAGGCCGACAGCCTGATGTTCGAATGCAAGGCCGGCCCTTACCGGCCCGTGGGCGAGGGTGAACTGGCCCACTGGGCGCCCCGTGAAGGCGAGGCGGGTGCGGCGCAATATCAAGCCTGGATGCGCGCGCAGTTCGATTGACCGCTGCGGCAGTTGGGCTTTTGTGGCGAGGGAGCAAGCTCCTCGCCACAAAAAGCGCCGTGGCCACAAATCAATCAGGCCAGTTTTGAGTGAGCGCTGCTAGCGGCCAGCCACTGCTCGCTTTTGATCCGCGCCTGCTCCAGGGTTTGCACATACGCCAATTGGCGCTGCTCGCGATGAATACCGGCGCGGCGCAACTTCAGGCGCACCCGTGGTGCGGTCGCTACCAGAATCAGGCCGATGCCCTGTTTGCGGTAATCCTTCAGGATATTTTCAAAAGCAGCCAGCGCGGTCATGTCCAGCATCGGTACAGCGCTCATTTCCACCACCACCACCCGCACCCCCGGATCGAACTTGCGCAACACATCAAGGGCTTTTTCTGCCGCCCCGAAGAACAGCGGCCCACGAATCCCGTAGCAGCGCACATGCTCGGGCATGTCCAGCAAGGCTTGATGGAAGTGGCGCGGCAGTTCGGCGCTGTCCGTCAACTCGCTCATGCGTTTGATGAACAGCCCGGCGGCCAGCAGCAGGCCGACGGCGACGGCCATGACCATATCGAACAAGACAGTCAGGCTCAGGCAGGTCAGCAGCACCAGCACGTCGCTGCGCGGGGCGATGCGCAGGGTGTGCAGCACGTGTCCGGCTTCGCTCATGTTCCAGGCCACTATCACCAGTAGCGCCGCCAGGGCCGCCATTGGCAAGTAGCTGAACAATGGCGCCAGCAGCACCATCGCCAGCAGCACCACGAGGCTATGAATGATTGCGGCCAGAGGTGACGAGGCGCCACTGCGCACATTGGTCGCGCTGCGGGCAATGGCGGCCGTGGCGGTGATGCCGCCGAACAGCGGCGCCACGACGTTGCCCAGGCCTTGGCCGATCAGCTCGGCGTTGGGATCGTGCTTGCTGCCGGTCATGCCGTCCGCCACCACGGCGCACAACAGCGACTCGATGGCGCCGAGCATGGCAATGGCGAAGGCCGGGCCCAGCAATTGGCGGATCAGGTCATAGGAAAGCGCCAGGGGGTGGCCCTGGCCGTCAGGCAGGTTCCATGGCCAGTCAAAACTTGGCAAAAACGGCGGGATGCCGGGGTAGCTGATGCCATCGACCACGTAGCTGAAGCGCTCGCCCAATGTCGCGACCGGCCATCCGCTGCGTTCCAGCGCCAGTCCCAGTAGCGCCCCGACCAGCAAGGCCACCAGATGCCCGGGAACCCGCGGCACCCAGCGTGGCCAGGCAATCAGCACCGCCAGGCACGCGACGCCGATGATGCCATCGCCGAGTCGGGCACTGGGCAGCGCCACGATCAATTCGCCCAATTGCTCGATGTAGTGCTTGGCTTGCCCGACGGTGGTCAGCCCCAGCAGATCCTTGAGTTGCAAGGTGGCGATGACCACGCCGATCCCGGCGGTAAAACCAAGGATCACCGGATAGGGGATGTATTGGATCAGCCGTCCGGCGCGCATCAATCCCAAGGCGATCAGGATCAGGCCTGCGAGCATGGTGCACAACAACAGGCCGCCGAGGCCGTATTGTTGGGTGATGGGCAGCAAGATCACCACGAACGCCGCCGTCGGCCCGCTGACATTGAAGCGCGAGCCACCGGTAAGGGCGATCAAGGGGGCGGCCACTAATACCGTGTACAAGCCGTGTTGCGGCGGGACACCGACGGCAATGGCCAGGGCCATGGCCAGTGGAATGGCGATAATGCCAACGGTCAGGCCGGCCACAAGATCGCCGCGCAGGCGCTCAAGGGTGTAGCCGGCACGCCAGGTTTGGCGCCAAGCGGCGAATAACGGTGGGGCGGAGAAGGACATGGGCACTCCACGCACGAAAGAAAGGGATACATCCTGAGCTTTGCCAAACACAGAACCCGTGGCAAGGACGCTTGCTCCCGCAGGACCGTAGGAACTGTCGAGTGCAACCAGGCTGCGATCTTTCCCCCGCCACTTGAATCTCAAACGAAAGATCAGAAGATCGCAGCCTTCGGCAGTTCCTACCGCAACCCAGCGGGAGCAAGCTCCCTCGCCACAAGGGCAGACACCGGAAGGCCGGGGCTGATGGCTCCTTGAGTATGCCGTGCTCGTTGCGCGGATGTATTGATCTGGATCGTTATTTTTACCACCTGGGCTCATGCTAGAGTGCCGGGCCAAGACCCTGGAGCCTGTCATGAGTGTACTGACCCGCCGCTGCGCCGCTCTGCTGCTGATGTCCAGCCTGCCCCTGGCGGCTGTTGCCGCGCCGATGCACAGCCAGTTCCTGCCGCCCGACGACTTGGTGCTGCGTCAGGAGCAGCCCGAACAGCAGCAATTGCTGCAGGTCACCGAATATTCGGTGGTGCTGGGCAATCAGCGTCAGTCCAACCAGCAACCAATCCCGGTAACCTCGCCATTGCTGGTGCGCCTCAAGGGCAAGCCCCTGAACAAGGGCGCCACCCTCAACCAGGTGATCCTTAATTTCGACGGCGAAAGCAAAAGCCTGAAGAAGCCGGTTTTCGACGAGGCGAGCAAGACACTGACCCTGTCTTATCCACAGGCTCAGTACCGGGTGGTCATCGATCTGCTGCGCCACGACACCGTATACGTGCAGTTCCTCAGCTACGCCAATGGCCATATCTGGGCCGACCTGCACACCGGTGCCGAACGCCCGCGTTGAGCCCCAGGGCCTGGCGGGGGTAAACTGCTCGCCCCGTGAACTGTGCGAGCTGGAGCCGGCAATGCGTAAAGACAAGAAACAAGTGATTGGTGACGAAATTGGCGATGAACAGATCAAGCTGTTCCTCAATTTCGAGCCGATCGATGCCACTTCGCCGTCGCTGCACAAGCTGATCAAGGGCTACCGCGGCCTGCGGGTCGACGATTTCGAGCGGTTCCTGACGTTTTTCATCGAGGCCGGCTACGACCTCAATGGCAAGGATGAGCATGGCAACGATTTTGTTGCGCTGATCCAGGACCAGCGCAATGCCGAGGAATATATTGCGTTGATCAATAAGGCGCGTGGCTGAGCGCGTTAGAGGCCATGTCAACGCCCTTCGGGGCGCTTGAATGTTCTTATTAAGTATCCCCATTACTTGTTCAAGAAAGTCCGAAAGGTTATGTCACCATTCGGGCTGTTTTGTTTTGTCCGGGTTTCCATTACTTTTGCGTTGAAGCCAAGTGGTTTCAATTCAATCGTTTAAATGGAGCTGTGTTCATCATGGAAGATAAAAATACCTATATCGCCGGAGCGTTATTGGCTTTGGTTGGCTGTTTGGCAAGTTCGATTTCCAATGCGTTCGATGAAATCGTCAATGTGGAAATATTCAACGCAACGTCAGCGGTCATTGTTCCGGGCCGCGATTTCACCTGGTCCCAGGCCCCGGAAAATGCAGGCCACGGCTTTTTTGTGGGTCCCGGCGAGAGTCAGGAGTTAACCTATTATCTGCCCCAATCGCGTGCCGAGCGGGAGTCGTTTACTTATACTCAAGGAAACCGCGCCTGTCATTTCAGTTTCGGGCATATCGCTAAAGCGCCGGTGAGTGATGGGCAGACAATGCCCTATCGTCGCTGGGCTGAAGCGAAGCCGGCAGGTTCCTGTGTCGCAGAGTTGTTGGAAGTTGAAGATGACGACGATTATGTTCGTCATGGCGGAACACGCATCAAGTTCAGCATGAAGTAATAAAGCAGAAATTAAAAAGCCTCCCGTTTGCACGGGAGGCTTTTTTATAAGTGCGCAGTATCAGGCGTAGCTTTGAGCCTTGTTGTCTTCAACCAGTTCCAGCGCGATGTTGTTCTGCGTGCTGATCTTGTGATACAGCGCCGCGTCGGTTTCCAGCACTTTTTCCCGGGCCGGGAAGATGTGTGCGAGCTTGGCCGCCCACTCACCCTTGGCCTTGTCCGGGAAGCAGCGCTCAATCAGTTCCAGCATGATCGAAACGGTCACCGAAGCGCCTGGCGAGGCGCCGAGCAGGGCGGCGAGGGTGCCGTCCTTGGCCGCCACCAGCTCGGTGCCGAACTGCAGGACGCCGCCTTTCTTCGGGTCTTTCTTGATGATCTGCACCCGTTGGCCGGCCACTTCCAGGCGCCAGTCCTCGGCTTTCGCTTCGGGGTAGAAGCGGCGCAGGGACTCCAAACGTTGCTCCATGGACTGCATCACTTCGCTGATCAGGTACTTGGTCAGGTCCATGTTGTCCCGGGCCACGGCCAGCATCGGGCCGATGTTGCCGGCGCGTACCGACAGCGGCAGGTCCATGATCGAACCGTGCTTGAGGAACTTGGTGGTGAAACCGGCGTAGGGTCCGAACAGCAGGGATTTCTTGCCATCGACCACGCGCGTGTCCAGGTGCGGCACCGACATCGGTGGCGAGCCCACTGCGGCCTGGCTGTAGACCTTGGCCTGGTGGTGCTTGACCACTTCCGGGTTGTCGCAACGCAGCCATTGGCCGCTGACCGGGAAGCCGCCGAAACCTTTGCTCTCTTCGATGCCCGAGGCCTGGAGCAGCGGCAACGCAGCACCACCGGCGCCGAGAAACACGAACTTGGCATCGACTTCGCGGCTGCTGCCGGAGTTGACGTCCTTGATGCTCACGGTCCAGCCACTGCCGTTGCGCTTGAGGCCGGTGACGCGCTTGCAGTACTTGACCTGAGTGTCCGGGGCGCTGGTCAGGTGCTTGAGCAACTGATTGGTCAGGGCCCCGAAGTTGACGTCGGTCCCCTTCATGATGCGGGTGGCGGCAATGACTTCGTCAGCCGGCCGGCCTGGCATCATCAGCGGCATCCATTCGGCCATCTTGGCCTTGTCTTCGGTGTATTCCATGTCGGCGAAGGCGTGGTGCTGGCGCATCAGTTCGAAGCGCCTCTTCAGGAACGACACGCCTTTCTCACCCTGCACGAAACTCAGGTGCGGCACCGGGGCGATGAACGATTTGGATGAGCCGAACGTGCCTTTTTTAGTCAGGTACGTCCAGAACTGCTTCGACACCTCGAACTGGGTGTTGATGTGCACGGCTTTCTTGATGTCGACACTGCCATCGGCTGCCTGGGGCGTGTAATTGAGCTCACACAGCCCGGCGTGGCCGGTACCGGCGTTGTTCCATGGGTTGGAACTCTCCGCGGCCCCGGAATCCATCAGCTCGACGACTTCCAGCGAGATCGCGGGGTCGAGCTCCTTGAGCAGTACGGCCAGGGTGGCACTCATGATGCCGGCCCCTACCAGAACTACATCGACTGCTTCGTTATGCGCCATTTAACGCGTCTCCAAAATCTGCAGCACCAAATTGTCGGCATAGCGGCCAGGATTGGCGGGGCAGGTCAGTTGCGCCCCAGGTATCCATGGCCAGGATCGCCATGTCCGAATCTTCGCAATTTTTCGCACCTACTGCGGATGCATGCAGCCTGGCCTCAAGAGTCACATGAACTCATTTAAGCGCCGGGCAGGCAATTCGACTTATGGCCGAGACATCCGTTCGTGCAACCAAATCCGTAGCGGACAGGCTTCAGGCGCCAGTTCTTGAGCGATATCCGGTCCTGTGTCGTTGGGCTGTTTCAGACGCTAATGGTGCTTGTTCAGACGCAAAACTATTCATTTGCTCGCCACACTCTCGTGAAGTTGTGAAAACCCGTTTTTTCACGCTCTTTTGAAGACGTGAACCTCAAAAAAGGGCTGTCCCAGCCTGGCACCGCGCCCGGTTTGGTTGCCCCCATGTAGTACATGACAGGCAAAACGGGCAGACAGCTCAGTGACCGAGCGTAATGACAGCTCTGCAGATTCGCGAAAAGTGGTGTTTTGCCCGGGAACAGCAGGCGCGCCAGCTTCACTCGATCTGTGTGGGCGGCTCTCTGTGGGCGTTGCGGGGTGCCAATACCAGCGCATCGGCGGTGTTGCGAGGCCCGATCAGGAGACGTCCTTATAATCGGGGGGAGATTGTATCGAAGAAACGCAGGGAAATGGTCGTGTTTAATGACTTTTATTAGGCGTCCGGTCAGATGGTCAACAACTGCCGGTTGCGTGCGCGAGCCGCAACCGCTTGCACGCGGGCGCTGGCGGGCAATGGCTGGTGCAGCCAGTTGAGGCGGATCTCTTCGATTTCCACCCAACCTTCGCCCATGGGCTGCAGGCTGCACTGCTTGAAGGCCTGGCAACGGCCGTTGCGATCGAGCAGGGCGAAGCTGCGGTGATGTGGGCGCGGGGTGAACAGGGAAATAAGGTAGCGCATGATCGGATACCGGGTCGGTGAGCTTGGGGCAAGCCTGACAGCTGGCCATGACATGCCGGTGTAAGGATCGTGACAATGGGGTGACAGGAACCGGTAATGCCGGCCCGTGTCAGACATTTCAGTATTCATCGTAAGGCGCTAGTTCACCGCGATGGCGCACCGCTATACTGCCGGCCTGTTTGTGCCCGATTCTGGAGAGAAGAGCATGTTGCAACGCCTGTTGTTCGGTTTGATCGCTGTGACCAGTCTGACCCTCGTCGGCTGCGCCCACAGCCCGCAACAACTTAACCCGCAGCCCACGCTCAATGCCCAACTGGCGCCTGTGGGTCGCGGCCAGCCGGTGGTGGTGCGGGTCGTGGATGGTCGTCCGTCGCCGACGCTCGGCACCCGTGGCGGGCTGTACCCGGAAACCAGCGTGATCACCGTGCAGGGCGCGCAGATCCTGCCCAAGCTGCAGGCCCAGGCTGAAGCAGCGGTGCGTTTGCTGGGTTTCACCCCCACCGCCAATGCCATGAATGCGCCGCAATTGACCGTCACCCTGGCTGAGCTCAAGTACCAGTCGCCCAAGGAAGGCATGTACGTGACCGAAGCGA
Organism: Pseudomonas sp. CFBP 5748; assembly: GCF_053850495.1. Taxonomy (NCBI): domain Bacteria; kingdom Pseudomonadati; phylum Pseudomonadota; class Gammaproteobacteria; order Pseudomonadales; family Pseudomonadaceae; genus Pseudomonas; species Pseudomonas sp. CFBP 5748. The sequence continues at coordinate 62,534 of NZ_JBSPTN010000016.1, forward strand.
CCATCGGCGCGACCTTCCGCTCCGACGTGCAGAACGCCAACCGCCGCTACAGCGGCCGTTACGGCGCCTCCCTGGACCAGCGTTTCGGCATGGCGCCCAACCAGGAAACCAACACCAAGCTGGTCAGCGACGTATTGAGCGATGCCCTGACCCGGCTGTTCAAGGACCCGACCATTGGTCAGGTGCTGGCTGAGTAAGTATTACGTCCCATAAACCCTGTGGGGGCGAGCAAGCTCGCTCCCACAGGGTTTTTTATGGGCGAGATCTTCACGCTGCCTGGGAATAAAACTCCAGCACACTGATCCCGGTCAGCAGGTCGGTCTCGGGCAGGTCGGCGTGTTGATGGCCGCCGAGGGCGCAATACACCAGCCAGTGTCGATCTTGTACGTTGAAGGACAGGCTGCCGACGAGGTTCTGTTGTTCTTCGCTCGGGCTGATGAGGTAGAGACGATCCTGGTTTTCGGCGTGAAGCATGATGGGGTCCGTGCAGGTTTGAAGGGCGACAGAGTGGCCTGCTCAGATGACGAAACCGTGACATGAAGAATTAGGGTGTTGCACAGTCCCCTCGCCACAAAAGAACCCAGCGCTGCGGTGGGATCGTTACTGGTCGGAAAAAACGGTGCAGAGCGGTGGGCTTTCGGTAGAATCCGCGCCCTGTTCGTAGGTCCCGGGCGTGTCCTGTCCGATTTTCGCTTGAGGTTTGTGATGTCGTTGCATGTGCTTTCGTTGTTCGCCGCCCACCCCGCCAAACTGATCAACCTGCTCGCGTTGCTGTTTGCCTGCCCGGGCGGCTGGGTGTTGCACGCCACGCGCCGCCGTGAACTGCGGGCGCGGGCCTGCCTTGAAGCACGCAATCGTGATGGCAATGAACGATTCGAAGCGCTGCTGGACCTGGCCACCCAGCGCATGAACCGGTTTTTCTACCGGTTCGGTTTTGGCTGTCTGGCGCTGGCGTTGCTGGTTTCGTGGATCAGTACGCAGTTCTGATAGGTCGCTGGGGTAAAGGCGCTTTTGTGGCGAGGGAGCAAGCTCCCTCGCCACAAAAAGCCGCATCAGGTTCTCGCAAGCGTGGTTTTACAGCGCCAACCCCGCCTTGACCCGATACTGATTGCGCACCGGCGTTGCATATTGCAGCACCAGGAACGGCCGGTGTTCCTGTGGGCAAGCGTCCAGCCGGCGTTGCCATTCTTCCTGGGCCTTGGCCAATTCCTCGGCATCAAACACCTCGGCTGCCTTGGGCACCTGCAACTGTGGGTCGGCATCGGCCCATTGGGCGTAGGCCAGGTAGTGCACCGGGAACAGGCGATAGCCGCCGAGAATCTGCCGGTCCATCTCCTGGGCCAATTGCTTGGTGTCCTCGAACAGCTCGGTGATCGGCGCGGCGAAATTCACATGCACGCGGCCCTTGTAGCCGGTGATGCCCGTGGCGATGCTCACATCGTCCTCGCCCGGCGCCTTGGTGTAGGTGCCGGTGGTGGCGCGGATGTACAACTCGCGGGCCTTGGCCTGGTCGCACGGGTCGTATTCGTAGCTGATGGACACCGGCGTGAGGTTCAGCGACTGGATCACCTCGCCAAACGGCTCGTCCTTGCGGCTCATGTGGAACATCTTGAGGATTGCCGATTCAGTCCGGTCGTCGCCATCCTTGGCCCGACCTTCGGCCTGGGCGATCCAGATCGAGGCGCAATCGTTGCGGATCGAATGGTTGATGTACGCCGACAACAACTGGTACGCCGCCATTTTTTCCCGCCGCCCGGTGATGGAGCGGTGCACGATGAAGCTCTTGTTCAGGCGCATCAGGTCGCTGACAAAGGGCTTTTGCAGCAGGTTGTCGCCAATGGCGATGCGCGGCGTCGGCAAGCCGGCGTGGTACACGGCATAGTTGACGAAGGCCGGGTCCATCACGATGTCGCGGTGGTTGGCGATGAACAGGTACGCACTGCCGGACTTGAATTGCTCCACCCCGGTATACGTCACGCCATCGGTGGCGCGCTCGATGGTGTGATCGACGTAGAACTCCACCTTGTCCTGCAAAGTGGCGACTGACGTCACACCGGCGAACTCGCGACGCAATCTTTGCGCTATAAGGGGTTTGAGCATCCAGCCGAAGGCGCCGGCCAGGCGCGGGAAGCGGAAGTGGGTGAGGATATCTAGAAACGCCTTGTCGCCGAGCAGCCGTGCCAGCACCGCTGGGACTTCGCTGTCGTCGTAAGGTCGGATGGCATCGAATTCGCCCATCATGCTCTCTTGTTGGAAACGGCTAGGGTAAGTAAAGGTTCGATCAAAAAACGACGGGGCACGGCCTGGAAGATAAGCCAGGCAAAAATAGCCCTGCAAATAGACCGGCGATTATACGCACAAGTCACCTGGGAGACCGCGATGCTGGAAACCGCTCTGTATGAATGTCCGTATTGTGGTGAGGAAGTGGAGACTTCGGTGGACCTGTCCGGTGGCGACCAGACCTATATCGAGGACTGTCAGGTTTGTTGCCGGCCGATAACCTTCGTACTGCAGGTCCATGGTGAGGAGTGGCATCTCGAGGTTTTTAGCGAAAACGAGTGATGGGGGCGTCCATGCGACGAATCTATGAGCTGGAAAGTCTGATGGAAGGCGAGTTGCTCCAGGGCATGCTCGCCAGCGAAGGCATCACGGCGCATCTGGTGGGGCGTGATTTGATGGGCGCCGCCGGGGAGTTGCCGATGCACGGGCTGTTGGGGCTGGCGGTGGAGGACGATCAGGCGCAATACGCCCGGGAGTTGATCGCCGCGTACAATGTGGCATTGCCGCTGCCCGGCGATGAACCGGAGAGCTACCCCGGCACGCTGGTCTGTTAGGCTGGCGGCCGTTTGATCAAGAGTTGTGTTGCCCCATGTGTGGACGTTATGCCCTGTTTCGCTGGAACCCCGCCTTCGCGGCCTTGCCCGGCTTTCCAGTCGATCAGAAGGCCCAATGGAATATTTCGCCCAACGATTCGGTGCTGATGCTGCGCGCCGGTGCCGAGGGCCAGCGTGAGTTGGCCCGGGCGCGCTGGGGGCTGACGCCGCCGTGGCTGACTGACCTGTCCCGCACCCCGGCCCATGCCCGGGCCGAAACCGTGGCCGAGCAGCCGATGTTCCGTGAGGCCTTGCGCCAGCGTCGCTGCCTGCTGCCGGCCAACGGCTTCTATGAATGGCGTGGCGGCACGCGCAAGCGTCCGTACTGGCTGACACCGGGAGAGGGCTCGTCGTTGTTTTTTGCCGCGATCTGGGAGGCGTATCCAGTGCAGGAGCAAGTATGGCTGAGCACGGCGGTTATCACTCAGCCGGCGGCGGGGCAGCGCCGGCCGTTGATCCTGGACGAAGAGGGTCAGCGCCTGTGGCTCGATCCCGAGACACCACTGCATGCCTTGCAAGGGCTGCTGGCCAGCGAACCGGCACAACTGCGCGAGCGAGTGCTGGCCAACATGGTCAATGACCCGAAGCTCAATGGCCCGGAGTGCCTGACCCCGGCTTGAGTGTTGAGGCGTCTGTGCTGGCCTCATCGCGAGCAAGCCCGCTCCCACATTGGCTGCGGGAGCTCACAAAAGTGTGTTCACCGCCAATCCCCTGTGGGATTGAGCCTGCTCGCGATGAGGCCCGTGGATCAAACCCTGAACTGATTGATCAACCGGCGCTGCTGCTCTGCCAGTTTGGTCAAGCCGGCACTGGCCGCGCTGGATTCGTCGGCGCCGCTGGCCACTTCGTTCGCCACCTGCCCGATGTTGATCACGTTACGGTTGATGTCGTCGGCCACGGCGCTTTGTTCCTCGGCGGCGCTGGCGATCTGGGTGTTCATGTCGTTGATCACCGACACCGCCTGAGTGATGGTTTCCAGGGCCTGGGCCGCTTTCGCCGCGTGCTGCACGCTTTCATCGGTGCGGTGCTGGCTGTCTTCCATCACCCGCACCACATCCCGGGTGCCTTGCTGCAACTGTTGGATCATCGACTGGATTTCTCCCGTGGCTTGCTGGGTCTTCTGCGCCAGATTGCGCACTTCATCGGCCACCACCGCAAAACCACGCCCCTGTTCACCCGCCCGGGCCGCTTCGATGGCCGCGTTGAGGGCCAGTAGGTTGGTCTGTTCGGCGATCCCGCGAATGGCGGTGAGGATTGCGTTGATGTTCTCGCTGTCCTTGGCCAGGGTTTGTACCACGCTCACGGCCTTGCCGATTTCCACGGCCAGGGCGCCGATGGAGGTGGAGGTGTCCCGCACGATCTGCATGCCCTGGCTGGCGGCCTGGTCGGCGTGACTGGCGGCTTGGGCGGCCTGGGTCGCGTTGCGGGCCACGTCCTGGGCGGTGGCGGTCATTTCGTGCACGGCGGTGGCGACCAGATCGATTTCCGACATCTGCTTGTGCACCCCCTGGTTGGTGCGGATCGCGATGTCGGCGGTGTGCTCCGATGAGTCGCTGACACTCTGCACCGAGGTCACCACTTGGGTAATCATCCCCTGCAACTTGCTCAGGAAAGTATTGAAGCCCCTGGCAATCGCGCCCAGTTCGTCGGCGCGGTCGCTCACCAGGCGCCGCGTCAGATCGCCTTCGCCTTGGGCGATATCCTCGAGCATCGCCACCATTTGCTTGAGCGGCCGGGCGATACCGTGGCCCACCAGCCAGATCACCAACAGGCCAATACCGGCAATCACCAAGCCGACCATGGCCATGCCGAAGATGTCGGTCTCGCGTTGTTGGTTGAGGTCTTTCTGCAACGCCAACAGATCGGCCATCACCGCATTCAGCGGCAGTTGCAGCATCAGCGTCCAGCGGGCATCGGTCTCGCCGATGCCGAACGGCATGTACACCTCGATATGCCCATGCTCTTCATCGATGTCGTAACGCACTTCGCCAACACCGAGCTTGGCCAGGTTATCCAGCTCACTGGTGTCGAGCAGGTCGCTGGCCTTTTCCCCGAGTTTGCTCGGGTCCTTGGTGAAGGCCACCAGCCGGTTGTTGCTCGAGAGCAGGGCCATTTCCCCGGCGCCGTTGTACAGCTTGCTGTCGGCGGCAACGAGCATGTCCTGGATGAAGTTCACCGACAGGTCGGCCCCGGCGATGCCCTGGAACTTGCCATCGATCATGATCGGCTCGATGAACGAGGCGAGCATGGTCATGGTGGCGCCGACGCGGTAGGGCGCCGGGTCGATCACGCAGGCTTTCCTGCTGTCCTGGGAGCACAGGTAGTACTCACTGGCGCGGATGCCGGTGGACAGCAGTTTCTGGTCGGTTACGTCGGCGAGTTTTTCCAGGCCCAGGCTGCCATCCTGATTGCGAAACCACCACGGCAGGAAGCGCCCGTTGGTTTCCATGCCAACCACGGGGCTGTTCACGTAATTGGCGTCGTCGTGGTCGATGGCGTTCGGTTCCCAGGCGATGTAGGCGCCAAGGACCTTCGGGTTGCGCACCACGGTTTCGCGCAGCAGGCTGATCATTTGCTCGCGAGGCACCTTCAGTTGCGGGTTGCCATCCGGGCCGTTCATGCCCATCAAGGCGTTGCTGGTGGCCAGGCCGCGGGCGAGCTGCAGCGGTGCTTCCAGTTCCCGTTGGATCAGGCTCGCCTGGGTGCGGGCCAGGGCGCTGAGGCGTTGTTCGATGAGCTGCTCGAACTGTGCTTTGGTCCGTTGTTGCACCATGTCCTGGGTGCGGGCGCCGGCAAACAACGCGTACAGCACCAGGGCGCCGACCACGCTGAGCACGATGGCACCCGCCAGGGCGGCCACGGAAAACTGGATCGATTTGAATTTCATAAAGGCTCCGGACGCAGGATGACGTCTGGTGCATGTATCGGCGTTTGTGTGGCCTGGCATGAGGCGCTATTCGTCGGGTGACTGTTTTGACTGGGTGAGTGTCGTAAATGGACTGGATGGGTTTGTATGAAAAAAATGTAATTCGTTGCTGCTGTGTATCTGGCGCGGATACAAATCACCGCCTAGGATACGCCCACGTTTCCAGGGAGCTTCTAAAATGAACAAGATTTTGATGGTGAGTGCACTGAGCGCAGGGTTGCTGCTCGCCGGTTGCCAATCGGTCAACACCACCAGTGGCGGAGCCGTGGGCGTGGAGCGCAAGCAATACATGTTCAGCATGTTGTCGACTGCTGAGGTCAACCAGATGTATGCGCAGTCCTATCAGAAGACCATGGGCGAGGCGAGCGACAAGGGCGTGCTGGACAAGACCAGTAGCGATGCCAAGCGTATCCAGGTCATTGCTGACCGACTGATTGCCCAGGCCCCGATATTCCGCCCGGATTCGGCGCAATGGAATTGGGAAGTGAACCTGATCAAGAGCGACGAGCTCAACGCCAACTGCGGCCCCGGCGGTAAGATCATGTTCTACACCGGCTTGATCGACCAACTGAAACTGACCGACGCTGAAATCGCCGCGATCATGGGCCATGAAATCGCCCACGCCCTGCGCGAGCACGGGCGTGAAGCGATGTCCAAGGCCTACGGCATCGAGATGGCCAAGCAGGGCGCTGGTGCCTTGTTCGGCCTGGGCCAGGACAGCCTGGCGTTGGCCGACACTGTCGCCAACTACGGCATGACCCTGCCTAACAGCCGCGGCAACGAGAACGAAGCCGACCTGATCGGCCTTGAACTGGCTGCCCGCGCCGGCTACGACCCGAACGCGGCGATCACCTTGTGGAACAAGATGGCCAAGGCCTCGGAGGGGGCGCCACCAGAGTTCATGAGCACCCACCCTTCGTCGAGCAGCCGGATCGCCTCGTTGCAGGCGGCGATTCCGAAGGTGATGCCGCTTTATCAGCAGGCCAAGAAGTAACCAGCGTTATGCAGTAAAAGCTGTTTTTTGTGGCGAGGGAGCTTGCTCCCTCGCCACAATTGCCCTCCTGAGCCTGGATCAAACCCACCCACTACTCTGCATCGCCTTGTACACCGCCACGATCGCCAGGACGAAAAATGCCGAGGCGGCCAGGCGGCGGATAAGGGTCAGGGGCAGTTTTTCGGCGGCGAAATTGCCGGCCAGTACCACCGGCACGTTGGCAATCAGCATGCCCACGGTGGTGCCGATGATCACCAGCCACAACTCCGGGTATTGCGCGGCAAGCATCACCGTGGCGATCTGCGTCTTGTCGCCGATTTCGGCCAGGAAAAACGCAATCAGCGTGGTGACAAACGGGCCGAACTTGCGCGCCGTGTTGGCTTCTTCATCGTCCAGCTTGTCCGGGACCAGGGTCCACAGTGCCGTGGCCGCGAAGCTCGCTGCCAGGATCCAGTGCAGGACCGCATCCGAGAAAAAACTGCCGACCCAGGCCCCCACCGCCCCGGCGGCGGCATGGTTGGCGAGCGTTGCGGCAATGATGCCGGCGATGATCGGCCAGGGTTTGCGAAAGCGTGCCGCCAGGATGAGGGCGAGCAATTGCGTCTTGTCGCCGATTTCGGCCAGCGCAACGATAGCGGTAGGTACGAGGAAAGAGTCCAGCATCAGGTGATTCCTAGAGGGGCGGGTCGACACGGCTATGACACGTACAGCCTTCCCGCCCCGGGTAAGGTGTGCGTGTCATAGGTCTTGTCAAACCCAGCGACCATCTGCGTGGACGCTTGGGCCGCATACGCCATGGTCTGCTGACCAAGTATGTTGACGTATGCCGGGCGAGCATGGCGCTCGCGGGAGACTACTCCCCTAGGACGGAGCGGATTCTGCCTAGGCAAATCCGATTGGGCAAGTGCTGTTTCTTAAAATTGCTTCAGCCGCGCTTGGCCCGGTAGATGCGAAACCCCTGGCCTTCGGCCTTGATGGCGCACACACCCAAATGCTCTTCGATCAAGGGTTGGTACTTGAGGAAGCTGTTCGCGACCAGCCGCAGTTCGCCACCATTTTTCAGATGTTTGGCTGCTTTTCGCAGCAGGTTTTCCGTGGCGTGGTAATCGGTGTGCACGCCGACATGGAACGGCGGGTTACTCAGGATCGCGCTCAAACCCATCGGTGCCGCGTCGATCCCGTCACCGGTCAGTACCTCGGCTTCCAGGCCGTTGGCAGCCAGGGTCAGGCGACTGCTGGCGGCGGCGAACGCATCCACGTCCAGCAGCGTGACGGTGTTGTGTGGATAGCGACGCTTGACCGCCGCCCCGAGCACACCGGCACCGCAGCCGAAGTCCAGCAAATGACCGCTGGGCAGTTTATCCAGGTGTTCGAGCAGCAGCGCACTGCCGCGATCCAGGCGACCGTGGCTGAACACCCCCGGCAAGCTGATGACCTTCAGCGGGCCTTCGGCCAGGGGCAACTCGTAGGTCTGGGCCAGGCTTTCCAGCGGCTTGGCCTCGGGGGCTTGGGCAACGGTGACCTGCCATAGCTGGCAATGCCGTGCGCTGTCGAGCTTGCGCGGCTTGCCCAATGGATTGAGTTGCTTGGACGCACCTTCGATGCCGCTGCGCTTTTCTCCCACCAGGTACACCTCGCGCCCGGCCAGGCGCGCGGCCACGGCATTGAGGATGTAATCGGTCAGGTCCTTGGCCTTGGGCAGGAACACCACGGCAGTGTCAAACCCGCGCTCTGGTACGTTCACGCCAAAGTGGCTGCGCTCGGGGAAGCGGGCGTCCAGCGCCGCCTGATCGCCCGCGTGCCAGCACCAACCGTGGGCTTCGGGCAGGCGGCCGAGCAGATCGTCGGCGGGCAGGCCGGCCAGTAACACCGAGCCTTGGAATAACTCGGCCTGACGAAGCAGTACTTCACTGCGCGGATCCATGGTCTGCTCCTTGAAAAAAAGTGCGGCAGTTTATCAACTGACGACCCGCCGCGCTGCAGCGCTGAAAAAGCCCTGGGCGTTTTCGCTCATTTGCCCGACGATCCGTTGCCGCGCCTCGCGGCTGCCCCAGGCGTTGTGGGGCGTGACGATCAGCCGGGGAATGTCGGCGGCCAGCAACGGATTGCCCTGGCTCGGCGGCTCCACACTCAGCACGTCGGTGGCTGCGCCGCCCAGGTGGCCATTGCGCAGCGCCTCGGCCAGGGCCTGTTCGTCGATCAGGCCGCCACGGGCGGTGTTGACCACAAAGGCGCCGGGTTTGAGCAGCGCCAGTTCCCGGGCACCGATGAAGTGGCGGGTGTGTTCGTTGAGCGGGCAATGCAGGGTCAGGGCATCGACTTGCGGCAACAGTTGATCCAGTGGCACGCGGTCAGGGCGGGCAGGGCGCCCGGGAACCTGCCCCAGCAGCACGCGCATGCCAAAGGCTTCGGCCAATCGCGCGACGGCGCTGCCCAGCTCGCCATGCCCCAGCAAGCCAAGGGTTTTGCCTTCCAGCTCGACAATCGGATAGTCCAGCAGGCAGAACTGAGAGGCCTGTTGCCAACGACCTTCGCCCACGGCTTTCTGATAGTCGGCCAGGCGCGTTGCCAGGTTCAGCAGCAACATGATCGTGTGCTGGGCCACCGATGGCGTGCCGTAGCCCTGGCAATTGCACACCGTGATGCCGTGTTGGCGGGCGGCGGCCAGGTCGACATTGTTGGTGCCGGTGGCGCTGATCAGGATCAGTTTCAGCTCGGGGTTGGCGGCCATGGCCGCTGCATCGATCACTGCCTTGTTGGTAATCGCCACCGTGGCGCCCTTGAGCCGTTCGGCCACCTGATCCGGTGTGGTCCGATCAAACAATTGCAGTTCGCCGAAGCAGTTGCGCAGCGGGGCCAGGTCCAGGTCGCCAAGGTCCAGGGAAGGGTGGTCGAGGAAAACTGCGCGGGCGGTATTCGTCATCAGCTGTACCTTTTATCTGAAGAATCGAAGGCGTAATGTGGCGAGCCTATCAGATGCATTGGCTGCCATGGCGGCGAACCCCGTGGCGAGGGAGCTTGCTCCCGCTGGCCTGCGAAGCAGGCCCCAACAAACGGCAAGCGACTGCTGCGCAGTCGAGCGGGAGCGAGCTCCCTCGCCACCGTTTTCACTTAACAACGCGTACCTCCCTGGAGCCCCCATGTACCTCACCGAATTCCTCACCGTCGCCCTGATTCACCTGCTGGCCGTTGCCAGCCCCGGGCCGGATTTCGCCGTGGTGGTGCGTGAAAGCGTGACCCATGGCCGGCGCGCCGGGACCTGGACGGCGCTGGGCGTCGGTACGGCGATTTTCCTGCACGTGGGCTATTCGTTGCTGGGCATCGGCCTGATCGTGTCGCAGTCGATCGTGCTGTTCAACGCCTTGAAATGGGCCGCCGCCGCGTACCTGCTGTACATCGGCTTCAAGGCGTTGCGCGCGCAACCGGCCAAGCCAACGGCAGACAACTTGCATCAGGAGGCGGGCGAACGTACTGCTCGCGGCGCGTTCACCTCGGGCTTCGTCACCAATGGCCTGAACCCCAAGGCGACGCTGTTTTTCCTGTCGTTGTTCACCGTGGTGATCAATCCGCACACGCCTCTGGCGATCCAGGCCGGTTATGGCGTGTACCTGGCGGTCGCGACGGCCGCCTGGTTCTGCCTGGTGGCCATGCTGTTCAGCCAGCAGCGGGTGCGCGCCGGCTTTGCCCGCATGGGCCACTGGTTCGACCGGACCATGGGCGCGGTACTGGTCGCTATCGGCGTGAAACTGGCGTTTACCGAGACGCATTGACGGGCCCTGGTCCCTGCCCGTGGATGGCTCAAGGCTAGTATTTGCACGCGGATCAAATCATTCCTTTGGCTGATTTGATCCGTGTATAAGCACTCTAGAGTGCTTACTTCCAGCCAAGACCGTGCAGTCAGAAAAGGGACTCTTATGTTGCAGACTCGCGTTATTCCTCCAGCCGAAGGTGCCTATCAATACCCGCTGCTGATCAAGCGGCTGCTGATGTCCGGGGCGCGTTACGAGAAAACCCGCGAGATCATCTACCGTGACCAGTTGCGCTACAGCTATCCGACGCTGATCGAACGGGTCGCCCGGCTGGCCAATGTGCTGACCGAGGCCGGGGTCAAGGCCGGTGATACCGTGGCGGTGATGGACTGGGACAGCCATCGTTACCTGGAATGCATGTTCGCGATCCCGATGATCGGCGCGGTGATCCATACCATCAATGTGCGTCTGTCACCGGAGCAGATCGTCTACACCATGAACCACGCCGAGGACCGCTTCGTGCTGGTCAACAGCGAGTTTGTCGGTTTGTACCAGGCGATCGCCGGGCACCTGACCACGGTGCAGAAAACCCTGCTGCTGACCGACCTGCCGGAAAAAACCGCCGACCTGCCGAACCTGGTGGGTGAATACGAGCAGTTGCTGGCCGCCGCCAGCCCAACCTACGACTTCCAGGATTTCGACGAAAACTCCGTCGCCACCACGTTCTACACCACCGGTACCACGGGCAACCCCAAGGGCGTGTACTTTACCCATCGGCAACTGGTGCTGCACACCATGGGTGTGGCGACCATCATGGGCTCCATCGATAGCGTGCGGCTGCTGGGCACCAACGACGTGTACATGCCGATCACGCCGATGTTCCACGTCCACGCCTGGGGTTTGCCTTACGTGGCGACCATGCTCGGGCTCAAGCAGGTCTACCCCGGTCGCTACGATCCGGAATTCCTGGTGCAACTGTGGCGCAAGGAAAAGGTCACCTTTTCCCATTGCGTGCCAACCATCCTGCAAATGGTCCTCAACGCCAAGGGCGCCCAGGACACCGATTTCGGCGGCTGGAAAATCGTCATCGGTGGCAGCGCCCTGAACCGCAGCCTGTACGAAGCAGCCAAGGCCCGGGGCATCCAGCTCACCGCCGCCTACGGCATGTCGGAAACCGGCCCGCTGGTGTCCTGCGCCCACCTCAACGCTGAACTGATGGCCGGCAGCGAAGACGAGCGCACCACCTACCGGATCAAGGCCGGCGTGCCGGGGCCGTTGGTGGAGGCGGCGATTGTCGACGCCGAGGGACGGTTCCTGCCGGCCGATGGCGAGACCCAGGGCGAACTGGTGCTGCGTGCGCCGTGGCTCACCGAGGGCTATTTCAACGAGCCGCAGAAGGGTGCCGAGCTCTGGGCCGGCGGCTGGCTGCACACCGGCGACGTCGCCACGCTGGACAACATGGGTTTCATCGACATCCGCGACCGCATCAAGGACGTGATCAAGACCGGTGGCGAATGGATCTCCTCCCTGGACCTCGAAGACCTCATCAGCCGTCACGCGGCGGTACGCGAAGTAGCAGTGGTCGGCATTCCCGATCCGCAGTGGGGCGAGCGGCCGTTTGCCTTGCTGGTGATTCGCGAAGGGCATCAGATCGGGGCTCGCGAGCTCAAGGAACACCTCAAGCCGTTCGTCGAGCTGGGGCACCTGAGCAAGTGGGCGATCCCGAGTCAGATCGCCCTTGTTACGGAAATTCCCAAGACCAGCGTCGGCAAGCTCGACAAGAAGCGCATCCGCGTCGACATCACCGAATGGCAGAGCAACAACAGCACCTTTCTCTCGACGCTTTAAACACCTTTTCCGCGCCCGAAAGGGCGCGGCAGCCGCACCAAGCAAGCGCTTGCCTTGTCAAACCGAAAATTTCAGCCATCCTTGCCGTGCCGACACTTGTCGGCCTGGCAATGGACTGTTCCAGAGTGGTCGAGGCGATAAATCACACTTTAGAGGGATCAAGCCGTACTACCTGCTGGCTATAGTCCGCGTAAGAATTTTCAAAAACGGAACGCACGTACTAAACGGGCGCTGCGACTTTGAACGGAGGGTGGGGCATGCCGCTTCCAGCCGTTGAAAAGGGTCTTTGAAAATACTGTCTGCCATAACAATAAAGCACATGGAGTAGCGTCGATGACCTCAGCAAATACGTTCTGGCGCCGGGCAAAACTGCCGTTGGCGGTCAGTCTTGCCTCTTCGCTCGCCGGCCCAGCATTCGGCGTCAGTTTCAACATTGGTGAAATCGAAGGCCAGTTCGACTCGTCCCTGTCGGTGGGGGCGAGCTGGTCCACGGCCAACGCCAATAAAGACCTGATCGGCGTCAACAACGGCGGCCGTGGGCTGTCGCAGACCTCCGATGACGGCCACTTGAACTTCAAGCGCGGGGAAACCTTCTCGAAGATCTTCAAGGGCATCCACGACCTGGAACTGAAGTACGGCGATACCGGCGTGTTTGTGCGCGGCAAGTACTGGTATGACTTTGAGCTCAAGGACGAACACCGCCTGTACAAGGACATCAGCGACAACAATCGCAAGGAAGGCGCCCAGTCTTCCGGCGGGCAGATCCTCGATGCGTTCGTCTATCACAACTACGCCATTGCCGATCAGCCGGGTTCGGTCCGCCTGGGCAAACAGGTTGTCAGTTGGGGGGAAAGTACTTTCATCCAGGGCGGCATCAACTCCATCAACCCGGTCGATGTGTCCGCATTCCGTCGCCCTGGTGCCGAGGTCAAGGAGGGCTTGATCCCGGTCAACATGTTCTATGTGTCCCAGAGCCTGACCGACAATTTGTCGGCTGAAGCTTTCTACCAGTTGGAGTGGGACCAGACTGTTGTCGATAACTGCGGGACGTTCTTCTCCCAACCGGATGTTATTGCCGATGGGTGCGATGACAATCTGCGTGTACTGAATAAACGCTCCACGCTCTCGGCCCCTGCATTAGGTGCATTGGCTGCAAGGGGGGTCGACGTCAACGATGAAGGCGTACTGGTGCGTCGTGGCGCGGACCGCGATGCCCGGGATAGCGGCCAATGGGGCGCATCCCTGAAATATATGTTCGAGCCGCTGGACACCGAATTCGGTGCCTACTTCATGAATTACCATAGCCGGGCGCCGATTTTCAGCGCCACGGGAGCGGCATCAGGGTTTTATACGATGCCGTTGGGGCCATTGGCGGCATTGCGTCCTCTGATCGTGGCGGGTAACTCCAATTACTTCGTTGAATACCCTGAAGACATTCGGCTCTATGGCTTGAGTTTCTCCACCACCTTGCCCACCGGCACGGCCTGGAGCGGCGAGCTGAGTTATCGGCCGAATGCGCCGGTACAGTTGAGCACCACCGATATTCTCTTTGCTGGCGTTCGTCCGATCGTTGGGGCTGGGGGGAGTCTGCCCTTCGACAACGCCTCGTTGCTCACAGGTGTTCCGGGCCAGGATCTGCATGGCTACCGCCGCAAGGAAATCACCCAGTTCCAGACCACATTCACTCACTTCCTCGACCAAGTCATGGGCGCCAGCCGTCTAACCCTGGTGGGCGAAATCGGCGTGACGCATGTGGGCGGCCTGGAAAGCAAATCCGACGTTCGCTACGGCCGTGACCCAGTGTTCGGTCCAGGTGAACTGCCCAATGGTTTCTGTAACACGCTCAACGCCTCGACCGCCGCAGGTGGCGGCCAGACCAGCAGCGGTGTGAACAGCAACTGCAACAACGACGGCTTCACCACCGCCACCTCATGGGGCTACCGCGCTCGCGCCATCTGGGAATACCCGGACGTCTTCGCTGGCGTGAACCTCAAGCCCAACGTGGCCTGGTCCCATGACGTCAAAGGCTACTCGCCAGGCCCTGGCGGCAACTTCGAAGAAGGCCGCAAGGCCGTTAGCCTCGGGCTGGATGCGGAGTACCAGAACACTTACAACGCGAGCCTGGCCTACACCAACTTCTTTGGTGGCGACTTCAGCACTGTGGACGATCGCGACTTCCTGGCGCTCAGCGTCGGCGTGACCTTCTAAGCACCGTATTTCAGGACGACACACTATGAAAATAACCAAGAATCTGTTGCAGGTCGGTGCTTTGGGGCTATCCCTGCTGGCGGCCAGTGTCATGGCGGCGGTGCCTGCCGCCGAGGCCGACAAACTGGGCAAGAGCCTGACGCCGATGGGCGCTGAGATGGCCGGCAATGCCGATGGCTCGATCTCGGCCTGGAAACCCATGGCCAAGAACGCCGGCTCGGTGGACAGCAAGGGTTTCCTTTCCGACCCATACGCCAGTGAAAAACCAGTGTTCACCATCACTGCGCAGAACGTCGACCAGTACAAAGCCAAACTCGCGCCGGGCCAGTACGCGATGTTCAAGCGCTACCCGGAAACCTTCAAGATGCCGGTCTACCCGACCCATCGCGGCGCCACCGTGCCAGACGAGGTGTTCGCCTCCATCAAGAAAAACGCGGTCAACACCAAGCTGGTGTCCGGCGGCAACGGCCTGGAGAACTTCGAGACGGCCGTGCCGTTCCCGATTCCCCAGAGCGGTGTGGAAGTGATCTGGAACCACATCACCCGCTACCGCGGCGGCAGCGTGACGCGCCTGGTGACCCAGGCCACGCCGCAACCCAATGGCTCGTACAGCCTGGTGTACTTCCGTGACCAGTTCGTGTTCCGCGACAAGATGAAGGATTTCGATCCGGCCAACCCTGGCAACATCCTGTTCTACTTCAAGCAGCAAGTGACCGCGCCGGCGCGTTTGGCCGGTGGCGTGCTGCTGGTGCACGAAACCCTCGACCAGGTGAAGGAGCCACGTTCGGCCTGGGTCTACAACGCCGGCCAGCGTCGCGTGCGTCGTGCCCCGCAAGTGTCCTATGACGGCCCGGGTACCGCCGCCGACGGTCTGCGTACTTCCGACAACCTGGACATGTACAACGGCGCGCCGGACCGCTACGACTGGAAGTTGGAAGGCAAGAAAGAACTGTACATCGCCGCCAACAGCCACAAGATCGATTCGCCGCAGCTCAAATACGACGACATCATCAAGGCTGGCCACATCAACCAGGACCTGACCCGTTACGAGCTGCGTCGTGTCTGGCACGTGACCGCCACCCTGAAGGAAGGCCAGCGTCACATCTACGCCAAGCGTGACTTCTACATCGACGAAGACACCTGGCAAGCGGCGGTGATCGACCATTACGACGGTCGTGGCCAACTGTGGCGCGTTGCTGAGGCCCATGCCGAGAACTACTACGACAAGCAAGTGCCGTGGTACGCCCTGGAAACCCTCTACGACCTGCAGTCGGGCCGCTACCTGGCCCTGGGCATGAAGAACGAAGAGAAATCGGCCTACGACTTCGGCTTCACCGCCACCACCGCGGATTTCACCCCGAACGCACTGCGCCAGGACGGCATCCGCTAAACCGCTTTACCCGAGGCCGCATCCTCGAAAAAACGCCCCGACTGGTTCGGGGCGTTTTTTTTTGACCAGCCCCCCCCCCGTGGCGAGGGCGCC
The DNA here is from genome assembly GCF_053850495.1 of Pseudomonas sp. CFBP 5748. NCBI lineage: Bacteria > Pseudomonadati > Pseudomonadota > Gammaproteobacteria > Pseudomonadales > Pseudomonadaceae > Pseudomonas > Pseudomonas sp. CFBP 5748. The sequence goes on from NZ_JBSPTN010000016.1 coordinate 78,615, forward strand.
TGCTCCCGCTGGGTTGCGCCCGTAGGAGCTGTCGAGTGCAACGAGGCTGCGATCTTTCCCCAAGCACTTGGGCCTCAAGCGAAAGATCAAAAGATCGCAGGCTTTGCCAGCGCCTACAGAGCCCAGCGCGAGCAAGCGCCCTCGCCACAGGGGCGGTGCCTGGCATTGGTCTTTCCAGTAAACCGTTTTGTAGTCTTTTTGTAGCCATTTGTAGCACTCCCTTCAATACCTCCGCGTTTACCGCTAGTCTGCGGACATCTGCAACGCCGCCACCCGCCTTTCAACAAGAGCCGGCCATGACTGATCTGTCTTCACTTCCGGATTCTGCCCGCGCAGCCATTGCGGTACAGGACGGGCGCTTCTACCGCCCGCCCTTGCCCGACGGTCATGTTGTGCGGCCGCGGTTGTGCGAGCGTCTGAGTGCGGGGCTTGGAGGCCGGTTGCTATTGGTGAGTGCCCCGGCGGGTTTTGGCAAAAGCTCCTTGGCGGTGGAGTTCTGCCAGGGGCTGCCGAGCCACTGGCAAAGCCTCTGGCTTGGGCTCAGCGCCCGGGACAACGACCCGGGGCGTTTTCTGGAGCGGCTGCTCGACGGGCTCCAGGCATTTTTTCCGCAATTGGGAGGCCGGGCGCTGGGGTTGCTGAAAATGCGTCAGCGCCACCAACCTTTTGCGTTCGAGGAGTGGCTCGACGGTCTGCTGGATGAACTGTCCGCGCACCTGTCGCCCCACAAACCCTTGCTGCTGGTGCTCGATGATTATCACCTGGCCCAAAGCCCGGTGCTGGATCGCTGCCTGCAGTTTTTCCTCAATCACCTGCCCGATGGCCTGCTGGTTTTGGTCACCAGCCGTCAGCGCCCGGACTGGCATCTGGCGCGCCTGCGTCTGTCGCGGCAATTGCTCGAACTGAATGAACAGGATCTGCGCCTGACCCACAACGAGGCCCTGACCCTGCTCCAGCATCACAGCAGTTCGCTGCGTGGGGAAGCGCTGGAAAACCTGATCCAGCGCAGCGAAGGTTGGGTGGCCGGGCTGCGTTTCTGGCTGTTGGCGGCCTCCGAAGCCGGTACCGAAGGCCTGCTGCCCCAGGCCCTGCACGTCGGGGAAGGGCTGATTCGCGATTACCTGCTCGAAGAAGTCATCGACTGCCTGCCCACCGAGGTGCAGGCGTTCCTCTACGACACAGCCCCTCAGGACCGCTTTTGCAGCGAACTGTGTGATGCCGTGCGCGAAGCCCATGACAGCGCCGAGATCCTGGGTTTCCTGGCGGCTCATCAAGTGTTCCTGGTACCGCTGGACGAGCATGGCCACTGGTACCGTTATCACCACCTGTTTTCCGACTTGCTGCGCAGTCGTCCCAGCGCGCCGGCCATGGTGCCGGCCGCGACGTTGCATCTGCGGGCCTGTCGCTGGTTCAACGCCCAGGGCCTGATCGATGAGGCCGTGGAACAGGCCCTGCGGGCCGGCCATCTGGACGTGGCGGCGAACCTGGTGCAGAACCTATCGGAGGAGCAACTGCTGGCCGAGCAGAACGTCGGTATGCTGCTGCGCTGGAAAATGGATCTGCCCGACAGCCTGCTCATCAGCACGCCACGGTTGATCGTGCTCTACAGCTGGGCGCTGGGGCTGGCTTGCCAACTGGACGCCGCCGAAGAACTGGCCGCCCATCTGAGTCGCTTCCTGCCGGCCCCTTCGGCCACCGCGCAAAAATCCATGCTTGCCCAATGGCTGGCCCTGAGTGGGATCGTTGCCCGTGGCCGCGGCGATCGTGAGGCCACCGTGCGTTACTGCACCGAAGCCCTGGAGAGCCTGCCGCATAAACGCTATGGCCAGCGCCTGATGTGCCTGTCCACGCTGTCTAACCTGGCGATTGCCGACGGTGATCTATGGCGCGCGCGGGCCTTGAACCGTGATTCCCTTGAGTTGGCTCAGCGCGTCGGCAACCCGTTGTTCGAGGCCCTGGCCCATTACGATCGCGCCCGGGTATTGCAGGCGCGGGGGGAAATTCTGCGGGCGCTGGATGAAGTGCATCAGGGTTTGCAACGTTTGCACAAACTGTCGCCCCAACGGCTTTATGCGGTGCGGGCGCGCTTGATCCTCTACGAGGGCTTCCTGCTGACCTTGCGCATGCAGCCGCAGGCCGGGGTGGCGCGGTTGCAGGCGGGCCTCACCGAGGCCCGCGCTTGCCGCGACATCAGCGTATTGATCGGGCATTGCGTGATCGCCCGTATCGAAGGCTACAACGGCGAGTTTGCCCGGGCCTTTGCCGAGTTGGCCGAAGCCGAGCGCCTGATGCACATCTGGGACGTCCCGCCGATCTATTACCTGGCGATGATCACCCTGGTCAAATGCGAACTCTGGCTGGCCCAGGGGCGCACTGACCTGGCCGAAGCCTGGTTGACGCGGTTGGGGCAGACCTACACTGGTGAACGGGCCGCCGCGCCGCCGGAATTCCACCCGCAGTTGCCGCTGCACGTCGAATTGCAGCAGGCGGTGCTGGAGTCCATCCGGGGCCAACCGATGTTGGCTGAAGGGCGGCTCAATGCCTTGCTTGAGCACGGACAGCAAACTGGCCGGCAGATGCTCAGTGTGATGGCGCTCAACCAGAAAGTCGCCTTGCTGCTGAGTGTCGGGCGCGAACCCGAAGCTCGACGCACCCTGGCCCAGGCGTTCGAAGCCGCTGCCGGCGGTGTTCTGCAACCCTTCGAATGGTTGCTGGGCGAAGCACATCGTGAATGGCTGCGTGAACAACTGTTGCATGCACCGTCCAGCACCTTGCGCGAGCATCTGCTCGAGCGCCTGCCGTCGACCGCAGCGCAACCTGCCGACCCGTTGGCTCCTGTGGAAAACCTCAGCAGCCGCGAGCGAGCGGTATTGCAGCTGATTGCCCAAGGCTGTTCGAATCAGGAAATCAGTGAGCAGTTGTTCATCTCGCTGCACACCGTCAAGACTCACGCCAGCCACATCAACAGCAAACTCGGCGTGGAGCGCCGTACCCAGGCGGTGGCGCGGGCGAAGGCGTTGGGGTTGTTGGGGTAAGCGGGATGTTTGATCCGCTGGGAAACCTGTGGCGAGGGAGCTTGCTCCCGCTGGGTTGCGTAGCAACCCCCAGGCAGCGAACATGTTTGCCTGACACGTCGCGTCGTCAGGTGTAAGGGGCGCTTCGCACCCCAGCGGGAGCAAGCTCCCACGCCACAAAAGCGCTCGGCTTGCGTTAAGGAATGTTTGATGTTGCCCATGTACAAAACCATCCCTTCCCCCGTGGGCCAACTGATGCTTGTCGCCCGGGATACAAAACTGGCGGCCATCCTCTGGGAAAACGAGCGGCTCAACCGGGTGCGCCTGGGCCCCCTGGAGGAGGACAGCCGCCACCCGATCCTCAAGGAAACCGAACGCCAACTCATGGAATATTTTGCCGGCCAGCGCAGGTGTTTCGACCTGGAACTGGACTTCGTCGGTACTGACTTCCAGACCCGCGTCTGGCAGGCCCTGTTGACCATTCCCTTCGGCGAAACCCGCAGCTACCGCGATATCGCCCTTCAGATCGGCCAACCGACTGCGGTGCGGGCCGTGGGCGCGGCCAACGGCCGCAACCCCATCTCGATCATCGCTCCCTGCCACCGCGTCATCGGCACCTCTGGCAGCCTCACCGGTTTCGCCGGTGGCCTTGCGGCCAAGCAGTTCCTGCTAAGCCTGGAAGGGCAGCAGAGTCTGCAACTGGCGTTCTGAGTCGCCTGAAGCAGTAATGTCGAATGTGCTGTCGTCATCGCGAGCAAGCTCGCTCCCACAGGGAATCAGCGGTGGGCGCAGGATCTGTGCTGACCCGAGCCAATAAAAAAGCCCGCCCGATCATGGGACCGGGCGGGCTTTTGGTGTCGCTGAAAATTACTTCTTCAAACCGTAATGCTCATCGAGCATGCCGGGCGAATTAGGGGCCTTGGGGGCGTAGTCCCGGGGCGGTTCCTGATCCTTTGGCGGGGTCAGGCGTTCCCGTGGAGCCTGTGCAGCGTCGGCCTGCAGGGCCGCCAGCAGGCGTTGGCGAGTCTGCTCGTCGAGGGCCAGGCGATTGGCACCCTCGGACAAATGATCCTGGACATCCTGGTAGCTCTGGGTGAGTTTTTTCACCAGAGACGCGGTGCTGTTGAAGTGGGTGACCACTTCATTCTGATAACTGTCGAAACGTTCCTGAATGTCGTCCAGCTGACGTTGCGTGCTGTTGGGCACCGCATTGGGCAGCAGTCGGGCAAGCAGGAATCCAATGGCGACACCGGCAACCAGGGCAAGAGTCGGCAACAACCAAACTAAGAGCGAGTGTTCCACGAGTCCTTCCTCTATAAACGGCTTTGCTTTACGTTAACGGCTCAGACCTGCGCTGTATACCGCGAAGAACATCGCAATCATGCCAGGCACAGACTTTTAGCTAGACGAGTCGACCCTATTCGGGGTCACGGAGTTCTTTCCCTTGCTTATGCGCGAAACCCCTGTAGTGATCGATGGCCCGGTGGGCCAACTGGAAGCCTTGTACCTGGACAGCGAGGCCCCCCGTGGCCTGGCGCTGATCTGCCACCCGAACCCGGTGCAGGGCGGGACCATGCTCAACAAAGTGGTCTCGACCCTGCAACGCACTGCCCGTGATGCTGGCCTGGTTACGTTGCGTTTCAATTATCGTGGCGTCGGCGCCAGCGCTGGCAGTCATGACATGGGGTCCGGTGAAGTGGACGATGCCCAGGCTGCAGCCGCGTGGTTGCTGGAGAAATACCCGCAACTGCCCCTGACGGTGTTCGGTTTTTCGTTTGGCGGATTCGTCGCTGCAAGCCTGGGCGGCCGCCTGGAAGCCCAGGGTCAACCGCTCAAGCACCTGTTCATGGTGGCCCCGGCGGTGATGCGCCTGGACGCGCAATCACCCTTGCCGATGAGGGGCGAGTTGACCGTGATCCAACCGGAAACCGACGAAGTCATCGATCCGCAGTTGGTTTACCAATGGTCCGACACGCTCCAACGCCCCCATGAGCTGCTGAAAGTGGCAGAATGCGGACACTTTTTTCATGGCAAGCTGACTGATCTCAAGGATCTGCTCCTGCCGCGCCTCTCGTATTGACTGCTGTCTGACAAGCGATAACCCATGATGACTCGTACCCGTATCCTGACCGGCATCACCACCACCGGCACCCCGCACCTGGGCAACTACGCCGGCGCCATCCGCCCGGCGATCCTCGCCAGTCGCGACAGCAACGCCGATTCGTTCTACTTCCTGGCCGACTACCACGCCCTGATCAAGTGTGATGACCCGCTGCGCATTCAACGCTCGCGCCTGGAGATCGCCGCGACCTGGCTGGCCGGTGGCCTGGACGTGGACCGCGTGACCTTTTATCGCCAGTCCGATATTCCCGAGATCCCCGAGCTGACCTGGCTGCTGACCTGCGTCGCCGCCAAGGGCCTGCTCAACCGTGCCCACGCCTACAAGGCCTCGGTGGACAAGAATGTCGAAACCGGTGAAGACCCGGATGCCGGCATCACCATGGGCCTGTACAGCTACCCGGTGCTGATGGCCGCCGACATCCTGATGTTCAACGCTCACAAGGTGCCGGTCGGTCGCGACCAGATCCAGCACGTGGAAATGGCCCGCGACATCGGTCAGCGCTTCAACCACCTGTTCGGCCAGGGCAAGGAGTTTTTCACCATGCCCGAGGCGCTGATCGAGGAAAGCGTCGCCACGCTGCCGGGCCTCGATGGCCGCAAGATGTCCAAGAGCTACGACAACACCATCCCGTTGTTCAGCAGCGCCAAGGACATGAAAGACGCGATCTCGCGGATCGTCACCGATTCCCGCGCTCCAGGTGAAGCGAAGGATCCGGACAACTCGCACCTGTTCACCCTGTTCCAGGCTTTCGCCACTCCAGCGCAATCGGCTGAGTTCCGTAGCGAACTGCTGCATGGCCTGGGTTGGGGCGAAGCCAAGAACCGCCTGTTCCAGTTGCTCGACAGTGAGCTGGGTGAATCGCGCGAGCGTTATCACCAGTTGATCGAGCGTCCGTCGGACCTTGAAGACATCCTGCAACTGGGCGCGAAAAAAGCCCGGGCCGTGGCGACGCCGTTCCTCAACGAACTGCGCGAAGCCGTTGGCCTGCGCTCGTTTGTCAGCCAGGTGCAAGTGGCGACCAGCACCAAAAAGAAAACCGCCAAGGCTGCACGCTTCGTGAGCTTTCGCGAAGACGACGGCAGTTTCCGCTTCCGTCTGCTGGCGGCTGACGGCGAGCAACTGGTGCTCTCTCGCAACTTTGCCGATGGCAAGACGGCCGGCCAGGTCACCAAGCAACTGCAAGCCGGCCAACCACTGGACGTACGCAGCGACGACCTGAGTTTCAGTGTCTGGCTCAACGGCGAGTGCGTGGCAGACAGCCCGGCCTTCGCGGACAGCGCCGCCCGGGATGCAGCCGTCGATGCGTTGCGCATCGCCCTGACGCCCGCCCAGGACTGATCCCAGGCGTCTCCCGATCATCGGCCCGAGTAAGGGCCGATTGCCATTCCTGCGGGCCGTCGCTACAGTGACGGCCCGTTTTTGTTGCCTTGCTAACGAATATGACGCCCCTAGAACGATATCAAGCTGATCTGAAACGCCCGGAGTTCTTCCACGACGCAGCCCAGGAAACGGCCGTGCGGCATTTGCAACGCCTGTACGACGATCTGGTCGCCGCCTCGAACAACAAGCCGGGCTTGTTGGGCAAACTGTTCGGCAAAAAAGACCAGGCACCCGTCAGGGGCCTGTATTTCTGGGGCGGCGTGGGCCGTGGCAAGACTTACCTGGTGGACACGTTTTTCGAGGCGTTGCCGTTCAAGGAAAAAACCCGGACGCACTTTCACCGCTTCATGAAGCGTGTGCATGAAGAAATGAAAACCCTGGGCGGCGAGAAGAACCCGCTGACCATCATCGCCAAGCGTTTCTCCGACGAGACACGGGTGATCTGCTTCGATGAGTTTTTTGTCTCCGACATCACCGACGCCATGATCCTTGGCACCTTGATGGAGGAACTGTTCAAGAATGGTGTGACCCTGGTCGCCACCTCGAACATCGTGCCGGACGGCCTCTACAAGGACGGTCTGCAGCGGGCGCGCTTCCTGCCGGCCATCGCGCTGATCAAGCAGCACACCGAAATCGTCAACGTCGACAGCGGTGTCGATTACCGTCTGCGTCACCTCGAACAAGCCGAGCTGTTCCACTTTCCCCTGGACGCCGCTGCCGAAGAAAGCCTGCGCAAGAGCTTCCGAGCCCTGACGCCGGAGTGCACCCAGGCCGTGGAAAACGATGTATTGGTCGTCGAAAATCGCGAAATCCGCGCCGTACGTACGTGCGATGACGTGGCCTGGTTCGACTTCCGCGAACTGTGCGACGGCCCTCGCAGCCAGAACGACTACATCGAGTTGGGCAAGATTTTCCACGCGGTGCTGCTCAGCAACGTCGAGCAGATGAGCGTCACCACCGACGACATCGCCCGGCGCTTCATCAACATGGTCGACGAGTTCTACGACCGTAACGTGAAGCTGATCATCTCGGCCGAAGTCGAACTCAAGGACCTCTACACCGGCGGTCGCCTGACTTTCGAATTTCAGCGGACCTTGAGTCGTCTGCTGGAAATGCAATCCCACGAGTTCCTGGCTCGGGCGCATAAGCCGTAGGGTGATTCGGATAAAAAAACGGCCTGCGATTGCAGGCCGTTTTTGTATGTGGTGATTCCCCACCTGACCCTGTGGGAGCGAGCTAGCTCCCACAGTTATGCCGCCTGCTGAAACTGCTGCCGATACTGGTTCGGCGACAGGTCGGTATGTTGCCGGAACAGTCGGGCGAAAAAGCTGGCGTCGTCGTAGCCGACTTCATAGCTGATGGTCTTGATGCTTTTGCGGCTGCCGGACAGCAGACCCTTGGCGGTTTCTATCCGCAGCCGTTGCAGGTAATGCAGCGGTTTGTCGCCGGTGGCGGTCTGGAAGCGGCGCATGAAATTGCGGATGCTCATGCCGTGTTCCCGGGCGACGTCCTCGAAGCGGAACTTGTCGGCGAAGTGCTCTTCGAGCCAGTGCTGGATCTGCAGGATGATCACGTCCTGGTGCAGTTTTTGACCGCCAAAGCCGATTCTTCCGGGTGAATAATTGCGTTGCACTTCGTACAGGATATCCCGTGCCACGGCCTGGGCCACGTTGGCGCCGCAGAAACGCTCGATGAGGTAAATGTAGAGGTCGCAGGCCGAGGTCGTGCCGCCGGCGCAGAACAGGTTGTCGGCGTCGGTCAGGTGCTTGTCCTGGTTCAGGTGTACTTGGGGAAAACGCTCCTTGAAGGCATTGAAGAAGCGCCAGTACGTGGTGGCTTCCTTGCCGTCGAGCAGCCCGGACTCGGCCAGCCAGAACACTCCGGTGGCTTCGCCGCAGAGTACAGCGCCGCGAGCATGTTGTTCGCGCAGCCAGGGCAGGACTTGGGGATAACGTTGGCAGAGGGTGGCGAAATCATCCCAGAACGCCGGGAGGATGATGACGTCGGTATTTTCCAGGCCGCCGTCCACCGGCATGATCACATCGCTGAAGCTGTTCACCGGTTTGCCGTCGGGGCTGACCAGCCGGGTTTCAAACGCCGGGGTCAGGCCCTGGCCCAGTTGTTTGCCGTAGCGCAGGCTGGCCAGGTGGAAAAAATCCTTGGCTTGCATGAGGGTGGAGGCGAAAACCCGGTCGATCGCCAGGATGCTGACGCGCCGCAAAGGCGTGGAGACGTGCATAGACATAATTCATCTTTATTTTTATAGGGGAAAGTGGTCATCAGACGGCTGGATCGTCTTATTTTTTGTCGGATGTGTCCAGTGTCCTGTCGTACATCGCAGGCTTAGGCTCTGTTGGATAACCACACCCAACAATAATCAAAGGTGCGCCATGATCCCAAGAACCCTGTTCGCTCCCGAGCACGAATTGTTTCGCGACAGCGTACGAACCTTCCTCGAAAAAGAAGCGGTGCCGTACCACAGTCAGTGGGAGAAACAGGGGCATGTCGATCGCCAACTCTGGAACAAGGCGGGGGAGGCGGGCATGTTGTGCTCGCACCTTCCAGAGGCCTATGGCGGGCTGGACGCAGACTTCCTCTACAGCACGGTAGTGATCGAGGAGATCGGCCGCCTGGGGCTGACAGGGATCGGTTTCTCGCTGCACTCCGACATCGTCGCGCCCTACATCCTGCATTACGGCAGTGAAGCGCTGAAGCTCAAGTACCTGCCCAAACTGGTGTCTGGGGAGATGGTCACGGCCATCGCCATGACCGAGCCGGGCGCCGGTTCCGACCTGCAGGGCGTGAAGACCACGGCAGTGCTGGACGGTGATGAATACGTGATCAACGGCTCGAAAACCTTCATTACCAATGGCTTCCTGGCCGATCTGGTGATCGTGGTCGCCAAGACTGACCCCAAGGCTGGCGCCAAGGGCACCAGTCTGTTCCTGGTGGAGGCGGGCACGCCTGGCTTCGAAAAGGGCAAGCGCCTGGAAAAAGTCGGAATGAAGGCTCAGGACACCTCGGAATTGTTCTTCCAGGACGTTCGCGTGCCGAGGGAAAACCTGCTCGGGCAGGCTGGAATGGGCTTCGCCTACTTGATGCAGGAACTCCCTCAGGAGCGCTTGACCGTTGCCATCGGAGGCCTGGCCTCGGCCGAAGCGGCGTTGCAATGGACGTTGGACTACACCCGCGAGCGCAAGGCGTTTGGCAAATCCATCGCGGACTTCCAGAACACTCGCTTCAAGCTGGCGGAAATGGCCACCGAGATCCAGATCGGCCGGGTTTTCGTCGACCGCTGCCTGGAACTGCACCTGCAAGGCAAGCTCGACGTGCCGACGGCGGCAATGGCCAAGTACTGGGGCACCGACCTGCAATGCAGGGTGCTCGACGAATGCGTGCAGTTGCACGGCGGCTACGGCTTCATGTGGGAATACCCGATTGCCCGGGCGTGGGCGGATGCGCGGGTGCAGCGGATCTATGCCGGGACCAATGAAATCATGAAGGAGATTATTGCGCGGTCGCTTTGATTATGGGGTGAATTCAAGATTGCCTTCGCGAGCAAGCCCGCTCCCACAGGGGATTTGTGTCTGAGCACTATTTTGTGATCGACACAGCCCCTCTGTGGGAGCGGGCTTGCTCGCGAAGGCTTTTTACCGGGCAATCAAGGCGCCGGGTTCGGCTGATCCTTGTGGATCGCCTCGATCCCCGCCAGCACTTCATCCGACAGCTTCAGGTCGAAGCTGGCAATGTTGCTGTCCAGTTGCTCCAGCGTGGTGGCGCCAATGATGTTGCTGGTCACGAACGGTTGCTGCGTGACGAACGCCAGGGCCATCTGGGCCGGGTCCAGGCCATGTTCGCGGGCCAACGCCACATAACGGCTGCACGCCGCTTCCGATTGCGGATTGAAGTAGCGCATGAAGCGGCTATAGAGCGTCAGGCGACCCTTGGCTGGCCGTGCACCGTTTTCGTATTTGCCCGACAGGAAGCCGAATGCCAAGGGCGAGTAGGCCAGCAGGCCGCACTGTTCGCGGATGGCGATTTCCGCGAGGCCGACTTCGAAGCTGCGGTTGAGCAGGTTGTACGGATTCTGGATCGACACCGCTCGCGGCCAGCCACGGGCCTCGGCCAGGGCGAGGAATTTCATGGTGCCCCACGGCGTTTCGTTGGACAGGCCGATGTGGCGGATCTTGCCGGCCCGGACCTGTTCGTCCAGAGCTTCGAGGGTTTCCTCCAACGGGGTGAAGTCCTCGTCGGCCTTGTGCTGGTAGCCCAGCTGGCCAAAGAAGTTGGTGCTGCGTTCCGGCCAGTGCAACTGGTAAAGATCGATCCAGTCGGTTTGCAGGCGCTTGAGGCTGGCATCCACGGCTTCGACGATGTGCTGGCGGTTGTGCTTGAGGTTTTTGTCGCGGATGTAGTCGATGGTGTTGCCAGGGCCGGCGATCTTGCTCGCCAGGATCCAGTCGGCGCGGTCGCCGCGGTTCTTGAAATAATTGCCGATATAGCGCTCGGTGGTGGCGTAGGTCTCGGCTTTCGGTGGTACCGGGTACATCTCGGCAGTGTCGATGAAATTGATGCCGGCACCCTTGGCGCGCTCGATCTGGGCAAAGGCCTCGGCCTCGCTGTTCTGCTCACCCCAGGTCATGGTTCCGAGGCACAGGGCGCTCACGTTCAGATCGGTACGGCCTAGCTGGCGATAGTCCATCGGTGACTCCTTGGGCAAAACAATCATAAAAGCAGGTTGAAATATTTTTCGCAATCTGCATAATTGCGCACCTCTTTCTGCAGTGGAAGTGATGCGCCGCCGCCGAAGAATCTTGCCGTTGAACGGACGCGCCGACCCGAGCCCCCGAAAGCGTCTGTATCCGGCTGCCTTTGACTTGTCAAAGTACGCACTATTCAGTAAGATCCGCCGTCTAATTTACAGGGCGGCCCCTGAGGCTATAAAGAATGAAAACTTTTACTGCTAAACCGGAAACAGTAAAGCGCGACTGGTTTGTCGTCGACGCTGCTGGTCAGACCCTGGGTCGTCTGGCCACCGAAATCGCGAGCCGTCTGCGTGGCAAGCACAAGCCTGAGTACACCCCTCACGTTGACACCGGTGACTACATCGTCGTGATCAATGCTGAGCAAGTACGTGTTACTGGCGCTAAAACCACTGACAAAATGTACTACTCCCACTCCGGTTTTCCTGGCGGCATCAAGTCGATCAACTTCGAAAAGCTGATCGCCAAAGCCCCTGAGCGCGTGATCGAGACCGCGGTTAAAGGCATGCTGCCTAAAAACCCACTGGGTCGCGACATGTATCGTAAGCTGAAGGTTTATGCGGGCGCTGCTCACCCTCATACTGCTCAGCAGCCCCAAGAACTGAAGTTTTAACGGAATAGTTCATTATGTCGGCGACTCAAAATTACGGCACTGGCCGTCGCAAGACTGCAACCGCACGCGTTTTCCTGCGTCCGGGTACTGGTAACATCTCCATCAACAACCGCTCCCTGGATAACTTCTTCGGCCGCGAAACTGCCCGCATGGTAGTTCGTCAGCCGCTGGAACTGACCGAGACCGTCGAAAAATTCGACATCTACGTCACTGTTATCGGTGGTGGTGTAAGTGGTCAAGCTGGCGCAATCCGCCACGGCATCACTCGCGCCCTGATGGATTACGACGAAACTCTGCGCGGTGCTCTGCGCAAAGCCGGCTTCGTAACTCGCGATGCTCGCGAAGTTGAACGTAAGAAAGTCGGTCTGCGTAAAGCGCGTAAGCGTCCGCAGTACTCGAAGCGTTAATTCGCTTTTGCGTTCAAAAAGCGCCCAGTTCCTTACGGAGCTGGGCGTTTTTTTATGGGCGAAATATTTATCCTGTGACAACTTGCCACATCCGTAGAGGCCCTATACTACAAGGCTTGGCGGTTTGGCCGCTTGGTAATTACCTTGTCAATATTGGGGCTTTTCATTACCATTCGGCAAAATTTTTATAAGTTCAGATTTTTACTTAGTAGACGCCTGATTTAACAGGCCACAAAGCTGATGGGAGAGGACTGAATGAGCAATGACGGCGTGAATGCAGGCCGGCGTCGCTTCCTGGTAGCAGCCACATCCGTGGTGGGTGCTGCAGGAGCGGTGGGGGCTGCGGTCCCGTTCGTGGGGTCATGGTTTCCCAGTGCCAAGGCGAAAGCTGCAGGTGCACCGGTGAAAGTGAATGTCAGCAAGATCGAGCCAGGCCAGCAGATGATTGCTGAATGGCGTGGTCAGCCGGTGTTCATCGTCCGCCGTACCGAGGAAATCCTGGGGAATCTGAAAAAGATCGAGGGCCAGCTGTCTGACCCTACCTCCAAGAACTCCACGCAACCGACCTATGTCGATCCGGAGACGCGTTCGATCAAGCCAGAAGTCCTGCTGCTGATCGGGATCTGCACGCACCTGGGTTGCTCACCAACGTTCCGTCCTGAAGTGGCCCCTGCCGATCTGGGCAAGGACTGGGTCGGTGGTTATTTCTGCCCTTGCCACGGCTCCCACTACGACCTGGCGGGTCGCGTCTACAAATCACAGCCTGCACCTCTGAACCTGCCAGTTCCCCCGCATTCCTATGAGACCGACGACATCATTGTCATCGGCGTCGATACGGAGAAAGCGTGATGAGCAAATTCATGGATTGGGTTGATGCGCGCTTTCCCGCGACCAAAATGTGGGAAGACCATCTCAGCAAGTACTACGCTCCAAAAAACTTCAACTTCTTCTACTTCTTTGGCTCCCTGGCCTTGCTCGTTCTGGTCAACCAGATCGTTACCGGTGTCTGGCTGACCATGAGCTACACCCCTTCGGCGGAAGAGGCGTTTGCTTCCGTCGAATACATCATGCGCGACGTCGAGTACGGCTCGATCCTGCGTCTGCTGCACTCCACCGGCGCTTCGGCGTTCTTCATCGTGGTCTACCTGCACATGTTCCGTGGCCTGCTCTACGGTTCGTACCAGAAACCGCGTGAGTTGGTGTGGGTCTTTGGCATGCTGATCTACCTGGCGCTGATGGCTGAGGCCTTCATGGGCTACCTGCTGCCATGGGGCCAGATGTCCTACTGGGGTGCCCAGGTGATCATCTCGCTGTTCGGTGCGATCCCGGTCATCGGTGATGACCTGACCCAATGGATCCGTGGTGACTACCTGATCTCCGGCATTACCCTGAACCGCTTCTTCGCCCTGCATGTCGTGGCCCTGCCGATCGTGATCCTCGGTCTGGTGGTGCTGCACATCCTGGCGCTGCACGAAGTCGGCTCGAACAACCCGGACGGCGTGGACATCAAGAAGCACAAGGATGAGAACGGCGTACCGCTGGATGGCATCGCCTTCCACCCGTACTACACCGTGAAAGATATCGTCGGCGTGGTGGTCTTCCTGTTCATCTTCTGCTCCATCGTGTTCTTCTTCCCGGAAATGGGTGGTTATTTCCTCGAGAAACCGAACTTCGAGCAGGCGAACGCCTTCAAGACCCCTGAGCACATTGCCCCGGTCTGGTACTTCACGCCGTTCTACGCGATTCTGCGGGCGATTCCGGACAAGCTGCTGGGCGTCATCGCCATGGGCGCGGCCATCGCCGTGCTGTTCGTCCTGCCGTGGCTGGACCGCAGCCCCGTCAAGTCGATGCGCTACAAAGGCTGGCTGAGCAAGATCTGGCTGGTGGTGTTCTGCATCTCGTTCGTGATCCTCGGCGTGCTGGGCGTACTCGCTCCGACCCCGGGCCGGACGCTGCTGTCGCAGGTCTGCACCTTCTTGTACTTCGCCTACTTCATTCTGATGCCGTTCTACACCAGGCTCGAGAAGACCAAACCGGTTCCGGAAAGGGTGACTGGCTGATGAAAAAGCTATTTTCTGCACTGATTCTTGCTGCTATGCCTGTTTTGTCCTTTGCGTCCGCATCCGGTGGTCCGGAGTTGGAAAAAGTCGATATCGACGTTTCTGACAAAGCGGCCATGCAGGACGGTGCGCGTACGTTCGCCAACTACTGCATGGGTTGCCACAGTGCCAAGTTCCAGCGTTACGAGCGCGTAGCCGATGACTTGGGCATTCCTCATGAGCTGATGCTCGAGAAGCTGGTGTTCACCGGTGCCAAGCTGGGCGACCACATGAGCATCGGCATGCAACCGGCAGACGCCAAGACCTGGTTTGGCGCTGCACCGCCGGACCTGACCCTGGTGGCGCGCGTGCGCGGTACCGACTGGCTCTACGGCTACCTGCGTTCGTTCTATGAAGATCCTGCGCGTCCATGGGGCGTGAACAACAAGGTCTTCCCGAACGTCGGCATGCCGAACGTTCTGGTCGGCCTGCAGGGGCGCCAGGTGGTAGGCTGCAAGCAGGTGCAAATCGTCGAGGACGGCAAGAAGCAATATGACCCGTTGACTGGCACCGCTTTGACCCATGAAGCCTGCGACCAACTGACCGTGTTGCCGAACACTGGTAGCCTGACCCCAGAGCAGTTCGATGAGAAGGTCAAGAATCTGGTGACCTTCCTGGCCTACTCGGCCAACCCGGTGAAGCTGGAGCATCAGCGCATCGGTACGTATGTATTGCTGTACCTGGCGTTCTTCTTCGTATTCGCTTACCTGCTTAAGCGCGAATACTGGAAAGACGTGCATTGATAAAGCTGTAATCCGTTGCTGTTAATCGTGCGCGCCCAAGGGCGTCTCTGAAAGTGTAACGAGCCTGGTCAGCCAGGTGTTACGGGAGGCGCCCTTTGGGCGCGCTCGTTTTTCCGTTTTTCGATAATTTCAACAAGCGAGGAGGATCGCCATGGGCGTGACCAATCGGTTGGCCTGTTACTCCGACCCCGCCGACCACTATTCCCACCGGGTACGCATCGTACTGGCAGAGAAGGGTGTCAGCGCCGAGATCATTTACGTGGAAGCGGGCCGTCAGCCGCCGAAGCTGATCGAAGTGAACCCTTATGGCAGTCTGCCCACACTGGTCGATCGTGACCTGGCATTGTGGGAGTCGACCGTGGTGATGGAATACCTGGATGAGCGTTATCCGCATCCGCCTTTGCTGCCGGTGTACCCTGTCGCGCGCGCCAACAGCCGTCTGCTGATCCATCGCATCCAGCGTGACTGGTGCGGGCTGGTGGATCTGATCCTGGATTCACGAACCAAGGAACCGGCGCGGGTGGTTGCGCGTAAAGAGTTGCGTGAAAGCCTGACTGGCGTATCGCCGCTGTTCGTCGACAAACCGTTCTTCCTCAGTGAGGAACAAAGTCTGGTGGATTGCTGCCTATTGCCAATACTCTGGCGTTTGCCGATTCTGGGTATCGAACTGCCGCGGCCTGCCAAGCCGCTGCTTGATTATATGGAGCGCCAATTTGCGCGTGAGGCTTTCCAGGCGAGTCTGTCTGGCGTCGAACGCGACATGCGCTAAGGCTTAGGGAGCCGCTATGAACTCCAGTCGACCTTATCTGGTCCGCGCGCTCTATGAGTGGATTGTGGACAACGATTGCACCCCGCACATGCTGGTCAATGCCGAGTATCCGTCGGTGCAGGTGCCGCAGGGCTTTGCCAACGACGGGCAGATTGTCCTGAACGTATCGCCGGCCGCCGTGCGTCACCTGCACATGGATAACGACGCTGTCAGCTTCGAAGGGCGCTTCGGTGGTGTGCCACACACCTTGTACGTGCCTATCGCTTCGATCCTGGGGATTTATGCCCGGGAGAACGGTCAGGGCATGGTGTTTGAGCTGGAGGCGCCGCTGGATGGCGAAGAGGAGCTCGAGCCGGATGATGATCTGCCGCCACCGGATGACGAGCCGCCACGTCCTAGCGGGCGGCCTAGTCTGAAAGTGGTGAAATAGCGGGCTGTGCTAAAGGCTATTCAGTCATGGACTGGGTGAAGGCCTGGCAGCCTGGTTAGGAAAATGCCTGTGTCGTGAGATGCGGGCATTTTTTTGCTGTTTAGTCGGTGTGTATGTCCGTTGCTGCGGTAGCGGCGGCTTATGGTTCCGCTCTTACAGCGGCTCACTTTTGAGAAGCGTGTACGGACCGGACACACCGAGTGGTGGGGCAAAAGCGCTTTGGTTACTTTCGCGCTCTTCGAAAGTGACCCGCCGTAAGGGCGGAACCCTACGCCGCCGTTACCGCAGCAACGGATATACACACCGATCAAACTCCCCCCCCCAAAAAAAACGAAGCCAAAAAAAACGGCGCTTTCCATCTCTGAAGAAGCGCCGTTTTTCTTGGACAACTGAAGTATCAGTCAATGTACTCAAACAACTTGACGATTTTCTGCACCCCGGACACACCCTGCACCAGATTGGTCGCCTGCGCGGCCTCTTTCTTGGTCAACAAGCCCAGCAGATAGACAATGCCATTCTCAGTCACAACCTTGATGCGCGAACCAGGAATACTGGCGTCGGTGAGCATCTGAGTTTTGATCTTGGTCGTCAGCCACGCGTCGTTCTGGCGTGCCAGCAGCGAGGAGGGTGACAGCACTTGCAGTTCGTTATGCACGGTCTTGACCCGTTGCACCGCGCTGGCTTCCTGTTCGGCCTTGGCCTTGAGGTCGGCGCGTGGGGTCTGGCCGGCCAGCAATACAACACCGTTGAAGCTGGTAACGACGATGTGCGAATTGTTGTCCAGGTCCGGGTCGGCCTTGGCGATGTTCACTCCCACTTTGGTTTCGATCAGGGAATCATCGATCTTGCTGCCGAAGGTGCGGGTGCCGCGGTCATCTTCAATCGGCTTTTCCCGGCTGGCGTTAACCACCGATGTGCAGCCGCTGATGCCGAGGCATAGGGTCAGGGCCAGAAGGCCTAGGCGATTAGGGGTCATTCTTCACTCCCGAACAGTTGGCTGTCGATCAAGTCGCAAAGGCAGTGGATCGCCAGCAGGTGGACTTCCTGAATACGTGCAGTGACATTGGCCGGTACGCGGATCTCGACGTCTTCAGGCAACAACAGTGACGCCATGCCGCCGCCGTCACGACCGGTCAATGCTACGACAATCATTTCGCGATCATGTGCGGCCTGGATCGCTTGAATAATATTGGCTGAGTTACCGCTGGTGGAAATCGCCAGCAGCACGTCGCCGGGTTGGCCCAGGGCGCGGATCTGTTTGGAGAATATTTCGTTGTAGCTGTAGTCGTTGGCGATCGAGGTGATCGTCGAGCTGTCGGTGGTCAGCGCGATGGCCGGCAGGCTCGGACGCTCGCGTTCGAAGCGGTTGAGCAGCTCCGACGAGAAGTGCTGGGCGTCGCCGGCAGAGCCGCCGTTGCCACACGAAAGCATTTTGCCTTCGTTGAGCAGGGCGTTGACCATCACTTGGCTGGCTTGCTCGATGTGCGGTGCAAGTACGTCCATCGCCTGTTGCTTGGTGTCGATACTGGCCTGAAAAAGCTGGCGAATTCGCGATTGCATGTCCATCTGTGTGACCTTAAGTAGCGCGGCTCATCGGCACAAACATGTGCGGCCCGCAAAGCAAAGAGCAAAAAAGTTAAGTGAAGGTGTCCGGCTCGGCATGGATATTCAGCTGTCGAAGGCGTTCTGTAGCCAGTTCAACTGATCGGCGTTGCTGTCGATGGCAACGACGTCGAAACGGCAAGGATGATCGGCCCAGCGAGACTCCCTTTGCAGAAAATACTGCGCGGCGAAAATCAGCTTCTGGCGCTTGCGCCCGTCGATGCTGTCGAGCGCACCGCCCCATTGGGTGTTTTTTCTGTAGCGGACTTCGACGAATACTACTGTATCGCCGTCAAGCATGACCAGATCAAGCTCGCCGCGTTTGCATAACCAGTTCTGCGCCAGCAGGCGCAGACCTTGTTGTTGAAGATGCGCGAGGGCCTGGCCCTCGGCATCTCGTCCGCTTTGCTGGCGTGACCGGTCAGGCATCAGCGCTGGGTGTCCGGCAGGCGTTGTACCTGGCCGTTGACGAATTCAGCCCAGGGTAATTGACGTTGCACGCGTTGGGAGGGAGACACTGCCAGGCTGCCTGACAGGCCTTCGATGCGGCTGTCCGGCAAGGTCTTGAGCTGGCCCAGGCGCGGTGCCAGGCGATAGGCGTCCGCCCCCATTGCGTACAACCGGCCTATGCTGCCGCCCGCCTGGGGCCACTGAGCGGTGACCTGCTGGCGCAGCGGGTCGTTGGCATCGAGCAACCAGGGGGTTTCGCAGAAGCGAATGCCGTTCATGTCGTTGTACTGGTTCTGGTCGCCGCTGGCGCTGAACACCTGGGAAGTCGCATAGACCGGCACGTCGCCGGCGTACTGGAAGTTCAGGGTCGGCTTGATCTGCTGCGCCTGTTGCGGAGTCGACGCCAGGAAGATGAACTCGATGTCCTGGCGGCGGGACGGCTGGGCCGCGACCGTGGCACCGACGGTGTTTTGCAGGTTCTTGGCGCGACCTTCGCTCTGGCGCAGTTGGAACATGTCGGCGATCTGCTGGGCCAGTTGCACCGGTTGGTCAACCCGTTCAATGGCGATGATGGTACCGCCGTTGGCCTGCCAGTCCTGGCTGAAGGCTTTCAGTACGCGATCGCCCCATTCACCCTTCGGTACCATGACAGCGGCGCGATGCAGGCCATCGGCACGGGCACGGCGGGAGACTTCGCGAGCTTCATCCTCGGGAGCCAGGCCGAACTGGAACAGTTGGGGTGGGCCTTGTTCGCCTTCGCTGTAGTTCAGCGCCAGGGTGGTGATCGGCAGCTGAGGGCGGGCGCTGATCTGTTTGACCAGTGGTTTTTCCAGCGGGCCGACGACCAGTTGCACGCCGTCAGCCTGGGCCTTGCGATAGAACTCGTCCATGGAGGTCAGGCTGGCACTGTCGTAGAACTGAATGCTCGGCGGTTTCTGCCCAGCCTGTTGAGCCTGGTAGTGCGCAGCCATGAAGCCTTCGCGCAGGGCTTTGGCGACAGTGGTCAGCGGACCACTTTGTGGCAGCAGCAGGGCGATCTTGCTCAGCGGCTGGCTTGCCAGCGCCTTGAGCTTGACCAGCGGTGTCGGCAGTTGAAGGGCCGCCGGGTGCTTCGGGTTCTGTTCGCGCCAGCTGTCGATAGCGGCCTGTTGCTGCTCCAGGGTGCCGGCGGTTTTCACTGCCTTGGCCAGGCTCAACCAGCCGCCGAGGTCGTCGGTGGTGGTCGGCTGCAGTTGGTCGGTGGGCAGCGAGGCGATCAATGTCCAGATCGCTTCGTGGTTTTTCGCTGCCGCTTCGTTCTCCAGCAGTGGCGCGATAAAGATGCGCTCCTTGGCAGCCGCCAGGGTCTGGCCATCGGCCTCCAGGGCGCGGGCGCGGATGGTGCCAGTTCGCACCTGTTGCTCTACCGGCATTTCGCTCAGGTGTTGCAGGCTCGGGTGGCTAAGGGCGGTCAGCGCGGCCTTGGGCTGATTGCGGGTCATCGCCAGTTCCGCCGACAGCGTGCTGGCGAAAATCTGCTGGCCGGGCTTGAGTTGCTCCATAGGCACTTGTTGCAGGATCTGCGCGGACTGGCCGGCATTCCCTTGACGGTAGGCCAGGTCTGCTGCGCTCAGGCGCAAAAGGGCGGCTTTTTCCGGTGTTTTACTTTGGGCGGCCTGTTCGAGCAACTGCTCGATACTGGCATCTGGGGTCCGGGGAAGTTCGCCAAGGCTGGACGAGGGCGAGCTGGCGCAAGCCGCCAGGAGGGCAGCGAGGCAGAGGGCGGAAAGCAGCCGCAGGCAAGCGATCATGTAAGTGTTCCTGATACGAGATCAAATTAGCCTCGAATTGTACCCAAGCACTGGCCGGGGCGCGATGTTAGTGGCGTGAATCGATCAATTTAGGTATTTCAAAGAGTGCGGCGCAGCAAAAAAGACGAGGTATTGACCCTTTGTGGCGAGGGCGCTTGCTCCCGCTGGGCTCTGTAGGCGCTGGCGCAGCCTGCGATCTTTTGATCTTTTGATCTTTCGCTTGAGATTCAAGTGTCGGGGGGAAGATCGCAGCCTCGCTTCGCTCGTCAGCTCCTACCTGCGCAGCCGAGACCGCCGCTACGCGTTACAATGGCGGTTTTTACCGATCATGAGGTGTGTGTCTTGACTGCTCCAGGTGCTTTGAATTCCGCTGCCGGCTCGCTTTATGTGGTGGCGACACCCATCGGCAACCTGGACGATATCAGTGCCCGGGCGCTGAAGATTCTGCAGGAGGTCGCCCTCATTGCGGCCGAAGACACGCGCCACTCCCAGCGGCTGTTGCAGCATTTTGGTATCTCCACGCCTTTGGCGGCCTGTCACGAACACAACGAGCGGGACGAAGGCAGTCGCTTCATCACCCGTCTGCTGGCGGGCGATAACGTGGCGCTGATTTCCGACGCGGGTACACCGTTGATTTCCGATCCCGGCTATCACCTGGTGCGCCAGGCCCGGGCGGCCGGTATCAGCGTGGTGCCAGTGCCGGGGGCCTGTGCATTGATCGCAGCGCTGTCGGCGGCCGGCTTGCCGTCGGACCGTTTCATCTTCGAGGGATTCCTGCCGGCCAAGGCGGTGGGGCGGCGAGCGCGTCTTGAGGCCATAAAGGAAGAGCCGCGCACGCTGATCTTTTATGAAGCGCCGCACCGCATCCTTGAATGCCTGCAAGACATGGAGCTGGTGTTCGGTGCCGAGCGTCCGGCGCTGCTGGCTCGTGAGCTGACCAAAACTTTCGAAACCCTCAAGGGGCTGCCGTTGGCCGAGCTGCGGGCGTTTGTCGAAAACGATAGCAATCAGCAGCGCGGCGAATGCGTGGTGCTGGTGGCTGGTTGGACCGCGCCGGAAAGTGAAGAGGCCGTTAGCAGCGAAGCGCTGCGCATCCTGAACCTGCTGCTTGAGGAAATGCCCCTCAAGCGTGCCGCCGCCCTCGCCGCGCAGATCACTGGCGAGCGCAAGAACGTGCTGTATCAGGTCGCGCTGGAAAAACAGAAGGACCAGTGAAACCGGGGGATGGGGCTGGCCAAAGGCTTTTAGCGCTTGTTCTTCAGGCGCTCTACCGTTAACCTTCGCGGCGGAGAGTCGATCGGACAGTCGCTGCCCTCTATGAAAATTAGGGGGGGGAGGAAAGTCCGGGCTCCATAGGGCGAAGTGCCAGGTAATGCCTGGGAGGCGTGAGCCTACGGAAAGTGCCACAGAAAATAACCGCCTAAGCGTTTCGGCGCCGGTAAGGGTGAAAAGGTGCGGTAAGAGCGCACCGCACGTCTGGCAACAGTTCGTGGCTAGGTAAACCCCACTTGGAGCAAGACCAAATAGGGTCCCAAGGCGTGGCCCGCGCTGGGACCGGGTAGGTTGCTAAAGATGTCCAGTGATGGCCATCGTAGACGAATGACTGTTCAAGACAGAACCCGGCTTACAGATCGACTCTCCACCTTTTCCCTCCCTGCCGGAATCACTGGCAGACGCAGTTCCTAAGACCAAAAAAATCTTACTCTTAATAAATCACTTTAACTTATGCGCGCAGCCTCCTGTGCCTATTCGGGTTGAGGTGAAAATTCCTACGTCAGATTCTTGTTACCCCTCCTGAAACGCTCCTAAATCTCCGATCTATAAGGCTTTTCCTTCAATCCGCGCCTTGACGGTGCGGTGGGCGCATTCCTATAGTGTGCGCAAGTGGCGGAAAGTGGCATGAAGTGGGTTTTTTTGAACGTATAACGCCAAAAAGTGGAGAAACGCAGACGTGTTTCGCGGAGCTAACGCTATCAGTCTCGATGCAAAAGGCCGGCTCGCCATGCCAAGCCGGTATCGTGACGAGCTCGTTTCGCGAAGTTCCGGGCAGTTAATCGTCACGATCGACGCCGTTGATCCATGTTTGTGTGTTTACCCCCTTGATGAATGGGAAATCATCGAAACCAAACTGCGCGCACTGCCTTCGCTGCGAGAAGAAAACCGCCGCCTGCAACGCTTGCTGATCGGTAATGCCGTCGACCTCGAACTCGATGGCAGCGGTCGTTTTCTGGTTCCACCGCGTCTGCGCGAGTACGCCAAGCTGGACAAGCGCGCGATGCTGGTGGGCCAACTGAACAAGTTCCAACTGTGGGACGAAGATGCCTGGAATGCGGTTTCTGCCGCTGACCTCGCTGCTATTCAACAACCGGGCGCCATGCCTGATGAACTGCGTGACTTGATCCTGTGACTATTGATAGCGGCTTTAACCACATCACCGTACTGCTGGACGAGGCCGTCGAGGCGCTCGCCGTACGTCCTGATGGCTGCTATCTGGACGGCACGTTCGGGCGTGGCGGGCACAGCCGGCTGATTCTTAGCCAGCTCGGTCCGGATGGACGGCTGCTGGGATTCGACAAGGATCCTCAAGCGATTGCCACCGGGCAAGCGCTGGCGGCCGAAGACGGCCGCTTTGTCGTTGTGCAGCGCAGCTTTGCCGAGTTGGGTTCGGAAGTCGCCGGGCGTGGCCTGGCCGGCAAGGTCAGTGGCGTGCTGCTCGACCTGGGTGTGTCTTCTCCTCAGTTGGACGATCCGGAGCGCGGCTTCAGTTTTCTCAATGACGGCCCGCTGGACATGCGCATGGACCCGTCCCGGGGCATCAGCGCCGCTGAGTTCGTCAACACCGCTGCGGTGGAAGAAATCGCCCGCGTCTTTAAAGAATACGGCGAAGAGCGCTTCTCCGGTCGCATGGCGCGCGCCGTGGTCGAGCGTCGCGATATCAAGCCGTTCGAGCGCACCGGCGATCTGGCCGAAGTGCTGAAAGTCGCCAACCCGGCCTGGGAGAAGGGCAAGAACCCGGCGACCCGCGCTTTCCAGGGGTTGCGCATCCATGTCAATAACGAGTTGGGCGATCTTGAGGCCGGTCTTGAAGCCGCCCTTGAAGCGCTTGAGATCGGCGGGCGACTGGTGGTGATCAGCTTCCATTCCCTGGAAGACCGTATCGTCAAACTGTTCATGCGCAAACTCACCAAGGGCGAAGCCGATAACCTGCCGCGCAACCTGCCGGTGCGTTTCGAAGCCTTCGTGCCGAAAATCAAGATCCATGGCAAGGCACAGTTCGCCTCCGAAGCTGAACTCAAGGCCAACCCGCGCGCCCGTAGCGCCGTCATGCGTGTCGCGGAGAAGTTGCGGTGAGCAAGCTCTTCGCCAAGCCACTGCCAGGCGGCAGCTTTTTCATGCTGCTGCTGTTTATCGGCGTGCTCGTGTCGGCCATTGCCGTGTCTTATAGCGCGCACTGGAACCGGCAGTTGCTCAATAATCTTTACAGCGAGCTGAGCGTGCGTGACAAGGCGCAGGCCGAGTGGGGCCGGTTGATCCTGGAGCAGAGCACCTGGACCGCCCACAGCCGCATTGAGGTCTTGGCCACCGAACAGCTGAAAATGCGTATTCCCGGCGCTGCCGAAGTGCAGATGGTGACGCCATGATGAAGCTCGAAGGGGCACTGTTCCCATGGCGGTTCCGCTTGGTCCTGGGTTTGCTCGGGATCATGGTGGCGGCCATTTCCTGGCGCATCATCGACCTGCAGGTCGTCGATCGTGATTTCCTCAAGGGGCAGGGCGATGCCCGTAGCGTGCGGCATATTCCGATCCCGGCTCACCGTGGTCTGATCACCGATCGCAATGGCGAACCATTGGCCGTGAGTACCCCGGTGACCACCTTGTGGGCGAACGCCAAGGAAATGCAGCAAGCCAAGGAGAAGTGGCCGGCACTGGCTGCTGCCCTTGGACAAGATCCCAAGGCCCTGGCCGAGCGTCTCGAGGCCCAGGCCAACAAAGAATTCATCTATCTGGTGCGCGGGTTGACGCCCGAGCAAGGCCAGAGCGTGCTCGACCTGAAAGTCCCAGGCGTCTATGGCATCGAAGAGTTCCGGCGGTTTTACCCGGCCGGTGAAGTCACGGCCCACATGGTCGGATTCACCGACATTGATGACCGGGGGCGAGAAGGTGTCGAACTGGCCTATGACGAATGGCTCGCCGGGGTCGCCGGCAAGCGGCAGGTTATCAAGGATCGGCGCGGCAGGCTGATCAAGGATGTCCAAGTCACCAAAAACGCCAAGGCCGGCAAGCCCTTGGCGTTGTCCATTGATCTGCGCCTGCAATATCTGGCCAACCGCGAGTTGCGCAATGCCATCGTCGAGAACGGCGCGAAGGCCGGCAGCCTGGTGATCATGGACGTGAAGACCGGCGAGATCCTGGCCATGGTCAACCAGCCGACCTACAACCCGAACAACCGTCGCAACCTGCAACCGGCGATGATGCGTAACCGCGCGATGATCGACGTGTTCGAACCGGGTTCGACCATGAAAGCCGTGTCCATGGCCGCGGCCCTGGAAACCGGGCGTTGGAAACCGAGCGACACCGTCGAGGTGTATCCGGGCACTCTGCAGATTGGCAAATACACCATTCGCGACGTGTCCAAGACCGAAGGCCCGGTACTCGACCTGACCGGCATTCTGATCAATTCCAGTAACGTGGGCATGAGCAAGATTGCCTTCGATATTGGCGGTGAGACGATTTATCGCCTGGCCCAGAAGATCGGTCTCGGCCAGGACACCGGCCTGGGCTTCCCGGGCGAGCGTGTCGGCAACCTGCCGAACTACCGCGACTGGCGCAAGGCTGAAACGGCCACCCTGTCTTACGGCTACGGTGTTTCCGTGACGGCGATCCAGTTGGTCCACGCGTTTTCCGCGCTGGCCAACAACGGCCGTATCGCGCCGCTGACGCTGATCAAAACCGACAAGGCGCCGCAGACCACCCAGGTGATCCCGGAGAACGTCGCCAAGACCATGCAGGGCATGCTGCAACAGGTGATCGAGGCGCCGCGTGGCGTCTATCGCGCCCAGGTGCCGGCCTATCACGTTGCCGGCAAATCGGGTACGGCGCGTAAAACCTCCGTGGGTACCAAAGGCTATGCCGAGAATTCCTACCGTTCGCTGTTTGCCGGTTTCGGCCCGATGAGCGACCCGCGCTATGCCATCGTCGTGGTCATCGACGAGCCGAGCAAGGCGGGCTACTTCGGTGGTCTGGTCTCGGCGCCGGTGTTCAGCAAAGTGATGTCCGGCACCCTGCGCCTGATGAACATTACCCCGGATAACCTGCCGCCGACCCAGCAGGCGAATACCGCGCCGGTCGTACCCTTGAAAGCCGAAGGAGGGCGTGGCTGATGTCCCTGAGCCTGAACAAGATTTTCGCCCACGCCGGCCACGATCTACTGATTCGCGAGCTGGCCCTGGATAGCCGCAATGTACGTGCCGGGGACCTGTTCCTGGCGGTGCCGGGCGCCCGGTTCGATGGCCGTTCCCATATTGCCGACGCCTTGAAGCGCGGCGCGGCTGCCGTGGCTTATGAAGTGCAAGGCGCAACCGTGCTGCCGATCACTGATGTCCCACTGATTCCGGTCAAGGGGCTGACGGCACAATTGTCGGACATCGCCGGACGCTTCTATGGCGACCCGAGTCGTCACCTGAACCTGATTGGCGTGACCGGCACCAACGGCAAGACCAGCGTGACCCAACTGGTGGCCCAGGCGCTGGACCTGCTCGGCCAGCATTGCGGCATCGTCGGGACCTTGGGCAACGGCTTTCATGGGGCGCTGGAAAGTGGCCTGCACACCACGCCGAACCCGATTGCCGTGCAAGCGACCCTGGCGGACCTGAAGAAGGCCGGTGCCAAGGCCGTTGCGATGGAAGTTTCTTCCCATGGCCTGGATCAGGGTCGTGTGACCGCGCTGGCCTTTGACGTCGCGGTGCTGACCAACCTGTCCCGGGATCACTTGGATTATCACGGCACCATGCAGGCCTATGGTGAGGCCAAGGCCAAGCTGTTTGCCTGGAATGACTTGAAGTGCCGGGTCATCAACCTTGATGACGAGTTTGGCCGGCAGTTGGCCGCCGACAAGCGTGAGTCGCGGTTGATCACCTACAGCCTGGAAGACGCCAGCGCCTACCTTTATGTACGCCAGGCGCAGTTCGATGACGAAGGCGTGCGCGCCACGCTGGTCACGCCCCAGGGCGAACACCACTTGCGCAGCACCTTGCTGGGGCGCTTCAACCTGAGCAACGTATTGGCCGCCATCGGCGCCTTGCTCGGCCTGGACTACGCGCTGGATGAAATTCTCAAGGTCCTGCCGAAGCTCGAAGGCCCGGCCGGTCGCATGCAGCGCTTGGGTGGCGGTACGCAACCGCTGGTGGTGGTCGACTATGCCCATACCCCCGATGCCCTGGAAAAAGTCTTGATGGCCCTGCGGCCTCACGCCAAAGGCAAATTGTTGTGCCTGTTCGGCTGTGGCGGTGATCGCGATCGCGGCAAGCGTCCGCTGATGGCCGAGGTGGTAGAGCGGCTGGCCGATGGCGTGCTGGTTACCGACGACAATCCGCGCAGCGAAGACCCATTGCAGATTTTCGACGACATCCGTGCCGGTTTCTCGGCGGTGGATAACGTCACGTTCGTGGCCGGTCGCGGCCAGGCCATCGCTCAGTTGATCGCCAGCGCTTCGGCGGACGACGTCATCGTCCTGGCCGGCAAGGGGCATGAGGATTATCAGGAGATCAACGGCGAGCGCCATGCGTTCTCCGATCTGGTGGAAGCCGATCATGCCTTGACCGCGTGGGAGGTGGCCCATGCTTAAGGCCCTGAAACTCAGCGAACTGACCAACGCCCTGAATGCGCGCCTGCTTGCTGCGGATGCCACCTTTGATGGCGTCAGCATCGACAGCCGGGCCATTGCCCCTGGGCAGTTGTTCGTCGCCCTGGCCGGGCCGCGTTTCGACGGCCACGATTACCTGAATGAAGTCGCCGCCAAAGGTGCCGTTGCTGCATTGGTCGAGCGGGAAGTGACCAACAGTACGCTGCCGCAGTTGCTGGTCAGCGACACTCGCCAAGCCCTGGGCCAACTGGGGGCGCTGAACCGCGCGGCGTATGGCAACCCGGTCGCGGCCATTACCGGTTCCAGCGGCAAGACCACCGTCAAGGAAATGCTTGCCAGCATCCTGCGTACCCGCGGCCCGGTGCTGGCGACCCGGGGCAACCTGAACAACGACCTCGGCGTGCCGCTGACGCTGCTGGAGCTGGCGCCAGAACACAGCGCCGCCGTCATCGAACTGGGTGCTTCGCGGCTCGGCGAGATTGCCTACACCGTGGGCATGACCAAGCCCCACGTGGCGATCCTCAACAATGCCGGGACCGCCCACGTCGGTGAGTTCGGCGGCCCGGAAAAAATCGTCGAGGCCAAGGGCGAGATTCTCGAAGGGCTCGATGCCGATGGCGTCGCCGTGCTGAATCTCGACGACAAGGCTTTTGAAATCTGGAAAGCCCGGGCGGGCGAGCGCAAGGTGTTGACCTTCGCCCTGAGCAACCTCGCCGCGAATTTTTATGCCAGCGACCTGGACCGGGATGCCCGAGGGTGCCCGGCCTTCAACCTGCACAGCCCGGATGGCGCGGAGCGGGTCCAGTTGAATCTGCTCGGCATCCATAACGTCGCCAACGCCCTGGCCGCCGCGGCTGCCGGCCATGCGCTGGGCGTGTCGCTACCGGGCATCGTCGCTGGCCTGAACGCCGTGCAGCCGGTCAAGGGGCGCTCCGTAGCGCAACTGGCCAGCAACGGTATGCGCGTGATCGACGACACCTATAACGCCAATCCGTCGTCCATGTGTGCGGCGGTGGATATCCTTGCCGGTTTCTCCGGTCGTACCGTGCTGGTGCTGGGGGATATCGGCGAGCTGGGCGAGTGGGCGCAACAGGGCCATCACGACGTCGGTGCCTATGCGCGCGGCAAGGTCGATGCGCTGTATGCCGTTGGCCCGATGATGGCCCATGCAGTCGCCGCGTTTGGCGAACACGCACGGCATTTCACCACTCAGGCCGAGTTGATCCAGGCTCTCGGCGCTGAGCAGGACCCGAACACCACCTTATTGATCAAGGGCTCACGCAGCGCAGCGATGGAAAACATCGTCGCGGCTTTGTGCGGCACCCGTATGGAGAAACATTAATGCTGCTGCTGCTAGCGGAGTACCTGCAACAGTTCCACAAAGGCTTCGCGGTCTTTCAGTACCTGACCCTGCGCGGGATCCTGGGTGTGCTGACCGCGCTGTCGTTGTCGCTGTTCCTGGGGCCGTGGATGATTCGCACTTTGCAGAACCTGCAAATCGGTCAGTCGGTGCGTAACGACGGCCCGCAGTCGCACCTGTCCAAATCCGGCACTCCGACCATGGGCGGTGCACTGATCCTGTCGTCCATCGGCATCAGTACTTTGCTCTGGGCCGACCTGGCGAACCGTTACGTCTGGGTCGTGCTGCTGGTGACCTTGCTGTTCGGTGCCATCGGTTGGGTCGACGACTACCGCAAGGTGATCGAGAAAAACTCCCGTGGGCTGCCAAGTCGCTGGAAGTATTTCTGGCAATCGGTGTTCGGCCTCGGTGCGGCGATCTTCCTTTATATGACGGCTGCCTCGCCGGTGGAAACCACCCTGATCCTGCCGATGCTCAAGGACTACAGCATTCCGTTGGGCGCCGGCTTCATCGTGCTGACCTACCTGGTGATCGTCGGTTCGAGCAACGCGGTCAACCTCACCGATGGCCTCGACGGCCTGGCGATCATGCCGACGGTGATGGTGGGCGGCGCGCTGGGGATCTTCTGCTACCTGTCGGGTAACGTGAAATTCGCCGAATACCTGCTGATTCCTTATGTGCCAGGAGCGGGCGAGCTGATTGTGTTCTGCGGTGCGTTGATCGGTGCCGGCCTGGGTTTCCTCTGGTTCAACACTTACCCGGCACAAGTCTTCATGGGCGATGTCGGCGCACTGGCGCTGGGCGCGGCCCTGGGCACCATCGCGGTCATCGTTCGCCAGGAAATCGTCCTGTTCATCATGGGCGGTGTGTTCGTGATGGAGACCCTGTCAGTGGTCATTCAGGTTGCCTCCTTTAAATTGACCGGCCGCCGCGTATTCCGCATGGCGCCGATTCACCACCACTTTGAACTCAAGGGCTGGCCGGAGCCGCGTGTGATCGTCCGTTTCTGGATCATCACGGTGATTCTGGTACTGGTCGGCCTTGCCACCCTGAAACTGAGGTAGAACGAGTGTCCCTGATCGCTTCTGACCACTTCCGCATCGTTGTCGGCCTCGGCAAGAGCGGCATGTCCCTGGTTCGCTTCCTGGCGAACCGGGGCGTGTCCTTTGCCGTGGCTGATACGCGGGAGAATCCGCCTGAGCTGGCCACGCTGCGGCGTGACTATCCCCAGGTGGACGTGCGTTGTGGCGAGCTGGACGTCGAATTCCTGTGCCGCGCCGATGAGCTCTACGTGAGCCCTGGCCTGGCCTTGGCGACTCCGGCCCTGCAAGCGGCGGCGGCCCGTGGTGTAAAACTGTCCGGTGACATCGAGCTGTTCGCCCGTAACGCCAAGGCACCGATCATCGCCATCAGCGGCTCCAATGCGAAAAGCACCGTCACCACCCTGGTAGGCGAGATGGCGGCGGCCGCCGGCAAGCGGGTCGCGGTGGGTGGCAACCTCGGTACTCCGGCGCTGGACCTGCTCAGTGACGACGTCGAGCTGTACGTGATGGAACTGTCGAGCTTCCAGCTCGAAACCACCGATCAATTGGGCGCCGAAGTGGCGACCGTGCTCAACGTCAGCGAAGACCACATGGACCGCTACAGCGGCCTGCCGGCTTATCACCTGGCCAAGCACCGGATCTTCCGTGGCGCGCGGCAAGTGGTGTTCAACCGTCAGGACGCGTTGACCCGTCCGCTGCTGGGCGAGGGCCTGCCATGCTGGTCCTTCGGCCTGGGCGTTCCGGATTTCAAAGGCTTCGGGCTGCGCGAAGAGAATGGCGAGAAATACCTGGCCTTCGAATTCCAGAACCTGATGCCGGTACGCGAGCTGAAGATCCGTGGTGCCCACAACCAGGCCAATGCCCTGGCCGCTTTGGCCCTGGGGCATGCGGTCGGCCTGCCGTTCGACGCCATGCTCTCGGCCCTGCGCACGTTTGCCGGTCTCGAACACCGCTGCCAGTGGGTTCGCGACCTCGATGGCGTGGCCTGGTACAACGATTCCAAAGCCACCAACGTCGGCGCCGCCCTGGCGGCCATCGAAGGCTTGGGGGCGGACATCGAAGGCAAACTGGTGCTGATCGCCGGTGGCGACGGCAAGGGTGCCGACTTCAAGGACCTGCGTGATCCGGTGGCGGCCAACTGCCGTGCCGTGGTGCTGATGGGCCGCGACCGCGAATTGATCGCCCAGGCGCTTGGCGACGCCGTGCCGCTGGTTCGCGTCGGTTCGCTGGATGAGGCGGTGCAGCAATGCCGCGCCCTCGCTCAACCGGGCGATGCGGTCCTGTTGTCGCCGGCCTGCGCCAGTTTCGACATGTTCAAGAACTATGAAGAGCGCGGGCAGCTGTTCGCCCGGGCCGCGGAGGACTTGGCATGAGCCTGATGAACATCATCAAGCCGTACCCGTCGCCGCTGATCACCGGGCGTGGCATCGACCTGGATTTCCCGATGCTTGCCGGTTGCCTGGCATTGCTTGGCCTGGGCCTGGTGATGATCACGTCCGCCTCGTCGGAAGTGGCGGCCGTGCAGTCGGGTAACACGCTTTATCACATGATCCGCCACCTGATTTACCTGGTGATCGGCTTGGGCGCGTGCATCGTCACCATGATGGTGCCGATCGCCACCTGGCAGCGCCTGGGCTGGCTGATGCTGCTCGGCGCCTTTGGCCTGTTGGTGATGGTGCTGGTGCCAGGCATTGGCCGCGAGGTCAACGGTTCGATGCGTTGGATCGGTTTCAGTTTCTTCAACGTACAGCCTTCGGAGATCGCCAAGGTTTTTGTGGTGATCTACCTTGCCGGTTACCTGGTGCGCCGGCAGAAAGAAGTGCGCGAAAGCTGGATGGGCTTCTTCAAGCCGTTCATCGTGTTGCTGCCGATGGCAGGCCTGCTGCTGATGGAGCCGGACTTCGGTGCCACGGTGGTGATGATGGGCGCGGCGGCGGCGATGCTGTTCCTCGGTGGCGTCGGCCTGTTCCGTTTCACCCTGATGGTGGCGCTGGCGGTTGGCGCGGTGACGGTGCTGGTGCAGGCGCAACCTTATCGGATGGCGCGTCTGATCACCTTTACCGACCCGTGGGCCGACCAGTTCGGCTCTGGCTATCAATTGACCCAGGCACTGATCGCCTTCGGTCGTGGCGAATGGCTGGGCGTAGGCCTGGGCAACAGCGTGCAGAAGCAGTTCTACCTGCCCGAGGCCCACACCGACTTCGTGTTCTCGGTCCTGGCCGAAGAACTGGGTGTCGTGGGCTCGTTGTGCACCGTTGCCCTGTTCGTGTTTGTCTGCGTGCGCGGGATGTACATCGGTTTGTGGGCCGAGAAGGCCAAGCAGTTTTTTGCCGCCTACGTGGCGTATGGCCTGTCGTTCCTGTGGATCGGTCAGTTCCTGATCAACATCGGTGTGAACGTCGGCCTGTTGCCGACCAAAGGCCTGACGCTGCCATTCCTCAGTTATGGCGGCAGCTCCCTGGTGATCTGCTGTGCCTGTCTCGGCTTGTTGTTGCGCATCGAGTGGGAAAGTCGAACCCATCTGGGCAGCGAAGAGATGGAGTTCCAAGAGAGCGACTTCGCCGAGGAGCCGACTCATGGGCGCTAACGTGCTGATCATGGCGGGCGGTACCGGTGGGCATGTGTTCCCGGCGCTGGCCTGTGCCCGGGAGTTCCAGGCGCGCGGTTACACCGTGCACTGGCTGGGTACGCCACGGGGTATCGAGAACGAATTGGTGCCGGGTGCGGGCCTTGAGCTGCACCGGATCGACGCCAGTGGCCTGCGGGGCAAGGGCAAATTGTCGTTGCTCAAGGCGCCGCTGATGCTGCTCAAGTCGGTCTGGCAGGCGCGGGCGATCATCCGCCGCTTGCAGCCGGTATGCGTGGTGGGGTTTGGCGGTTATGTGACAGGTCCTGGCGGTGTTGCGGCGAAATTGGCCGGTGTGCCGGTGATCGTTCACGAACAAAACGCCGTGGCCGGTACCGCCAATCGGTTACTGGTGCCGTTGGCCGCCCGGGTCTGTGAAGCCTTTCCCGACACCTTTACCCTGTCGGGCAGCCGTCGCACCACCGGTAATCCGGTGCGTACCGAGCTGTTCCTCGATACACCGCGCCCGGCCCTGGCCGGACGCAAGGCGCGCTTACTGATCCTGGGCGGAAGCCTGGGGGCAGAGCCGTTGAACAAATTGCTGCCTGAAGCCTTGTCGCAGGTCGCCCCCGAACTGCGACCGGAAGTGTTCCATCAGGCCGGCAAAAATCACGATGAAGTGACCGCCGAGCGCTATCGCGCCGCAGGCGTCGAGGCGCAGGTGCAGCCTTTCATCAAAGACATGGCCCAAGCCTATGGCTGGGCCGACCTGGTGGTTTGCCGCGCAGGCGCGCTGACCATCAGCGAACTGGCTGCCGCCGGTCTGCCCTCGATGCTGGTGCCTTTGCCCCACGCCATCGACGATCACCAGACCCGCAATGCTGATTATTTGGCCCGTGAAGGCGCTGCCTTCCTGATGCCGCAAAGAACGACTGGCGCCGCGGATCTTGCCGCCCGCCTGACAGAGGTTTTGATGCAGCCGCAACGACTTGAAGACATGGCCCGTGCCGCCCGCCGCCTGGCCAAACCCGATGCTACGGCCCAAGTGGTCGATACCTGCCTGGAGGTGGCCCATGGTTGAGAATCGCAAAGCCATGCCGCAACCGGAAATGCGCCGTATCCGCCGCATCCACTTCGTCGGTATCGGCGGCGTGGGCATGTGCGGGATTGCCGAAGTGCTGCTGAACCTGGGTTACCAGGTTTCCGGTTCCGACCTGAAGGCCTCTCCGGTCACCGAGCGCCTGGAGTCCTTTGGCGCCCAGATCTTTATCGGGCACCGCGCCGAGAACGCCGCCAATGCCGACGTGCTGGTGGTCTCCAGTGCCGTGAACACCTCCAACCCGGAAGTCGCCACCGCCCTGGAACGCCGCATTCCCGTGGTGCCTCGGGCTGAGATGCTGGCCGAGCTGATGCGCTATCGCCACGGCATCGCCGTCGCCGGTACTCACGGCAAGACCACCACTACCAGCCTGATCGCTTCGGTGTTCGCTGCCGGCGGCCTGGATCCGACCTTCGTGATCGGTGGGCGCCTGAACGCCGCGGGCACCAATGCCCAGCTGGGTACCAGCCGCTACCTGATCGCCGAAGCCGACGAGAGCGACGCCAGTTTCCTGCACCTGCAACCGCTGGTGGCCGTGGTCACCAACATCGATGCCGATCACATGGCGACCTATGACGGCGACTTCAACAAGTTGAAGAAAACCTTCGTCGAGTTCCTGCACAACCTGCCGTTCTATGGTTTGGCGGTGGTGTGCCTGGACGACCCGGTGGTACGTGAAATCCTGCCGCTGATCAAACGTCCGACCGTGACCTACGGTTTTGGCGAAGAAGCCGACGTGCGCGCCATCAACGTGCGCCAGCAGGGTATGCAGACGTTCTTCACCGTGTTGCGCCCGGACCGTGAGCCACTGGATGTGTCGGTGAACATGCCGGGTAACCACAACGTGCTCAACTCCCTGGCCACCATTTGCATCGCCACTGACGAAGGCGTCAGCGATGAAGCTATCGTTCAGGGCCTGTCCGGGTTCCAGGGCGTGGGCCGACGTTTCCAGGTCTACGGCGAACTGCCGGTGGACGGCGGCAACGTGATGCTGGTGGACGATTACGGCCACCACCCGACCGAAGTCGCGGCGGTGATCAAGGCCGTGCGCGGTGGCTGGCCGGAGCGTCGCCTGGTGATGGTCTACCAACCACACCGCTACAGCCGCACCCGCGACCTGTATGACGATTTCGTCCAGGTGTTGGCCGATGCCAACGTGTTGCTGTTGATGGAAGTCTATCCGGCCGGTGAAGAGCCGATTCCCGGCGCCGACAGCCGTCAGCTGTGCCACAGCATTCGCCAGCGCGGCCAGCTGGACCCGATCTACATCGAGCGCGGCGTGGACCTCGCGCCGCTGGTCAAGCCGCTGCTGCGCGCTGGCGACATCCTGCTGTGCCAGGGTGCCGGTGACATCGGTGGCCTGGCCCCGAAACTGTTGAAAAGTCCGTTATTCGCCGGGGCAATCGTGGCTTCCAGCGAGGGGAAACTGAAATGACTGCTGCCTACGCCAACCTGGTCTCGACCCTTGAGCCGAAAGCCTTCGGCCGCGTTGCCGTATTGTTCGGCGGCAAGAGCGCCGAGCGCGAGGTATCCCTCAAGTCCGGCAATGCTGTGCTGCAAGCCCTGCAAAGCGCCGGTGTCGACGCTTTCGGCATCGACGTGGGCGACGACTTCCTTCAGCGTCTGCTGAACGAGAAGATCGACCGCGCGTTCATCATCCTTCATGGCCGTGGCGGTGAAGACGGCAGCATGCAAGGCTTGCTCGAGTGCCTGGGCATTCCCTACACCGGCAGCGGCATCCTGGCTTCCGCCCTGGCGATGGACAAGCTGCGCACCAAGCAGGTCTGGCACAGCCTCGGCATTCCGACGCCGCGTCACGCCGTGCTCGCAAGCGAGGCCGATTGTATTTCGGCGGCCACGGAACTGGGCTTCCCTTTGATCGTCAAACCGGCCCATGAAGGTTCAAGTATTGGCATGGCGAAAGTGACTTCGCTGCCTGAGTTGACCGCGGCATGGAAAGACGCCAGTTCCTACGATTCGCAAGTGTTGGTCGAGCAGTGGATCACAGGTCCCGAGTTCACCATCGCCACCCTGCGTGACCAGGTGTTGCCACCGATTGCGCTGGGCACCCCGCATACGTTCTACGACTACGACGCCAAGTACGTCGCCAACGATACCCAGTACCGCATTCCCTGCGGGCTGGACGCCGCCAAGGAAAAACAACTGATGGACCTCACGGCCAAGGCCTGTGAGGCGCTGGGTATTGCCGGTTGGGGGAGGGCGGACGTGATGCAGGACGCCGATGGGCAGTTCTGGTTCCTGGAAGTCAACACCGCGCCCGGCATGACCGATCACAGCCTGGTACCGATGGCGGCCCGTGCCGCCGGCCTGGATTTCCAGCAACTGGTGCTGTCGATCCTGGCTGCCAGTGTCGGCAATCAAGAGTCAAGAGGTTAAGCCATGCAAGGCGCATCGCTTCGTCATCAGCCATCCGCACCCGGTCGCAAGCCGGTGCCGCGGGGTGCCAGCCGAATGGTGGCCAAGGAGCCGATGTCGGCGCGTCTGCCGAAAGCCAATTTTGGCTTTCTCAAGAGCCTGTTCTGGCCGGTGCTGCTGGTGGTGTTGGGGTTCGGTACGTATGAAGGTGCCCAGCGGTTGCTGCCTTACGCCGACCGGCCGATTGCCCGGATCAACGTCCAGGGTGACCTGAGCTACATCAGCCAGCAGGCGGTGCAGCAGCGGATCGCCCCGTTCGTGGCCTCGAGCTTTTTCACCATCGACCTGGCGGGCATGCGCACGGAGCTGGAGCAGATGCCCTGGATCGCTCACGCAGAAGTCCGTCGGGTATGGCCTGACCAGATTTCCATTCGCCTGGAAGAACAACTGCCGGTGGCCCGCTGGGGCGACGAATCGCTGTTGAACAACCAGGGCCAGGCGTTTACGCCGCGAGAACTGGCCAACTATGAACATTTGCCACAACTGTTCGGCCCACAGCGGGCCCAGCAGCAAGTGATGCAGCAGTACCAGGTGTTGAGTCAGATGTTGCGGCCACTGGGCTTCTCCATCGCGCGCCTGGAATTGCGTGAGCGCGGCAGCTGGTTTCTGACCACTGGCGCGGGCAGCTCAGGCCCGGGCATCGAGCTGCTGCTCGGTCGCGGCAACCTGGTGGAAAAGATGCGCCGCTTCATCGCCATCTATGACAAGACGCTTAAAGAACAGATTACGAACATTGCGCGCATCGATCTGCGCTACGCCAACGGCCTCGCTGTTGGCTGGCGGGAACCTGTAGCGCCGACGACGGCCGCACCCGCCGTCGCGAAGAATTAAGAAGAGGCAGGACCATGGCAAACGTGCAAAGCGGAAAAATGATCGTCGGTCTGGATATCGGCACTTCCAAGGTGGTAGCGCTGGTAGGCGAGGTCGCGGACGACGGCACGCTGGTCATCGTCGGGATCGGTACTCATCCGTCCCGTGGCTTGAAAAAAGGCGTGGTGGTGAACATCGAGTCCACCGTGCAATCGATCCAGCGCGCCATCGAAGAGGCGCAGCTGATGGCCGGTTGCCGGATCCACTCGGCGTTCGTTGGCGTGGCGGGCAATCACATCCGCAGCCTGAACTCCCACGGCATCGTGGCGATCCGTGATCGCGAAGTCAGCTCCGCCGACCTCGAGCGCGTACTCGACGCGGCCCAGGCCGTGGCGATCCCGGCCGACCAGCGGGTGCTGCACACCCTGCCGCAGGATTATGTGATCGATAACCAGGAAGGCGTGCGTGAACCCCTGGGCATGTCCGGCGTCCGCCTGGAAGCCAAGGTCCACGTGGTCACCTGTGCAGTGAATGCCGCGCAGAACATCGAAAAATGCGTGCGCCGCTGCGGCCTGGAAATCGACGACATCATCCTCGAGCAACTGGCCTCGGCCTACTCGGTGCTGACCGACGACGAGAAAGAGCTGGGCGTGTGCCTGGTGGACATCGGCGGCGGTACCACCGACATCGCGATCTTCACCGAAGGCGCCATTCGTCATACGGCGGTGATCCCGATTGCCGGTGACCAGGTGACCAACGACATCGCCATGGCCCTGCGCACGCCGACCCAGTACGCCGAGGAAATCAAGATCCGCTACGCCTGCGCCCTGGCGAAACTGGCCGGTGCCGGTGAAACCATCAAGGTGCCAAGCGTTGGCGACCGTCCACCGCGCGAGCTGTCCCGCCAGGCCCTGGCCGAAGTGGTCGAGCCGCGTTACGACGAGCTGTTCACGCTGATCCAGGCCGAACTGCGCCGCAGCGGCTACGAAGACCTGATCCCGGCCGGCATCGTGCTGACCGGCGGTACGTCGAAGATGGAAGGTGCGGTGGAACTGGCCGAAGAGATTTTCCACATGCCGGTACGCCTGGGCGTGCCCCATGGCGTCAAGGGCCTGGATGACGTGGTCCGCAACCCGATTTATTCCACCGGCGTGGGCCTGTTGATGTACGGCCTGCAGAAGCAGTCCGACGGAATTTCGTTCTCAGGGATAGGCAGCCGCGACAGCTACAGCAGCGACGAGCCGAAGGCTCCGCTGTTCGAGCGGCTCCAGGCCTGGGTCAAGGGCAACTTCTAACACCGGTTTAAAGCTTCAAGCGCCCAGCCCAGCTTGGCGCCGGAAGACGCAACAAACGCAGTAGGCGAAAAAACTAGAGAATGAAAGGAGAGGGAAAATGTTCGAACTCGTAGACAACATCCCCGCTAGCCCGGTTATTAAAGTAATCGGTGTCGGCGGTGGCGGCGGCAACGCTGTCAACCACATGGTCAAGAGCAACATTGAAGGCGTTGAATTCATCTGCGCCAACACTGATGCCCAGGCGCTGAAATCCATCGGCGCGCGGACCATCCTGCAATTGGGCACTGGCGTAACCAAAGGCCTGGGCGCCGGCGCCAACCCTGAAGTCGGTCGTCAGGCCGCTCTCGAAGACCGTGAGCGCATTGCTGAAGTCCTGCAAGGCACCAACATGGTGTTCATCACCACGGGCATGGGCGGCGGTACCGGTACCGGTGCGGCGCCAATCATTGCCGAAGTGGCCAAGGAAATGGGGATCCTCACCGTTGCGGTGGTGACTCGTCCGTTCCCTTTCGAAGGCCGCAAGCGTATGCAGATCGCCGACGAAGGTATCCGTCTGCTGTCTGAAAGCGTCGACTCGTTGATCACCATTCCTAACGAGAAGCTGCTGACCATCCTCGGTAAAGACGCAAGCCTCTTGTCGGCTTTCGCCAAGGCCGATGACGTACTGGCCGGTGCCGTTCGCGGTATCTCCGACATCATCAAGCGTCCGGGCATGATCAACGTCGACTTTGCCGACGTACGGACTGTCATGAGCGAAATGGGCATGGCGATGATGGGCACTGGCTGCGCCAGCGGTCCGAACCGTGCACGCGAGGCCACCGAAGCGGCCATTCGCAACCCGTTGCTCGAAGACGTGAACCTGCAAGGTGCACGCGGCATCCTGGTGAACATCACCGCCGGTCCTGACCTGTCCCTGGGTGAGTACTCCGACGTGGGTAGCATCATCGAAGCCTTCGCTTCCGAGCACGCGATGGTCAAGGTCGGTACCGTTATCGATCCGGACATGCGCGACGAGTTGCACGTCACCGTGGTTGCCACCGGTCTGGGCGCGAAAATCGAGAAGCCTGTGAAGGTCATCGACAATACCGTTCACACCTCTATGGCTTCGCAACCGCAACAACAAGTGTCCTCCCGTCAGGAAGCGCCTGCGGTGAACTACCGTGACCTGGACCGTCCGACCGTCATGCGCAACCAGGCCCAGGCCGGTACTGCGACTGCCGCGAAGATGAATCCGCAAGACGATCTGGATTACCTGGACATCCCGGCATTCCTGCGTCGTCAGGCCGATTGATGAAATGTATCAGGGGGATACGGGTGATTGGTGTTCAGCAAAGGTCTGGTCTGCTATCATCGCCAGCCTTTGTTGATACCAGTTCGCAATTTGCGCTGAAGCGGCCCATGCCATGATTAAACAACGCACCCTGAAGAATATTATCCGTGCCACAGGTGTCGGCCTGCACTCCGGCGAGAAGGTCTACCTGACCCTCAAGCCAGCACCTGTCGATACCGGCATCGTGTTTTGTCGTGCCGACCTCGACCCTGTGGTGCAGATTCCTGCTCGCGCGGAAAACGTTGGTGAAACCACTATGTCGACCACATTGG
Source organism: Pseudomonas sp. CFBP 5748 (assembly GCF_053850495.1). Classification (NCBI taxonomy): domain Bacteria; kingdom Pseudomonadati; phylum Pseudomonadota; class Gammaproteobacteria; order Pseudomonadales; family Pseudomonadaceae; genus Pseudomonas; species Pseudomonas sp. CFBP 5748. The sequence goes on from NZ_JBSPTN010000016.1 coordinate 117,869, forward strand.
TCAACGGTGACACCAAAGTGGACACGGTGGAGCATTTGCTCTCGGCCATGGCTGGCCTGGGCATCGATAACGCCTACGTCGAGCTCTCCGCGTCCGAAGTACCGATCATGGATGGCAGTGCCGGACCCTTCGTATTCCTGATTCAGTCGGCTGGCCTGGAAGAGCAGGACGCCGCCAAGAAGTTCATCCGCATCCTGCGGGAAGTGACAGTGGAAGATGGCGACAAGCGCGCCACTTTCGTCCCTTTCGAAGGTTTCAAGGTGAGCTTCGAGATCGATTTCGATCACCCGGTTTTCCGTGACCGCACCCAGAGTGCAAGCGTGGATTTTTCCAGCACTTCGTTCGTAAAAGAAGTCAGCCGCGCCCGCACCTTTGGTTTCATGAGTGATATCGAGTACCTGCGCAAGCACAACCTCGCACTCGGCGGCAGTGTTGAAAATGCGATCGTGGTCGATTCCGATGGTGTGTTGAACGAAGACGGCCTTCGTTATGAAGACGAATTCGTCAAGCACAAGATCCTCGATGCAATCGGCGACCTCTACCTGCTGGGCAATAGCCTGATTGGTGAGTTCAGGGGCTTCAAGTCCGGCCACGCATTGAACAACCAGCTGCTGCGCAAGTTGATTGAGCAGAAAGATGCTTGGGAAGTCGTGACGTTCGAAGACGCCAGCACCGCACCAATCTCTTACATGCGCCCTGTTGCGGCTGTGTAAGCAAAAAACCTCTCTAGTTTTTAAAGGCTGCCTTTGGGTGGCCTTTTTTTATGGCTGTTTTCTGGGGCGTCTGTGGCGATAGGGGGTAATGCTGTTTTTTGGGTTGGTTGGGGTACATATCCGTTGCTGCGGTAACGGCTGCTTATGGTTCCGCCCTTACGGCCATCCCTTTCAAGGTCTTAGGTAAAATCCCCTGAAGTTTCTATCAGGGATACCAGAACGA